>NZ_JAFEUC010000001.1:0-950572 GCF_016901255.1 Micromonospora humida
CGCTACCCCGTCATCCGCCGCAACGCCATCCACAAGGGCAAATAACACCCCACCCCCACACCACCACGAACACCCACACCACACCGCCAGACCACCCTGCCCACACAACGGTCAAAACACGAGCGGTGCCCGCCGGACCGCAAGGTCCGACGGGCACCGGGGTACCGCAGGTGTTCCGGGTCAGCGGGTCATGCCGAACCGGTGGCGACGCCGCCAGCCGAACGCGGTGAGCATCAGCACCACACCGGCGCCGACCAGCCCGCCACCGACCTTCAGCGGCGTGCTCAGGTTGTCACCGGTCACCGGCAGGTGCGGGTGCGGCTTCTTCTTCGGCAGCACGGTGATCGTCGTGCTGGCCGTACGCCCCGAGGTGCGCCCGGTCGCCGTGAAGGTGATTCGCCCGACGTCGCTCGGCCGGTAGCTCACGGTGAAGTTGCCGTTCGCGTCCGTCTGCGCCGTGAAGTGCCGCGGCGCGGGCTGCGGCTGCGAGTAGTCCACCTTCACCATGGCGACGGTGGTGCCGTCGCTGCGTCGGGCCGGCGCCTGCCCGGGCACGGCCGCGGCGAGGGGCGCCACGGTGACGTCGATGTCGACGATCTCGTTCGGCCCGAAGCCGGTGCCGGTGAGCACCACCGTCTCGCCGAGGAAGATGGTCGTCGGGTTGGCCGTCAGCGAGGGCGTGACGGGCGGGTACGGTGGCGGCTGCGGCGTGCTGTCGGCGGGTGGCTGCGGCTGAGCAGCCCCCGCGGCGGTCGGCACGGCCACGATGGCCAGACCGACCGTCAGCGCCATGAGAATGCGGGATAGCCGCATGATGGTCTCCTCCTACTGTTTGCAGCTAGGTGCGGGAACTACTTGGGTGGTCCATGGGGTGGCGGTCGGTGTGTGCCAGAGTTCGGCGGTGCCGGTGGTGTTCCTGCCGGTCAGCAGGTCCACGTCGAGGGTCCGGGTGGCGCCGGGAGCGACGTCCACGGTGGCGATGACCACCTGTCGGCGACGTTCGATCCCGCTGCCCAGCGGGGTCGGTTTTCCGTCGACCCGGGCGCTGAGCACCGTGCCGCCCGCCGGGCTGTAGACGGAGATCAGGGTCCGGGCCGTGTACGGGTCGCCGGCCATGCCGAGTCCGAGCACCGACTTGGCCAGACCCGAGTCGGGGGCCGAGGAGTGCAGGGTGAAGCGCAGCTTGAGCTGCCGCCGCCCCTCGTCGGCGCAGTCGCCGGTGGTGAGGGTCGCCGTCGGCCGTAGGTAGTAGCCGAGCTTCGCGCCGCTGCCATCGTTGAGGAAGACCCCGACGGTCGGCGTGGCCTCCTGTTCGGGGAGCGCACCGGCGAGCCGGGTGTCGGCGAACGTCCGCTGTTCCGTGGATCGGGCACTCCAGAACAGTATCCGTCTTTCCGTGATGGAGCGGTCCAAAGCCGACAAAAGCACTCTTGGGTTGACCTTCTTCGTGAGGAAGGCGTCGAACACGGCGGAGGCCGAGGCGGCGAAGAAGGCGTCCTGCCCGGTGTCGTCGCGGCCCTGGTAGGCGTCGCTGAGCAGGGTGCGCACCACCTGATTGCTGACCAGGGTGGCGTCGCCGGGCACCTGCACCGGGCCGGTGGCCTGGAGCAGGTAGGACAGCATCACCGGGTCGACGGTCAGCACCCCGTCGACGGTCACCCCGCTGTGCCGCCGGTACATCTCCCGGTAGAGCTTCGCCGCGGCGGGGAAGTTCGGGCTCAGGTTGACGTCGGCCGGGTAGATGCCCGGCAGGTCGGTGTAGAGCCGACGCACCTCCTCGTCCACCCGCAGCGCCGGGGTGAACCGCCCGAACTGGGCGCTGGTGCCCTGCTCGCGCATCCGGATCCGCCCGTCGTCGGCGTGGATCACCGCGTACGCGCCGAACATGCCGCCGGTCGCGCGCAGCTCGGCGAGGTTCTGCGAGAGCAGCAGGTAGCTGCGTGGTCCGTCCGCGCCGAGCAGGGCGGGCAGCACCCGGGCACCCCGGTCGGCCGCTCCGGTCAGCCCGGCCAGCCGGTCGATCTCCGCCCGCAGCTCGGTCAACGCCGTACCGAGCTGGCTGACCAGGTCCTCGGCGGGTACCGCGTCGAGGCCGGCCCGGGATCTGCGCACCGCGGCGTCGGCGGCGGTCAGGTCCGCCGAGGCGGCCCGCAGTCGGGCCAGGTCCAGCCGTCCCTCGGTCGGCACCAGCGTGGTCAGGTCGGTGCGCAGCAGCGCCGGGAACGCCTCCCGGGCCAGGTCGTCGATGGCCACCGCGATGGTCCGGACGGCCGCGACGTCGTCCCCGGCGTACGGGGCGTGCCGGGCGAGCGCCCACCCGGGGTCCCCGGTGGCGGTCCGGGCGGCCCCGGCCTGCTCCTGCAACGCCGCCAGGGTGCGCTGGGCCCGGTCGAGGTCGCCGCCGAGCACCTGGGTGCTCAGCTCCCGGGCGAGCCCGGCGGCGTTGACCAGGTGGGCGCGCGCCTGCCAGCCACGGAACCCCACCCAGCCGGCGGCACCGAACAGCACCGACCCGACGACCAGGCAGACCAGCAGGGCCCGACGGACCCGTCGCCGGGTCCGCCGCCGCAGTCTCCGTCGGCCGCTGCGCGACCTACCGCTCTCCGCCACCCGCTGCTCCGCTCTCCCTTTCGGGCGATATGACCGTTCATGAGCTTTGTAGCACGACAAATACCACTGTCAGGCTGTTACCGAATTTTCGTACTTGGATTAGTTCGCGCGGGATTGCCCGGTGGGCACCCGGGGGGACGCCACGTCCCGCAGCAGCGACTCGATCCGGTCCACCCCGGCCCGCAGCGACATCTCCCGCAGGTAGGTCTCCCGCCCCCGCCGCCCCATCTCCGCCCGCGCGGGCGGTGGGATCGTGCTGGCCAGCCAGAACCGGTCGGCCAGCGCGGCCCAGTCCTCGGGCGGGCAGGACAGGCCGGCCCGGGCCCGCTCCACCAGTGCCGCGGTGTCGCCCCCGGCCGAGGCCACCAGCGGGGCGGCACAGGCCAGCGCGGACTGCACCTTGCTCGGCACCGTCCCGTTCAGTTCCGGCAGATCCCGCAGGGTCACCAGCTGGTAGTCGGCGGCGGCGTACAGCTCGGGCATCTCCCCCGGCGACCGCCGGTCGAGGAACCGCACGTTGCCGGCCCCGAGTTCGCCGGCCAGGCCCCGCACCCGCCGCTCCTGCGCCCCGGAGCCGACCAGCACCAGATCCATCCGGTCGTGCAGCGCCGCGGCCGCCCGGACCGCCGTCTCCAGGCCCTGCCGTTCGCCGATCGTGCCGGCGTGCATGACGACGCAGCGCGCGTCCCCACGGACCAGCGCCTGGGCGGCCCGGCCGGCGCGCACCGGTTGGAAGATCCGCTCGTCGGTCCAGTTGGGCACGGTACGCACCCGGTCCCCGGCGACCCCGTCGGCGAGCACCAGGTCCCGCATCGAGGGGGCGGTGACCGCCACCGCGTCGGCCGCCCGCAGGACCCGGCGCATGGTGGTGGTGATCCGGCCGGGCCGCTGCGGATCGGTCGCGACCTCCCCGGTCCAGAGATCCTGCACGTGCAGCACGGTGGGCACCCGGCCGAGCAGCCGCAGCAGCCCGGCGGCGGCGAAGCTGGTCGCGGGGAACTGGAAGACGTAGAGCACGTCGACGCCGGCCAGGTACCGTCGTCCGGCGAGCGCCGCGCTGCCGGCGAAGGAGAGGTAGCCGGCCATCCGGGCGGTGGGCGAGGCGTCGCCGCCCGCGTAGCGGGGCACCCGGCGTACGGTCAACCGCTCGCTGTGGGTCACGTGCCGCCAGCGCTGCCGCCACCCGGGATAGACGTGGCCGCCGGGATAGTCCGGGAAACCGGTCAGCACCCGCACCTCGTGTCCGCGCCGGGCCAGTTCCTCGGCGAGGCTGCCGGGGATGAACGCCGGTTCCGGCGGGAAGTGGTACGACAGGATTCCCACCCTCATCGCCGCGCTCCCCTCCGCGTACCGTCGGCGGGTCGTCGACCGACGCGGTCGAGGGCCGGGGGGCGACGGCGCACCGCCGCCCCCGACCCGCGGGCCGCCGTCGCCGCCCCGCCCGTGGCGGGCAGGGCGGGACGGACGGACGGACCCGCGGCGGCACTCATCGCGGCAGCCGGGTGAGTTCCTGCGTCCGGTCGCTGGCCGGGTGCAGCCCCTGGTCGTCGCGGTGGGCGGCGGTGGCGCGGTCGGCCGGCACCGACGCCGGCGACGCGGTGGCGATCCGGTACGCCTCGTACTGGTAGGCGTCCGCGCGGGCCACCTTGGCCATGTTGAGCACACACCCGAGCAGCCGCACCGACACGGAGTGCAGGGACCGGGCCGCCGCGGCGGCCTGGGCGCGCGAGGTACGCCCCTGCTGGGTGACCAGCAACGCGCCGTCGGCCTGCACGGCCACCACCACGCCGTCGGTGACGGCCAGCAGGGGCGCGGTGTCGATCACCACGATGTCGGCGGACTCGCGCAGCGACAGGAGCAGGTCGGCCATCGACTTGGACCCCAGCAGCTCGCTCGGGTTCGGCGGGGTCGAGCCGCTGGGCAGCACCAGCAGGGACTTGTCGCCCCAGCGCTGCACCACGTCACCGACCTGGACGTCGCCGACGAGCACGTCGGTGAGCCCGACGCCGCCGTCGACGCCGAGATAGTCGGCGACCTTGGGGCGGCGCAGGTCGGCGTCGACCAGCAGCACCCGCCAGCCCGCCTCGGCCAGCGCGATCGCCAGGTTGCAGGACAGGGTGGTCTTCCCCTCCCCCTGCAACGCGCTGGTCACCGCGATCACCCGGGCCGGCTCGTGCACGTCCACGAAGCGCAGGTTGGTCCGCAGCTTGCGGACCGCCTCCGCGCGGGCCGACGTCGCCGCCTCACCGACGATCAGCGGCGCCGACTTGGCCGCCTGGTCGAACGGGATGTCGCCGAGCAGTGGGCTGCCGGTGGCGCGTTGCAGGCCGGCGGCGTCACGCAGCCGTACGTCGACCATGCCGCGCAGCACGGCGAGCGCCACGCCGAGCAGGAGCCCGACCAGGACGCCGAGGGCGAGGTTGCGGTTGGGCTGCGGGGAGACCGGGCTGGCGCTGACCCGGGGGCCGCCCACCACCTCGATCCGGGTCGGTCCGGCCTTGCCGTCCGACGTGGTCTCGATCTTCTTGACCAGCTCGACGAACTTGGCCGACAGGGCCTCGGTGACCTTCATGGCCCGGGTCTGGTCGGTGTCGGTGACGCTGGCCCGCAGCAGCACGGTGCCCGGTTCGGTGGAGGTGGCGACCCGGCGCTGGATGTCGTCGGCGGTGAGGCCGAGGCCGGAGTCGGCGACCACGGCCTGCGCCAGGCGGTCGCTGCGCAGCAGGTCGGCATACGACTTCACCCGCTGCTGGAGGAAGAGTTCGCCCTGGTAGGCGTTGCTCACGCCCTGGTTGGGGGCGGTGACGAAGAAGGTCACCGAGGCCACGTAACGGGGCGCCGTGCGGACCGTGACCAGCGCCGCCGAGCCGACCGTCAGCATCAGCGTGACCAGGACGATCCACCAGTGTCGGCGGACCAGGCGCAGGCAGGTGCGGACGTCCATCACGCCCTCCGTTCCGGCGGAACGGCCAGCTGGTGAAAAAGCACGAAGTCTCCCTAGGTTCCCATAACGCCGTGAGAGTATCTAAACGCAGCGAGTAGCCCTTTAAGTTGCAAAAACAACGTATACGATGCAAACCGCTTGCCAGTGCCGAATCCTCGCAATCACGGAACAAAACGCAGAGGACGCCAATGAACCACGTAGACCCCCGGCCCGACGACGACCCCAGCCAGCGGCGCGACTGGGTCACGCGACGCGCGAAGGCCCTGTCCTTGCTAACGCTCGACACCGCCTCCTGGTGCGCAGGTTTCCTGGTCGCCTCCTGGGCCCGGTACGAGTTCGGCATCACCCCCCGGCAGTGCGCCCTGGCCCTCGGCGCCGCCGGCGTGTGCGCGGTCATCCACGCGGCGCTCGAACAGGTCCGGTTCACCGCCCGGGGCCGACACCCGGTCGGCAGCGTCGGCGAGGCCCGCGACCTGGGCGGGACGGTCGTGCTGGCCGCCGCCGTGGCGCTGGCCGCGCTGCTGCCGATGGCCGAACGACCCATCCCGGCCAGCGTGCCGATCCTCGGCGCCGCCGTGGCGTTGCTGCTGATGGGGACCGGCCGGGTCACCTACCGGTGGCGACGCGACCGCGACGCCCGGCCCGCCCGCTCGGCCGACCGGACCCTGATCTACGGGGTCGACGCGGCCAGCGAACGCCTCGTCCGGGTGCTGCTCGGCGACCCGACCAGCGGCTACCTGCCAGTGGGGCTGCTCGACGACGACCCCGAACGGCAGGGGCTGCGGGTGGCCGGGCTCCGGGTGCTCGGCGGCCGGGAGCAACTGATCCAGGCCGTCCGCGCCACCCGGGCCGGCACGGTGATCTTCTCGATCAACGGCTCGGACGCCGAACTGATGCGCGACGTCCGCAGCCGCACCCTGCAGGCCGGCGCCGCGTTCAAGGTGCTGCCGCCCGTACGCGAGCTGCTGGACCGCCCGGTCACCGCGCACGCCGTCCGCGACCTGCAACTCACCGACCTGCTCGGACGGGCCCAGCGGGTGGCCGAACTACCCGTCGAGCGCAACGGGCTCGCCGGACGCCGGGTGCTGGTCACCGGGGCGGGCGGCTCGATCGGCTCGGAGCTGTGCCGGCAGATCGCCCGCTGCGACCCCGGCGAGCTGATGATGCTCGACCGGGACGAGTCGGCGCTGCACGCGCTGCAGATGTCCCTGCACGGCCGGGCGCTGCTGGACGGGCCGGAACTGATCCTCGCCGACCTCCGCGACGCCGACGGGATCGCCCGGATCATCGCCGAACGGCGGCCCGACATCGTCTTCCACGCCGCCGCCCTCAAACACCTCACCCTGTTGCAGCGGCACCCGGGCGAGGCGGTCAAGACCAACGTCCAGGGCACCCTCAACGTGCTGGAGGCGTGCCGCGACGTCGCCGAGTTCGTGAACATCTCCACCGACAAGGCGGCCAACCCGATCAGCGTCCTCGGCTACTCCAAGCGGATCACCGAGCGGCTGACCGCGCACTACGCCGAGCGGTACGGCGGGGCGTTCCTCAGCGTCCGCTTCGGCAACGTGCTCAGCAGCCGGGGTTCGGTGCTCACCGCGTTCCAGGCCCAGGTCCGGGCCGGGCTGCCGATCACCGTTACCCACCCGGACGTGACCCGGTACTTCATGACCGTGCAGGAGGCGGTGCACCTGGTGCTCCAGGCCGCCGTCGTCGGCCGGGGCGGGGAGGCGCTGGTGCTGGACATGGGCGAGCCGGTACGCATCGCCGAGGTGGCCCAGCGGCTGGCGGCCGAGGCGGCCCAGCCGCCCGAGATCGTCTACACCGGCCTGCGCCCCGGGGAGAAGCTGCACGAGGACCTGTTCGGCGTCGACGAGATCGACAGCCGGCCGCTGCACCCGCTCATCTCCCACGTCCGGGTCCCCGCGCTGGACCCGGCGGACCTGGCCGGGCTCGACCCGTACGGCGAGCCGGAAGAGCTGGTCAAACGGCTCGCGGCCTGCTGCGACGACCGCCTCGTCCGGGTCGACGACACCGCCCGGCTGTCCACCCTGCCGTCACCACGCTGAACCCACCGTCCGCCCGGCGTGCCGCCGGGCGGACGGTGGTGGGCGCTCAGCGGTGCCGGCCCGCGTCGTCGTCCCGCCCGTCCGGTTCGGTCTCCTCCAGCGCCTCGGTGACCGACCCGGTCAGGTCGTCACCCGGCACCGCGACCGCCTCGGCCCGGTCCTGCTCGTCGGGGCGGCCACCGGGTGGGGGCTGCGGCGCGGTGGCCCCGCCCGCGAAACCGTACTCGTTCGGCTCGTCGTGCCGGCTCATAGGGGAATCCTTCCCGTCACGTTCGGTTCGTGCCCTGCTGGCCCCCGGTGGGGGTGTGCTCGGCTTACCCACGTCCGGGGGTCGGTAGTCGGCGGCGCGCTGGGTGGGGGCGCGGTGGACGCCGCCGCGTTCAGCCCGGCCCCCAGCAGGTGACGCAGCACCACGACCGCCGCCGCCGTCGCCAGCGCCGACCAGCTCCGGCCGCCGGCCAGCCGGAGCAGGCCCGCGGCGACCAGCAGGTCGAGCAGGACCCGCAGGGCGGTCCGCCAGGACCGGGTGGTCAGCAGCGCCACCGCGCCGACGCCGAGGGCGAGCGCACTCACCCCGGTGGCGAGCAGCACCGCGACCCCGGTCATCGGGACGGCCCGCCACCGTCCCCGGCCGGGACCGGCTGCCGCTCGGGGTGCGCCCGGTCACCGGCGTCCACCTGCCGCTTCTCCCGGGCGATCTCCCGGCGCAGGACGACGTTCAGCGCGGTCCGGATGGTGGCGATCGCCGCCAGCTGACCGAGCTGGGCGAAGGTCGGCGACACCGCGGTCCGCAGGATGTCCGCCGCCAGCTGGAACTCCAGGCCGAGGGTGAGGAACCGGCCGAGGGAGAGCCGGATCGGGGTGAACACGGCGGCGCTGCGGTGCCGCAGCCCCTCGACCACGAACCGCAGCGCCGCCCAGAGCGCGCCGACGACGATGACGGTCGCGCCGATGGTCTCCACGACCCCCACCACGACCGCGTCGCCGTGGCGCAACAGCTCGTCCAGGCTCACCGGGTGGCGTTACCCGCCCGCACCCCGGCTAGTCGACGGTCAGGACAGCTCGCGCACCGCCTCCAGGATCAGCCACAGGCCGCAGATGGCGAAGAGCACCGCCGCGCCGTACCGGATGGTCCGCTCCGGCAGGTGCCGGCCGAGCAGCCGGCCGACCAGGATGGCCAACGCGTCGGCGGCCACCATGCCCAGCGTCGAGCCGAGCCAGGTGCCGAACCAGCCGTACTTGGTGGCCAGGGTGATGGTGGCGAGCATCGTCTTGTCGCCCAGCTCGGCCAGGAAGAACGCGACACCGACGGCGAAGATGGCGGACTTGCCGGTCTTCTCCGCCTTGCGCTTCTCCTCCTCGGTGAGCTTGTCGCCGCGCAGCGTCCAGACGCCGAAGCCGAGGAACGCCAGGCCGGCGACCAGCGAGATCCACCCGGTGGGCAGCGCCGCGTTCAGGCCGACCCCGATCGCCACCGAGGCCAGGTGCACGATCGCGGTGGCGACGGTGATGCCGATCAGCACCGGGACCGTCTTGAACCGGGTGGCGAACGTGAGCGCCATGAGCTGGGACTTGTCCCCCAGCTCGGCGACGAAGATGACGCCGAAGCTGACGACCAGCGCGACGAGGAAACCGTCCATGAGGAACCTTCCCGATCAGGCCGGGAGGAGGTGACGGGGCGACCTCGACCCGGCTGTGTTGACAGCCAGAGTCGAAGGTCTCGCCCGCCCCACCGCTGGTGGGGCCGCGTGGCCGGGTGCGGAACGCACCAGTGTGTCGACCACGACATTGGGGGCTACTCCCCTTCGCGCCTGCCAGCCTAACCGAACGGCCCGACCGGCCGGTGCGCCGGGTGCGCCAGGTCACCCCGGAGGGTGCCCGTCGACGCCCCGACGCACCGGGCCGGCCCGGTCGGCGGTCAGGCGACGCGGGCCAGGGTGACCCCGAACAGGCCGTCCGGGTCGGTCCAGAACTCCGTCGGCAGGAATCCGGCCGCCGTCAGCTCCGCGCCGATCCCCGCCGGCCGGAACTTCGCCGACACCTCCGTACGCAGCTCCTCGTCGGCGGCGAACCCGACGGTCAGGTCGAGCGCGTCGACGCGGATCCGCATCGGGCGTCGGGCCCGCAGCCGCATCTCGATCCACTCCTGCGCCGGGTCCCAGTGGGCGACGTGGGCGAACGCGTCCGGGTCGAAGTCGGCGTCGAGCTCCCGGTTGATCACCCGCAGCACGTTGCGGTTGAACTCGGCGGTGACCCCGGCCGCGTCGTCGTACGCCGGCACGATCACCGCCGGGTCCTTGACCAGGTCGGTGCCGACGAGCAGGTGGTCGCCCGGCTCCAGGGCGGCGCGCATGGCGGCCAGGAAGTCGGCCCGCTCGGCCGGCACCAGGTTGCCGATGGTGCCGCCCAGGAAGACCACCAACCGACGACCACCGGTCGGCAGGCGGTCCAGTTGCCGGGTGAAGTCCCCGACGATGCCGCGCACCCGCAGCGCCGGATAGTCCGTGGCGATCTGCACGGTGGACTGCCGCAGCGCGCTCACCGACACGTCCAGCGGCACGAAGGTGCCCAGCCCGCCGTGCCGGGTGAAGGCGTCCAACAACAGCCGGGTCTTCTCCGACGAACCGGAGCCCAACTCGATCAGGGTCTTCGCCCCGGTCGCCGCCGCGATGTCGGGCGCCCGTTCGGCCAGCACCGCCCGTTCCGCCCGGGTCGGGTAGTACTCCGGCAGCCGGGTGATCTCCTCGAACAACTCGCTGCCCCGGGCGTCGTAGAACCACTTCGGGGGCAGCCACTTGGGGTCGGCAGCCAGCCCGGTCCGCACGTCGGACCGCAGCGCCCGGTCGAGGTCCCGCTCCTCCAGGTAGATCTCCAGCGGTTCCGCGCTCATGTCGTCCTCTCCTGCACCGAAAACCTCCTGTTCCGTCCGGTCAATCCAGCTCGCCGACCTGCACGCCGTCCGGTCCCGCCCGGACCCACCGCCGGTCGGGCACCTCCCGCCAGCCGGGCGCGTCGTCCACCGGCTCGGAGGCCAGCAGCGCCGTACCGTCGTCGGCGCGCACCCACAACGCGTGCCCCCACACGCTCGCCACCACCGACACGCCGTCGGTGAGCAGCAGGTTCAGCCGTGACCCCGGGGCCGCGGCGGCGACCTCCCGGACGGTCGCGGTGACCGCCTCGGTCGGCGACGCGCCGGCCCGTAGCCGGTGCCGGACCAGCGCCCACAGCAGCGCCGAGTCGGTCGGCGCGTCGAGGGTGAGCAGGTCCCGCACCGGCAGGCCGCCGGCCGGTCCGACCACCGAGTCCGGCCAGCCACGCACCACCCCGTTGTGGCTGAACAACCACCGCCCCCCGGCGAACGGCGCGGCGGCGCTCTCCTGCACCGGCATGCCGACCGTGCCGGAACGCACCGCCGCCAGCACCGCGCCGGAGCAGGTCACCGCGGCCAGCTCGGGCAGCGTCGGGTCGGACCAGATCGGGCCGGCCCGGCGGTACCGCACCGGGGCCCCGCCGCGACC
This sequence comes from Micromonospora humida, assembly GCF_016901255.1. Taxonomy (NCBI): domain Bacteria; kingdom Bacillati; phylum Actinomycetota; class Actinomycetes; order Micromonosporales; family Micromonosporaceae; genus Micromonospora; species Micromonospora humida. The sequence continues at coordinate 11,139 of NZ_JAFEUC010000001.1, forward strand.
GTCGTCCCCGCCCGTGCCGGGGTACCAGCCGACGCCGAAGCCGTCGACGTTGACCGTGCCGCCGCCGCGCATGTCCCGGGGGGCCCAGGACTGCCGGACCAGCGAGTGCGGCGGGTCGTACAGCAGCGACCGCAGGGTCACCGGGGGGCCGAGGTACGCCAGGTGCCGGCACATCAGGCGACACCGCCTCTCACCCGTGGGCCTCCTCGGGCCGGGCGTCACGGGCGCAGCGGAAGCCGCTGAAGATCTGCCGCCGGATCGGGTGGTCCCAGTTGCGGAAGGTGCCCCGGCAGGCCGCCCGATCGGTGCCGAACGAGCCGCCACGCAGCACCCGGTAGTCGCCGCCGAAGAACACCTCCGAATACTCCCGGTAGGGGAAGACGGCGAAGCCGGGATGCCCGTGGAAGGGGCTCGCCGTCCACTCCCAGACGTCGCCGATGAGCTGGTGCACGCCGAGCGGCGAGGCGCCCGCCGGATAGGCCCCGACCGGTGCCGGCCACAGGTGCCGCTGTCCCAGGTTGGCGTGCTCGGCGGTCGGCTCGTCGTCGCCCCACGGCCAGCGCCGGGAGCGCCCGGTCGCCGGGTCCCAACGGGCCGCCTTCTCCCACTCCGCCTCGGTCGGCAGCCGTTTGCCGGCCCACCGCGCGTACGCCTGCGCCTCGTGCCAGCAGACGTGTACCACCGGCTCGTCGTCGCGTACCGGCGCCCACCGGCCGAACCGCTGGTACGCCCAGCCGTCGCCGTCGCGTCGCCAGTGCATCGGCGCGGTCAGCCCGGCCTCGGTGCGGTGCCGCCAGCCGGCCGCGCTCCACCAGCGCGGGTCGTCGTACCCGCCGTCGGCGAGGAACTCCCGGTACGCGCCGTTGGTGACCGGCGCGGCGTCGATGACGTACGCGGGCAGGTCGACGGTGTGCGCCGGGCGTTCGTTGTCCAGCGCCCACGGATCGGTCGAGGTGCCCATGGTGAACGGCCCCGCCGGCACCAGCACCTCGGCGGCGACCCGGGCCCGGGGCTCGGGGGGTGGAGGCGCGTCGAGCACCGGCGGCCCGGAGCGTAGCTGGTGGGTGGCGAGCATGGTCTCGTCGTGCTGCTGCTCGTGCTGCACGATCATGCCGAAGACGAAGCCGTCGGCGACCAGCGGCCGCTCGGAGAACCGGACCCCGTCGAGCAGGTCGTGCACCTTGTCCCGCACGGTCGCCACATAGGCCCGCGCCTCGGTCGGGGGCAGCAGCGGCAGGGAGGGGCGGTCCTTACGGGGCTGTTTGAACGCGTCGTACAGGTCGTCGATGTCGCGCCGCACCGGCTCCCGCCCACCGACGTCCCGGACCAGCCACAGTTCCTCCTGGTTGCCCACGTGGGCAAGGTCCCAGACCAGCGGGGACATCAGTGTCGAGTGCTGCCGGACCAGGTCGTCGTCGTCGACCGCGCTGGTCAACGCGTCGGTGCGGGCCCGGGTCCGGGCCAGTTCGGCGGCGATCCGGCTGCGCAACGCCTCGGGCTGCGCGCCCGGTTGCTCGGTGGTGGTCACCGGTCTCCCCTCTGCGCTGCGGCGATCCGTCGGCGGATCCCGCGGTCGATCTCGTCGTGGGTGTCGGTCGGCAGGTCGAGCGTCGGCAGCATCTCCCGGGCCAGGTCGAGCAGGGCCACGGCCGCCGTGGCCAGGGCCGGGTCGGCCAGCCCGTACCGGGCGGCGGTGCGCCAGCGGTCGGCCACCGGCGCGGCGATCGTCCGGGCCGCCCGGACCGTCCGCTCGTCGCCCAGCAGCGCGGTCAGCACGACCAGTGGGAGCGTCCAGTCCCGGCCGGGTTGGGCGTCGAGGTAGCGGACCTCCAGGTAGCCGCGCGGGCGTACCGGTGGGAAGAGGGTGCTGACGTGGTATTCCAGGTCGTCGGTGGTGGGTGGGTCGGGCAGTGCCCCGGCTATCCAGTCGGCGAACGTGACCCCGCGCGGGGGTGTCCAGTCCGGGCCGTCGTGACGCAGACAGAGCAGGGGCGCGGCGAGGACGTACTGCGTCCAGGCGGCGACCGGGTCCCGGTCCGGCTGGTGCGCCGACCAGACCGGACCGGTGCGGGCCGGGTCGATGTCCAGCCAGGCGGCCATCCGGGCGGACGCCCAGCCGGTGGGCCGCCCGGCGTGCCGGTCGGCGGTGGCGAAGGCCGCCACCAGTGGTGGCCCGACCGCGTGCACCGCCGCCCAGCGCTCGGCCAGGCCGGCGGCCGGGCCGACGTCGAGGCAGACCTGGAGGCCGGCGGTGCTGTACATCATGGTCTGCCCGGCCGGGCCGCGCCGGTCGAAGACGCAGCGCATGGCGCGGTAGCGCGGGGTGTCGACCACCGGGCGGGGGTCACGCCACGGGTCGATGCCGGTCTGCCCGCGCACCAGGCCGGCACGGGCGAGCAGGGCGTCAAGTTCGTCGATGTCGGCCTGGGTGGCCGAGACGAGCGCGGCGACCGAGGATCGCGGCGCGGTGGACAACTCCACCTGACCGCCCGGCTCGACGGTCACGGCGCTGCCGTGCCGCAGGGGGCGGGCCGGGCTGGTGTCGTCCAGGGTGGAGGGGCTGTGTGGCCCGAGTGCCGCTCGGAGCCGCGCCCGGTCCAGTGGCCGGGCGGGGTCGGCGACGTCGTGGACGGTCCATTCCAGTTCGACGCCGGTGAGGGTGGGTGGGCCGGTCTTGAAGCAGATGCGGGCCAGGTGCCCGGCCGCCCCGGCGACCTCGCCGAGCACGGTCGACCGGTCCAGCCCGGGCGACGTCACCACGAGACGGTTTCCTCCCGACGAAGGGTCCGACCATGCCGGCCGGCGGGCACGGCCGACAGGGGCCGTCCCGTCCTCCATCTTCTGTCCCGGGGACCGATCCCGCAGACCCGACGGGAAGAAATAATTGTGAAGCCTTTTCGACTAGTTCCTGGGGCCGGGCCCCCCGCCGGGGCTGGCCGGACCACCTGTGGCATCGGACGGCTTGGCCGGCGGGCGCTGCGGAACCAGGGTGCGGCAGTACGCCTCCACCCGGTCGGCTCCGCCCGCGGCGGCCACCAGGTCGGCGTACCCGGGCCTGGTCAACGCCTTCGCCCGCTGCGGGGGCGGCATGGCCAGGTAGGCCCGGCACTGCCCGACCAGTTTGCCGGTGTTCGCCGGCCCGCTGTGGCCGGGCGGCGCGGGCGGCGCCGAGGGGCCACCACCGGGCACGGTGCCGCCGGGCCGCCGCGACGGGCTCTGCCGCTGCGGTTCGGACCGGTACGGCGACGGCCGGTCGGTGTCGGCACCGGTGGCCGTGGCGGTGGCGGTGGCGGTGGCGGACGGGACAGGTCCGGGTGTCCGCTCGGCGGGACGGTCGAGGGCCGCCGCAGCGAAGGCGACCCCGGCGGTGGCGGTGGCGGCCAGCGCGGCGATCCAGGCCACCACACCGGTGGACAGCCGGGGACGCCGCCGGACGGCCGGGGCGGGCCCGGGTGCCGCCGCGCCCCGGGCGGCCCGGAACGCCGCCAGTGCCGCCTGCTCACCGGCGAGCTCGTCGACCCGGGCCGGTGCGGCGGCCGCGGCCAGCAACCGGGTGAGCGGATCGTCGGTGGACGGCACGGTCCCTGGCCCGGTCGAATCGAGCAGCCGCTCGGCCTCGGCCCGGCTCACCGGCCGACCGGAGCGGGCCGACCGGCGGAGGTTCATCCAGTCTCCCCTCATGTCAGCCGTCCGCCGCCTCGGCCCGCGACGCGTGCGGCGTCGGCCGGGGGCGGGGCGGGGCGACCCGCTCGTCGTCGGACGACCGGGGGGCGTCCCCGCGTTCCAGCATCGCCGCCAGCCGTCGCAGCCCCCGGTGCGCGGCCGTGCGGACCGCACCCGGCCGCCGGCCGAGCACCCGACCGGCGGTCTCCGCGTCCAGTCCCATCACCGCCCGCAGCAGCACCGCCTCGGCCTCCCGGGGCGGCAGGGTGGAGATCAACGCCAGCGCGGACTCGGTGCCGATCGTCTCGCCGGCCCGTTCGGCGGTGTCGGCGTCACCGGCGAGGTCGCTGAGGTCCTGGACGGGAACCGGCAGGGACGGGCGGCGACGCTGGCGACGCAGGTGGTCCATGGCCCGGTTCCGGGCGATCGTCACCGCCCAGGCGCGGAACTCGCCGCCGGTGAAGCGGGACAGGTCCCGGGCGATCTGCAACCAGGTCTCGGAGGCCACGTCCTCGGCGTCCGGACCGACGAGCGCGGTGAGGTAGCGCAGCAGGCCCGGCTGGAGGCTGCGGTACAGGACGCGGAACGACTCCTCGTCGCCGGCCTGCGCCGCCGCGACGGCCCCGGTCAGGTCATCGGTCACCGCCGGGCCGCCCCGTCGACCGACCCGGGCCGGCAGCCGGCGGACACACCGCCGCCCCGGCCCGACCAGCGGACCCCTTCGCGCACCTTCAGCCCCCCCGCTGCCCCGCTCGCACCCGACGCCGGAGGTCGGGTGACCCGTCTGGTACGCCGCCGGGAGAGTACGGCGTCGGGTCTGGGCGCGGTACCGGCACCGGGACGGGCCAGAGGGGGGCAACACTAGGAGCCGGAGCAGGGCGCAGGCAAGCGGTCAACGGGGCGGAAAAGGTGAGATAGATCAATCTCGCTGGCGGCGCGTCGGAGTAACACCGATCACCCTCCGGACGCTTAGCCGCGACGTTCTCCGTCCCGACCACGAGGCCACGGCGCACCGTCGGTGACCCCGCGACAGCCACCGGTTACCGACCGTCAGGCCGGCCCCCCGCCGGGACCTGGACAGGTGGTCCCACGAAAACTCCGAAGGGATATCGGCGTCTGCCGGACGGGAGGACCCTGGGTACGGTATGGGGGTGTTGTCATCCGAGGTCGTGCTCAGCGGTCGCTACCGCCTGGACGAACGTGTCGCCACCGGCGGCATGGGCGATGTGTGGCGGGCCACCGACCTGGTTCTCGGTCGCCAGGTCGCGGTGAAGGTGCTGCTGCCGGCGCTCGTCTCGGATCCCGACTTCATCGCCCGGTTCCGCGCCGAGGCGCGGATCATGGCGGCGCTGCGCCACCCCGGCATCGTGCAGGTCTTCGACTGCGGTGAGGACCGGCTCGACGACGGCGGCCGGGCCGACTACCTGGTCATGGAGTTCGTCGAGGGCGAACCGCTGTCGCGGCGGATCGAGTCCGCCGGCCACCTGGACGTGGACGAGACGATGTCGGTCGTGGCACAGGCCGCCCAGGCCCTGCACGCCGCGCACGCCGGCGGCATCGTGCACCGCGACGTCAAGCCGAGCAACCTGCTGGTGCAGGAGGACGGCACGGTGGTGCTGGTCGACTTCGGCGTCGCCCGCTCCACCAATGTGACGAGCATCACCAGTGCGAACGCGGTGCCGGGCACCGCCCTCTACATGGCGCCCGAGCAGGCGTCCGGCCGGCCCGTGTCGGCCGCCACCGACATCTACGCCCTCGGCGCGGTGGCGTACTGCTGCCTGACCGGGCAGCCACCGTTCACCGGGGACAACCCGCTCCAGGTGGCCGTGCGGCATCTGGACGACGAGCCGCCGGAGCTGCCCGCCGACATTCCGGTGGCGGTCCGGGCCCTGGTGGCGCGGGCGCTGGAGAAGGACCCGGCGGACCGCTTCGCCACCGGCGCCGAGATGGCCACCGCCGCCCGCGCCGCCGCCGGTGACGACACCGCCGCCACCGCCCTGGTGACGCCGCCGCTGCGCCACCCGTCCCGGGCCGACGGCGTGCGGGTCGACCCGGCGGGAACGTCGACGACGGTGGTCGGCTCGGGGTCGCGGCGGGGCCGCCGGGGTTCCCTGGTCGGCGCGCTGGCCGCGGTGCTGGTGGCCCTGACCGCGCTCGGTGCCGCGTTGGGCGCCTCGAAGTCGCTCGACAGCGGCGTGCCCAACATCCGCAGCACGGGCCCGGCGGTGGCCCCCACCGACCGCTCCGAGATCCCGGCGGTGGTCGAGGAGACCGGCTCCGACGAGTCGTCGCGTCCGCCCCGGCCGACCAACCAGTACGAGAAGCCGTCGCCGTCGGTCTCGGTCAGTCCGACGCCGCTGCCGAACGGCTCACCCTCGACGCCGCCGACGAACTCCGCGCCACCCACCCCGACGGCGCCGGCCACCAGCGAGCCCGCCCCGACGGGTACGCCCACCACCGGGCCGACCCAGGGCGAGCCGACGGCGACCACGACCGAGGCGGGTGGCGGGGGCGGCAACAACCCGCCACCGGCCGGCACCTGACCGGTCGTCGCCCGGCACCGGGAACACCACCGACCCCAGGAATACCAAAACGGACGTAGATCGCTATATCGCCATCTAGGCTCCCTGCAAGGACACGCTTGCAGGGAGCCCGGATGAACGCACAGAAGCTGGTCGTCATCGGTCAGGGATACGTCGGACTGCCGCTGGCCATGCGCGCCGTCGAGGCCGGGCTGGACGTGGTCGGGTTGGACGTCGACGCCGACCGGGTCAAGCGGCTGGCCTGCGGCGAGTCCTTCGTCGAGGACATCCCGGCCGACCGGCTGGGCCGGGCCCTGGCCAGCGGACGGTACCGGCCGAGCACCGAGTACCCGGACGCCGAGGGCTTCGACATCTGCGTGATCACCGTGCCCACCCCGCTGCGCGACGGGGTCCCCGACCTGAGTTTCGTCGAGCAGGCCGGTACCGCCGTCGGCCCGTACGTGCGGCGCGGCTGCACGGTGGTGCTGGAGTCGACCACCTACCCGGGGACCACCGAGGACCTGCTCCGGCCGCTGCTGGAGGCGGCGAGCGGGCTGCGCAGCCCGGGTGACTTCCACCTCGGTTACAGCCCGGAGCGGATCGACCCGGGCAACCCGACGTGGCGGTTGGAGAACACCCCGAAGGTGGTGTCCGGGGTGGACGCGGCGTCGCTGGAGCGGGTGGACGGCTTCTACCGGCGGCTGGTCGAGCGGACCGTGCCGGTGGACTCCACCCGGGTGGCCGAGCTGACCAAGCTGATCGAGAACACCTTCCGTCAGGTCAACATCGCGCTGATCAACGAGCTGGCGATGGCCTCCCACCAGCTCGGCATCGACGCCTGGCAGGCCATCGAGGCCGCCTCGTCCAAGCCGTTCGGGTTCATGCCGTTCCGGCCCGGCCCGGGGGTCGGCGGGCACTGCCTGCCGATCGACCCGTGTTACCTGTCGTGGCAGGTCAAGCGCACCCTGGGCCGGCCGTTCCGGTTCATCGAGCTGGCCGACGACATCAACCACCAGATGCCCGAGCACGTGGCCCAGCGGGTGATGGCCGGGTTGAACCGGATCGGCCGGCCGGTCAACGGGGCGCGGCTGCTGCTGCTCGGGTTGGCGTACAAGAAGAACACCGGTGACATGCGCGACTCGCCGGCGGTCGACGTGGCCCGCCGGTTGCAGGCGCTCGGCGCGGACGTGCACGCGGTGGAGCCGTACGCCGAGCCGCAGCACATCCCCGGCGGGGTGGTGGTGGTCGACCTGACCGCGCGGGAGGTCGCGGCGGCCGACGCGGTGGTCCTGGTCACCGACCACGACAGCTTCGACTACGACCTGGTCACCCGGCACGCCCGGTACGTCTTCGACACCCGGGACCGGTGCCGGGGCGCGATGGTGGAGCGGCTCTGACCGTCGCCCCGCCGGACGGCGGGGCGACGGCCGGGGTCACTGCTCGCCGAGCGCCTCGACCACCGGGCGGGCCAGGGCACGCCGGGCCGGCAGCACCGAGGCGGCCAGCGCGGCCAACACCGCCACGGCAAGGGTCAGTCCGAGCCGTCCCCAGGGCAGCACCAGCGTGAAACCGCCACCTAGCCGGGCTACGAAGGCCACCGTGCCGGCGCTGACCGCCACCCCCAGCGCGGTGCCCAGCAGCGCGCCGACCAGGGCGGTCAGCACCGCCTCGATGGCCAGCAGCAGGTGCATTCGCCCCCGGGACAACCCCACGGCACGCAGCACGGCGTTCTCCCGGGTCCGTTCCACCACCGCGAGGCTGAGCGTGTTCGCGACGCCGACCAGGGCGATCACCACGGCCAGACCGAGCAGCGCGGTGACGAAGGCGAGCAGCATGTCCACCGTGCCGGTGAGCATCTTCTTGTAGGCCGCCTGGTCCAGCAGGTTCACCGTCGGGTACCGGGCGAGCACCGTCTCGACGGCGGCGCGGGCCTGCGCGGCGGACACCCCGTCGGCCGGCTCGACCTCGGCCAGCTGGCCGCGTTCGTCGGGGTAGAGCGCGGTGAAGTCGCTGTCGGCCAGGTCGACCACGTGCCCGGCGGGCACCCCCTGCGACGTCGGGCCGTCGGCGGTGACCACGGCGGCCACCCGGAACGGACGCCCGGCGACGGCGACCGTCGACCCCACCCGCCAGCCCCGGGCGGCGGCCAGTTCGCGGTGCACCAGCACCGATCCGGGCCCCAGGTCCGCGACGTTTCCGGCGTCGACCGCGTCGAGGGTACGCCGGGCCAGCGCCGGGTGCGCCGACCGCAGCTCGACGCCGTCGACGACCCGGCTGCGGTGCTCGTGCACCACCCCCACCTCGGGTCGGGCGGCCAGTTCCCCGGCGAGCGGGGCGGGCAGCTCGACACCGACACCGGTGACCACGAAGTCGACGCCGATACGGGCGTCGACCGCACGCTCGATGCCCACCTTGACGCTGCCGGCGCCGACCACGAACGCCGAGACCAACCCGATGCCGATCACCAGGGCGGTGGCGGTCGCCGACACCCGGCGCGGGTTGCGGGCCGCGTTGGCCACGGCGAGCGCGGCGGTGGCCCCGAACACCGGCCGCAGCGGCCGGCCGAGCAACCGGACCAGCACCGGCACCAGCAGCGGACCGAACATGACCATCCCGAAGAAGGACAGCACCCCACCCATGGCGACCAGGACGATCTGCCCGACGGCGGCGGCCCCGGCCAGCGCGGCGATGCCGGCGACGCCGACCAGCGCGCCGAGGGTCAGCCGGACCCGCCCGGCGCCCCGGGCCGGGTGCCCGGCGGCGTCGGCGAGGGCGGCGACCGGCGGCACCCGGGTGCCCTGCCAGGCGGGCAGCAACGCGGACCCGACGGTGACCAGGATGCCGAGCAGCAGGCTGATCCCGACGGTCCGGGCGGTCACCGTCAGGCCGGCGGCGGGAAGCGGCAGATCGAGCCGGGGGACCAGGGCCGCCGCCCCGGCGGCCAGCCCGACCCCGAGCGCGACCCCGAGGGCCGAGCCGGCCAGCCCGAGCGCCGCCGCCTCCAGCGCGGCGGCCCGGAAGACCTGGCCCCGACGGGCCCCCACCAGCCGCAGCAGCGCGGTCCGCCGGGTCCGCTGGGCGAGCACGATGGCGAAGGTGTTGGCGATGACGAACCCCGCGACCACCACCGCCACCCCGGCGAAGACGAGCAGCACCAGGCGGAACTGGTCGAGGTCGCGCACGCCGTCCTCGACGGCCTCGTCGAGGATGCGCTGCCGGGACTTCACCGTGGCGTCCCCGCCGACCACGGCGGCCACCCGGTCGGCCAGGGCCGGCCCGGCCGTCCCCGCAGCGGCGGCCACCATGATCCGGTCGTAGCCGGGTTTCCCGCTGACGGTCAGCGCGTCCGCGCCGACCAGCCCGACGAACGGTCCGCCGACGTCGCGCGTGGTTGCGGCCACGTCGACGGTGCCGACCAGGGTGTACGGGCGGGCCGCGCCGGTTGCGCCGCCGACGCCGACCGGGCCGCCGAGCGTGAACCCCTGCGCGGCGACCGTGGGCGCGTCGAGGACCACCTCGCCGGGACGGTCGGGCAGCCGGCCGGCGACCACGTCGTAGGAACGCAACGCGGGTCCGGTGGGGATCGCGGCGAGCAACCCGACGCCGAGCACCGGCCGGCCGTCGACGCCGACCACCCCGACGAGGGCGGTCAGCTCCCCGGCGGCCTCGGCCACCCCGTCGACCGTGCGCACCCGGTCGACCAGGGACGGTGGCAGGGTGGTCCGGTCGGCGTAGACGCCCAGGTCGGTGTGCCTGTCGAAGGCGCCGGCCCGCTCGTACGCCCCGGCCTGCATGCCGTCGGTGAGCATCAGCGTGCCGGCGACGAAGGCGACACCGAGCACGATCGCCACCGAGGAGAGCAGCAGGCGCAGCGCGTCGGCGCGCAGCGTGCGCAGGGTCAACCGCCACATCCCGGTCACCGCCCCCACCGGCGACGCCCGGCCCGGGGACCTGCGGGTTTGCCGCCTTCGGCGGGCGGGCGGGGCGCGGTACGGACGGACATGGGGACTCCCGGTCGGCGTGGCACTGGTCCCCTCCGACGCTAGGCAGCGCCCCGGCGGCCCGCGTCCACCCGCACGCGCGACGCGGCTGCGCCGCAGGTCGACCCCGACCGGGGTGACCCGTACGACCCAGGTCGTACCCGGGTTCAGCCGCCCGGGGTGACCAGGCCGCTCTCGTACGCCAGGACCACCACCTGGACCCGGTCGCGGAGCTGGAGCTTGGCCAGGATCCGCCCCACGTGGGTCTTCACGGTCGCCTCGGCGACGTGCACCCGGGCGGCGATCTCGGCGTTGGCCAGCCCCTGCGCGACGAGCAGCAGGATCTCCCGTTCCCGGTCGGTGAGCTGCGCCAGTCGCGGGTCCTGCGCGGGTGCCGGGCCGAGCCGGTCGGCGAACCGGTCGAGCAGCCGGCGGGTGATCGACGGGGCGACCACCGAGTCCCCCTCGGCGACCACCCGGATCGCGGCCAGCAGCTCCTCCGGCGGCACGTTCTTGAGCAGGAACCCGCTGGCCCCGGCGCGCAGCGCGGCGAACGCGTCCGCCTCGGTGTCGAACGTGGTGAGCACCAGCACCCGGGGCCGGCCGTCGGTGGAGGCGGCGCAGATCCGGCGGGTCGCCTCCACCCCGTCCATGGTCGGCATCCGCAGGTCCATCACCACCACGTCGGCCTCGACCCCGGCCAGCACCCGCAGCGCGTCCGCCCCGTCGATCGCCTCGCCGACGACGGCCAGGTCGGGTTGGGAGTCCAGCACCATCCGGAAGCCGGCCCGGACCAGCGCCTGGTCGTCCACGATCACCACTCGTACGGTCATGCCGCGATCACCTCCGCCTCCGGGGTCGACGGTAGCGGCAGCCGTACCTCGACCTGCCACCCGCCACCGGTTCGGGGGCCGGCGGTGAGTCGGCCGTCGTACACGCCGACCCGCTCGCGCATGCCGACCAGGCCGTGCCCGCCGGAGGGGGCCGGCCGGGCCGGCGGGCGGCCGCGCCCGTCGTCGGTCACCCGGACCACCAGCCCGTCGTCGACGCCGAGCACGACCGTGGCGTGCGCGCCGACCCCGGCGTGTTTGAGGGTGTTGGTCAGGGCCTCCTGCACCACCCGGTAGACGGTCAGGTCGAGCCCGGGTGGCAGGGCGGCCGGCACGTCCCCGGCCCGGTACCCGACCCGCAGGCCGGCGTCGCGGAACCGGCCCACCAGGGCGGGCAGTTCGGCGACGGTGGCGCGGCGGCGTTCCGGTTCGGTGCCGGCGGTGTCCGCGCCGGGGCCGGTCGTCGTCTCCGGCGGGTCGGGCTCGCGCAGCACGTCGACGAGCCGGCGCATCTCCTCCAGGGCCTGCCGGCCGGTGTCGGCCACCACCTTGACCGCGTGCCGGGCGGTGTCCGGGTCCCGGTCGAACATCAGCCGGGCCCCGTCGGCCTGGACGATCATCACCGCCATGCTGTGGGCCACCACGTCGTGCAGCTCGCGGGCGATCCGGGCGCGTTCCCCGACCACCGCGGCGCGCGCCTCGGCCTCCCGTTCCCGTTCCAGGGTGGCGGCCCGCTCCTCGAGGCTGAGCACGTAGAGACGACGGGTGCGGACGTTCAGCGCGGCCAGCCACACCCCGCCGGTGATCAGGCCGAAGTAGATCGCCGGGCCCCACCAGGCGACGGCGGTCCGGGCCTGCGAGGCGGCCAGCAGCACCCCGACGGCGGCGACGGCGCCGGCCAGCACGCCGTCGCGCAGCCGGTCGGCGTACTTGACCACGCTGTAGAGGGCGATGAGCACGGCGATGTCGTAGGCCAGCGGCCCCCAGCCCGCGACCACCTGGACCAACGCCAGTGCGGCGACGACCGCCGCGACCAGTGAGGGGTGGCCGCGCCGGAACAGCAGGGCCACCGCCATGCCCAGGCCGACCAGCGCGGACGGCCAGCCACCTGGTTGGGCCGACAGGCCGGGCTGGGCCGCCGCCGTGACCAGGGTGAAGAGCACCACCAGCACGCTGACGCCGACGTCGAAGGCGACGCCGCGCAGCGGGCGACCGAACAGGGTACGGCTCACGGTGACCGAGCGTAGTGCCCCGCGCGGGGTGGCTGCGGGTCCGTCGGCCGACCGGGGTTCAGAGCAGCGCGCGGAGTCGGGCGATCTCCACGGTCTGTTCGGTCGCCACCGCGTTGGCGAACTCGTTGAGCTGCTGGTCGGCGCCGGCGGAGAGGAGCTCGGTGGCCATGGTCACCGCGCCGGTGTGGTGGGCGGTCATCAGCTGGACGAAGAGCCGGTCGAAGGCGGCTCCCCGGGCGGCGTCGAGCTGCCGGAGCGCCTCGGGGGACTGCATGCCCGGCATCCGGCCGTGGTCGTGGCCGGGTTCCCCGGCGGCGAGGCCCCGGGCGTCGAGCCAGCCGCGCAGCAGGCCGAGTTCCGGCCCCTGGGTGCCTCTGATCCGGGCGGCGATCGCCTTGACCTGGGCGCTGGCGGCCCGGTCGGGGGCCAGCTCGGCCATCTGGAGGGCCTGTTGGTGGTGCGGGATCATCATCCGCACGAACCAGACGTCGGGGGTGTTGTACCGGGGTGTGCCGGGGGCGCGGACCTCCTGCGCGGGCCGGGTCACGGCGGGCTCCCCCGGCCGGCCGGGCACGATCACCCCGGGGGTGTCGGGCGACCCGGTCGTGGTCGGCGTCGCCGTGGGGGCGGACGCCGTCGGGGTCGGCGGTCCGTCGGGGCGCAGGGCCAGCCCGACCGGCACCGCGACGGCGGCGGCGACTGTGACGGCGAGCAGGATGCGCCCACGTCGGCCGGTCATGCGACTCCCCCTCCGGTCGAGGTCGCCGCGATCGTATCCATTCACTGCCACCGATAGACGTGATGCAGCTCACATCAACTCTCATCACTGCCAGGTAAGGTGCCTGACACGCATCGTCCCCTTTCGAAGGGTTCCGCCGATGATCAGGTTCACCCTGCCCCGAGCACGGCAGTTGAAGATCGTCAGCGTGGTCGCCGCCGGCCTGCTGGTGGCGAGCGTCGCCACCAGCCCGGCGGGCAACGCCGCACCGGCCACCGCGACCCGGGGCGGGACGCCGGCGGCCCCCGGCCTCGCCGTCGACGAGATCTCCAGCAGCCCCAACCTGCGTCAGGTCGCCAACCTGCCCAAGCAGGCGCCGTTCGACACCACCAGCGCGCTCGGCACCGACATGGCCTTCCAGGGCCGGTACGCCTTCGTCGGCAACTACAACGGCTTCGTCATCTACGACATCGGCCGACCCAGCGCCCCGAAGATCGTGTCGCAGGTGCTCTGCCCCGGCTCGCAGAACGACATCTCAGTCTACGGCGACCTGCTCTTCCTCTCCACCGACTCGTCGCGCACCGACGACTCCTGCGCCAGCGCGTCGCAGCCCGCCTCGGTGAAGGAGTCCTGGGAGGGCATCAAGGTCTTCGACATCAGCGACAAGGCCAACCCGCGCTACGTCAAGTCGGTGGAGACCGCCTGCGGCTCGCACACCCACACCCTCGTCCCGGGCAAGGACCGCAGGACGGTCTACCTGTACGTGTCGTCCTACAGCCCCCGGGCGGACTTCCCCGACTGCCAGCCGCCGCACGACTCGATCTCGATCGTCAGGGTGCCGGTGCACAAGCCCACCGAGGCGGCCGTGGTGGCCACCCCGAACCTCTTCCCCGACGGCGGCTACGAGGGCATCCCGGGCCAGACCTCGGCCACCACCGGCTGCCACGACATCACCGCCTACCCGGCCAAGGACCTGGCCGCCGGCGCGTGCATGGGTGACGGCGTCCTGCTGGACATCCGCAACCGGGAGGCGCCCCGGGTGATCAACCGGGTGCGGGACACGGTCAACTTCGCGTTCTGGCACTCGGCGACGTTCAACAACGCCGGAACCAAGGTGGTGTTCACCGACGAACTCGGCGGCGGCGGCGCGGCCACCTGCAACGAGGTCGTCGGCCCGAACCGGGGCGCGGACGCCGTCTACGACGTCACCGGCCGGGGCGACGCCCGCACGATGGTCTTCCGCAGCTACTACAAGATCCCCCGGACCAACGCCGACACCGAGAACTGCGTGGCCCACAACGGCTCGCTGATCCCCGTCCTCGGCAAGGACATCATGGTGCAGGCCTGGTACCAGGGCGGGGTGTCGGTCTGGGACTTCACCGACTCGACCCGCCCGAAGGAGATCGGCTTCTGGGAGCGCGGGCCGCTGTCGGACACCCAGCTCACCACCGGCGGCGCCTGGTCGACGTACTACTACAACGGGCACATCTACTCCAGCGACATCCAGAAGGGCCTGGACGTGCTCAAGCTCAACGACTGGCGGACCTGGACGGCCGACCTCGTCCGGGTGCCCGAGCTGAACGCGCAGACCCAGGCCGGCTACCTGAGCTGGTAGTCCCCGAACGGCGACGGCCCGGCCCCCGTGCGTCGGGGGGCCGGGCCGTGCGTCGTGCGAGGGGTCAGCGGATCGGCAACCGGTAGCGGCGTTCCTGCCCGCCGCCGGCCACGGTGACCAGCCGGACCTCGCCGTCGCGCAGCCCGTACGTCACCGACCAGCGGGTGTGCCCCTGCCGGACCTGGTCCAGCAGGCGCAGCGCCGCCGCCGGGTCCACCCGGCCGTCGGCCGCGTCCAGCGCCTTCGCCAGGACGCCGTAGCGGTGGTCGCGGCGACGCTGCTGCTCGGGTACGTCGACCACCGGCACGTTGGTCAGCGCCTGCCACCGCCCCTGCCCCCGCTGCACCCGCATCGTCCCGTCGACGAACTCGACGACCGCCGACCGGCCGCCCGCGTCGGCGAGCAGGTAGTGCAGCGGCGGCCCCCCGTCGAAGTCGAGGTTGTGCCGGCCGAACATCGCCACCGCCTCGTCCACCGTGGCCGCCCGGTCCAGCACCAGCCGCAGGATGCGCACCGACCCGACCGTGGGCCGGCCCGGCACCGGCTTCGCCGTCGCGGTGTCGTCGGCGGCCAGCCCGACGGCCAGCCCCCGCTCGTTCATCCCGTCGAAGGGCAGCAGCGGCGCGTCGAGCAGCCGGCGGTCGCCGGTCGGGTCCGGGCCCACCCCCAGGTAGGACAGGTCGACCAGGGAGACCGAGGCGTACCCCTCGGGGGGATCGGTACGCAGCACCATCGCCGGGTTGGCGTCCCAGTCGAAGTTGCGGGCGAACAGCGGCCGGGCCGGGTCACCGGAGGCGGCGAACAGGGAACAGCCGAACGGGCCGGTATCCGGCCGGGCGTCGGTACCCACCGTCGGGTCGTAGCCGCCGACGTAGGTCATCTCGTAGAGCGGCAGGTCGTCGACCTTGCGCAGGCTGTCCAGCGTCCGTCGGGCCTGCTCCGGGTCCTGCCGGGAGGCTCGCGGCGGGCTCGCGGACGCCGACGCCGGACCGGGCCGGGCCGACTCCGTCGGGGTGGCCCGATCCGTCGGGGTGGCCTGGGCACAGCCGGTGGCGACGAGCGACAGGGCCAGTCCGGCCCCCAGCAGCATCCTGCGCATATCTCCTGAACGCTAGGGCAGCCGTGTCGGGATGTCCACCGTGGCCGTAACCGCGCACGTCGATGTCGGGCCGGTCGGTACGGGGCCGCCGGGCGGGCAGTTGCGGCCAACCGGCGTCGGAGCAGGGCCGGCTGTGCGAGGATCATCCGCCGTGACACCTGCCGGCGGGACCCCGCCCGTACCGACCGAGCGGCCCCGCAGGCCGCGGCTGCACCCGCTGGACCGGGTGGCGATCGGGCTGGCCCTGCTGGGCCTCGGCGCGGTGGTCACCGGCCTGCTCCCCCGGGCCGACGCCGGGGCGACCCTGCACCGCATCCTGCCGCTGCTGCTCTTTCTCGGCGCGGTGGTGGTGCTCGCCGAACTGACCGCCGTCGCCGGGGTGTTCGACGTGCTGGCCACCCGGCTGGCGATCACCGCCCGGGGCAGCTTCGCCGGCCTGTTCCTGCTCTGCGTCGGGTTCGCCTCGCTCACCACCATCGCCCTCAACCTGGACACCACCGCGGTCCTGCTCACCCCGGTGATGATCGCGCTGGCCCGCAAGCTGAACGTCGCACCGGGGCCGCTGGCGATGACCACCGTCTGGCTGGCCAACACCGCAAGCCTGCTGCTGCCCGTATCGAACCTGACCAACCTGCTCGCCGCCGACCGGATCACGCTGGCCCCGGCGGCGTACGCGGCCCGGATGGCGTTGCCGCAGCTCGCGGCGATCGGGGTGACCATGGCGGGGTTGTGGCTGTGGTACTGGCGGCGGGGCCGGCGCGACGTCGACCGGTTCACTCCTCCCCCGCCGCACCGGCCGGCCGACCGGCTGCTGTTCGGCACGGCGGTCGCCGGCTGCCTGCTGTTCGTCGCCGGCATCCTGGTCGGGGTGGAGATCGGGGTGGCCGCCGCCGTCGCCGCCGGGCTGGTGGTGGCCGGCTTCGCGGTCCGGTCCCGGCGGACCCTGCGCCCGGCGCTGCTGCCCTGGCGGCTGCTGGTCTTCGTGACCGGCCTGTTCCTGGTGGTGCAGACCCTCGGCCGGCACGGGCTGGACGACCTGGTGTCCGTGCTGCTCGGGGACGCCGGTGGCACGGCGGGGGCGCTGCGCGCCGGGGGCACCGGGGCGCTGCTGGCCAACCTGGTCAACAACCTGCCCGCCTACCTGGCCGGCGAGGCGGTGCTCCCGCCCGCTGACGGGACCCGGCTGCTGGCGCTGCTGATCGGCACCAACGTGGGGCCGCTGGCGGTGCCGTGGGCGTCCCTGGCGACCCTGCTGTGGTTCGAGCGGTGCCGGGCCGCCGGGGTGACCGTGCCGCTACGCCGGTTCGTGGCGACCAGCGCCGTGGTCGCGGTGCTCGGCACCCTCGCCGCGGTGCTCGCCCTGCTGGTCACCGGCTGACCCGGCGGCGGCCCGTCGCCCGGCCGGCCGTTCAGATCCCCATCTCGGCCTCGTACGCCGAGCGCAGCCGGGTGCGGGCGGTCGGGGCCAGGCAGACGTGCCAGTCGGGTCCCTCGTCGATGACGTTCAGTTCACCGGCGGACTGCCGGGCCAGCAGGATCTCGGCCAGCACGTCCCGCGCGCCGAACCGGGCGTACCAGGCCAGTTCCACATCCACCGCCCAGCCGAGGCAGTGGCCGCTGGGCAGCATGGCCGGCTGGCCGAGCCGGCGCAGTCGGTACCGGTGTTCGGCGCTGTGGGCCAGGTTGGTCACCCACAGCGGCGGGGTGCCGGGCGGGGCGGAGCGGGCGAACTCCCGGGCCAGGTCGTTGAGGAGCGCGACGACCTCGCGGCGGGTCCGGCGCAACGGCACCCCGGCGGTGGGCGGGGCGGTCTCCGGCAGCAGCCGGCCCCGGACGGCGCGCACCCCCCGGCCCAGGGCGCTTCCCGGTTGTTCCCGGTAGCGGAAGCCGAGCAGACCACGACGGCGCAGCCATTCCAGGTCGATCAGGTCGGGGTGCGTGTCGACCTGCTCGTCGGTCGCCAGGGCCGTCGTGTCCCGCCACCACATCAGGTCGATGCGGGACAGCAGGTAGATCCGGACCAGGGCGGTCAGGTCGGGGCCCGGGGCGGGCCGGTCGGGCTGGTGGCGGGCCAGTTCCAGCAGCAGGGTCTCCCGGGCGCCCAGCACCCCCTGCCCGGTGGCGTCGAGCACGTCGGCGATCGCCGGCTCGCGCAGCCGCTGGTCGAGCAGCACCTGACGGGCGGCGGTGCCGGCGGTCCCGGCGAGCGCGCCGACCTCGACCAGCAGCTCGGCGACCGCCTGCCGGTAGGCGTCGAGATCGGGGGCGGCCGGCCGCACGGGACGGGTCGGGGCGGGCGTCCGCCGGGCCGGGGCGGGCGGGGTGACGCCGGGTTGGGGGCCGGGGCTTCGGCTGGGCACGCGCATGGTCGGTCCTCTCCCGGTGCGACACGGTGCGGATGAACCTGAGGGCACCGTAACCGTGGTGAACCGGTGGAGACCGAGCATTCCTCCCACAGCCCCCGAAGGGCGACACACGGCCGGCGGCGTCGCCCGGTCCCGCGCCGGCCGGGGCCGGCGCGGGACCGCGACCGGGCCGCCCGTCGACGCGCGATGGGCGGCCCGGTGCGGGTGGGTCAGCGCAGGGTGCAGGCCGTCCCGTTCACCGCGAACCCGGTCGGGGTCGCGTTGGTGCCGCTGTAGGTGGCGTTGAAGCCGAGGTTGACCGAGCCGTTCGGCGCGACCGCGCCGTTGTAGCTCTCGTTGGTCACCGTGACCTCGCTGCCGCTCTGGCTGAACCGGCCCGACCAGCCCTGGCTGATCTGCTGGTTACCGGTGAACCGGAAGGTCAACCGCCACGACGACCAGGCCGCCGCGCTGGTGTTGGCCAACGTGACGCTGCCGGTGAAGCCGGTGCTCCAGCTGTTCGCCGAGTACGTCACCGCGCACCCGCCGGCCGGCGGCGGCGTGGTGGTCGGCGGCGGGGGCGTGGTGGTCGGCGGCGGCGTGGTGGTCGGCGGGGGCGGCGTGGTGGTCGGCGGCGGCGTCACCGTGGGGGTCGGCGTCGGGTCCGGGCCGCTGCCGGTGCCGGCCTGCTCGGCCGCCCAGTGCACCAGCCAGGCCAGCGCCGCGTTCCAGTTGATCGCCACCTCGTTGACCGAGTACGCCCCGATGTCGTCGATGAAGCACTTCTGCGGCTTGCAGCCACCGAGCTGGGCCTGCACGACCGGGTCCTGCAACTCGCTGTTCGGGCCGCCGGAGAGCGAGCCGGGCGGCGCGGTCGGCAGCGAGCCGTCGTTCTGGTTGGCCCAGAACCGGTGGTGCAGGTTACGCACCGGCTTGTCCCCGTACCCGGCCACGTAGGACTGGTTGAGCGGGTTACGGCCGAGCAGGTAGTCGTAGGCGGCGAAGGCCCCGTTGCGGTACTTCGTGGTGCGGGTCAGGTCGTAGGCCAGGGCGAGCACGTTGGCGTTGTTGGCGACCGCGCCGTTGGAACCCCAGTAGTACGTGCCGTTGCCGCTGCCCGGGGCCGGGTAGCCCTGGTTGGCGATCTGGGCGAGCATCCGGTCGGCGAAACCGACGATCGCCGAGCGGATCGCGCTCACGTCGCCGCTGGGCAGGCCGGTCGGCACCAGCACCAGGGTGGTGTCGCCCAGCCCGGCGGTCCAGCTCCAGTCGTACGCGCCCCGGGTGAAGCCCGCGCCCCGGGCGTGCGGGGAGCTGCTCAGGTCGTTGCGGTAGCCGGTCGCGCCGGTGGTGGCGTACAGCTCCGCCGCCGCCCAGTAGAACTCGTCGCTGACGGTGTTGTCCTCGTACGCGCCGCCGCCGGTGTTGTCGGTGGCGGGGGCGAGCCGGTTCGGGTTGGCCTTCGCCGCGGTGTACGCCTTCTCGGCGGCGGCCAGGGCCCGGGAGGCGAAGGCGGCGTCGAACGGCTTCCACAGCCGGGACGCCTGGGCGGCCACCGCCGCCAGGTTGAGGGTGGCGGCGGTGCTCACCGGGGAGAGCAGCCGGGGCTCGCCGTCCAGTTCGGGACGGGTGGGCAGCGCGGTCCAGTTCTGGTCGTGGATCTTGTGGTGCACCATGCCGGCGTTGGTCCGGCCGTCCGGCACCTGCATCTTGAGCAGGAACTCCAACTCCCAGCGGGCCTCGTCGAGCACGTCCGGCACCCCGTTGGACCGCTCGGGGATGGCCAGCGTGCCGTCGGCGACGGCGGACTTGTCGGCCCCGTTCACGTACAGCGTGCGCTCGTAGATGTTCTGCAGCTGCCAGGTGGACAGGCCGCCGTTGACCACGTACTTGCCCTGGTCACCGGCGTCGTACCAGCCACCGCGCACGTCCAGGGTGTAACCGCAGGAGGTGCGGCACGGCACGTTGTTGTCCCCCCGGTTGGGGGCGACGTTGACGTGCCCGGCCGGGCGGGCGTAGCGGGAACCGACGTACTGGGCGTCGATCGGGGTGCCGCTGCGCTGGTGGTAGAAGAACGCCAGCGAGTCGCCGCGCAGCCGGCGGACCGGGTCGGCGGAGATGTCGAACGGGTAGCTGTTGCTCCCGCCGACCGACAGCACGTAGCCGGTGCCCGGGGTGTCGTAGGCCGAGAAGTCCGCGATGTGCACCGGGTCGCCGGAGAGCGCGTCGGTGCCCCGGACCGTGGTCTGCCCGGAGGCGACCGTGGCGCCGCCGGCGTTGCGCAGCGTCCAGCCGAGCGGGGAGTTCGCGGAGTTCACGACGGTGGCCTGCTTGGGCAGCCCTGGCACGTAGGCGACCTGGTTGACCTTGACCGGTGAGCCGGGGTCGGGGGCGGCGGAGGCGAGCTGCGGCACGGCCGCGAGCCCGCCGAGGGCGAGCAGGGCGGCAGCCGCGAGCGCGACCGGACGCCGTCGGGGATGCTGGGGCATGGGGCCTCTTCCGGTGGGGATGGCAGTGACCATCCGACCGGACCGGCGCAGCAGTGATCCGCCGGGCGGTCGGATGGACCGTCGACGGGAGCGCTCCGCCCACCATAGACCACCGTCAGTCCGCCGGGAAGCCACCGCCCAACGGCCGGACGGTCCGGGTGTCGCCGTCGTAGCTGCGCGCCGCCACGAGGGTGCCCGCCGGCCGCTCCCCGCCGACCAGGGCGCGGGCCAGCCGCCGGTCGTGGTCGCGGAAGCGCAGCGCGAGGCTCAGGTGCGGCACCCAGTTCCCCGGGGCGTGCCACGGCCGCTGCCCGTCCGCGCCGTCCAGTGCCGCCCAGACGGCTGCGTGCAGGGCGGTCAGCGCCGGGCCGGGCCGCACCAGCCACACCAGCGGTGCGCTGCCGTCGAGCACCGTCACCCGCTCCAGGGAGACCGGCAGCGGCAACGCGGTGGCGAACAGGGCGGCGAGCCGGTCGGCCGCGCCGGGCGGGAACGCCTCGACGGCGGCCAGCGTCAGGTGCGGCCGGTTCGTCGGGTGGCCGTGCCGGGCCAGGCTCGGCAGCCCCGCCGCGGCCAGCCGGTCCCAGGCGGCCCGCACCGTCCGCTCCAGCGCCGGGCAGCAGAGCAGTTCCACCGTACGCACGCCCGTCAGGCTAACCGGCGGGCGGGCCCGGCTGTGCCGGTCGGCACGGTGGGGCCGGTCGGCGGCACGGCCCGACCGGGGTGATGGAAAACTTTGGTCATGAGTTCCGCACCCACACCGACCGACCTCTCCGCGCCCGACGACTCCGACGGCGGGCCCGCCTTCGTGGATCTCGGGCTGCGCGCCGAGCTGCTGGGCGCCCTCGCCGCGCTCGGCTACGAGGAGCCGACCCCGATCCAGCGGGAGGCGATCCCCCTGCTGCTGTCGGGACGGGACCTGCTCGGGCAGGCGGCCACCGGTACGGGCAAGACCGCCGCGTTCGCCCTGCCCCTGTTGCAGCGGATGCCGCAGGACCGTCAGGGCGGTGACCCGGTGTCGCTGGTGCTGGTGCCCACCCGGGAACTGGCCGTGCAGGTCTCCGAGGCCTTCCACCGCTACGGCAAGGACCTGGGCGCCCGGGTGCTGCCGATCTACGGCGGCCAGCCGATCGGCCGCCAGCTACGCGCCCTGGACCTGGGCGTGGACGTGGTGGTGGCGACCCCGGGCCGGGCGCTGGACCACATCGCCCGGGGCACCCTGCGGTTGGGTTCGCTGGCCACGGTGGTGCTGGACGAGGCCGACGAGATGCTCGACATGGGCTTCGCCGAGGACATCGAGGCGATCCTGGAGCACGCGCCCGCGCAGCGGCAGACGGTGCTCTTCTCGGCCACCATGCCGGCCCGGATCGACGGGTTGGCGCGCCAGCACCTGACCGACCCGGAGCGCATCCAGATCGGGCGGGAGCAGCCGGTGGCCGGCGAGGCCCCCCGGGTACGGCAGAGCGCCTACATCGTCAGCCGGGCGCACAAGCCGGCGCTGCTGGGCCGGGTGCTGGACGTGGAGTCCCCGACGGCGGCGATCGTCTTCTGCCGCAGCCGGGAGGAGGTCGACCGGCTCACCGAGACGATGAACGGGCGGGGCTACCGGGCCGAGGCGCTGCACGGCGGGATGAGCCAGGAGCAGCGGGACCGGGTGATGGGGCGGCTGCGCGCCGGCACCGCCGACCTGCTGGTGGCCACCGACGTGGCGGCCCGGGGTCTGGACGTCGAGCAGCTCACCCACGTGGTCAACTACGACGTGCCGTCCGCGCCGGAGTCGTACGTGCACCGGATCGGCCGGGTGGGCCGGGCCGGCCGGGAGGGGGTGGCGATCACCCTGGCCGAGCCCCGGGAGCACCGGATGCTCAAGACCATCGAGCGGGTCACCGGCCAGCGGATCACCATCGACAAGATCCCGACGGTGGCCGACCTGCGCACCCGGCGGCTGGCGCTGACCCAGGCGGCGCTGCGGGAGAGCCTGCTGGAGGACGACCTGGACCCGTTCCGGGTGATCGTCGAGTCGCTGTCGGACGAGTTCGACCTGATGGAGGTGGCGCTGGCGGCGGTCAAGCTGGCCCACGAGGCGGCCCTGCCGGGCTCCGACGACGAGGAGGAGATCCCGCAGGTGGCGGTCCGCCCGCCCCGCGAGGCCCGGCCCGGGTTCGACAGTCGGGGCGGGGAGCGGCGCGGCGGTGGCCGGCCCCGCACGGGCGGCACCGCGCAGGTCTTCATCGGCCTGGGCCGCCGGGCCGGGGTCCGCCCGCAGGACCTGGTCGGCGCGATCACCGGGGAGACCCGGGTCAGCGGCCGGGACATCGGCTCGATCGAGATCGCCGACCGGTTCTCGCTGGTGGAGGTGCCGCAGGGCGTCGCCGACGAGGTGATCGCCGGGCTGCGCAACAGCACCATCAAGGGCCGCAAGGCGACCGTACGCCGCGACCGCGGCGTCGACGGGCGCTGACCCGGACGCGACACCGGCCCGCACCCCCTCGACGGGGCGCGGGCCGGTCGCGTTCGTCAGAGCGGGTACGGCCCGAACCGGCCCCAGGCGACGATCGCCGCCAGGACCAGCAGCACCACGGTCATCGCGGTGCCGGGGTGTTCCTTGGCGCGGGCGTGCACCACGACCGCGCCGACCATCACGATGACCAGCCCGACGGCGGCCAGCGGGGTGAGCACCGTGGCGATGCCGGTGAGGCCGGGCAGGACCAGCCCCAGCGCGGCCAGCACCTCGGCCGCGCCGAGCGCCTTGACCTGCAGCGGCGGGGTGGTCCGCACCCAGGCCATCCGGTCGAGCAGCTTCTCCTTGGGCTGGATGAGTTTGGTCAGTCCCGCGCCGGCGAAGAGCGCGGCGAGCAGGATCTGCACGATCCACAGGAACATGTTCACGGGTGGTCGCCTCCGGGGGTGCCACCGGGCGGTGGCGGATGCGGGAAACGGGAGGGGTCCAGATTACGGGGCCGCAGCGGCCCCCGACGCCGGGCGCGACGTCGGGGGCCGTGGGTGGGTTCCGCCTCAGGCGGCGCCGACCGGTCGACCGCCGAGCGTGTCCGCGTCGATCTCGGCCGGGCGCAACGCCAGGGCGAGCACGTCGGCCACGTCGGCCAGGGTGTGCACGGTCAGCGCCTCGCGCACCTCGGTGGGCAGGTCGTCGAGGTCGGGCTCGTTACGGGCCGGGATGATCACCTCGGTCAGGCCGGCCCGGTGCGCGGCGAGCAGCTTCTGCTTCACCCCGCCGATGGGCAGTACCCGGCCGGACAGTGTCACCTCACCGGTCATCCCGAACTCGGGCCGGACCGGTCGGCCGGTCACCAGGGACGCCAGCGCGGTGACCATGGTGATGCCGGCGCTCGGGCCGTCCTTGGGCACCGCACCGGCCGGCACGTGCAGGTGGATCCGGCGTCCGGCCAGGACGTTCGGGTCGAGGCCGTAGCGCCGCCCGTTGGCGCGCAGGTAGGACAGCGCGATGTGGGCGGACTCCTTCATCACGTCACCGAGCTGCCCGGTGAGGGTCAGCCCCGGCTCACCGTCCATGCTGGTGGCCTCGATGAAGAGCACGTCGCCGCCGGCGCCGGTGACGGCCAGGCCGGTGGCCACGCCGGGCACCGCCGTCCGCTCGGCCGACTCCGGGGTGAACTTCGGCCGGCCCAGGTAGCGGGCCAGGGTGTCGGTGTCGACCCGGACCGGGGTCGGGTCGGTGGCCAGGGCCACGGCGACCTTGCGCAGGATCTTCGCCAGGGCCCGTTCGAGCTGCCGGACGCCCGCCTCGCGGGTGTACTCACCGGCGATCAACGCCAGCACCTCGTCGGTGACGGTCACCTCGCCATCGGTCAGGCCGGCCCGCTGGAGCTGCCGGGGCAGCAGGTGGTCGCGGGCGATGGCGACCTTCTCGTCCTCGGTGTACCCGTCCAGGGTGACCAGCTCCATCCGGTCCAGCAACGGGCCGGGGATGGTCTCCACCACGTTGGCGGTGGCCAGGAAGAGCACGTCGGACAGGTCGAGGTCGACTTCGAGGTAGTGGTCGCGGAAGGTGTGGTTCTGGGCCGGGTCGAGCACCTCCAGCAGGGCGGCGGCCGGATCCCCGGCGTACCCGACGGCGAGCTTGTCGACCTCGTCGAGGAGCACCACCGGGTTCATCGAGCCGGCCTCGCGCAGCGCGCGGACGATCCGGCCGGGCAGCGCGCCGACGTAGGTGCGCCGGTGGCCGCGGATCTCGGCCTCGTCACGGACGCCGCCGAGGGAGACCCGGACGAAGTTGCGGCCGAGGGCACGGGCGACCGACTCGCCCAGGCTGGTCTTGCCGACTCCGGGCGGGCCGGCGAGGGCGAGCACCGCGCCGGAGCCGCGGCCACCGACCACCCCGAGGTTGCGCTCGGCCCGCCGGTTGCGCACCGCCAGGTATTCCAGGATGCGGTCCTTGACGTCGGCCAGGCCGGCGTGGTCGGCGTCGAGCACCGCCCGCGCCGCCGTCAGGTCGGTGTTGTCCTCGGTACGCGTGCTCCACGGCATCTCCAGCACCGTGTCCAGCCAGGTGCGGATCCAGCCCGCCTCGGGCGAGGCGTCGCTGGCCCGCTCCAGCTTGCCGACCTCGCGCAGCGCCGCCTCGCGGACCTTGTCCGGCAGGTCGGCGGACTCCACCCGGGAGCGGTAGTCGGCGGAGCCGTCCGGCTCGTCCTCGCCGAGTTCCTTGCGGATCGCGGCGAGCTGCTGGCGGAGCAGGAACTCCCGTTGGGACTTCTCCAGCCCCTCCCGGACGTCGCTGTTGATCTGCTCGGTGACCTCCTGCTCGGCCAGGTGGTCCTTCACCCAGCCGACGAGCAGTTCCAGCCGGGCGGTGACGTCCTGGGCGGCGAGCAGTTCGGTCTTCTGCGCCAGGCTGAGCCAGGGCGCGTAGCCGGCCGCGTCGGCCAGTTCGGACAGGTCGGTCATCCGCTCCATCGCGTCGATGACCTGCCAGGCGCCCCGCTGCTGGAGCACGGAGGTCATCAGGGCGCGGTACTCGCGGGCCAGGTCGCGGGCGCGGCCGGCGGGGGCGGGTTCGTCGATCCGGGTGGCCTCCACCCAGAGGGCCGCGCCGGGTCCGGGGACGCCGGAGCCGATCCGGGCGCGGGCGAGGCCACGCACCACGGCGGCGGGCTCACCGTCGGGAAGGCGGCCCACCTTCTCGATGGTGGCGATCGTGCCGACGGGGCCGTACTCGCCGTCGATGCGGGGGACGGCGAGCAGGGTCTTGTCGCCGCTGGCCCGGGCGGCGTCGACGGCGGCCTGGGTGGTCGGGTCGAGGGTCACCGGGATGACCATGCCGGGCAGCAGGACGACGTCGGTCAGGGGAAGTACCGGAAGGGTTGCCATCGAGCACCTGCCATCACTTGAGGTTGAGCGTGTCTCACTCAAGTCACAAACCGTGCCCTATGTTCCGACGTGTGACTCAGGACACATCCCAGCCGTACCGCCACCGCCGGCCAGCATTGGCCGCACCCGGATTTCCCAGGATTGGCGCGACCCGCCAAATGAAAGGGAGGCATATTGTTGCGGATTTGCCGTCAGATACGTCAAACTCTTAGCACACCCCGATCACCACAGGGAGTAATGGCGATGGCAAGGAAAGTAATCACCGTTCTGACCGACGACCTCGACGGCGGAAAGGCCGATCGGACCGTCGAGTTCAGCCTGGATGGGGCGGCGTACACCATCGACCTCTCCGACGAGAACGCGGGGGTGCTGCGCAAGGCGCTCGACGCCTACATCACCGCTGGCCGTCGAATGGGCCGAGGTGCCGTCGAGGCCGGTCGCCCCGCCCGGCGCCCCGCCCGGCCCGGCGTCTCGGGAATGGATCGCGAGCAGAACCGCGCCATCCGGGAATGGGCGACCAAGAACGGACACGAAATCTCCGAGCGCGGGCGCATCCCGGTCTCGGTCGTGGAGGCGTGGAAGAACCGCTGACAGCGGGCCGGATCACGAACGGGCACGCCGGGGTCACGCTGGGATATCAGCGTGACCCCGGCGTTTTTGCCGTGTCCACAATTTCCATCCGACGACCCCGCACCGAAAACATCCGCCGGTACGCTGTCCGCCCGCCGCACGCACCCGGGGCGGGCACGCAACGACTGCGGGCCACCCCGGGAATTCCCGGGGTGGCCCGCAGTCGTTGCCGCTCGGGTCAGTTGACCCGGATGCGCACCACGTCGAAGGCGGGGGTCTGGTTGGCCCGCTCCATCATCGGCACCCGGTGCGAGCCGTCGCCGGCCCAGACCGCGCACTGCGCCGTACCCGACTGCGGCAGGCCCGGGATCTGGATGGTCACGTCGTCGGCCTGGTTGCCGCCCTTGCCGTCCTCGGTGGCGACGAAGAACGCCGGCACGTCCTGCGGGTTCGAGGGCGCCTGGTTGGTGTTCTGGAGCATCCGGCAGGCGGTGTGGAAGTGACCGCGGGTCAGGCCCTGACCGTTGAGCACCGAACTCTCCAGGTAGTAGCCGCCCTGGCCGGCCGCCAGGAACCGGTCACGGACCAGGTTTCGGGTGGAGACCTTCAGGGTGAACGCCTGGTTGCGCTGTACCTGGTTGGGGAACTGGGTGATCAGCAGCGACGGGTTGTTGGCCGCCGCGCCCACCTCGCCGAACGCGGTGCTGACGCACCGGTTGCCGTTCTGGAAGCCGTCGTGCGCCTGCAACCGGCTGTTGGCGCAGTCCTTGGCCAGCACGCCCAGCGCGTTGCCGTTGTTGCCGTTGTTACCGCCGTTGTTGTTCTGGCCGCCGTTGTTGCCGTTCTGGCCGCCGTTGTTCCCGTTGTTGCCGTTCTGGCCGCCGTTGTTGCCGTTCTGACCACCGTTGTTGCCGCCGTTGTTGGCCGCCACCTGGCAGCCGGCGAGCTGCTCCAGGCCCTGCGGGCGCTGGGCGAAGCGGCCGATCGCGGTGGCGATCCGGTTCAGCGCCGACCGGCGCTTGTCGGCCAGCGGGCCGAGGATGGCGTTGTCGATGAACGCCTTGCCGTTGCGCCCCTCGGCCGCCAACCGCTTGTTGGCGTCGTCGATCTGGGTCTTGAGCAGGGCGAGTTCCTTGTCCACCTCGGCCTTGGCCTGGGCCGGGATCTGCGGCAGCCGGGGGGTGACCTCCGGGCAGGCCACCGTCGAGGCCAGCGTGGTCACCGGCGCGTTGCCGGCCTTGACGGCCTGGCACTCGGCGACGGACATCTGCCCGTCACCCCAGTGGTTGCGGACCCATCTGCCGTTCTGCCACGTCTGGGTGGTGCTGCCGCGCCCGCTCGGCGAGGTGGCACCGGGGCTCGGTGCGACGCAGGCCGACGAGACGTTGCGGGTCTGCTGCCTCGGCTTGTCCCCGGCCGAGGAGATCTGGGTGACGGCGGCGATACCGCCGAAGACGACGAGCGCACCGACCGCCGCCAGCAGCCGCTTGCTCCGCGCGTTACCGGAAGACCGGCCTGCCCCTGTGGACCTGCGCATCGAATTGCTCTCCTTCTCGATCCGGTACCTGACTCGCGCCCCGACGAGGAGACCCTTTCCGGGTCGGTCACCCCCGCCGGAGACGCTGCGACGTTCCGGTCGCACGTCGATGGCCGACGATGCCTTTCCGCACCGTCCGCCGCGTCGGGTGGCGCGGCTGGGAAGATCCTGTCCATTCCCGCTTAGGTACGGGCCCGCATCGGCGAAGGTTCAACGCGGATCGAGGAATCCCGGACCGATTTCCGGGCGGGCCGCAATGTCACCAACCGTCGCCGGAAAATGACGGCGGGTCGTTCGGCGGCGGGTCGTTTCGGTGGCGGTCAGTCCACGCAGAGGTGCTCGAACGCGAACGGGGCGCCCAACTCGTCGCGCCGGTCCCGCAGGGCGCGGATCTGCCGGCGCAGCTCGTCCCGGTCGAGCAGGACCGGTTCCGCGTTGTCCGCCCCGGCGAGCCGTTCGCCCACCGCCACCGCCGCGAGATCCTCGGCCAGCCGGCCCGGGTCCACCCCGCAGCGCAGCCGCGCCTCGTGCACCGTGACCCGCTCCACCAGGCACCGGCCGGGACGCACCTCGACCCAGCTCCACCCCTCGGCCGTCCCGTCGCGCCACAACACGTGCAAGCCCCGCACGATCGGATCGCTGAGCCGCCGCGACACGTACGCCTCGACGGCCGCCGCCCGGGACAACGAGCCGAGGTCGTTGACCGGCCCGGTACGCCCGTCCGGTAGCCGGCCGACGATGTCCCGGAAACCCACCGGGGCGTCGTCCGACCCGTCCGGGGCGGCCCCGGCGGCATAGGCGCGTGCGTCGATGACGTACGTGACGATGCGCCGGCCGTGCCCGGCGGCCCGCAGCGTCGGCGAGCCGATCCGCAGCACCGGCAGGCCCACGGCGGCGCACACCGCGGCGGCCATCCGCCCGGCCCGCTGCCCGGCCGAACCCGGGGGCGCGGTCGGACCGACGGTCAGGGCGAACAGCGGCACACCGGTGTCGGCCGCGCAGACGACGTGGTCGAACTCCTCGCGCAGGGCGGAACTCCACTGGTGCCCGGTGACCCCGGCCGGCCGCCGTGTCACCAGGTCACCGAGCCGACGGGCGGCGTACACGGCCTGGCCGGCCCGGACGAACAGCGGCGCGGCGCCGGACGGGACCGGCCGCAGCCGGGCGTCGTCGTCGGTGGCGGTACGCGTCATCGTCGGGTCGGTCCGTCCGTGGCAGGCGAAAGTGACCGGCCGAGTCTAGGACGTCGAGGGCGATCTCCGCCCCGCCGGTTCGGGCGACGGACGCGGCACCAGGCGGTTGGTGCGCCCCGGGCGCGATCTCTACGCTCACGGGGTGCTGCACGACGGACCGGCCCCGGAACTGTTGACCAAGCGGAGTCTCGTCACGGTCTCCCACGCCATCGAGCGGTCGGCGCTGGCCACCGCCGAGGACGGCCCGCTGGTGGTGATCGCCCTGTTCCAGCGGATGCCGTACTTCCTGCGGGAGCGGGAACGCTACGCCCGGATCGCGGCCGGCGCGACGGTCACCGTGGTCGGGTCGGTCGGGCAGACTCCGTCGGAGCTGCCCGCCGGGGTGTACCCGGTGACGCTCGACGACACCGAGGAACTGGCCCGCGAGTGGAGCGTGGTGGCGCTGACCCCCCGGTTCGGGGCGAGCCTGGTGGCCCGGGACCGCCGGGAGGCGGTGCCGGCCGACACCCTGGAACAGGGGCGGCTCTTCGCCGGCCGCTGGGGCTTCCGCCGCGACGAGGCGCTGCACGAGGTGATCCGGCTGCGCACCCAGCTCGGCGACCGGCTCCCCCCGGTCGCGCTGACCGCGATCGACCAGGTGCTGCACCGGGTCCGGGACCTACCGGCGACCCCCGGGGAGAGCCGGGCCGAGGCGGCGTTGCGGCTGATGGCCGACCGGGCCGAGCGCGCCCACCGTGGCGGGCCGGGCCGGCACGCCGAGCCGGTGGACGGCCCGCCGGGGCTGGTGGACGAGCCGGCACTGCGCCACTGGACCGGGATGGACGGGGTGACCGCCGCCGGCACCCTGCCGGTGGCCCTGATCGGGGTGCGCGTCGGTGAGCCGGCCGGCGCCCCGGAACGGTTCGGGCGACGCAGCGCCGCCCGCGAGGCGCAGGCCGTGATCGCCGCGCTGACCGCCCCGCTGCGCCCGGTCGACCGGGCCGTCCGCCTCACCGCCGACGAGTACCTGCTGGTACTGCCGGCGTTGACCCGCGACGAGGCGTTGGCGGTGGCCGGTCAGGTGCACGACTGCGTGGCCGGGCTGGCCCGGTCGTACCCGTTCGTGTCCTTCGCGGTGCACACGGCAGTCACCGTGACCGACCGGCGGCCGTTGCCGGTGGCCGAGGTGCGCCACGCCGTCGGGTGGGCGGCCCGGGAGGGTGTCCCGGTGGCGACGGTGGCCCGGGAGACCGTCGCCAGCGCCGCCCACTGAGGACGGGAGGACGACGACGTGCGGGTGGTCTCGTTGGTGCCGTCGCTGACCGAGGCGGTGGCGGTGACCGTGCCGGAGCTGCTGGTCGGCGCGACCGACTGGTGTGTGCACCCGGCGGGGTTGGACGTGGCCCGGGTCGGCGGCAGCAAGTACCCCGACCTGGACCGGGTCCGGGCGCTGCGGCCGGACCTGGTGCTGCTCAACGTGGAGGAGAACCGCCGCGCCGACGCGGACGCGCTCACCGCGGCCGGGGTTCCGGTGCTGGTCACCTACCCCCGGACCGTGCCGCAGGCCCTCGACGACCTGGCCGGGGTGCTCGCCGCGCTGGGGGTGACCGGGGAGCCGGGCTGGCTGCTCGACGCCCGCCGGGCCTGGGCCGCCCCCACCGGCACGGGCCCCGTACGGCGGGCCGTGGTGCCGGTGTGGCGGCGGCCGTGGGTGGTGCTCGGCGGGGACACCTTCGCCGGGGACGTGCTGTGCCGGCTCGGCGTGGTCAACGTGTACGACGACGACCCGGACCGTTATCCGCGTCCCGACCTCGACGCGCTGCGGGCCCGCCGCCCCGATCTGGTGGTCCTCCCCGACGAGCCGTACGCGTTCACCGCCGACGACGGGCCGGACGCCTTCCCCGGCGTCCCCTGCGCGCTGGTCTCCGGCCGCCACCTCACCTGGTACGGCCCGTCGCTGGCCGAGGCGCCGGCCCTGCTCGCCGCCCAACTGGCCACCCCGGTCTGACCGTCCCCGGGCGGGCCCCGGCGTCGGCGGTCAGGCCACCGGGGTGATCCCCCGCTCGGTCAGACCGGCGTCGTCCACGTCGTACCCGATGGTGCTGGTGACCTGGACCACGCCGCTGACCTGGCCGGCGAGTTTCTCCGCCAGCTCGGCGGCGGTCCGCCGGTCCAGCCGGCCGTCCAACCGCACCGCGCCGTCGCTGACCTGCACGGTGACCAGCCCGTCCCGCACGGCGAGCACCCGGCGCAGCACCTCCTGCACCACGTCCTCACGGATCTCGGCGTCGGTGCGCAGGTGCACCCGCAGCAGGTCGCTGCGGGTGACGATGCCGACCAGCCGGCCCAGGTCGTCCAGGACGGGCAGCCGCTTGACCTCCTCCCGGTCCATCAGCCGGGCCGCCGCCGGCAGCGACGCACCCGGGAAGGTGGTGACGGCCGGGGCCGTCATCAGCTCCTTCGCCAGCAGCGCCCCGGCCTTCTCCCGGGACACCCGACGCCGCCGCCCGGTGAAGACCCGACGTTCCTCCTGCGCCCCGGAGTGCTCCACCTTGTGCAGCAGGTCCGCCTCGGACACCACCCCCAGCACCCGACGGAAGTCGTCCACCACCGGCACCGCGCTGATGCCCCGACGGATCAGCATGTCGACGATCACCCGGTACGGGGTCTCCTGCCCCACCGTGGCGACCTCCCGGGTCATCACGTCGTCCACCTGCCACGTCCTCATCACGACCTCCTCGCCCGGTTCTCCCGTCCGACGCTAGGACCGCGCCGACCGGCCGGGACAGGGGCGGGTGGACCGGTAGACCCGAGGCCGAAGGTCCCGTCCGGACGCCCGTACCAGGGGACTTAGGTCCCGTCCCGGCACGGACCGGTCGGCCCTGCCGGGACCGCGCCGACCGGCGTGGAATGTAACTGCCACCGGGAAGTGCGGTGCCAGGCAGAGAAGGGACGTGGAGACCATGACCGCGACGATCGAGCGGAACACCACCGCCAGGAACATCGCACCGGTGGCCGGAACCGAGACCACCCGCCAGCGGGCCGCCCGGTACGTCTGGGCCGGAACCCGGCTGGCCCTCGGCTGGATCTTCCTCTGGGCCTTCCTGGACAAGCTGTTCGGCCTCGGCCACGAGACCCCGGCGAAGAACGCCTGGATCAACGGCGGCAGCCCGACCAAGGGTTTCCTCGCCTTCGGCGCGAAGGGTCCGTTCCAGGGGATCTACCAGGACATCGCCGGAGCGGCCTGGGCCGACTGGCTGTTCATGATCGGCCTGGCCGGCATCGGGGTGGCCCTGCTGCTCGGCATCGGGATGCGGATCGCTGCCGTCGCCGGTGGCCTGCTCATGGTGCTGATGTGGACCGCCGTCCTGCCTCCCGAGAACAACCCCTTCATGGACGACCACCTGATCTACGCCGCAGTGCTCGCCGGCCTCGCCTTGGTCGGCGCGGGGAACACCCTCGGCCTCGGTCGGGTCTGGGCCACCCTCCCGCTGGTCCGCCGGTTCGGCTGGCTCAGGTGACAGGTCCCACCCGCCCGGGTGGTCGACCGACCGGCAGGGGC
The DNA here is from genome assembly GCF_016901255.1 of Micromonospora humida. Taxonomy (NCBI): domain Bacteria; kingdom Bacillati; phylum Actinomycetota; class Actinomycetes; order Micromonosporales; family Micromonosporaceae; genus Micromonospora; species Micromonospora humida. The sequence goes on from NZ_JAFEUC010000001.1 coordinate 43,825, forward strand.
GCCACCGCCACGGTGGCGCCCCTGCCGCGTCCGCGTCCGGCCTGCGGGCGGGATACGTGTACGGCGGCTACGGCCGGGCCGGGTCCCGCGACGCGCGGGGCCCGGTCGGTGGGGCCCGCGGCAGCCGACGCGCTCGCGATCGGGCAGGATCGACACCGTCCGGACGATCGGGTGACGACAGAGGAGAACAGCAGATGAACACGCCCCAGGCAGGCAAGCCGGAGATCGGCCCGATCGAGGGTGCGGCCCCGGCCGACCTGGTGATCGAGGACATCACCGTCGGGGAGGGCCCGGAGGCGCGTCCCGGCCAGCTCGCCAACGTGCACTACGTGGGGGTGTCCCACTCCACCGGCCGCGAGTTCGACGCGTCCTGGAACCGGGGCGAGGCGTTCGAGTTCCCGCTCGGCGGCGGTCAGGTCATCGCCGGCTGGGACCAGGGCGTGGTGGGGATGAAGGTCGGCGGTCGCCGTCGGCTCACCATCCCGCCGCACCTGGGCTACGGCAGCCGGGGCGCGGGCGGCGTGATCAAGCCGAACGAGACCCTGGTCTTCGTCGTCGACCTGCTCGGCGTGCGCTGACGCCGGTCGGGGTCGCCGGCACCGCCCGGCGGCCCCACCCGCCGGACTCCGTGGCGCGGCCCGGTCGCCGGGCCCCACGGCGCACGGCCCGGCCGCCGGACCCCGGTGCTGCCCCGGTCGCCGGGCTCTGCGGTGCCGCCCCGGCGGTCGCCGGGGCATATGTGGTCAGGCGCAGGCGGCCAGCGGGCGGGGCAGGGCCCCGACCGGGGCGTCGCCGTGCCGGACGGCGATGACGCGGTGCAGGCCGCCGACCCGCAGCACCCGGGCGACCACCGGATCGGGGTCGACCACCACCAGCTCGCCGCCCCGGGCCCGGACCCTGAGGTGGGCGGCGACCAGCGCCCGCACCCCGGCGGCGGAGAGCACCTGGACCCCGGACAGGTCGAGCCGGAGCAGCGGGCGGGCCGGTGCGGCCCAGAGGGCGGCCCGGAACGCGCCCACGGTGGCGATGTCGATCTCACCGACCGCGCGCACCTCGACCACGTCGTCGGCCACCCGCAGCCGCACGTGGAACCGCTCCTCTGCCTGCGTCATGCCCCGAATCTAGCCCCCACCTCTGACGTTTCCGCCCTGCCCAGGGCGGGTTTCGGGGTAGTCCCAGGGTCGCCCCGGAGCCGACCCCGAGTCCTTCTCAGGGTGGAGCCGGCCGGGCCCGACCGGCCGCGTGGCGGCCGAGCGGGCCCGGGTGGTTCCCGGCGGGTCGTCGTGGGTCAGCCGCCGCTGGCCGACGGCCCGGGGGCCGGCGACGAGCCACCGGCGACCGCCCCCGGGTGCGGCGCGCTCGTGGCGGGCGCCGGCTTCAACCCCGGCGGTACGGGCAGCGCGCTGCCCCGGGCGAACTCGGCCCAGCTCGTGTTCCAGGCGGTCCAGCCGTTGCCGGGCCGCAGCGGCACCTCGGTGCCCTTCACGGTCACCAGGTCACCGACCTGGGTGATGCCCATCAGCCAGTCGGCGGCGGCCGAGGAGACGTTGGCGCAGCCGTGCGAGACGTTGGTGTAGCCCTGGTCCCCCTCCGACCAGGGGGCGGCGTGGATGAACTCGCCACCCCAGGTGAGGCGCTGGGCGTCCTCGACGTCGACCACGTAGCCGCCGTCGGGCTCGCCCCGGGTGTCGAAGCGGGTCTGCTGGTGCTTCTCCATGATGACCATCTTGCCGCTGGAACTCGGGGTGCTCGGCTTGCCGAGGCTGACCGGGATCCGGCGGACCAGCCTGCCGTCCTGGAAGACCGACATCTGCTTGGTGGCATTGTCGATGTCCAGCGCGACCTGCCGGCCGATCCTCGAGGTGGACCGCCGGTCGGCGTCACCGACGTACTCCTTGCCGATGGGCAGCCCCTCCAGTGCGGAGCGGACGCTGATCGTGGTCCCGGTGCGCCAGAAGTCGGGGGCCCGGTAGTAGACCTGACTGCCGTCCTCCAGCCACGACCAGGTGCCCGGCTGGGGCGGATCGGTCTTCACGAACAATCGTCGCTGCACGGCCGCCCTGGCCTCTTTCGGAATGGCCGGTTCGAACGCGACAGTCACCGGCATCGCGGTGCCGTACGTCTGGTTTCCGGCGAAATAGAGCACGCTGGTCAGCGCCTGCCGGTTCGTATTCGTCGGGGCCGTGGTGAACGTGGTGCGCCCGACGGTGGTCCGGCCCGCGTCGCCGGTCGCGGTGACCTCGGCGGTGTAGGTCCGGCCGCTGCCCAGCGGGGCCGCCGGCACCCAGCTCGACCCGTCCTCCCGCGGCTCCCCGGCCACCGCCCTGCCCTTGTCGTCGGTGAGCTTGACGCTGGTCACCCGGCCGTTGCTCACGGTCGCGCCGACCTCCGCGCTGACCGGGACGTCCTTCGCCCGGTCGGCGGGGGTCACCGTCACCGTGGGGGCCGCCGCCGCGCCGGGTGCCGCCCCGGCCGCCGGCTTCCGCTCGGCGGTGCACCCGCCGAGGACCAACGGTGTGGCCGCGATGGTCACCGCCATTAGCGTCAATCGCCGCCTCACGTCCATATTCCATCCCCCGTTTCCAGTCCCCTTGGCCACATTCTGTACGGCGTTTCTCGGGGCGGGTCGGGCTTTCCGGGGAACCGGGCGGGCGGGGCCGGGCTTATCGACCCCGGCGGGCGGCAGGCGGCCACGGTGCCGCCGATGTCCGGGATCGGCCGTGCCGGGACGCCCCGGGCGGTCAGTCCCAGTCCTGGTCACCGTGGTTACGGTGCCACCGCCCACCGACCGGCGGGGTGTCCAGCCGCAGGGCCGCCACCGCGTTGCCGGCCAGGTCGTTGTCCTCGACCCGGCAGCCGACGCAACTGCCCCGGGCAGTGATCCACATGCCGTGGGTCTGGGTGCGCTCGTCGTGGTTGTCCCAGATCCGGTTGCCGCGCACCGTCGCCGAGTCGAACGCCGCGTTGATCGCGATGCCGGCCCGGGTCGGCGGCGCGGCCGGCAGCTCGTACGCGGTGCCCGGCAGCGGGGTGTCCCCGCTCCACCCGCTGTAGGCGTCGGGACGTACCGGGGCGAGGTGCAGTTCGGTGGCGGTGTTGGTGGCGACCACGGCGACCCGCCGGCCGACCCGCAGCACCTTGCCCCGGTGGCTGTCCTGCGCCCAGGTCGCCGAGCGGTCGACCAGGGACCGCTCGGTGTACCGGACCGACTCGCCGCCGCCGTGGGACGCCCCGGCGCACCGCCGGCCGTTGTTGCGGATCCGGTTGTCGAGCAGCATCGCGTCGGTCATCGGGCGGTCCACCCGGATCGCGTCCAGGCCGTTGCCCCAGAACTCGTTGCTCTCCACCACCACGTCCTGCGCCGGATGCGGGAAGCCGCGGCCCAGGTCGTGCTGGTGGTAGCCGTAACCGCCGTTGCCGCTGATCCGGTTGCCCCGCACCGTGTACGGGCCCGGGGTGTTGCCCATGCTGATCCCGTCGCCCGCGTTGCCGTCGATGACGCAGTCGGTGAGCAGCCCACCCCGGCCGGCGACGCCCGAGGTGCCGTTGCCCGACACGTCGTAGCCGGCCTCCAGGTTGCCGGTCATCGTGCAGCCGGTGACGATCAGCCCGTCGGCGCCCCAGTCCGAGATGCCGAACCGGTTGCCCTGGCTGTGGCAGCCGACGATCCGGTAGCCGCGCGGCGGCGTCCAGTAGTCCTTCTGGAGTTCCAGGAAGATGCCGTTGGTGCCGTTGGCCAGGGCGGTGCAGTTGGCGATGGTGAGCCGTTCCATGTCGCCCCAGCCACCGATACCGATGCCGATGCCCGCGCCGCCCATCTGCTCGCCGTTGTCCAGCCGGCCGCAGCCGACCACCACCACCCCGTCGACCAGGGTGTCCTGGAGGAAGTCGCAGCCCAGGCCGCTGGCCGCCGTGTGGTGGATGTAGAGGTTGCGGAACACCCCGCGCACGACGTACTGCAACCCGAGGCCCTTGGCCAGGTAGTTGTACTCGGCCATGGCCACCCCGGAGCCGTCGATCTCGAAGTCGGCGAAGGTGCAGTCGGCGATGTGCCGGTCCCGGTCCGCGCCGTGCTGCAGCACCGTCCAGAACGCCAACGGCGTCGGGTCGCTGCGGTTGCCCTCGTTGCTGAGCAGGAACCGGGTGGCGGCCGGGCCGGCGCCGATCAGCGACACCCCGCTGCGCCACACCGTGCCGGCGTCGCGGATGGAGTAGATGCCCGGCGGGCACCAGATCACCCGGGCCCGACCGTCGGCCGCGTAGCCGTCACCGAGCCGGTCCACCAGGGCCGCCAGCGCGGGTTGGTCGTTGGTCACCCCGTCGCCGGTCAACCCGTAGTCGTGGGCGTTGCACCACAGCGGCGCCCCGGCGACGGGGGGACGGCGGTCCCGCACGGCGACGGGCAGACCCTGGTACGGCACGGGTGGCTCCTCTCGGCGGTGCGTCCACGACCGACACGGCAGGGCCGCGACCGGGCGTACGCAGTGCGGTGCGCGCCCACCGGAGGTACGGCGCGTCCGTGACCCGCGCCGGATTCCCGGCCCGCCGACCGGAAAACACCCGCCGACCGGTCGTCCCGCCCGAACCGGACGAACACCCGCCAGCGCGACGGAGCCGGCCACCCCGCCCAGGGTGACCGGCTCCGGGCGTACCGCTCAGACGTTCGCCACCAGCAGCGCCGGCTGTTCGACGCAGTCGGCGACGTGCCGCAGGAACCCGCCGGCCACCCCGCCGTCGCAGACCCGATGGTCGAAGGTGAGGCTGAGCTGGGTCACCTTGCGGACCGCCAACTGCCCGTCGACCACCCACGGCTTGTCCACGATCCGCCCCACCCCGAGCAGCGCCGCCTCCGGGTGGTTGATGATCGGGGTGGAACCGTCCACCCCGAACACGCCGTAGTTGTTGAGGGTGAACGTGCCGCCGGTGAGCCGGGCCGGCGGCAGGGTGCCGGCGCGGGCGTCGGCGGTGGTCTGCGCGAGGGCGGCGGCCAACTCCCTGGTGGTCAGCCGCTGGGCGTCGCGCAGCACCGGCACGAGCAGACCCCGGTCGGTCTGCGCGGCGATGCCCAGGTGCACCCCGGCCGACTGGACGATGCGCTGCCCCGCCGTGTCGACGTGCGCGTTGAGCTGCGGGAACCGGCGCAGGCCGCTGAGGCAGATCCGGGCCAGCAGGGCCAGCACGCTGACCGGCGCGTCCGGGGTGGCCGCGTTGATCGCCGCCCGGGTGGCCAGCAACGCGGTGGCGTCCGCGTCCACCCAGATGGTGACCTCGGGGATCTCCCGACGGCTGCGGGAGAGCTTGTCGGCGATCACCCGGCGGATGCCGGTCAGCGGGATGACCACGTCGGACGCGTCGGCGGGGACCGGCCCGACGTGCGCCGCCGGGGCCGGGTCCGCGACGGGCCGGCCCGGTTCGTCGGTGTGCCGCCGCGGCGCGGTGGTCAGGGCGGCCTCCACGTCGCCGCGGCGGATCACGCCGCCGGGGCCGGTGCCCCGCAGCCCGGCCAGGTCGACCCCGTGCTCGCGGGCGAGCCGGCGCACGATCGGCGAGATGACCAGGGGGGCCGTCCCGCCGGCCGGCGCGGTGCCGCCGCCGGCCGGCGGGACGACGCCGTCGGTGGACACCCCGGTGGCCGGGGCGTCCGTCCCCGCGCCGGCCGGGACCCTCGGCGCGGACGACGGGCCGACGGTGCCGACGGGGACGGACCCGACGGCCGGCTCCGCGACGGGCGCGGCGGCCGGCTCGGGGGCCACGGTCAGCCGGGGGCGTCGCCGCCGCCGGGTGCCGCCGTGGCCGGTGCCGTACCCGATCAGGACGTTGCCGGAGCCGGCCCGCTCCTCCTCGCGGTAGGTGGCGTGCCCGGCGGGTTCGTCGCCGCCGTCGGCCGGCGCGACGGTGATCAGCGGCTGGCCGACCGGGCGCGTCTCACCGGCCGCGCCGTGCAGGGCGACCACCCGCCCGGCGTACGGGCAGGGCACGTCGACCACGGCCTTGGCGGTCTCCACCTCCACCACGCTCTGGTCCACGGTGACCACGTCACCGACGGCGACCTTCCACTCGACGATCTCGGCCTCGCTCAGCCCCTCACCGAGGTCGGGCAGGAGGAACACCCGGGTGCCGGTGGCGGTGCGGGCGCTCACGCCGCGCTCCCCTGCACCAGCCAGCGCGGGTCGGGCCGGTCGTCCCACTGGAGGCGGGCCACGGTGTCGAGGACGCGGTCCACCCCGGGCAGGTGGGTGTGCTCCAGCATCGGCGCCGGGTAGGGGATGTCCAGCCCGGCGACCCGCAGCACCGGGGCGTGCAGGGCGTGGAAGCAGCGCTCCTGCACCCGGGCGGCGATCTCCGCGCCGACCCCGGCGAAGCCCTGCGCCTCGGTGATCACCACGCACCTGCCGGTACGGCGGACCGAGGCGGTGACGGTGGCGTCGTCGAACGGCACGATGGTGCGTACGTCGACGACCTCCAGGTCCCAGCCGTCCTCCCGGGCGGCCTCGGCGGCCTCCAGCGCCACCGGCACCGCCGGGCCGTACGCGACCAGGGTGGCGTCGGTGCCGGGCCGGCGCACCACGGCCCGGCCGAACGGGGCGGTCCGGGCGGGCAGTTCAGCCTCGCCGCTGGCGAAGTAGAGCTTCTTCGGCTCCAGGAACACCACCGGGTCCGGGTCGGCGATCGCCTCCCGCAGCAGCGAGTACGCGTCCTCGACCGTCGCCGGGGTGACCACCTTCAGTCCGGGGGTGTGCGCGTAGTACGCCTCCGACGAGTCGCAGTGGTGCTCGACCCCGCCGATGCCGCCCGCGTACGGCACCCGGATGACCATCGGCACGCTCAGCGCGCCCCGGGTGCGGTTGCGCAGCTTCGCCACGTGCGAGGCGATCTGCTCGAACGCCGGGTAGGCGAACGCGTCGAACTGCATCTCGACCACCGGCCGCAGCCCGGACATGGCCAGGCCGACGGCGAACCCGACGATGCCGGCCTCGGCGAGCGGGGTGTCGAAGCAGCGCTTGTCACCGAACCGGGCCTGCAACCCGTCGGTGATCCGGAAGACCCCGCCGAGCTGTCCCACGTCCTCGCCGAAGACGAGCACCCGCTCGTCGTCGAGCATCGCGTCGGCGAGCGCGGCGTTGAGCGCCTTCGCCATGGTCATGGTGGCCATCAGGCGTCCCCCTCCGCGTCGGCGGCCAGCTCGGCCCGGACCATCTCCCGCTGCTCGACCAGTTGCGGGGTCGGCTCGGCGTAGACGTGCTCGAACAGGCTCAGCGGGTCGACGGTCGGCTGGGCGTGCATCCGCTCCCGCAGGTCGGCGGCGTACGCCTCGGCCTCGGCGGCGATCTGCGCGACCGCCGCGTCGTCCAGCTCGCCCCGGCTGCGCAGGTACGCCTCCAGCCGGGCCACCGGGTCGCGGTCCCGCCACGCCTCGACCTCGTCGGGGTCCCGGTAGCGGGTGGCGTCGTCGGCGTTGGTGTGCGCCTCCATCCGGTAGGTGTGTGCCTCCACCAGGTACGGCCCGTGCCCGGCGCGGGCGTGCGCCACCGCCCGGGTGAGCACCGCCAGGACGGCCACCGGGTCGTTGCCGTCGACCTGCTCGCTGGGCACCCCGTAGCCGACGCCCTTGTAGGCCAGGCTCGGCGCGGCCGTCTGCCGGGACAGCGGCACGCTGATCGCGTACTTGTTGTTCTGCACGAAGTAGACGACCGGGGCCTTGAACACGGCGGCGAAGTTGAGCCCCTCGTGGAAGTCGCCCTCGCTGGTCGCGCCGTCGCCGATGAAGGCCAGCGCGACGGTGTCCCGCCCCTGGTAGGACTCGCCGTAGGCCAGCCCGGCGGCGTGCACGCACTGGGTCGCCAGCGGGGTGCACTGCGGCGCGGTGCGGACCACCGTCGGGTCGTACCCGCAGTGCCAGTCGCCGCGCAGCAGGGTGAGCACCTCGACCGGGTCGATGCCCCGGGCGGTCAGCGCCATCGACTCCCGGTAGGTGGGGAACACCCAGTCGTCGTCGCGCAGCGCGAGCACCGCGCCGACCTGGCACGCCTCCTGGCCGCGCGAGGACGGGTAGACGGCGAGCCGGCCCTGCTTGGTCAGGGCGGTGGACTGCGCGTCGAAGCGGCGGCCGACGACCATCCGCCGGTACATCTCGCGCAGCGTCTCGACCGGCGGTTCGGGCAGGTCGGCGCGGGGTGGCAGCGGCGTGCCGTCGGGGGCGAGCAGCCGGACCGGCTCGGTCTGCGGGAGCAGGCCGGCGGTGGGGTCGGGGGCGACCGGGGTGGCCGGTCGACGGGTACGCGGGGATGCCCTGCGGACCGCCTGGGGTGTGGTCGTCACGGCGGGGACCTCCTGGACGTGTGGTGGCCCTATGCTCCAGCCGTTGGATGATTGACTCAACATTCCCGGTGAACGCGGGACGATTGGCCTACCGAGGAGTATCTGATGAGCCAGCAGACCACCCCGCCACCGGGCCCACCGGGCACAACGGGACGTTCGGTCACGCCGCTGGACGAGGTGGACCGACGGGTCCTCGACGAGCTGACCCGGGACGGCCGGCTGTCCATGCGCACCCTCGCCGAACGGGTGCACGTGTCGCGCACCAACGCGTACGCCCGGGTGGAGCGGCTGCTGCGCGACGGGGTGATCACCGGGTTCCGGGCCCGGGTGGCGCCGGAGCCGGCCGGGCTGGGCACCTCGGCGTACATCTCGTTGACCATCCAACAGAACACCTGGCGGGAGGTGTCGGCGGAGCTGGCCCGGGTGCGCTACATCGAGCACGTGGCGCTGCTCAGCGGCGAACACGACGTGCTGGCGCTGGTCCGCGCGCCGGACAACGCCACCCTGCGGGACGTGGTGCTCAGCCGGGTGCAGGGCATCGCCGGGGTGCTGTCCACCCGCACCTGGCTGGTCTTCGACGAGTTCGACGGGGCCGGCAGCCCGTGGGCCTGAGTGACGGCCCGGCGCGGTTGGTCAGCGTTCGGGTGGGGCGGCCAGGCCGGCGCGGTCGGCCAGCGCCAGCAGCGGCTCCAGGGAGTAGCGGTCGCCGTCCAGGCCGGCGTGCGGGTCGCCGCGCTCGGCGAACCGGGCCGGCATGCTCAGCACGTCGAAGTCCTCCGGGCGGGCGTCGTCCAGCTCCGCCCATTCCAGCGGGGCCGACACCAGCGCCGCCGGGGTGGGCCGGATCGAGTACGCCGACGTCACCGTGTGGTCGCGGGCCATCTGGTTGTAGTCGATGAAGACCGGCCGGTCGCGCTGCTCCCGCCACCAGGTGGTGGTGACCAGGTCGGGCAGCCGACGCCCCAGCTCGTGGCCCAGGGCGAGCACCGCGCGCCGGCACTCCCCGAAGCTCCACCGGGGCTCGATGGACAGGTAGACGTGCAGGCCACGCCCGCCGGTGGTCTTGGGGTAGCCGACCATGCCCAGCTCGGCGAGGAAGGCCCGGACCTCGTGCGCCACCGGCACCACCTGCTCGAAGCCGACCCCCGGCATCGGGTCCAGGTCGATCCGGAGCTGGTCGGGGCGCTCCACGTCGGCCGCCGTCACCGGCCACGGATGGAACCGCAGGGTGCCGAGGTTGGCCGCCCAGATCACCACCGCCAGCTCGCCCGGCGCGACCTCGTCGGCGGTACGGCCACTGGGGAACGTGAGGTGTGCGGTGCGCACCCAGTCGGGAGCGCCGGCCGGGAGCCGCTTCTGGTAGAAGGCGTCACCCCGGTTGTCCTGCCGGGTGCCGATCTTCGCTCCGGCGAACACGCCGCGCGGCCAGCGCTCCAGCATCGTCGGGCGGTCCCGCAGGGCGCGCAGGATGCCGTCGCCGACGGCGAGGAAGTAGCCGACCACGTCCCGCTTGGTCAGCCCGCGCTCCGGAAAGTAGGGCTTGTCGGGGCTGGAGACGCGGACCAGCCGCTCCCCCACCTGGATCTCCTCGGCCGCCGTCGCCACGCTCACACGGTAACGGCCACCCCCGACACCCGGAGCCGTTCAGCGCTCGTCGTCCTCCGCGCCACGCGGTTGGTTCGGTCGGTACTTTCTGATCCACGCGTCGACCGCCGCCCGGTCCCAGACGCGGACCTTGCCGCTGGCCACCGTGTCGATAGGTGCCGGGAAGGTCGGACGGTTGGTGATCTCGGTGGCCCTGGTGCGCGACACGCCACCGAGCATGTCCGCGATGTCGGAGAGGGCCACGAGTCTCACGATGCGACCGTACGACCTGTCCCGCGCTCCTGCGGAGGGCTACGCCTCGGGTTGCCCGACGTAGGTGCCGCGCTGCGGCACGGTGTAGACCAGCCCACGCTCGCGAAGCTCCGCGACCGCACGCCGGGCGGTCCCCCGGGCCACCCCGAACTCCTGCACGATCGCCGCTTCGCTCGGAATCGGTCGATGCGCCGCGAGGTCACCGTTGCTGATCCGACCAGCCAGGATGTTCGCCACCTGGCGGTAGACCGGCACGGGGCCGTCTGGATCGATCATGGCAAGAAACTAATCGAGCCAAGACGAGGTAGGTTCTTTAGCTACGTTCCTAGACGTTCATGCTTGTACACCACTACCGTAAGTGGCAGCTCGTGACGATCAGTCATCTGGGCTGCCGGTAGCGGTCCGGGTACCTGAGCGGGGATCGGTGCCCGGATCTGCCCGTACCCGGGAGGGGTCCCCCATGCCGATGGACGACGGACCGGTCACGCCCGCCCTGGTCATCTGGACCGCGCAGCGGGTGGTGGCACAGCACCACGAGACGCCGGACAGGCCACCACCCCCGCGCCGGTGCTTCCAGTGCCGCGAGGGCGGATGCCACATGTTGACCTGGGCGCGCGACGTGCTCCGGGCTCACCGGCGACCGCCGCCGCTCCCCCACTAGGCTCGCCGCCATGGCGATCTATCTCGACGTTCACCCGGAGAACCCGCAGCCCCGGACGATCAGCCGGGTGGTCGACCTGCTGCGCGGCGACGGCCTGGTCGCCTACCCGACCGACTCGTGCTTCGCGCTCGGCTGCCAACTCGGCAACCGGGACGGTCTCGACCGGATCCGGGAGATCCGACACCTGGACAGCAAGCACCACTTCACCCTGGTGTGCCGGGACTTCGCCCAGCTCGGCCAGTTCGTGCACATCAACAACGCGGTGTTCCGGTCGCTGAAGGCGGCCACCCCGGGCAGCTACACCTTCATCCTGCCCGCCACCAAGGAGGTGCCGCGCCGGCTGCTGCATCCCAGGAAGAAGACCGTCGGGGTACGCATCCCCGACCACCCGGTCGCGCAGGCGCTGCTGGCGGCGCTGGGCGAGCCGTTGGTGTCCAGCACCCTGCTGCTGCCCGGGGAGACCGAACCGATGACCCAGGGCTGGGAGATCAAGGAACGGCTCGACCACGCGATCGACGCGGTGATCGACTCCGGCGAGTGCGGCACCCTGCCCACCACCGTGATCGACTTCTCCACCGACGAGCCGGAGATCGTCCGCTACGGCGCGGGCGACCCGGCCCGCTTCGAGTAGTCCCGTCCGGTCAGGGCGTACCGGGGCCCGTCGGCGGAAGCGGCAGCGGCTCCACGACCGGGTCGACGTCACGGGCGGAGTGGACGGGTGCCGGCCGGGCCGGGCCCGTCGCCCGGCTGTGCCGGCGACCCGCGCCCGGGGGCCCGGAGTGCCGGGACACCTCGCAGGTGACCAGGTGGATCGGGGCCGGTGGCACGGCGAACCGCCCCGGACCCCAGCGCACCCAGAGGGCGACCCGGCCGGCGGCCGCCTCCGCCGCGAGCTTCTCCCAGGTGCGCCGCCGGTCGGTGTGGTCGACCTCGATCACCACGGGCGGCCCGTCGCGACGGGCACACGCGACGTCCAGCACCGAGTGGCGGTCGGTCATCGGCGGGGGCAGCGGGAGCACGCTCGCCGCCCGACGGTAGGACCGCCAGCCCTGCTCGGCGGCCCAGGCCAGCACGGCGTCGATGATCCGTGCGGTCACCTCGTCGGCGCCCAGGTCGACGAATTCGAGCCGGTCCAGCCATGCGGTGAGCGATGCCGCCAACCGTTCGCCGTCCGCCCCACCGTCCACGCGGGCAGGGTACCCATCCCCCGGCGACGGTCCGTCCCCGGACCGACGGTCACCCCACATGATCGGCTCCAGGTCGCCGAAGTAGCGGTATCCACCGGCCCGTATACCGCAACTTCGGCGACGTCGCTGGGCACCCAACCCCACGGGGCCGACCCGCCAGGGGGCGGGGTTACCGGGGGTGGGGTGGGGGTAGGCATGGGGACATGGCGGAACTGGGGGCGCTGTGGATCGTCCGACACGGGGAGAGCACCGCGAACGTCGCCGCGTCGACGGCCGAGGCGGCCGGCGCCGAACTGATCGACCTGACCCACCGCGACGCCGACGTGCCACTGTCGGACACCGGTGAGGAGCAGGCGCGGGCGACCGCCCGATGGCTGGCCGGTCTGCCGGACGGGCAGCGTCCCGACGTGGCGGTCGTCTCACCGTACCTGCGGGCGGTGCGGACGGCGGAACTGGCGCTGGCCGGCACCGGGATCCCGGCCAGCGTCGACGAGCGGTTGCGCGACCGGGAACTGGGCATCCTCGACGGGCTGACCGGGCACGGGGTGGCCCGCCGGTTCCCCGACGAGGCGGCCCGGCGGCACCGGCTCGGCAAGTTCTACTACCGGCCGCCGGGCGGCGAATCCTGGACCGACGTGGCGTTGCGGCTGCGTACCCTCCTCGGTGACCTGCGCCGCGACCACCAGGGGCGGCGGGTGCTGCTGTTCGGGCACGACGCCCTGGTGTTCCTGCTGCGCTACCTGGTGGAGGGGCTTTCCGAGGCGGAGCTGATGGGGTTGACCCGGGAGCACGTGATCGCCAACTGCTCGGTGACCGGCTGGTCGGCCGACGCCACCGGCCGGCTCGTGCCGCAGACCTTCAACGACGTCGCCCACCTGCACGCGCACGGTGCACCACCCACCACGGAGGACGAGATCCATGCCGAACCGGTCTGACACCCGGGTCATCACCCCGGGACTGCTGCGCGACTGGGCACTGCCGGTGCCGACCGGCGGCAAGGACAACCGGGGCACCGTCCTGGTCGTCGGCGGTTCCCGGTTCACCCCGGGCGCGGTGCTGCTGGCCGGGGTGGCCGCGCTGCGCGCCGGTGCCGGGGTGCTGCAACTGGCCGCCGCCGAGTCCACCGCCGCCGCGTTGAGCATCCAGGTGCCCGAGGCGATGGTGGTCGGCCTGCCGGAGACCGCCGACGGCGCGGTCGCCGGGGACCCGGGCGACCGGCTCGGAGAGCTGGTCGAGCAGGCCGACGTGGTCACCGTCGGGCCGGGCCTCAACGACATCGACCAGACCCGCGCCCTGCTGCGCCTGGTGCTGTCGGCGGCCGGGCCGCACACCGCACTGGTCTTCGACGCGTACGCGCTGGGCGCGCTCAGCCACGAACCGGACCTGCTGGTCGGCGCGGACCGGAAGGCGGTGCTGACCCCGAACCTCACCGAGGCCCGGCACCTGCTCGGCCGCGACCCCGGCGACGACCTGGACGCCGAGTCCCGCGAACTGGCCCGCCGGTACGAGGCGGTGGTCTCCCTGTACGGCCACATCGCCACCCCCGACGGCCAGTGCTGGCGGGAGGAGAGCGGCGACGCCGGGCTGGGCACCTCGGGCAGCGGTGACGTGCGGGCGGGGCTGCTCGCCGGGCTGCTCTCCCGGGGCGCGGAACCCGCCCAGGCGGCCTGCTGGGCGGCGTGGGTGCACGCGGTGAGCGGGCAGCGGCTGGTGCCCCGGTTCGGCCGGATCGGGTTCCTGGCCCGGGAACTGCTCGACGAGATCCCGCACACCATCGCCACCGTCTGAGCGTGCCGGACGTTCGCCGGGCGCGATCCGTTTGCGTATTTCGTCCCGGGGTACCGGGATTGTCGTCAGCCGATCAAGGAGGTCTGCCGGTGTCCACCGACGCCATCGTCCTGCTCAAAGAGGACCACAAGGAGATGCGCCGTCTCTTCCGCGAGTTCGAGAAGGCGCAGGAGGGGCCGGTCAGCCGCCGCCGCACGCTGGTCGACGAGATCGTGGCCGCCCTCACCACCCACACCTACCTCGAGAACGAGGTGATGTACCCGGAGGTCCGCAAGCTCCTGCCGGACCTGGAGGACGACATCCTGGAGTCGTACGAGGAGCACCACGTCGCCGACGTGCTCTGCGCCGAACTGTCCGCGATGGACGCCTCCGACGACCACTTCGTCGCCAAGACCACGGTGCTGATCGAGAACGTCGAGCACCACATCGAGGAGGAGGAGCAGGAGTGGTTCCCGAAGGTGCGGGAGGCGCTCGGCCGCAACCCGCTCCAGGAGATCGGTGAGCGGATGATCGCGCTGCGCCCGGACGCGCCCCGCTCCCCCAGCGACCCGAAGGCGATCAAGAGCGCCCGGCACGCCACCACCGCCTGACCCGCCCGTTCGACCCGCACCGCGTCCGAGGGGCCCGACCGTCCGGTCGGGCCCTCGCCGCGCGCGAGGATTGCTACGGTTGCGCCCCGCGTGAGGCAGGTCAGCGCGGCCCGGACGACGTCGCGGCGGCGACCGGGTGTCGGGCGGCGGCGAGCTCGGGCCCGTGGCGGACCGCCCAGTCGGCGAGGTCGGACAACGGGCCGAGCAGGCTCTGCCCGAGCGGGGTGAGCCGGTACTCGACGCTGGGCGGGACGGTGGGATGGACCTCGCGCAGGACCAGGCCGGCCCCCTCCAGACCGCGCAGGGTGCGGGTCAGCATGCGTTGGCTGATCCCGCCGATGGCCCGGTGCAGCTCGTTGAAGCGGTACGGCTGACGGCCCAACAGGACCAGCACCAGCATCGACCACTTGTCACTGAGCAGCCGCAGCAGCCCGGTGACCGGACAGCCGTCGTACTCGTCGGCCGGGACGGGCGTCGGCAGGACCGCCGCCACCAGGGAACGAACATCCGTGTTCGGTACGGACATGACACTGCCTTCTTCCGCTGTCGCCGGCCTCCGCCGAGGATTGTGCCGGTCGTGGTCCACGGTCGACGTCCGGTGCCGAACGGGGGCCACCGGGCGGGAAAAGGGGTGGCATGCGGGTCATCGTCATCAGCGGCGGCACCGACGGCATGGGCCGGGCGACGCTGGAAGCCCGGATCCGCCGTGGCGACGAGGTCGTCGCCATCGGCAGCAACCCGGCGAAGGGGCGGGCCGTGCGGGCGCTCTCCGGCCGGGTGCACTTCCTCCGGGCGGATCTGCGCTCGGTGGCGCAGACCCGCCGGGTCATCGACACCATCAGGGGTCGGTGGCCGAGGGTGGACGCCCTGGCCCTGTTCGCCAACCGGCAGTCGCCCCGACGGGTGGTCACCGACGAGGGCCTGGAGCAGACCTTCGCGCTGTACTACCTGAGCCGCTACCTGCTCAGCCACGGTCTGCGCGACCAGCTCGACGCCGCCGAGCGGCCGGTCATCGTCAACGTGGCGGGCGTCGGCACCACCAGGGGGTCGATCCACTGGGACGACCTCCAGCTCACCCGGAAGTACGGCATGGTCGACGCACAGTTACAGGCCGGCCGGGCGAACGACCTGCTCGGGGTGGACTTCGCGCAGCGGTCCGGCTCCCGGGCGCGGTACGTGCTCTACCACCCCGGCTTCACCCGCAGTGGCGACCTGTCCACCATGCCGCCGGTGGTCCGTGGGGTGATCCGGGCGGCGTCGGTCGTCGCCAGGCCGGTCGAGAAGTCGATCCGCCCCGTCGTGGAATGGATCGACGATCCACCGGCGGACGCCCTGACCGCCAGCGACCGGGGCAGACCCGTCCCGCTGTCGGCCACGACGCTCGACCCGGCCGCCGCCCGCCGCCTCGGCACGGTAACCGACGCGCTGCTCACCCGCCTGCACGCCGGCTGAGCCGGTGGCTCACCAGAGGGGTGCCGGCGTGCCGGTGGGCGCGGGCAGGATCTGCCGTACCCGCCCGGGGGGCACGCTGCGCTGACGCCACTCCCGGGGGTAGCCCACCGAGACCTCCTCGAACCGCACCCCGTCCTTCCAGGTGGTACGGGGGATGTGCAGGTGCCCGTAGACCACGGTGGTGGCGGCGAACCGGCGGTGCCAGTCGGCGGTCGCCTCCGTCCCGCACCACTGGGCGAAGATCGGGTAGCGCAGCACCTCGGTCGGGTGGCGGTCCAGCGGCCAGTGGTTGACCAGCACGGTGGGCAGCTGCGGGTCGCGGGCGTCCAGGCGGCGGGCGGTCTCCGTCAGCCGGGCCGCACACCACTCCTGCCGGCTCGGGTACGGGTCGGGGTGCAGCATGAACTCGTCGGTGCAGACGATCCCGGTCCGGTACGCCTCGGCCAGCGCCGCCTCCCGGGTGTCGAAGCCCGGCGGTCGCCAGCTGTAGTCGTAGAGCAGGAACAGGGGTGCCACCAGCGCCGGTCCGCCCGGCCCCCGCCACACCCGGTAGTCGTCCTCGGGGGTGACCACGCCCAGGTCCCGGCACCGCCGCACCAGCAGCTCGTAGCGGTCCACCCCGCGCAGGGTCACCGGGTCGGCCGGCGGGGTCCACAGTTCGTGGTTGCCCGGCGCCCAGATGACGGTGTCGAAGCGCCCGGCGAGCGTGCCGAGCGCCCACTCGATGTCGGCGACGGTGTCCGCCACGTCACCGGCGACGATCAGCCAGTCCCGTGGCGAGGCGGGCCGTAGCGCCTCGACCAGGGCACGATTCTCCTTGTACCCGACGTGCAGGTCGCTGATCGCGACCAGACTGCCCTCGGTGTCCTCCCCCAGCATCCGCCGATCGTACGCAGAAGGTCACCCGGCGCGGTGCGCGCGGGGAGCACCGTCGTCGTCAGTCGGCGGAGCCGGGGTCGGCCATCCAACGGTGCTGCTCGGCCTCGATCCGGTCCGGCGTGAGCCGGGCCGCCGCCCGGACCTTGTTCTTCGCTGCCCGCATCGCCCCGGATCGGGCCGGCCGACCCGGCCCGCCGGAGGTGCTCCGGACGCCCCCGCCGGCCACCCGGTAGGATCGTCGGCGGGCCGTGACTGGCGCGTGGGGATGGAGCACCATCGGGAAGCGGCCCCGTCATGAGGACGCACGCCGAGCGCCTGGGCCTTCCGCACGTCACCTGGAGGTCGCATGTCGCCCAACGCCGAGTCCACCGCCTTCCGCAGCGCACTCGAGGTGATCCGGGCGGTCGAACCCCGGGTGGCCGACGCCATCGGCGCGGAGCTGACCGACCAGCGTGAGTCGCTGAAGCTGATCGCCAGCGAGAACTACGCCTCCCCGGCGACCCTGCTGACCATGGGCAACTGGTTCAGCGACAAGTACGCCGAGGGCACCGTCGGCCGTCGTTTCTACGCCGGCTGCCAGAACGTCGACACGGTCGAGGCCCTCGCCGCCGAGCACGCCAAGGAACTGTTCGGGGCCAGCCACGCCTACGTGCAGCCGCACTCGGGCATCGACGCGAACCTGGTCGCCTTCTGGGCGATCCTGGCCGATCGGGTCGAGTCCCCCGCGTTGCAGAAGGCCCAGGTGCGCCAGGTCAACGACCTGACCGAGGCGGACTGGTTCGCGCTGCGCCGCGAGCTGGGCAACCAGCGGATGCTGGGCATGTCGCTGGACGCCGGCGGCCACCTCACCCACGGTTTCCGGCCGAACATCTCCGGCAAGATGTTCGACCAGCGCAGCTACGGCACCGACCCGGCCACCGGTCTGATCGACTACGACCGGGTCGCCGAGGCCGCCCGGGAGTTCAAGCCGCTGATCCTGGTCGCCGGCTACTCGGCGTACCCCCGGAAGGTGAACTTCCGGATCATGCGGGAGATCGCCGACTCGGTCGGCGCGACCTTCATGGTCGACATGGCGCACTTCGCCGGCCTGGTCGCCGGGAAGGTCTTCACCGGCGACTTCGACCCGGTGCCGCACGCGCACATCGTCACCACCACCACCCACAAGTCGTTGCGCGGCCCGCGCGGCGGCATGGTGCTCTGCGGTCCGGAGCTGGCAGACCAGGTCGACCGGGGCTGCCCGATGGTGCTCGGCGGTCCGCTGCCGCACGTGATGGCGGCCAAGGCGGTCGCGCTGGCCGAGGCGCGGCGACCCGACTTCGCCGACTACGCGCAGCGGATCGTCGACAACGCGCAGGCCCTCGCCGAGGGGTTGCTGCGCCGGGGCACCACCCTGGTCACCGGGGGCACCGACAACCACCTGGTGCTGCTCGACGTCTCCGGCTACGGCCTGACCGGCCGGCAGGCCGAGCAGGCGCTGCTCGACTCGGGCATCGTCACCAACCGCAACGCCGTCCCGCAGGACCGCAACGGCGCCTGGTACACCTCCGGCATCCGGATCGGCACCCCGGCGCTGACCACCCGGGGTCTCGGCACCGCCGAGATGGACGCTACCGCCGAGCTGATCCACACCGTGCTCAGCCAGACCACGCCGGGTGCCAACGCCGACGGCACCCCGTCGAAGGCCAAGTACGTGCTCGACCCGGCGGTCGCCGACTCGGTCGGCAAGCAGGCCACCGACCTGCTCGCCGGCTTCCCCCTCTACCCCACCGTCGACCTGGGCTGACCCGGCCCGCCCCACGTCCGGTCGGGAGGTTCCGGTGGCGGAACCTCCCGACCGACGGGGAGCCGGGATCAGGTGAGGGGACGCTTGAGGTGGTAGCGGTGCACCTCGGTGCTGCCCTGGATGTTGTTGACGTCCTCGGCGGCGGAGACCAGCTCCCAGCCCTCCCGACCGACCCGGTTGAGGTGGGCGATCGCGGTGTCGCCGTACGCCGTGACGTCGGTGCGTGAGCCGTCCGGGCCGTACCAGACGAACGAGACGTGGAACTGGCGTCCCTGTCCCTGGTAGCGGCGGACCAACAGGGCGTACTCCCAAGCGACCATGCGTCCATTATGGCCACCGCGCCGGCCGCCGCACAGCACGGGGGGTGGCGGTTCGGCGACACCGGGTGGAGGTCGGGTGCCACCGGGTCGACACCGGCCACAGAACGCGGCGGTCAGCCGGCCGGGACCGTGGTACGGGTCAACTCGTCGGTGATCAGCGCGGCCAGCCGGTCCAGGCCGAGGTCGATCTGCGCCGGGGTGACGGCGCTGACCGACAGCCGCAACGCCTCGACCGGGCGGCCATCGTCGTAGAAGTGCGCCATCGGGGTCCAGAGCACCCCGTACCGCTCGGCGGAGCGGCGCAGCAGCGCGTCGTCCACCGGGAAGGGGACGGTGACCACGACGAAGAACCCCCCGGCCGGGGAGTTCCAGCGCACCGGCGACCCGGCCGGGAAACGCCGCCGCAGGCCGGCGAGGAGATGGTCCCGGTTGCGGGTGTACGCCGCCCGTTCCCGCCGGTTCGCGGCGACCAGCGAACAGCCGTGCTCCAGCAACGCCCCACCGATGACGGCCTGGGCCAGCGGCGACGTGTTCACCGAGACCATGCTCTTGATCTTGGCGAGCTGGTCGGCGAACAACCCCACCGCACCGTCGACCCCGCCCACCCGCTGGTCGGCCACCACATAGCCGATCCGCGCCCCGGGCAGCACCGTCTTGGCGAACGAGCCGAGATAGACCACCCGCCGTCGGGTGTCCAACGCCTTGAGCGTCGGCACCCGGTCGACGTCCCCGGCCGGGAACAGGCCGTACGGGTTGTCCTCGATGAGCAGCAGGTCCTCCTCGGCGGCCAGGTCGAGCAGCCGTTGCCGGTCGGCCGGGCCGATGCTGGTGCCGGAGGGGTTGGCGAAGTCGGGCATCACGTAACAGGCCCGGGGCCGCAGGCCCTCCGCCCGGGCCCGGTGCGCCTGCGCCCGCAGGTCGGCCAGGTCCACCCCGGCCGGGCCACCGGCCACCGGCCACACCGGCAGGTCCACCAGCCGGGCCGCCCCGGTCAACCCCACGTACGTCGGGGCGACGGCGAGCAGCACGTCGGCCGGGCCGGCCCGCAACGCCCGCAGCACCAGCAGCATCGCCTCCTGGCAACCGACGGTCACCACCACCGCCTCGTCGTCGACGTGGACGTCCTCGTCGACGGCGAGGTTGCGGGCGATCAGGTGGTGGATGATCCCCTTGGTCCGGCCGTACTGGAACAGGGTGCGGCGGACCTGCTCGGGCGTCTGCCCGAGGTCGACGGCGAGGTGCCGGCGGAACCGGTCCAGCCAGCGCCCCGGCGCGTCGTCGTCGAAGAACTCCTCGTAGGGCCGCCCGGCCGCCAGCGACACCGCGTCGGGCCAGTGCTGGGACACCTCGTTGAGGAAGTTCATCGAGTTCAGCGCCGGGTCGTCGACCGCCGGGTGCAGGGTCGCCAGGTCCAGGTCCACCAGATGCTCCAACGGGTCAGTCTCCGGTCAGGGTACGCAGCCGCCGGGCCTGCGTCGGGTCGGCGCAGCCGGTCAGGGTCAACGCGTCGCGCAGCTCCACGGCGAGCAGGTCGAGGGCGGCCTGCGCGCCGGCCCGCCCGCCGGCCGCCAGCGCCCACAGCATCGGGCGGCCCAGCAGCACCCCGGACGCGCCGAGGGCGAGCGCGCGCAGCACGTCCGTGCCGGACCGTACCCCGCTGTCCAGCAGCACCTCGATCCGCTCGCCGACCGCCGCGACCACCTCGGGCAGCATGGTGGCGGTGGCCGGCGCCCCGTCGAGCTGCCGGCCGCCGTGGTTGGAGACCACCACGGCGTCCACCCCGACGTCGGCGGCGCGGACCGCGTCACGCGGGTCGAGGACCCCCTTGACCAGCAGCGGCAACCGGGTGCGCTCCCGCAGCCAGGCCAGATCCGCCCAGGTCAGGGCGGGAGCGAAGGCGGCCTCGGTGTGCGCGGCGATGGCCGACACGCCGGGGGTGCCGGCATGGGCGAGGTCGTCCCGGCCGGCGGGCAGGTTGGCGGCGGTCACCTCCGGCGGCAACGCGAAGCCGTTGCGCACGTCGCGCAGCCGCCGGCCGAGCACCGGCACGTCGACGGTGACCATCAACGCCGCACAGCCGGCGGCGTGCGACCGGTCGAGCAGGTCGGCGACCAGCCCCCGGTCACGCAGCCAGTAGAGCTGGAACCAGACCGGCCCGGCGGTGGCGGCGGTGACCTCCTCGACCGGGGTGCTGCTCAACGTGCTCAGCACGTAGGGCACCCCGGCCGCGCCGGCCGCCGCCGCCAGCGCCGGCTCACCGTCCGGGTGCAGCAACCGCTGGTACGCCATCGGCGCGACCGCCACCGGCATCGCCTGCTCGCGGCCGAGCAGCGGCGCGTGGGTGCGCGGGCGTTCCACCCCGGTCAGCACCCGGGGCAGCACGGCGACCCGGTCGAGGGCGGCCCGGTTGGCGGCCAGCGTGGTCTCCACCCCGCTGCCCCCGCCGACGAAGTCCCAGACCCCGGGCGGGAGTGCCCGCCGGGCCAGCTCGGCGAAGTCGGCCAGGCTGACCGGCGGGCGGTCACCGTCCCCGCCCGCCGCGACGGTGGCCGGCGGTCCGGCGGGAGGGGGGAGCACCGTCACCGCTCGTCCCTCACCGTGGCGGTGACGGGGGTGTCGGCCGGCGGGTTGGGCAGCCCGAAGACCTCCCGCAGGAAGGCGGCGGCCTCGTCCTGGGCGCGCCGGCCGGCGTCGAAGACCCCGGGCATGGCGAAGAACCCGTGGATCATGCCGGGATAGCAGGTGGCCCGCACCGGCACGCCGGCGTCCCGCAACCGCTGCGCGTACCGCTGTCCCTCGTCGCGCAGCGGGTCGTGCTCGGCGGTGACCACCAGGGCCGGCGGCAGGCCGGACAGGTCGTCGGCGAGCAGCGGCGAGGCCAGCGGGTCGGCCGCGTCCGCCGGGTCGGCCAGGTAGTGACCCCGGTACCAGTCCACGGAGTGCCTGTTGAACAGCAACGGATCCTGGTCGTCGGCGGGACGCAGGGCGGCCCGCTGGTCGGTGTTCGGGTAGACCAGCAGCTGCCCGGCCAGCCGGGGGCCGCCCTCGGCGCGGGCCAGCAGGGTCACCGCCGCCGCCAGGTTGCCCCCCGCGCTGTCCCCGCCCACCGCCAGCCGGTCCGGGTCCACGCGCAGCTCGGCGGCGTGCTCGGCCAGCCACCGGGTGGCGGCGTGGCAGTCCAGCACGGCCGCCGGGAACGGGTGCTCCGGGGCGAGCCGGTAGCCGACCGTCACCACCTGGCATCCGGTGGCGTTGGCGAGCCGGCGGCAGATCCCGTCGGCGGTCTCCACGCTGCCCAGCGTCCAACCGCCGCCGAAGAAGTAGACCAGGGTGGGCAGCGGCCCGTCGCCGGCCGGCCGGTGCACCCGGACCCGCAGGTCACCGGCGGGACCGGGGACGGTCGTGTCGCGTACCTCGTGGACCGGCTCGACGTCACCGCCACCGGCCCGGATCGCGGCGAGGTCGGCGGCGCGGGCCTCGGCGAGGGTCTGGGTGTACAGCGGTGGGGTGCCGGCGGCGGCCCGTGCGGCCCGGTAGGCCACCACCTGGGGGTCGAGGGACATGGGATCGGCTCCTATCCGCCGGTGGTGACGAAGAGCTTGTCGATGCCGCGCAGGAACAGACTCCCGCTGTAGTCGGCCGGTTGGCTGACCGCGAGCCGGGGGAACCGCGCGAAGAGCCGGGGCAGGCCGATCCGACCCTCCAGGCGGGACACGGCCGCGCCGAGGCAGAAGTGCGGGCCGACGCCGAAGGCCAGCGACGGGGGGCCGTCGCGGCGCGGGTCGAACCGGTCCGGCCCGGGGAACCGGCGCGGGTCCCGGTTGGCCCCGGCGATGATCAGCAGGACGTTCTCGTCCCGGGCGACCGGCACGCCGTCCAGCACGGTGTCCCGGGGCGCGGCGCGGGCCAGGAAGTGCACCGGGCTCTGCAGCCGCAGCACCTCGTCGACGCAGCCCTGGGCCAGGGTCTCGTCGCCGGGCAGCGCGGCCACCGTGTCGGGGTGGCCCAGCAGCACCGGCAGGCCGTTGCTGAACATGTAGACGGTGGTGACGAAGCTGGCGTTGAACAGCACGATCAGGTTGCTGATCAACTCCTCCTCGGTCAGGTCGACCTCGCCGGAGTCCAGCGCCTCGACCAGCCCGGAGATCAGGTCCTCACCCGGCTGGCGGCGGCGGTGCCCGATCAGGTCCCGGTAGAGCGCCCGCAGTTCCTCGGCGGCCTGGTTCGCCAGCGCCAGCCGCTGCGGGGTCTTGCCGGCCACGTCGAGAAACTCGTCGATCCAGTCGACCCGTTGCCGGTACCAGGCCAGCTCGCTCTCGGGCAGGCCGATGAACTCGGCCATCACCAGCGCCGGCACCGGGTAGGCGAAGTCCGCGAC
This sequence comes from Micromonospora humida, assembly GCF_016901255.1. Classification (NCBI taxonomy): domain Bacteria; kingdom Bacillati; phylum Actinomycetota; class Actinomycetes; order Micromonosporales; family Micromonosporaceae; genus Micromonospora; species Micromonospora humida. The sequence continues at coordinate 67,039 of NZ_JAFEUC010000001.1, forward strand.
GAAGTCGATCTCGGAGCCGTCGGCCCCGGTGTCGGCCATCCGGTCCAGCAGGGTGTCGACCACCCGGACGATCACCGGTTCCAGCGCGCCGAGCCGGCGCGGGGTGAAGGTACGGGAGAACACGCCCCGCATCCGGCCGTGGTCGGGCGGGTTGACGAACATCATCGACGACTGGAAGGTCCGCAGGATCTCCTGCTCCTCCCAGCCCGGTGGAGGTTGCTTGTACCACTGCGGGTCACGCAGCACCTGGTCGACCAGGTCGTAGCCGACGGCCACGGCGCTGACCGTGCTGTGCTCCGGACGGTTCGGGATGACGCTGATCGGCCCGTGTTCGTGCAGGGCCGCATACCACGGATAGGGGTCCTGCCGGCCGGCCTCGCTGTAGAGACCGGACAGGATCTCGTCGACGTCCACGATGGTGCTTCCTCCCCAGGAAATGACCGGGGGGCGACGGGGTCACCCCCGCCGCCCCACCGGTGTCACAGACCGAGCAGTCGAAGTGGTACGGCGTCCGCCAACGCCTGGTTGCCGGCGTCGTTCGGGTGGATGTGGTCACCGGCGTCGTACGCGGGCAGCAGCCGGCTCGGCTGGGCCGGGTCGCGCAGCACCGCGTCGAAGTCGAGCAGCCCGTCGAACTCGGCCGCCCCCGGGCCCCGCAGCCAGGTGTTCACCGCCTGGCGGGTGGTCTCCTTCTCGGGCGTCCACACCCCCGGGTTGCCGTGCCCCTCGTACGGGGTGAGGGTGACCGCGAGGCTGCGTAGGCCGCGCGCCTTGGCCTGCTTGTTGATCTGCCGCAGCGAGGCGATGATCCGGTCGGCGGAGTCGTCGGACATCCAGATGTCGTTGATGCCGAGGTGCGTCACCAGGGTCTTCACGCCGGTCTGCGGGAAGACGTCCTCGTTGAGCCGGGCCAGCGCGTTCGGACCCAGCTCGTAGTAGCCGGGGAAACCGCCCGCGCCGGGCTCGGTGCCCTCGTGGTTGAGCCGGTTGCCGGCCAGGCTCAGGTTGAGCACCCCCGGGGTACGCACCTCGGGACGGGCGGCGACCAGCCGCCCGGCGAGCAGTTCCGGCCAGCGCTTGTTGGCGTTGACGGTGCTGCCGTTGGCATCCCCGATCGAGTCGCTGAGCACCACCACCGCGCCGGGGCTCGCCGGGCGCAGCACGTCGATGCCGGACAGGAACATCCAGCAGCAGTCCGGGCGGATGGTGAAGCCGGCGCCGTCGGCGGCGGTGGTCAGGTCGTTCGCCCCGATGAAGGTGGTGACCTTGGACTGGCCGTGGAACGTGACCGGCCCGGTGAGCACCGGGAAGTGCAGGGTGACGACCAGGTCCTCCTGCTCGCCGACCGCGTAGGTCAACGGGTCGCTGAGCAGTTCGGCGCCCTTGTTCATGGTCGCCGAGGTGGAACCGCCGAACTTCAGCTCCCGCACGCTGCCGGGCAGGATGTCCGACCGGTCGGTCAGGGTGGCGGTGTTGGGGCGGGCGACGGTGGCGTGTCCCACCTGCACCGCCTGCTCACCGTAGAGGTTGCTCAGCCGGACCCGCAGCCGCTCCCCACCCACGGTGGTGCGCACGGTCATCCGGATGCTCTGGTTGTTCAGGCCGGTGTTCGTCAGCCCGACGGTGTTGCCGCGGGTGACCGCCGCGGCCCACGTACCCGCCCACTGCGCCCGGGCGGCTGCCCCGCCGGTGTCGGAGTCGGACGGACCGGCGCTGGCCACCACCGCCGGGGCGCCCACGACCAGCAACACGGCCGCGGACGCTATGACCTGCCATCTCTTCGGGGTCGACATTGAACCTCCATGTTGGGCCGCCCAGGGCCGGCGCCCATTGACGGCACCGCCCGGACGATGGTCCAGAAACCTAGCCGCGACGTCTGACAGGCGTCAATCAACCCGATAGACATGATCAAATGTCCATGGTGGGCGGCCCCTCGCCGTTCGGCTCTGTCCCCGGGCGAGGCCGTCGGCCTAGGCTCGCTAGCGGCGGCGGTGCGGTCGCCCATGGCGCGCACCCCCGTCGCGGGCCGGGCTGTGACCTGCTCGGACGCCAACCCGGCCGGTCGCCACGGCGGGTCCCACCGGGCCGCCGGCGACCCGCCGCATCGAGCTGGGGGCTGTGCGATGACCGACGGGGCCGACCGATCCACCACCTACGTGCACGACGCGCTGGCGCTGTTCGCCGGGTTCGGCGACCGGGAGGCGCTGGTCGGCGACGGTCGCCGGCTGACCTACCCGCAGGTCGCCGCCGAGGTACGCGGGCTGGCGTACGCCCTGACCGGCCACGGGGTACGCCCCGGCGCGGCGGTGCTGGTGATGCTCGGCAACGCGGTGGAGGGCCCGCTGCTCCAGCTCGCCCTGCACCTGCTCGGCTGCCGGAGCATGTGGATCGCCCCGGTCACCTCCCGGCGGGAGATCGACGAGTTCGTCCGGCTGGCCCGCCCCGACGTGTTCGTGCACCACGCGTACGCCCCCGACGGGCTGGGCGACCAGATCGCCGCCTCGCTGCCCGGGGTGCCGGTGCTGCGGCTGGGCGTCGAGCTGACCGCCGACGCCCCGCCGGTCGAGCTGCCCGCGCGGGTGCCCACGCCGGAGTCGTTCCTGCAGACCAGCGGCACCACCGGCACCCCCAAACTGGTGCACCACCGGGAGAGCTTCTACCGGCAGGTGCTGACCCTGGCGGCGGACTTCCGCGCCGCCGGCTTCCCGCTGCTGCGGCACCTGTCGCACTCGCCGATGTGGCTGGCCAGCGGCCAGATCACCACCCTGTTCAACCTGTTCACCGGCGGGGTGCTCTTCCTGCGCCAGCAGTGGGACCCGGCCACGTTCATCGCCACCGTGGACGCCGAACGGCTCACCTCCACGTTCGTCACCCCGCCGATGCTCTACGAGGTGCTCGACCATCCGGCCCTGGACGGCGCGGACTTCTCCGCCATGTTCATGTTCAACGTGGGCGCGGGACCGGCCGCGCCCGCCCGGCTGCGCCAGGCCATCGCCCGGTTCGGCCCGTGCCTGCGCATCGTGTACGGCCTCAGCGAGGCGGTGGTGATCTGCGCCCAGCCCGGCCTGACCGAGGACCCGGCGCACCCGGAGCGGCTGGGTTCCTGCGGCCGACCGTACGGGGACGTGACGGTGGAGATCCGCGACGCCGACGGGCGGGTGCTGCCGGCCGGCACCGACGGCGAGGTGTGGGTGCGGACCAGACTCAGTTTCCACGGCTACCACGGCCAGCCCGAGCTGACCGCCGACACGCTCGTCGACGACTGGGTACGCACCCGCGACATCGGCCACCTCGACGACGACGGGTTCCTCTACCTGGTCGACCGGTTGCAGGACCGCATCCTCACCCGGCAGCGCAGCTGGCCGATCTACTCCCGGCCGATCGAGGACGTCCTCGCCGGGCATCCGCAGGTCCGCGCGGCGGCGGTGATCGGGGTGCCCGACCCGGTCGCCGGGGAGCTGCCGTACGCGTACGTGGTGCCGACGCCGGGGGCGACGGTGACCGGGGCGGAGCTGATCGACCTGGTCACCGCCGAACTGAGCGACACCTGGGCGCCGGGTGCGGTGGAGTTCGTCGACGCGCTGCCACTGAACCGGTCGGCGAAGGTGGACAAGCGGGCGCTGCGCGAACGGTACGCCGCCGGCGCGCCCGCCGATCCGGTCGGCAGCCCGTCGTGACCGCCGACGCCGCCACCGGCCCCCGGACAGCCACCGACGACAACGGCTGGCCGGCCGACGGCCCCGACGCCGCCACCGGGGCTCCCGGCGGGGTGTCCGGCCGGCAGCCGGCCGGCGGCCCGCCCGGTGCCGGACCGGCCACCGGTCAGGCCGACGCCGCTTCGGGTGGTGCCGGTTCGGGTGACACCGGAGCGGGAGGTGCCGGGGCGGGCGACGCCGGGTCGCTCGCCGCGCCGCCGGGTCCCGAGCGGCGGGCCGCCCGGCGGGAACTGGTCACCCTGGTCGCCGCCGACCTGATCTCCAACCTGGGCAGCCGGATCTCGGTGATCGCGATCCCCTGGCTGGTGCTCACCACCACCGGCAGCCCGGCCAAGATGGGCATCGTCGCGGCGGCCGAGTTCCTGCCGTACATGCTGTCGAGCTCGTTGGCGACGCCGTGGGCGGACCGGTTCGGCGTACGACGTACCTCGATCACGGTGGACGCGGCGAGCGCGGCCGTGATCGCGGTGGTGGCGCTGGCCCCGTGGCTCGGTTTCGGGGCGCTCGTCGCCCTCGTCGCGGTGGCCGGCGGACTGCGCGGCATCGGCGACCGGGTCAAGCACGTCATGTTCCGGCCGGCCGCGCAGCGCGCCGGGGTGGAGCTGATCCGGCTCACCTCCGCCTACGACGGGCTGGCGCGCGGGGTGGCGCTGTTCGGCACGGTCATCGGCGGTCTGCTCATCGACTGGGTCGGGGTGACCCGGGCGATCTGGATCGACGCGGGCACCTTCGCGGTCTGCGCGCTGCTGGTCGGGGTGCTGGTGCGCCCGCCCGCAAGCGACGCGCCCGCCGCGCCCCGGGAAGGCTACTTCCAGGCGTTGCGCACCGGCTTCGGCTACCTGCGCACCGACCGGGTGCTGCTGACCATGCTGGTGGTGGTCTCCGCGTTGAACATGTTCGCCGCCGCCAACACGGCGGTGTGGGTGCCGCTGTGGGTCCGCGACGAGTTCGGCGACCCGGCCGGGTTCGGGCTGGTGCTCGGGGTGTTCGGCGGTGGCGCGCTGCTCGGCAACGTGGTCTTCACGATGCTCGGCCCCCGGCTGCCCCGGACCCTGATCTTCGCGGCCGGGGCGGCGCTGAGCGGTGCGCCCCGGCTGCTGGTGCTGGCGCTGACCGACCATCTGGTGGTGGTGCTGGTGGTGACGTTCCTGTCCGGGATCGGCATCGCGGCGGTCAACCCGCTGCTCGGCGCGGCCCTCTACGAACGGGTACCGGACGCGTTGCAGACCCGGGTGCTGGGAATCTCCGGCTCGCTGGCGTTCGTCGGGTTGCCGGTGGGGGCGCTGGTCGGCGGCTGGTCGGTGGCGGCCCTCGGGCTGCGACCGGCGCTACTGGTGATGGCGGTGGTGTGCGCGGTGCTGACCGTGACGCCGCTGGTCGCCGGGCCGCTGCGGATGGGCCGGCCGGCACCCCCACCGACGGCCGTCGACAAGGTCTGACGGTCAGGTCGCCACGGCCAGCCCCACCGTCAGTCCAGGTCGTCGCAGACGTTGTGGGTGGTGCCGTGCAGCATGGTGACGGTCTTGTCGTAGTCGGCGGTGAACCGGACGACGAACTGACCGTCGATCAGCCACAACCCCTTCGGCAACGAGCCGGCGTCGTCCCGGAACCCGAGCAGCACCGGGCCGGTCACGTACCAGGTCATCGCGCCGTCGGCGGCGTAGCTGACCAGGGAGGTGCCGCTGGCGTCCACCCGGGTGACGGCCCCGGTGTCGGTGTTGGTCACCGTCTCGATCAGCGCGCCGGTGTACAGCTCCCGGCGTGGCGAACCGTCCGGGTCGGTCGTCAGCACCAGCTTGCGGACCTCGTCGACCTCGGCCGCCACCCGGATGCCGAACGCGCAGCGGGCCCCGGCCGGCAGGGTGAACTCCTCCTGCGGGGCCGGCACCCAGCCTCCGGTGGGGCGACCGGCGGCCGCCGCCGGGGCGGTCGGCACGGTCCCCGCCAGCGTCACCGCGGTGAGGGCGGCACCGAGTCTCGTCGTCCAGCGCATGGGCACTCCGATCTCCTCGTCGTCGTCCGGTCCAGGGTCACCGGCCGTCCTCACCACCGGCTGACCGCCCGGCAGGGTTTTCGCGGCGGAGCACGATCCCCCGCTGCCGGGCCGCTGACCACCGGCTCACCGGACCCGTCCACGGTTTGCGCCCGACGACCCGGACGATCACCGAGCCCCCGGTGCGCGGGGGGCGGGCGACCCTGCCGACGCCAACGGTGGGATGCCGGGGACGATCCTCGACCGGCGGCCGTCCCGGTTCCACCCGAGGCGTCGGTGACCACGGCGGCGGCAACCGATCGGGTCCGCCAGGGGGTCTCAGTGGCATGGAGTTCCGTCTGCTCGGCCCGTTCCAGGCCCGCCAGGAGGGCGTCGTCGTCGATCTCGGGGTCCGCCGGCAGGAGCGGTGCCTCCTCGGGCTGCTCCTGCTCGACGTGGGACACCTGGTCGGCACCGACCGGCTCATCGACCTGCTCTGGCCGGACCGGCCGCCGGCCTCGGCCCGCAGCGCGGTGCACACCTACATCGGACGGTTGCGGGCCGCGCTGGGGCCGTACCGGGTGCGGATCGCCACCGGCGGCGACGGCTACCTGGTGCACGACGACGGGCACACCGTGGACGTGGCCGAACTCGCCCGGCTGGTGCACCGGGCAGGTGGCAGCGCCGACCCGGCCGAGCGGGTGCGGCTGCTCGACCGGGCGCTGGCCCTGCCGCGTGGGCCGTTGCTCGCCGACACCGCCGACGACGAGCTACGCGACCGGCTGGCCGGTCCGATCGAGGACCTGCGGCTGACCGGCGTCGAACTGCGGGCGGCCGCCCGGCTCGCGCTCGGCCAGCACACCCGGGTGGTCATCGAGCTGACCCCGCTGGTGGCCCGGCACCCGGGCCGGGAGGAACTGGTGGCGACGTTGATGACCGCGCTGTACCGCGGTGGCCGACAGACCGACGCGTTGGTGCTGTACCGGCGCACCCGACGCACCCTGGTCGAAGAGATCGGGGTCGAACCGGGGGCCCGGCTGCGGGAGGTGCACCGGGGAATACTCCGGGCCGACCACCGGCTGGACCGGGCGGACCGGCCGGTCTACGAGGTCCGGGTGCGCGGCGAGGCGTTGCCGTGGGGCGTCGGCGGGCACCCGGCGCTGGAGTTCTGCAACACGTTCGCCGGTTGGCGACACGAACCGCCGGTGCCGGGGGCCGAGTGGCTGCGCGGCTACCGCACGCTCGCGGTGTGGACCGGGCACGCCGGCCTGGTCGACGACCCGACCGTGGGCCGGTTGATCGAGCTGGGCCGCCGTGATCCGGCCGGTGCAGCGGTGGTCCTGGACGAGGTGCGTGCGCTGCGGGCCCGGCTGTACGCCTGCCTCACCGACCCGGCCGACGGACCGGCCTTCGACGCGGTGGCCCGGTACGCCGAGCAGGCCGCCCGGACGCTGGTGTTCCGTCGGGAGGCCGACGGGCGGGGACGGTGGTGGCCCGATCCGGCGACCGGGTTGCGACTGCCGGTACACGCGGCGGCGTGGAGCGCCGCGCAACTGCTCGGCGATCCGCGCCGGCTCACCGTCCGGGTCTGCCCGGACCCGCGCTGCGGATGGCTCTTTCTCGACGACACCGGAATGCGACGCTGGTGCAGCCTGGCCACCTGCGGCCGGCCGGCCACCGAGGCACCCTGCCGGGGCACCTGAGACGCCTCGGATCGACGCCGGTGGCGCCGCATCGCCACTCCGTTGCCGAGCCCCCGGGTCTCGACCAGCGCGGACCGACGGCGGGGATCCTGACGGAGGCAGGGCCGACGGAGGCGGCGCCGGCGCTGGTCGGCGCACCTGGACGACCACCAGGCGATCCGAGGGGTCGGTGTGATCGACGGCACCCGCACGGTCGGCTACATTCCCGGCCATGTCATCGATGTTGACCGAGGCCACCGATCCGTACTGCCTGCGCGAGGGAGAGAGCGCCGCACTGCTGCGCGACCATCCGTGGCACCGGTTCGTGGTGCTCGGCGACAGCGTCGCCGAGGGCATGTGCGAGCCGGTCGAGGGGTACCCGGACGTGCAGTGGGCCGACCGGATCGCCGCCGAACTGTCGGCGGTACGGCCCGGGTTGGCGTACCTGAACCTGGGCCGGCGCGGGCTGCGGGCGCAACAGGTCCGGGCCGGGCAGCTCGACCGGGCGTTGGCCTTCTCCCCCGACCTGGCGCTGGTGGTCTGCGGCGGCAACGACGCCTTCCGGACGGCGTTCGACCCGGACGCGGTGGACACCGAGTTGATCGCGATCGTCGGGGCGCTGCGCGACGCCGGGGCCGACGTGATCACGGTGGGCATGTTCGACGTGTCGCACAGCCCGGCGGTCCCGGCGGCCCTGCGGCCCGGGTTGGGCGCCCGGATGCGGCTGCTCTCCTCGCGTACCGGCCGGCTGGCCGACCGGTTGGGGGCGTTGCACGTGCACCTGAGCGACCATCCGGCCGGCACCGATCCGTCGATGTACAGCAGCGACGGCCGGCACGGCAGCGCCCGCAGCGACGCCATCGCCGCCGCCGAGACCATCCGCCGCCTCGGCGCCCACCTCGGCAACCACCCCTGACCCCCACCCCACCACCCTTCCCACCGGCCCCCGGCGGGCCCCCCACCCCCTCCACCCACCGGCCCCGGCGGGGTCGATCAAGAGGTTTGCGTCATCCGGAACGGCCGGCCCCGCCCCAAACCTCTTGATCACCGCACCCCAGCCCGGCCGGAGCCGGGTGATCAAGAGGTTTGCGGCATCCGCCAGCGGAATGGTGACGCGAACCTCTTGATCACCGGGGCGGGGCAGTCGCGGGGGCGGGGAGGGAGCGTGGGGGGAGGGATGGGGGGGAGCTGGGTCAGTCGGTGAGGAGGATGCCGGTGAGCAGGACGCCCCGGGCCAGGTTGAGGACCTCGTCGCAGCCGGGGAAGCCGACCCGGGCCAGCGCCCCGGAGCCGGTCCGCCCGAACAGGTACGGGGCGATGCTGTAGGGGACCTCGGCGTTGACCGTCTCGCCGGTCTCGATCTGGACGAAGTCCATCTCCACCCGGTCGGCGGGCCAGTACCGCTGAAGGATGTCGCCGCCCCGGTCGAGGGCGGCGCGCAGGCCCTCGGCCCACTCCGCGTCGCCCATCTCCCGGCCGATGAGCACCCCGTGGCCGGCCGAGCCGTCGGCCGGCTTGACCACCAGGTTCTCCCGGTCGGCCAGGGCCCGCTCCAGTTCGGCGGCGGTGAACGCCACGGTGTGCGGGACGTACCGGCGGACCAGGGCCTGGTCGTCGGCGGAGAGCAGGTCCAGGTCCTCGTACAGCCAGGCGAAGTTGATCTTGTTGCCGAGCAGCCAGGCGGCGGTGCTGACGAACATCGGCAGGGTGCCCGCATCGAGCGCCCCGGCCACCGCGTCCAGGCCGGCGCTCGGGGTGACCCGGTTGGGCACGAAGAGGCGGAACAGCGCGTCGACCGGCGCGCCACCGACGACCAGCCGCTTCGCCTCGTCCAGGGTGGCCGTGCCGACCGGGGCGATCACCAGGTCGATGCCGAACCGGCGGGCCTGGTCGACAAGCGGGGAGAGGATCTTGATGAAGTCGTCCGGGGTCTCCAGGCCGGGGTAGTCGGCGTCGAAGTCGAGCAGCAGCGCCACCCGGGCCCCGTCGGGCAGGGACAGCCCGTCGCGGATCGCCACGAACCGCTGGTCCAGCAGGGACGGGGCCGGCCGCACCGGCAGCCCGTCGAGGATGCCCCGCTCCTGGTAGAGCGCCGCGTACCGGCGGACCACCGTGTCGGCGTCGAAACCGCCGCCCAGACTGCTGTCGATGTTGTACTCGACGATCCTCGGCACCCCACCGGAGATCAGCACGTCGGGCCGGTAGGCGGCGAGCAGCTCCTCGGACAGCTCCTCGGACTCGTCGAGCAGCCGCGTCGCCCCCTCGGGCACCCCGAGCAGCTCGCGCAGCTCCCCGGCGGTGCGGGCCCGTCGCCGGCAGGCGTCCAGGATGAGCTGGGCGATCCGGTCGCAGACCTCGTTCAGCTCGCGGAACGCGTCCGCCGGCATGACCGGGGGCCGGGCCAGCCGCCACTGCTTGTTGTACGTCGCACAGCCGTAGAAGATCTCCCGCCAGGCGGCGGCCCCGCTGGACACCATCGCCGTACGGGCCGTCTCCGGCAGCTCGCGCCATGCCTGGCCGGGCTCGGGCCAGGGGTAGTTCGGATCGGTCATGATCTGTCCTTCATGGTCAGTTGGATGGCGGCGGTGAGTTGCTCGCGGCCCGGCTGCACGGCCCGGTCGAGCACCGGCGCGAAGGGCAGCACCGCGCCGTCCGGCCGGGTGACCCGGCGCGGCGGCGCGACCAGCGGCACCCGTTCCAGCACCGAGGTGATGATCTCGGCGGCGATGCCGCAGGACCGGTTGGAGTCGTCGACGACCACCAGCCGGCCGGTACGGGACACCGAGTCGAGCAGGCCGTCGAGGTCGAACGGGTAGATCGTGCGCGGGTCGAACACCTCCACCGACACCTGGTCGGCCAACTCCTCGGCGACGGCCAGCGCGTCGTGCACCAGGTGCCCGACGGCGACCACGGTGACGTCGTCGCCGGCCCGGCTGACCACCCCGCGCCCCAGCGGCACCGGGGCGAGGGTGGCGAAGTCGACGTCGTCGCGGACCTCCAGCGCGGCGGCCGGGGCGAACACCACCACCGGATCGTCGTGCCGGATCGCCGAGGCCAGCAGCCCGTACGCGTCGGCCGGGGTGGCCGGCACCACGGTGACGATCCCGACGTGCGCGAACAGCGAGTACGGGTGGTCGGAGTGCTGCCCCGCCCAGCCGGTGCGGGAACCGGAGCCGGGCACCAGGTAGGTGACCGGCACCGAGCACTGCCCGCCGGTCATCATCGGGAACTTGTGCGCGTGGTTGACGATCTGCTCGAAGACCAGGAACAGCAGGGACGGGATCTGGAACTCCACCACCGGCCGCAGCCCGGCCAGCGCCGCACCGGTGGCGAAGCTGGTGAACGCCTGCTCCGACAGCGGGGTGTCCAGCACCCGGTCCGGCCCGAACCGCTTGAGCAGGCCCGGGGTGACGTTGGACGCGCCCACCCGGATGTCCTCGCCGAGCAGGAACACCGACTCGTCCCGGGTCATCTCGTCGGTCAGCGCCCGGGTCAGCGCCTTGCGGTACGACAGCCGTGGCATCTCAGGAGCCTCCCCGGGCGGTCAGCCCACTGGCGTACAGGTGGTCCAGCGCACCGGCCGGGTCCGGTTCGGGGCCGGCCAGGGCGAACGCGACGGCCGCGTCGAGGGTCGCCTCCACCTCGGCGTCGACCGTCTCCCGGTCGGCCGGGGACAGCCGGGCACCCTGGATCTCCACCGGGTCCCGGGACCGGCCGTCGGCCACCTCCTGCGGCGTGCGGTACTCCAGGCGTACCGCGTGTTCGAAGGTGTGGTGGGCGTCGAACCGGTAGGTGCGGGCCTCGACCAGCTCCGGCCCGCCGCCGTCGCGCATCCGCGCGACGGCGGCGGCCGTGACCTGCCGGACCGCCTCCGGGTCCTGCCCGTCGACGACGGTGGCCCGGATGCCGAACGCCTCGGCCCGCCCGGTGATGGTGCCGGCCACCGCGCCGGCCACCGGCATGGTGGTGGCGTAGCCGTTGTTCTCACAGACCAGCAGCACCGGCACCCGCCAGAGCGCGGCCAGGTTGAACGCCTCCAGCAGCATCCCCTCGTTGACCGCGCCGTCACCGAAGAAGCTCGCCCCGACCACGGGGTTGCCGCGCTGCCGGTGCGCCCACACCGCGCCGGTGAGGATCGCCGGGGACGCCCCGACGATGGCGTTGGCGCCGAGCACCCCGATGGACAGGTCCGCCGCGTGCATCGAGCCGCCCCGGCCCCGGTTCAGTCCGGTTTCCCGGCCGCACAGTTCGGCCATCATCCGGGCCGGGTCGGCACCCTTGGCGAGCACGTGGCCGTGCCCCCGGTGGGTGCCGGTGACCAGGTCCCCCGCGCCGAGCGCGGCGCACACGCCGGCGGCGATCCCCTCCTGACCGAGGTAGGGGTGGATGCCGCCGACGATGTGCCCGGAGCGGACCAGGGCGATGGCCAGCTCCTCGAACCGGCGGATCAGCCGTACGGTGCGGTAGAGCCGGGCCGGGTCGGCGTCGGTCACCGGTCGCGGCCCTCCTTGACGGCGGCGAGGATGTCGTCCCAGAGCTGCGCGCGGGCGGTCAGCGCCAGGTTGACCGTGTCGGCGCACTCCTGCCACTTGACGTCGTCGTCGCCGCACAGGTCGGCGAGCATCTGCATCGCCATCGGGGTGTGCTGCTCGCCGTCGACCTCGATGTGCCGCTCCAGGTAGTCGACGAAGGTGTGCAGCCGGTTGCTGCGCTCGTTGACCGCGACGACCTGGGTGAACATGTCGGGGATCAGATCCTCCCGGCCGAAGGCGAACGCGGCGGCCTGGCAGTGCACCGGCGTCGACTCGATGATCTTCCAGGTGGTGGCGGCGAACGCCCGCGACGCCTCGGGCACACCCGCCTCGACCAGCGCGTCGGTCACCGACGTGCCGCCGCGCAGCAGGTCGACCAGCCGGTTGACGGCGGTGGTGTCCGCGCCCGCCTCGCCCATCCCCCGCACGTACAGCTCGAAGTGGCTGATGTAGCCCTCGCCGAGCTCGTCGCTCTCCTCCACCATGACGATGTCGTTGATCAGCCGCCGGCTGCCGGTCGGCCCGGTGGGGATCCACGGCACCGTCACGCAGGTGAGCTGCCGCTGCAACGACTTCAGCAGGGACATGAAGTCCCAGACCGCGAAGACGTGGTGCTCCATGAAGGTGACCAACGCCTCGTGGGTGTCCAGGTTGGCGTAGAGCGGGTGCTTGACCACCACGTCGCGGCGGTCGGTCACCGCCTGCTCCAACCGCTCGATGCCCGGGTGCGTCTTACCCCAGTCGTACCGTGACATGTTCAGCCTCCCTGCTGGGCGCGATCGCGCCAGATGACCGGGCAGTAGTCGGGGTCCGCGTAGTCCGGCCGCCCGTCGTGGGTGCGGCGGACCAGCACGTCGTGGTTGTACGCGGCGAGGCTGCCGTCGGAGAGCGGGAACTCCCGGTAGGCGTTGTCGCCGTCCTGCAGGTGCAGCGAGATCGCCCGGCGCGGGCGTCCGCTGACGTTGGCGCCGCTGCCGTGGTAGGTGCGGCAGTGGTGGAAACTCATGTGTCCCTTGGGGATCACCATGGGGATCTTGCGGATCTGCGCGCCGTTGTGCGCCGCGTTCTCGGCCAGCATCTCCTCGAGCTGGTCGCGGTCCCGCTCGGCGAAGTGCCGCACGACGGTGTCGTCCGCGCCGGTCTCCGACCACCGGTGGGAGCCGTCGACCATGGTGATGGTGCCCATCTCCTCACCGCAGTCGTGGAACGGGATGAACGCGGTGAGCATCCGCTCCGACGACGAGGACGACCAGTAGTGCTTGTCGAAGTGCCAGGGCACGATGTTGGACGGCTCACCGGAGATCGGTGGCTTGTAGATCAGCGTGGACTGGAAGATCCGGATCTCGTCGGCCCGGGCCAGCCGGGCGGCGACCGCGCCGATCAGCGGCTTGCGCAGGATCGCGGCGATCCCGTCGTGCTCGTGGTGGACGTAGTCGTTGTGCCGCTGCACCGGCCCCTTCGACGGGTCCCAGTAGGCCAGCTTCGGCGGGCGCACCGGCAGGGTGCGGTCCCGTTCACCGTCGTAGTAGCGGTCGGTGGCCGCGGTCAGGGCGTCCACCTCGTCGTCGGTGAGCAACTTCTTGGACAGGTACCAGCCGTGCTCGGCGTAGTGGCGCACGTCCTCGTCGGACGGGAGCAGCGCCTCCTCCTCGGCGGTCAACGTCGGATGTGTCGTGGTCATGCACCTGCTCCTCGTGCCGTGCCGGCCGCGACGGCGGGGGTCGCCCCCGCCACGGCCAACTCCCGTTCCTTGGCCTCGTAGAGGGCCCGGATGTTGCCGCTGCCGAAGGTGCGTGCCCCGCGCCGCTCGATGAGTTCGAGGAAGAGGGTGCGCCGCACGTGCATCGACTCGGTGAAGATCTGCAACAGCTGCCCGCCGTGGTCGGCGTCGACCAGGATGCTGAGGTCCCGCAGCCGCTCCAGCGGCGCGTCGATCTTGCCGACCCGCTGCTCCAGGTCGTCGTAGTAGGCCGCCGGGGTGCCGGCGAAGCGCACCCCGCGGGCACCGAGCGCGCCGACCGCGCCGACGATGTCGTCGGTGCGCAGCCCCAGGTGCTGCACCCCGGCCCCGTGGTGCTCACTGAGGAACTTGTCGATCTGGCCGGGACGCCGCCCGGCGTCCGGTTCCAGCAGCACCAGGGTGACCCGCCCGGAGGCGTCCTGCACCACCTTGGAGTTCATCGCCTGACCGGCGACCTCGATGTGCTCCTCGAAGATCTGCGCGAAGCCGAAGACCCGCTCGTAGAGCGTCACGGTGTCGTCGAGCTGGCCGGGCGGCACGCAGACCGCCAGGTGGTCGATCTCGGCGAGCAGCCGGTCGTCGGTCCCGCCGGCCGGGGTCGCCTCGATCGCACCGGGCAGGAAGTCGGCCCGGTCGCCCCGGCGTTCCACCAGCCGGTGCAGCACGTCACCGAAGCCGCCCACCTCGGCGGTCACCACCTCGGCGTCCGCGCCGGTCCAGGTACGCGGCGGGGTCACCGGCGTCGCACCCCGGGCCACCAGTTCCGCGTACGCCCCGGCGGCATCGCCGACCTCCACCGCCACGACCGCGATCCCGTCACCGTGCCGGGCCACGTACCCCGAGGCCGGGTGCTCGGCGGTGAGGCCGGTGGTCAGCACCATCCGGATGTCGGCCTGCCCCAGCAGCAGGGACCGCTGCCCGACCAGCCCGGTCTCCGGCCCACCCTGCCCGAGCAGGGTGAAACCGACGGCGGTGCCGAAATAGAAGGCCGCCTGCCGGGCGTCCCCCACGTACATTTCAATGTGGTCTATTCCACGAATATCCATCTCTCCAGCCCTTCCCCATGTCCCCCCGTGACTGCCGTCCGGGCGCGTGCGGCCCGGGTCGCAGCGTCGATCACCTCCCCGGCTCGGCGGGCCGGGCGCCAGCCCCGGTGGTGCGCCGCAGCAGCAGGCTCACGTTCTGCCCGCCGAATCCGAAGGAGTTGGTGAGCGCGAATTCGGCCCGGCTCGCCCGGGGCACGTCGCGGACGTGGTCCGCCGGGCAGTCCGGGTCCGGGTCGTCCAGGTGGTACGTCGGCGGCAGCAGGCCGGCCCGCAGTGCCAGCGCGCAGGCCGCCGCCTCCACCACCCCGGACGCGCCGAGCAGGTGCCCGGTGAGCGCCTTGGTGGAGCTGACCGGCACCCCGCCGACACCGAAGACCTTGCCCAGCGCGGTGCTCTCGGCGATGTCACCGAGTTTGGTGCCGGTGCCGTGGGCGTTGACGTAGCCGACCTCGGCCGGCGGGACGTCGGCGCGGGCCAGGGCGGCGCGCATGCAGTCGGCCGCCCCCTCCCCGTCGGGCCGGGGCATCGTCGGGTGGTGCGCGTCGGTGGTGCTGCCGTAGCCGGCCACCTCCGCGTACGTGCGGGCGCCCCGGGCGGCGGCGTGTCCGGCCCGTTCCAGCACCAGCAGGGCGGCCCCCTCGGCGAGCACGAACCCGTTGCGTCGCCGGTCGAAGGGGCGGCTCGCCTCGGTCGGGTCCGCCCAGCCCCGGGCCAGCGCGCGGGCGTTGCCGAAGGTGTCGGCGAAGGTCGGGAAGAGCGGCGCCTCGCTGGCCCCGCAGAGCACCACGTCGGCCTCGCCGGCCCGGATCAGCCGGGCCGCGTCGGCGACCGC
Source organism: Micromonospora humida (assembly GCF_016901255.1). NCBI lineage: Bacteria > Bacillati > Actinomycetota > Actinomycetes > Micromonosporales > Micromonosporaceae > Micromonospora > Micromonospora humida. Next base: position 82,560 of record NZ_JAFEUC010000001.1, read on the forward strand.
CTGGGCCCCGGAGGCGCAGGCCGTGCCGACCGACGAGCTGTAGCCGCGGATGCCGTGGGCGATGGCGATCCGCGCCGAGGCCATGTTCGGCAGGATGCCGGTCAGCAGGTACGGGCTGACGGCGGCCCGGCCCCGCTCGGTGCGGGCGATCACCTGCTGCTCCAGGGTGGACATCCCGCCGACCCCGCCGACGACGACGCCGATCCGCGCCGGGTCGACGTCCCGGCCCACCACGATGCCGGCGTCGGCGAGCGCGTCGGCGGCGGTGAGCAGGGCGAACAGCACGACCCGGTCGAGCACCTTGGTCTCCGGGCCGGTGGCGACCGTCCGCGGGTCGATCGGCGGGAGCACCCCGGCGACCTCCAGCGACTCCCGGGCCGGGTGCCCCTCGGGCGGTCGGCCCAGCCCGGACCGGCCGGTGGTCAACGCGGTGAAGGTGTCGGCCACGCCCCGCCCGACGGGGCTGAACAGGCCCATGCCGGTGATGACGACGGTCATGACGACGACTCGGCGAGGTAGCGTTCCCGCAGCGCCACCTTGCGGACCTTGCCGGTGACGGTGACGGGGATGTCGTCGGCGCTCACCGGTACCACCCGGCGCAGGGTCGCCCCCACGTCCGCGCCGAGCGCGGCCCGGATCGTGTCGGTGCGCTCGACCGTCGGGTCGGCCCCGGCGGCCAACTCCAGCAGCACGTCGGTGGTGACCGTGTCGCCGTCGGCGACGATCAGCACGGTGCAGTCGGTGACGTCGGGGCAGGCGGCGAGGACGCGTTCCTCGGACAACGCGGTGAAGTAGCGCCGCCCGTCGGGCAGCGTCACCGAGTCGACGGCCCGGTCCAGGTGGTAGTAGCGGCCGTCGGCGTCGGCGTGGACCAGGTCACCGGTGAGGTACCAGCCGCGCAGCCGGAACCGGTAGCTGGTGACCGAGTCGTTCCAGTAGCCCCGGAACAGCGACGGCGAGTCGATGCCGAGGAAACCCACCTGGCCGGGGGGCAGCTCGTTGCCCTCGGCGTCGAGGACGGCCACCCTGGCGAACCGGTAGGGCCGGCCCACGCAGCGGCCGTACCGGTCGGTGTCGGTGGTGTGCGTGATGTGGAACATCGAGTGCCCCATCTCGCTGGAGCCGAGGCCGTCGATGAAGACGGAACCGGGGACCCGGGTGACGCCCTGCCGGGTGACCACGTCCCGCGAGCCGACCGCGACGAGCCGGCGGACGTGCGGCTCGTGCGAGCAGTCGCCGGTGTTGAACCACAACCGCACCGAGTCCAGGTCGTACCCGCTCAGGTCGAAGCGGGCCAGCTCGGCCCAGGTCATCGAGAAGCCGAAGACCCCGTCGGGCCGCCACCGCTGGATGGCGTCGAGGACCCGTTCGCCGCCCTGCTCGGAGAGCAGGAACATCTCCGCCCGGTTGCCCAGCGCCTGGTTGACCATCAGCACCGTCGCGGTGTGCGGGGCGGGCAGCGCGTTGAGGATGCGGCGGGTGCCCTGCGCCTGCGGCATGGACAGCAGGTGCCGGGTGGCGGCGAAGAGGCTGGCGTGCGAGTGCAGCACCGCCTTGGGCACCCCGGTGGTGCCGGAGGTGTGGGTGATGACGATCGGGTCGTCGGGGTGGTGCCGGTAGTCGGCCGGGGCCTGCGCCGGGTCGCCGGCGCCGGCCTCCGCCGGGGTGCCGAGCAGGGGTACGCCCAGGTCGTGCCCGGCCAGCAGCTCGGCGTGCGCGGCGTCGGCGAGCACCCCGACGCCCCGCAACCGGCGGATGTACTCGGCGGCGATCTCGGGGCGCAGCTTGCCGTTCATCAGCGCGGGGATCGCGCCGAGCCGGGTCAGTGCCAGGAAGCTCAGCACCATGTCGGCGGCGGCGGTGGCCCAGACGGCGACCGGGTCGCGCGGCTGCACCCCCCGGGCGTGCAGCCAGGCCGCCCGCGCGGCGACCCGTTCGTCGAGCTGCCCCAGGGTGAGCGGCTGCCCGGCGGGGTGCCCGTCGACCGGGGTGTCGAAGGTCAGCCCCGGCCCCTGTGGGTCAGCGCCGTGGGCCAGCACCCGGGCCAGCACGTTTCCCGCGCCGAGTTGCGGATCGGCGGCGAGCACCCCCCGCAGTCCCTTCGTCCTCATTGACTGTCTCCTCCCCCCAGCAGCACCGCGACCGCACCGGTGGGCGTCGCGTCGGGTGCCTCGTCGATCATGATCAGCAACGCCTCGTCGGTGTCGCCGTCGTACAGCAGCAGTTCCCCTTCGGCGATGGCGTCGGCCCGGGGGTCACCCGTCGGGCTCAGGCACACCACCGGCCCGGTCAGCCCCCACCGGGCGGCGACCTGCCCGGCGACGCTGTTGGGCACCGACTGGAAGAAGAACAGTGGACCGACCCGCCCCCCGGCGGCGACGGTCGACCGGACGTGCGTGGCGCTGGGCCGGTCACCGGCGGCGCTGACCAGCACCACCGCACACCGGCTGCCGGCCGCCGGCGGGCCACCGGGCCGGCGGTCCAGGCAACGCCCGGCCACCGCCGCGACCAGCGGCGCGAACGGCGAGTGCAGGAACCCGGGCAGCGGCGGTGGTGGCCCGTCGCCCGGTTCCGGCCAGCGCGCCTGCGCCAGCACCCGGGGTGCGCCGTGACCGGCCGGACGGCCCGGGACGATCCCGGGTCCCGGGCCGCGCGTGCCGGTCACGGCGCACCCACCAGCAGGGCGGTGTTCGCGCCGCCGAAGGCGGCGTTGAGGCTGAGGGCGTACCGGCTGGTCACCGGGCGGGGCGCGGCGGTGACCACGTCCAGCGGGCAGGCCGGGTCGGGGCCGAGCCAGCCGGCGTTGACCGGCAGCTTCCCGTGCCCCAGCGCCGCCACGGTGACCACCAGTTCGAGCAGGCCGGACGCCTCCAGCGCGTGCCCGTGCAGCGCCTTGGTGGAGCTGACCGGCACCTGCCCGGCCCACCCGCCCAGGGCCAGCCGCAGCGCCGCCGCCTCGGAGGCGTCGCTGAACCCGGTGCCGGTGGCGTTCGCGTTGACGTAGCCGACCGCCCCGGCGGGCAGGCCGGCGCGGCCCAGCGCCGCGCCGATCGCGCGGGCCAGCCCTCCCCCCTGCGGATCGGGTTGGCAGGGGTGGTGGGCGTCGCCGGCCCGGCCCCAGCCGGCCAGCGTCGCCACCGGCTCACCGCCGCGGCCGCGCAGCGCGGCGGCGGACTCCAGCACCACCGCGGCCACCCCGTCGCCGAGCAGCAGGCCCTGCCGTCCGGCGCTGAACGGACGGACCGCCCCGTCGGCGGCGAGTGCCCGGCCGGCGTCGAAGAGCGCGTACTGGTCCGGTTCCACCAGGTAGCCGGCGGCCACGACGACCCGGTCGGTGTCCCCCCGGCGGATCATGGCGGCGGCGTCGGCGACCGCGTTGCTGGCCGAGACGCAGGCGGTGGTGTAGACCCGGGTCGGGCCGCCGAGCCCGCACCGCCGGGCCAGCCGGTCGGCCAGGGCGGGCAGCTCCGGCCAGGCCGGGCCGGCGTCGTCCCGTTCGCCACCGGCCCACCACGGGTCGGCGGCGTCGGCGACCGGTCGGTCGTCGGTGTACGGGCCGGGCAGGGTGGCCGGCCCGCCGTGGGTGGCCAGGAGCAGTGCCGACGCCCGGCGCTGCGCCGGGTCCAGCCCGGCCGCCCGGCAGGCGGCGTCGACGGCGTCGGCCAGCTCCTGCGGCAGGGTCGCCACGTCGGGGCGGGTGGCCGCGACGGTCACCCGGCGGCCGGTGGTGTCGAACCGGTGGACCGGTCGGAACGCCGGCACCCCGGACAGGACCCCGGCCAGCAGGGCGTCCACGCCCCTGCCGAAGGCGCTGAGGGCGTAGGTGCCGGAGATCGTGACGGTGCTCCGCTCAACCATCAGCGGAGGCGGTGAGGCAGGTGTGGAACACGGCCAGGGCGTCGTCGAGGGTGCGGATGCCGGCGAGCTGGTCGTCGGTGAGGTCCATCCGGGTGTCGTAGCGCTGTTCGACGAGGTGCACCAGCCAGGCCAGTTCCATCGAGCCGACCCGGTGCGGGACCTGGTCGACGGGTTTGCCGGTCAGTTCGGCGAGCATGCTCACCAGGTCAGCTCGCCCCAGGTCGGGCTGACCGGACATCAGCGGTTGTCGGTGGTCGCCCCGGCGACCCGGTCGGCGACCATGGTGGTGAACTCCCCCACCGTCATCAGGGCCAGCTTCTCCGACTCGTCGTCGGCGAACCGCAGCCCGTAGCGGTCCTCCACCCGGACGGAAAGGTCGGACAGGGCGAGCGACTCCAGGTCCACCCCGGACGGGCCGAGGGTGGTCTCGTCGTCGATCCCGTCGACGTCGTAGTTCATGTCCTGGAGCTGGTCGATGACGAAGGTGCGGACCTCGTCTCGCATGACGGTTACCTCTCTCGATGGGCGGGTCGCCGGTGCCCGGTCGGGGCACCGTGCGGAAGTGGTTCGGGCGTACCGCCGACGGTCGGCCGGTGGTGACGCGGTGGTGGCGCCCCGGCGGCGGTCGACGGGGACCGGCCGGGGGGCGGGGTGGAGCGGACCGGTCATGGCGCCGCCGCCCGCAGCACGTCCAGCGAGCGGACCAGTTTGCCGGTGGTGGTACGCGGCAGTTGCGCCACCAGGTGCAGGGTGCGGGGCCGCTTGTAGCCGGCCAGCCGCTCCGCGAGGAGCTTGTCCAGCTCCTCCTCGGACAGCGGGCCGTCGGGCTGCACGTAGGCGGTGATCCCGTCGTCGTAGGCGACCACGGCGGCGGCCACCCCGGGCAGGCCGGTGAGGGTGGCCTCGACCTCGGTGAGGTCGACCTTGAGGCCCCCCACGGAGACCTGCGAGTCGAGCCTGCCCCGGACGGTGACCAGGCCGGTGTCCGGGTCGACGGTGCCGGCGTCGCGGGTGCGCAGCCAGCCGTCGGCCCAGCGGGTGGGGTCGCTGAGCCCGACGTACGGCGACGCGGGGCAGCTGATCAGCAGTTCACCGTCGGACTCGCGGACCTCGATGCCGGGGGCGGGCGTGATGGCGGGCCGGTGCCGCCCGTACAGGTCGGTGCCGATGACGCCGACCTCGGTCATCCCGTACATGTTGCCCAGGGGAACGCCGTGCCGGTCGGTGAACGCCTGAACGATGGCCGGCGGGACCAGTTCCCCGCCGGTGGTCATCCGCTTGAACTGGGGCAGCGGCCGGTCGGGGCGGGTGAAGGCGAGTAGGCCGATGTGGAACGGAACGCCGAGCACGGTGGCCGGGGTGTCCTGGGCGGCGATCGCGGCCAGCACGGCGTCGCCGCCGAGCCGCTCCGGCGGGACCAGCTCGACGTGGGCGTGCAGGCCGTAGAGCAGTCCGCCGACGAGGCCGAGCACGTGCACCATGGACGGCAGCAGGATGATCCGCTCGCCGGGCAGCGCCACCCCGTCGATGCGGGTGTAGCGGTGCACCTCGGCGACCAGGTCGGCGGCGGTGCGTCCGATCACCTTGGACGGTCCGGTGGAGCCGGAGCTGAGCTGGATCACGGCGTGCCCGCTGACCGCCGGTCGGTCGGCGTACGCGGTGACGCTCTCGGTGACGTCGAGGAAGACCTTCAGCGCGCCACCACCGGTACGGGCCGGGGCGACGACCACCTGCGGGGTGAGCCGGCGCAGCGCCCGGTCGACCTCGTGGTCGGTGAGCCGGTGGTCGAGCAGCACCGCCTGAGCGCCGCTGCGCCAGGTCGCCAGCAGGTTGACCACATAGGACACCGAGGGCGGCAGGCGCAGCGCGACGGCCCCGCCGGGGCGCAGTCCCGCCTCGCGCAGCCGGTCCTGTGCCGCGACGACCAGGCGGTGCAGGGTGCCCCGGTCCACCGGCTCGGGCAGCCGGAGACAAACGTCGGTCGGAGGGCCGGCGAACAACACGTCGTCCACCCAACCGGGGTCTTGCGCCGCAGGATCTTCCGTCGGGCGATACATGGTCACCGCCGGCCACCGTCCAGCATAGAATCGGGCGAATGCGCCCATAAATGATGTCTCTTGGCGTGCTCACGGCACCCTACGACAGCCCGGAAGACCATTACTAGATGCGAATGGCTAGATCATAAAAGGCGGCCGGCCGGATTGCCGCCGCTCGATCGGCCGGGCAGGATCGGGCGCGTACGCCGGCCCGCGACACCACCGGCGACTTCGCCGTGCCCGCCGTTCCACTGGGGACGCGGGCGATCCGGCGGGCCCTCCGCCCAGGTCGGCACCGGTCACGATGGACGGTCGACGGCCTGTCGTCACGACCCGCCGGACGCGGACAGGGGTGTGCCCGGCGGGCAGCTCCCTGCCGGCCGGGCACACCACGCGGGCGTTACGCACAGTGATCAGTCGGTGGCATTCCTCGGTGTCGGGACGGCACCCCGGAGCACCAGGGCACTGTTGAAGCCGTCGAAGCCACGCGCGCAGACCAACGCCACCCGGTGCTCGGGCCGGCGCGGGGCACGCAGGAAACCCAACTCGCAGCCGGGGGCCGGCTCGACCGGGCCGGCCGAGGCGGGCAGCGTGTCGTGGTGGAAGGCGAGCAGCGCGGTCGCCACGTCCAGGGCCGACCCACCCTGGTGGGCCCGGCCGGTCAACGACTTGTGGGTGCTCACCGGCGGCGGCCGGTCACCGAAGACCGTCCGCAGCGCCGTCGCCTCGCTGCGGTCGTACCGCGGCACCCCGAGCGCGTCGGGCACGACCAGGTCCACCTCGTCGGGCGTGCTGCCGGAGCGGGCCAACGCCAGCCGCATCGCCCGCGCGTACGTCGCCGGGTCGCCGGCCGTGTCCGGGCCGGTGTGCACCGCGTCGTGGGTGGCCGCCCAACCGGTCACCTCCCCGTAGATCCGGGCACCCCGGGCCACTGCGTGCTCCCGTTCCTCCACCACGAAGACCGCACCGCCCTCGGCGGGCACGTACCCGCCGGCCGCCCGGTCGAACGGCCGGTACGCCGCCGCCGGCTCGTCGACGGCGCTGAGCAGCCCGGAACGGAGCTGACAGGCCAGCGCATACGGGCTCAGCGGGCACTCGGTCGCCCCGGCGATCACCACCGACGTGCCCCGCCGGATGGTGCGCACCGCGTGCGCCAGGCTGTCCAGCCCACCCGCGGCCTCGGCGACCAGCACCCCCGACGGCCCCTTGAACTGGTGGTGGATGGACAACTGCCCGACGCTCGCCGCATAGAACCAGGCGATCGACTGGTACGCCCCGACGGTGCGGCTCGGCCCACCCCAGAGCCGTTGCAGCTCCCGCTGCCCGAACAGGTTCCCCCCCGACGAACTGGCCAGGGTGACCGCCCAGGCGTACGGGTCGGGGGCGCGGGCGGGCAGGCCGGCGTCGGCGAGCGCCAACGCGGTCGCGGCGAACCCGAGCTGGGTCCAGCGGTCGGTCTGCACGAGCTGCCGGGTGTCCACGTAGGCCGCCGGGTGGAAGCCGGGAACCTCGCCACCGACCCGGGTGGGATAGCCGGTCGGGTCGAACAGGGTGATCGGCCCGGTCCGCCGGATGCCCCCGCTCACCGTCCGCCAGTGCGCGTCGACGCCGATGCCGCTGGGCGCGACCACCCCGATCCCGGTCACCACCGCCCGCGCCCGCTCGTCCGGGGCGGGGGTGACGGCGGGGGCGGCGGTGGCGGGGAGCGTCACCGCGTCACCGCCAGCCGGCGGAACAGCATCGCGGACTGGAACCCGCCGAACCCACTGCCCACCGACAACGCCACGTCCACCGGGGTCTCCCGGGCCACGTTCGGCACGTAGTCCAGGTCGCACTCCGGGTCCCGGGTGGTCCAGTTGGCCGTCGGCGGCACCACGCCGTACTCGATGGCCAGGGCGCAGGCGGCCATCTCGATGGCGCCGATCGCGCCCAACGAGTGCCCCACCATCGACTTGATCGAACTCACCGGCACCCGGTACGCCGTGGGGCCCAGCGACCGCTTGAACGCCGCCGTCTCGTGCCTGTCGTTCTGCCGGGTGCCCGAGCCGTGCGCGCTGACGTAGGAGACCGCCGACGGGTCCAGCCGGGCCTGCCGCAGCGCCGCCGCGATGGCCAACCCCATCTCCACCCCGTCGGGCCGCAGCCCGGTCATGTGGAAGCCGTTGCTGCGGCCGGCGTAGCCGGCGACCTCGCAGTAGACGTGCGCGCCGCGCCGCCGGGCGTGCTCCCACTCCTCCAGCACCAGCACCGCCGCCCCCTCGGCGAGCACGAAACCCTGCCGGTGCGCGTCGAACGGGCGGCTGGCGTGCCCCGGGTCGTCGTTGTCCGGGCTGGTCGCCCGGATCGCGTCGAACGAGGCCACGGTCACCGGGGAGATCGGCGAGTCGGCCGCGCCGGCCAGCACGACGTCCGCCTCCCCGTCGACGACGAGCTGGTGGGCGTAGCCGATGGCGTCGATGCCGGAGGTGCAGCCGGTGGAGACCACCTGCGCCGGGCCGCGCAACCCGTGCCGGCAGGCCACGTCGGCGGCCAGGCTGCTCGGCACCAGCGCCTGGTAGAGGTACGGCCCACCGAGGGCGTGGTCGACCAGCCAGTGCCGGCCTGCGTCACTGACCCGGACGTACTCCTGCTCCAGCGCGGTCGTGCCGCCGACGGCGGTGCCCAGCACCACCCCGGCGACGTCCCGCTCGGCGTCGGTCAGCTCCAGGCCGCTGTCGGCCAGCGCCTCCGCCGCGCAGGCCAACGCGAACTGCACGTACCGGTCGGAGCGTTGCCGCTGTGCCGGGGTGAGCCCGGCGGCGTCCGGGTCGAAGTCACACTCGGCGGCGATCTGCGACCGGTACGGCGACGGGTCGAAAAAGCTGATCCGCCGGGTGGCCGTCCGCCCCTCGGTGAGGGTCTTCCAGAACCGGTCCCGGGTGACCCCGCCCGGGGCGACCACCCCGACACCGGTCACCACCACCCGCCGGCCGGTCACGACGGGCCCCGCTGCTCGACCAGCTCGGTGTCCACGTGGCCGAGTTCCGGGCGGGGGGCGAGCGGGCCGAGGTGGAAGACCACCTCGGCGGCGACGTCGCCGGTGTTGCGCAGCCGGTGCCGCACGTTGCGCGGCACGAACAGCGCCTCCCCGGCGGCCAGCGGCACCGGCTCGTCGTCCAGGTCGACGGTGATCGCGCCGCGCACGAGATAGAGGAACTCCTCACTGTACGGGTGGTAGTGCTCGGCCACCCGGTCACCGGGGGCCACCGTCACCACCCCCATGAACCCGGAGGTGCTGCCGACGGTACGCGGGCCCAGCAGCACCCGCAGCTCCCCGCCGCGCCGCCGGTCGGCCGGTACGTCCCGGGCGGCGACCAGGCCGGTGGTGACCTCACTCATCGCCGCCCCCCGCGTACACCCGCTCGATCCGCTCCTTGATCACGGCCAGTTGCACCCGGCTGTTGGTGTTGATCCGCTCGGTCATCGCCACGTCGTCCACCGGGGCGGTCGGTTTCATCGCGAAGTCCTGCACCCAGGTCATCCGGGTGCCCTCCGGTTCGGTGTCGTAGTACCAGTGGATGCGCATGTACTCGAACGGTCCGGTCTCCACCCGCCGGGCCCGCACCTGCCAGGTCGCCGGGTCGGCGGTACGTTCGCTGACCCAGCTCCACGCGACGCCGTTCTCGTCGGGGTGCATGGTGAGCCGGAACCGCACCGTGTCCCCCTCCCGGTGCAGGACCTCCACCACCGCGTACTCGGTGAACAGGTCCGTCCAGCGCGCCACGTCGTTGGTGATCTTCCACACCAGCGCCAGCGGGGCGGCGATGAGGATGCTGTTCTCGGTGTGCCCGGCCGGGCCGGCGTCGGCCACCAGGTCGGCGACGCCGGCGATGCTGAGCTGCCCGGCCTGTTCGGGGATGCGTACCCGCCAGCGGTCGGCGACCACGGCGGACAGTTCCAGCAGCGCCAGCGAGTCCATGCCCAGCTCCTCCAGGCTGGCGGCGGGCGCGCGGGCAGCGGCGTCGGCGTCGAGACCGCAGCGGGTCACCAGGATCTCGGTGATCTCGCTGGTCAGCGGTCGGCCGTGGGTGACGGTCATCTCGGGTCCTCCTCCACCGGGCGACTCACCCCGGTAGCCGCCACCCTCCGCCCGACCCGTCACCCGGGCGTCACACCGCAGCCCGCAACGCCCCCGCTTCGTGGTGACGTTGCGTTGACGCAGACTGTGTACCGGCTATGCGCGAGCTGTCCATCATGATGGAGGTTCGCAGATCAGAGGCGATTCGACCCCGGTCACCATGGCTACACTTTCGTTGACCGAGAGTAATCATATTGGTAGTGTTCGTGCCGGCCGGCCGGGCTCGGCCGCACAGTGAACCGGCCCCGGCGTCGCGGGGGACCGCGTCGGGACACCGGACGATCTGGACCCAGGTTTCCGTGCAGGGGGGGTGCGCCCGTGACCGGTCATGCCAGCACGCCGACCAGCGACGTCCCGGCCGACCCGCCGGTACGCCTGCACCTGCTCGGCGGCTTCCGGCTGCTGCACGGCGACACCCCCGTGGTGGTCCCCCGGGGGCTGCAACGGGTCATCGGCCTCATCGGACTGCGCCCCGGCGCCACCCGCAGCAACCTCGCCGGCCTGCTCTGGCCCGAGGTGCCCGAGGAACGGGCGTTGTCGTCCCTGCGGACCGCCCTGTGGCGGCTGCGCCAGGACCCCTGCTGCCCGCTGCTGGTCAGCGGGGACACCGTCCGCCTCGACCCGGCCGTCCGCCTCGACGTGGACGACCTGGTCGCCACCGCCGCCCGGATCCGCGACGGGGGCGACCCGCGCGCCGCCGCCGACGCGCTCGCCGCCGGCAGCCGCGACCTGCTCCCCGGCTGGTACGACGACTGGGTGCTGCTGGACCGGGAACGGCTGCGCCAACTCCGGCTGCACATGCTCGAACAACTCGCCGTCGACCACCTCGACGCCGGCCGGCACGGCGAGGCGTTACAGGCCGCCCTGGAGGCGATGGCCGCCGAACCGCTGCGGGAGACCCCGCACCGCCTGGTGGTACGCATCCACCTCGCCGAGGGCAACGCGTTCGAGGCGGTGCACGCCTTCTACGTCTACCGGGACCTGCTCATGCGGGAACTGCGCCTGGAACCCTCCCCCGCGATGTGCGCCCTGGTCGACGAGACCCTCGCGCCGATCCGGCGGGCCACCCGCCGCACCCCGGCCGCCCGCCGTCACGAGCCGGCCGGACGGCGTGACGACGAGGTGACATCCCCACCGCCAGGGTTAACCCACCGTGAGCCCTGGACCGATCGGGGCGCGCCACCGGCGAGAGGGGTCCGATGAGCCGTCTGGTGATCGTCAGCAGGATCATTCCCGGCGCGGAGGGGCGGGTCGCCCAGATCTTCGCCGAATTCGACGCGACCGAACTACCCGGACTCACCGGGCTGCGCCACCGCTCCCTGTACCGCCTGCACGACCTGTGCGTACACCTGATGGAGACCACCGAGGTGGACGTCGACACCCTGGTCACCGCCCGCCAGCACCCGCTGTACCAGCGGACCAACGAACGGTTGTCGGCCCACACGTCGGCGTACCTGCCCACCTGGCGGTCGCCCCGGGACGCGCCTGCCGGCTGTTTCTACAGCTGGGACGTCTCCGACGCACCCAGCCCGGAGCCGCTGCGCTGAACCGCCGCTGCGGCGCGGACCGTCACCGACGTCCGACGACGACACCCTGTCGTGACGTCGATACCGCCCGACACCGGGCATTCCACCTGCGCAACGAGGTGTGGTCCTCCCTGTCGTCCGACATTCGCGTGTGCAAAGCTGCGGCGGGTTTTCGCGTTTTCCTCGCGACTTCAACGACATACGCAATAGGGAGGTAGCCGTGCCGTCGACTGTCGGGCAGTGGCTCGTCGTGATCCTGGCCCTGCTGGTGGGCCTGGCCGGAGGCTGGGCGCTGTGGGGACGGCAGAAGCCGACCGCCGCCGCGCCCATCGTGGAGGGTGACCCGGTCGTCGGGCTCACCCCCGAGGAGAAGGCCGCCGCCACGATCGACGCCCCGCGTCCGGCCGCCACGGTCGACGACTCCCCGGCACCCGCCGCCGTCGTCGACGACCCCACCCCGCACGTCGCGCCGGACCCCGACCACCTCACCCCGGCCACCACCGGGTCGGCCGCCACTGCCGGCTCGGTCGAATCCTCCGCCGAGTCCCCTGCCCTCTCCGAGTCCTCGGTCGCCTCCGAATCCTCGGTCGCCTCCGAGTCCGGCGCTTCCGCCGTCGAGGACGTCGCCGTCAACGGCACCTCCAGCACGGTCGCCGCCGACCGGACCGTCCCGCTGCCGGACCTCGCGGACGAGCCCACCACCGTCGACCTGGCCGGCCGTACCGCCTCGGACGACGCGCCCGCGAACAGCGTCACCGACGAGACCGCCGCGCCGGTCCCCGCGCCCCGGGCCACCGCCGAGGACACCCCGGACAGCGCGGCGGCCGACCTGCCGGAACCGACCCCGACGGACCCGGAGCCGGCCGGCACGCCCGAGGACACCGCCCCGCGTACGGCCGACGTGGACGACGCCCCGGTCGCCGCCGGGCCGGTGATCCCGGCACAGCGCACCCCCGAGGCCGACAGCCCCGCGATCGCGGACAGCACCCCGGTTTCGGCCGGTGCTCCGGCCGTGGACGGTGCCCCGGCCGTGGACGGTGCCCCGGCCGTGGACGGTGCTCCGGTCGTGGACGGTGCTCCGGGTTCGGCGGGTGCCCCGGTCACGGAGGTCGCGGCGGCGCAGGACGAGCCGGCGGACGATTTCCGGCGTATCCAGGGGGTCGGCCCGAAGATGGCCGCCGCGCTCCAGGCCGCCGGAATCCGCAGCTACCGGCAGCTCGCCGCCCTGGACGAGGCGAGCCTGCGGGAGACGATCCGTGCCGCCGGGCTGCGTGCCACCGCGAGCCTGGCCACCTGGCCGCAGCAGGCGCAGGTGCTGGCCGGTGCGGGCGCCGAGGCCGAGCGGGTGCTGCCGACGCCGACCGGCGGCGACAGCCAGGGCTGACCCGCAGAACCGACGGGGCCGGTGGACACGTGCGAGGCGTGGCCGCCGGCCCCTGTCGTCCGGGGTACGCGGCGGCCCGCCGTCGGTGAATTGGCCATCATCGCGCTGACCGTTCCGGAATACCGTTTACCCGGTCCCGGCCGTTGGGTACATGGGCGTCACCTCGAACATCACACAAGCCGGGAGGCACCCCCATGCGCGGTTCGTCGATCCTCGGAGTCATCGTCGTCATCTGGCTGGTCATCGGCGCCATCGCCGCTGGTCAGCGCGGCTACTACGGGAATGACGACACCAACTGTGCCGAGGCCGGCACCATCCTGGTGACCATCGTGGCCGGGCCGCTCAACTACATCGGCGCCAACCCGAAGATCGACTGCAAGCTCCCCGAGCCGTCCAAGTAAGCCGCACCTCCCCGGCCCGCGCCCACCCCTCGGGGCGCGGGCCGCGTCATGTCCGCTCCAGATCACCTGCCTCGTTCCGCGACGCGCCCACCACCCCACACCCGCTAATCATCCTAGGAACCCACCCCGCAGCCCTCCCCGCCCGCCCATCGACGATCGTCGTGCGGTGATCAAGAAGTTGTGGTCAGAGATGCGCGCTCCGGTGACGCAAACCTCTTGATCACGCGGGAGGGCGGGTGGGGGGCGAGGCGGGAGGGCGGGTGGGGAGGGGGGTGGGTTAGGCGCCTACGTGGATGCCGGGGCGGCGGGAGGGGTCGGGTTCGCTCTTGCGGATGATCTCGCGGACCACGGGCGGGGTGTCGCCCCGGCCGAGGATCAGGTAGCGCAGCAGGTGGGCGATGGGGTTGCCCTCGGACCACTCGAAGTGGGCGTGCGGGCGGACCCCCGTGCCGTCGCGCAGCGCCAACAGGATGGCGGCGATCGCGTTCGGCACCGCCGGGCTGCTGGCCCGCAGCACCCGGAAGCCGCCCACCTCGACCCCGTGCACCCACAGCACCTGGCTGAACTCCGACGGGTCGACCACGTCGATCTCCAGGAAGAGCACGTCGGACGCGCCCGGCACCGGGTTCATGCTCCGCTGCGCCCGCTCCTTGACCCGGTACTCCTTGAGCGCGCCGGTGTCGCGCTTGTTGGCGATCAGGTGCAGCCGGCCGTCGTGGGCCAGCGACTCGGTGACGAACCGTCGGGCCGGCTCGTCGAACTCGATCCGTTCGGTGCGCAGCTCGGTGGTCCGGGTGATCCGGGAGACCAGCGACACCGCCACGATGCCGGCGATGAACATGCCGGAGATGGCGAGCCCGTCGGGCTTTTCGATGACGTTCTCGACTAGCGCGTACAGCAGCACGGCGGTGAGCACCGCGAAGCCGGACGCGGCGAACCGGTGCCGGGCCCGGACGGTCGCGATGGTCACCGCCACCGCGCCGGAGACCATCATCGCCAGGATGCCGGTGGCGTACGCGCCGGCCTGGGCGTTGACGTCGGCCCGGAAGGCGACGGTGATGACGATGCTGATCAGGGTGTAGACCAGCACCACCGGCCGGACCGCCCGGCCCCACTCCGGCGCCATCCCGTACGACGGCAGGTAGCGCGGCACGATGTTGATCAGACCAGCCATCGCCGACGCCCCGGCGAACCAGAGGATCAGCACGCTGCTGATGTCGTAGAGCGTGCCGAACCCCTCCCCCAGCCGGGCGTGGGCCAGCCAGGCCAACGCCCGGCCGTTCGCCGCCCCGCCCGGCTGGAACTCCCGGGGCGGGATCAGCACGGTGGTAACGAACGTGGTGGTCAGCAGGTACACCGACATGATCAGCGCGGCGGCGGTGAGCAGCCGGCGGGTGTTGCGGATCCGCGCGGCCAGCCGCTGTGCGCGGTCCTCGCCCGCCCCGCGTACCAGGGGCATCATGCTCACCCCGGTCTCGAAGCCGGACAGGCCCAGGACCAGCAGCGGAAAGGCCAGCACCGCCGGGCCGAGCAGGTCGCCCACCCCGGACCCCCCGGCGGTCAGGGCCGCCGTCCAGTTCCGCACGACGCCCGGGTCGGCGGCGATCCCGGCCAGGCCGTCGGCCACGATCACCGCGTTGAGGCCGAGGAAGACCACCACCAGGGGTACGGCCACCAGCACCGCCTCGCTGAACCCGAGCAGGAACACCCCGCCGAGGACGAGCAGCAGCGCCACCGTCACCAGCACCGCCAGCCCGTCACCGTGCGGCGCCGACGACGGCAGGTACGGGTTCTCCAGCAGGTGCACCGTGGCGTCGGCGGCGGACAGGGTGATCGTGATGATCCACGAGGTGGCAACGAAACCGAGCAGCACCAGGACGAAGATCTTGCCCCGCCAGAACGGCAGCAGCCGCTCCAGCATCGCCACCGAGCCCTGGCCGTGCGGGCTCTCCCGGGCGACCCGCCGGTACATCGGCAGCATCCCGAGCAGGGTCAGCGCCACGATCAGCAGGGTGGCCAGCGGGGAGAGCGCCCCGGCGGCCAGCGCCGCGATGCCCGGCAGGTAGGACAGGGTCGAGAAGTAGTCGACTCCGGTCAGGCACATCACCTGCCACCAGGGGTGCCGGCGCTGGCTGCCCTCCTCGCTCTCCGGGCCGACCGGCTGCACCCGGTACGCGAACAGCCACCGGCGCAGCGCGCCACCGGGCCGGGCCGGCCGGGCGTGACTGTTCACGCACTCCGGCAGGCCCACCGGCCCGGGTCGGGTGCGCTCACCCTGGCCGGCGTCCCGGGCCTCGCGCAACGCCCGCCCGTGCCCCGGCGGCGGCGCGCTCCCCCGTCGTTCCCGGGTCCGCCGCCCCCGGGTCCCGTCCCGCCCGTCCGCCATCCGCCGACCGCCCTCGTGTCCCCTGCCCCCGACGGTAGGCGCTGGAGGCGGTCCGGCCGGCCGGAACAGGGGAAGCCGGGCGTCAGCGCAGGCCGGGCGTCAGCCGGAACGGTGCTGGTCGGCCGGGGTGCGGTGCAGGGCCGCCAGCAGGGCGTCCGGGTCGGTCACCGTCACGGTGGCCGCCGGGTGGCGCAGCCACCGGCCGGGGGCCAGCCCCGGCACCGGTGTACCGAACCGCAGGCACACCCCGGCCGTGGTGCCCGTGCCGAAGGTGACCCCCCGATCGGCCAGGGACAGGTGCGGCCCGACGGCCCGCCACCAGCGGTACGGCCCGCCGCGCTGGGCGTCGACCACGTTCGCCCGGCCGGTCCGCAGCCGGAAGCGGCCGAACCGGATCACCAGTTCCGCGTCGTCGAGCAGCACGGCACAGGTCTGCGGTCGGATGCCGAGCAGCGCCAACGGCACCCGGAAGGCCGGGTCGAAACGGAACGCGAACCGGTGTGCGGGCATGACCGACGGGTACCCCGGGCGGGCCGTCCGACACCCGCCGGCCGGGTGCACGCCGGTTCGCGGGGTCACGCCAGGGCGCGGGTCCAGTCGTCGACGTGGGCCGACAGGTGCTCGGCGACGGCCCGCCAGTAGGGGCCGTCCTCGGCGTGGATCCGGGCCCAGGGCTGGATGCCGCGCCGCGCGCCGTCGCGCAGCAGGTCGTACATCGCCCGCGCCCGGGGGCCGAGGGTCGCCGCGAGCGCGGGCCGGTCCGCCGCCGGCAGGTCGTACCCGTCGACCAGGGCGCGCAGCCGGCGGGCCGAGTCGGGCACCGGCCGGTCGGGGCGCATTCCGGCCATGGCCTGCGCGGCGTACGCCAGTTCCCAGCGGCGGGTGCCGGGGCCGGCGCCGTCCCAGTCGATCAGCACCCAGCCGCGCGGGGCGCGGACCAGGTTCCACGGCGCCGGGTCGTGGTGGCAGAGCAGGTCCGTGCCGTCGGGGCGGATCGGCACCTGCCAGTGGGCCGCCTCGGGTGGCACGAAGTCCGCGGTGGCGCGGTGCAGGTCGGCCAGCAGCCGGCCGATCGAGGCAAGCTCCGCGGTCGGGTACAGGCCCGAGGGGTGGCCCAGTTCCCCCGGCACGTACTCCAGCACCTGCCGGCCCTGCCCGTCGCGGCCCAGCGGCCGGGGCGCACCGTCGAAGCCCACGCCGTGCAGGTGGGTCAGCAGGGCGTCGACGGCGTCGGTCCACGGGCCGACCGGCCGGCGGACGGTGTCACCGACCCGCACCACGCCGGTGGTGACGTTGCCGGGCAGCGGCTCCTCGATCGGACTCATCCGGTCATCCTGGTGCAACGGACGCGTCCCCGCGCCCCGGTTTCCCGGGGCGCGGGGACCCCCCGTCCCGGCTGCTACTGCAGGAACGCCCCCAGCGGTGACAGCAGCAGCCGGCCGAGCGCCGCGGCGTTGTCGTCCAGCCGGGTGCGCTCGCAGTCTCGGGCCTGCGGGTCGTGCCGGCAACGCCAGATCTTCTGCGCGTTGCGCCAGGCGACGTCCCTGGTGTATTCGACCAGTTCGCCCTGGTACCAGTCGTCGATGTCGCCGTTGAGCATGTCCAGGAGCAGTTGCCACCGCTCCAGGTACCCCCGCCGCAGCGTCGGGATCTTGTCGGCGAAGATATCGTTGATCTTGAGGTAGTCGCGGTGCTGTTCGGTGCCGTCCACCGGCTCGGACTCCAGGTGGTCGAACGTGGTCACCAGGGCGAACGGCAGGTCGAAGTTGATGTGCGCGTTCACCCCCGCCGCCGCCGACGGCAACGGCCGGGCGTCCGGGCCACGCATCCGCTTGAACAGGCACGACCAGGCGCGCGGGGTGGTCGGGCTGGACTCGGTCCACAGCCGCAACGCGTCGAAGTAGCGGGCGGCGAACTCCACGTCCAGCCGGGACAGGAACACCGGGTCGGCGAAGTAGTCGTCGTAGAGCCCCTCCAGCACCCGGCTGGTGATGGTCAGGTAGAGCCGGTTGAAGTCGGCCAGCGGGCAGCTGCGCTCCAGCGGCGGCAGCCGCACCAGCAGGTCCTGGAGCTTGGTGAGGTGGTCGACCACCGCCGGGACGTCCTCCGGGTGGTCGGCGAGGAGATCGACGATGTCCGCGTGGACGGGCCCCCAGACCGGTTCCGTCATGTCTCCTCCACAGTGGTCGGGGCAGCGCCGCGCCGTCGTTTCCGATGCACAGCCTGTCAGCGCCGGCCACGGCGGGGATCAGTAGAACGACGTATTCGCCCGCGCCGGACGTACGCTCACCCGCCCCGGTTACGCAGGTGGATGGCGCTGGCCTGGACCCTGGTCCGCACCTGGAGCTTGTCGAAGATGTGCGACACGTGCACGCCGATGGTGCGTTCGCTGATGAACAGCCGCTGACCGATCTCCCTGTTGGTCAGCCCCTCGGCGACCGCGGCGAGCACCTCCCGTTCCCGCGCGGTCAGCAGGGCCAGCTCGTCGGCCCCCGGCGGGGCGGCCGCGGTCTCCGCCGCCGCGACGGCGCGGCCGCGACCCGTGCCCGACGACGGGGAACCGCCCCTGCGGGCCGCCGGGACCCGCCCCGCCCCGGGCTGGGTCCGACCGGTCAATTCCACCCGTGCCCGGCCGGCCAACGTCCGGATCTCGCTGGTCAGCGGCACCGCACCCAGGCTCGACGCCATCTCGTGCGCCTGCCGCAGCAGGGTGGTCGCCGTGCTGCTGCGGCTGCGCCGGGCCAGCAACGCCTCGGCCTGACGCAGCCGGGAGTAGGCCGCCGGGTAGGGGTGGTTCCGCTTGTCCCACTCGGCCGCCGACCGGGCCCAGGCCTCCGGGTCACCCCGGCCGTCGAGGCGGCTCAGCTCGGCCGTGCACAACGCCAGGAAGCCGTCGGCGTTGACCCGCACCGGCCCGGCGGCCGTCGCGCTCTTGGCCGCCACCCGGTCGACCGCGTCGCGCAGCCGGCGGACCGCCGTCTCGTCGACCGCCACGGTACGGCTCGCGTGCGCCTCCGCCTCCGCGCGCAACCCGTGCCAGGCCAGCGCGCCCAACAGCACCACGTCGTCGGAACGGCTCTCGGTCAGGCCCCGCTGCACGGCCTGCCGGGCCACGTCGTGCCGGCCCTGCCACATCGCCAGCCCGGCCCGCAGGATCAGCATCGGCAGGACGTGCCGGGGCGCGCCACCGCCGGCGAGCATCGTCGCCACCGCCTCCAGGTCCCGGTCGGAGGCCTCAATGTCGCCGTACCCGACGGAGAGTCGGCAGCGGGCCAGCAGCAACTCGACCGCGTCGGCGCCGGACGGGCGGTGCCGCAGCGCCGCCGCGACCACCTTCTCCGCCTCGGCCCACTGGCCGACCCGGAACAGCCCGTTGGTGGCGATCGCCAACAACCGGGTCTCGTAGGTGCGGCCCAGGCCCAGCTCGGCGACCCGCTCGGCACCCCGGCGGGCCACCACCACCCCCTCCTCCAGGATGTTCAGCGGCCCGGTCAGCAGCTCCGCCAGGTGCAGGTACGCGCAGGCCACGTCCTCCGGGCCGCCGGAGCGTTCGGCGGTCTCCAGGGCCCGGCGTACCACGGCCAGCCCGGCGTCCGGGTCCTCCAGGAACGCCTCGCTGAAGCCGAGCGCGGAGCTGGCCAGCACCACCTCCGTGGTGCTGCCGTCGACCGACGCGGCCAGTTCCAGGGCCTCCCGCGCGCGTTGCCCGGCGTCGGCGTACCGCCCCAGGTGCAGCAGCAGCTCGGCCAGCCGGGCGGCGGCGTTGGCCCGTTCCCGGGCGGTGCACTCGGCGGCCTCCAGCACGCTGCGGTACTCCGCCTCGGCGGGGGCGGACCGACCGGCGGCGGCCAGGTAACGGGCCCGTTGGATACGCACCGCGCAGGACGGGTCGAGTGGCTCGCCCCCGGTCAACTCGGCCAGCAGGGACAACGCGCGGGCGTGCTCGCCGCTCTTGTGGGCGGCCTCGGCGGCCCGCCCCAGCAGCACCGCCCGGTCCACCTCGGGTGGGGCGTCCACCGGCCCGGTGACCGGCGTCGCGGCCAACTGCAACGCCGCCGTCCAGTGCCGGTGCGCCTCGGCGAAACCGTGCAGCCGTTCGGCCTCCCGGGCGGCGGCCATCGCCGCCGGCAGGGCCCGGCCGGGCTCCCCGGCCAGCCGCCAGTGGTGGGCCAGCCGGGCCTGGTGCAGTTCCGCCGGAACCCGGGTGAGCGCCTCGGCGTAGCGGCGGTGCAGGCCGGCGCGTTCCGCCGGCAGCAGCTCGTGGGCGAGCACCTCGGCGACCAGGCGGTGCCGCAGCCGGTAACCGTCGTCCGCGCCGACGAGCAGCCGGTGGGCGACCGCCTCCCGCAACGCGTCGATGAGTTCCGCCTCGGGCAGGCCGAGCACCTCGGCCAGCAGCCAGTGCTCGACCGGTTCGACGCCCGCCGCCACCGCGTGCACCGCGGCGTGCGCGTGCCGGGGCAGCGCGTCCACCCGGGACAGGAAGATCTCGCGCAGCGTGTCGGACAGCCCGTCGTGGCCGTCGCGCAGGTCACGGGCCAGTTCCTCGACCACGAACGGGTTCCCGCCGCTGCGCTGCCAGACCTGGTCGGCGGCCTCCGGGGCGAGCGGCGCGCCGACGATCTCGGCGGCCAGCAGGTCGGTGCCGGTACGGTCGAGGGGACCCAGGTCGAGCACCCGCACGGACCGCAGCCGACGTAGCTCGGTGAGCACCCGGCGCAGCGGGTGGGCCCCCTGCAGCGACTCGGCCCGGACCGCCGCCAGCACCGACAGTTGCAGGTCGCCCAGGCCGGCGAGCAGATAGAGCAGGAGTTGCCGGGTGGTCCGGTCCACCCACTGCAGGTCGTCGAGGACGAGCACCAGCGGACGCCCCTCGGCGATCAGGCTCAGCCCCCGGGAGACCCGTTCCAGCAGCGCCCCGGCGCTGTCCGCGCCGCCGCTGTCCTCGGCGAACGTCCGCAGCAGACCGCGCACCGCCGAGGAGGTGCGGGCCTGGCCGGCGGTGAGGTCGGCGTCGAAGCGGCGTAACGCCTGGAGGACCGGATGCAGCGGTGAGGCGTCGCCGATGTCCAGGCAGGAGCCGGTGAGCACCACCGCCCCCGCGTCGCGCAGCCGCGCCGCGGCCTCGGTGAGCAGCCGGGTCTTGCCCACCCCGCTCTCACCGGTGACGAAGACGGCGGCGGTCTGCCCGGGGCCGATCTCGTCGTGGAGCGCGGCGCGCAGCACCGCCAGCTGGTCGGCGCGGCCGACGAGCGGTGCGGTGTCCACATCGCTGGCCATGTCCGCAGCCTAGTCACAGGTCCCCGCACCGTTCTACGGGCTGGATCCGGCATTGGTACCTCTCGCGTCGATATTGCGACTAAAGGTGGCGACCGACCGACATACGTCGTTCGGCAGATCCCCCGTCAGCCCGGTGGTGACAGTCTCCGATCGTCGTCAACAACAGCAGCACCGCGCAGGAGAGGGGTGGGTGGGATGCCACTGTCCACGGTCGGTACCGGTCGGGAAGACGCCACCACGACGCCCTGGCCGGTGCCGCAGGAACGACGCACGCTGACCGTGCTGTTCGCCGACATCGTCGGGTCGACCGCGGTGACCGAACGGCTCGACCCGGAGGATGTCCGGGCGGTGCAGTTCGCCTACTTCGACACCGTCGCCGGGGTGCTGCGCCGCTGGCAGGGCACGGTGGAGAAGTACGTCGGCGACGCGGTGATGGCGCTGTTCGGGGCGCGTACCTCCGACGGGTTGGACGGCTACCGGGCGGTGCGGGCGGCCCTGGAGATCCAGGCCGCGCTGGACCGGCGGACGCTGCCCGGCGGGGTGACGCTGCGGGTCCGGGTGGGTGTCGCCACCGGCGAGGCCGTGGTCGACCTGGCCGCCGCCCGCGACGGCGGGCACGGCATGGCCTCCGGCGCGGTCCTCACCACCGCCGCCCGCATCCAGGAGTACGCCCCGGCGGGCGGCGTGGTCGTCTGCGCGGCCACCCACCGGGCCACCGCCGGCCTGGTCGACCAGCACGCCCTCGCCCCGGCCAGCCTCACCGGCAAGGCGCTGCCGGTCGACGTCTGGCGGGTCACCCGCCCCACCCACCGCCGGCCGGCCCGCCACGACGGCCCGCTGATCGGTCGACGCCGGGAGGTCGCCACCGCCCTGGACCAGCTCACCGGGGCGGTCCGGGAACATCGTCCACGGTGGGTGGCCCTCACCGGCCCGGACGGGATCGGCCGCAGCCGGGTGCTGGCCGAGCTGCGCCACCGGCTGACCGAGGTCGACGGCCGGGCGGTGCGCTGGGCGGTGGCGCACTGCCCGCCGTACCCGGAGCAGGTGTTCGGGCCGGTCGCGCAGCTGCTGCGGGACCTGGCGGGGCTGCCCGCCGGCGGCCCGCCGGACGCCGTCCGTCCCCGGCTGGCCGCCCTGGTCGACGGGCTGGTCCCGGCGGGCCAGGTCGGCCCGACCGTGGCGGCGCTCGCCGCGCTGCTGGACGCCCCGGACCGGTCGGCGGTCGCCGGGGCCGCGGCGGTACGCCGGGTCCTGCTCGCCCTGGCCGCCCGCCGGCCGGTGGTGGTCGGCGTGGACGACCTGGACCGGGCGGCCCCGGAGCTGGGACGGTTCCTGCACGCGCTGTTCGCCGCCGCGACCGACCGGGGCCTGCCGCTGGCGGTGCTGGCCACCCACCGGCCGGACCGGACGGACCCGCTGCCCGCGCCCGCCGGCCGGCACCTGATCGAACTGGCCCCGCTGGGCACCCTCCACACCGGCCGGTTGCTGCGCCGGCTGCTCGCCGGCTCCGGCCGGCCGGTCGGGGCCGCCGCCCGGCTGCTGCCGCTGGTCGCCGGCCGGCCCGGCCACGCCGCCGCCTACGTCGAGGCGATGCCCCGCCACGGCACGGCCGGTGATCCCGCCGTCGACGCCGGGGCGGAGCCGGCACTGCCCGAAGGGCTGCGCCGCCGCGCCGCCGCCCGGCTGGACCGGTGCGACGGCGCCCACCGGGCGGTGCTGATGGCCGCCGCGACCCTCGACGTCCCGGTCACCGCCCCGGCCGTGGCGGTGCTGCTCGACTGGGCCCCGGAGCGGGTCGCCGGGGCGCTGCGCCGGCTCACCGACGCCGGGCTCCTGCAGCCGTCGACCCGGGGTGGTCTGGTGGTGGCCGACCCGGCCGTGCGCCGCTGCGCGTCCGACCGGCTGCCCCGCCCGGTCCGCGCCGACTTCGCCCGCCGGGCCGCATCCGCCGGTCTGACCGGGATGACCGCACCGACCGGGACGACTGGACAGGCCGGGGTGGCCGCGCAGACCGAGGTGGCCGGGGTGGCCGCCGCGCGGGCCGGGGCCAGCCGGCCGACCGGCGTGACCGGGCGGGTCGGGGCTCGTCGCCCGGTCGGGGTGCCCCACCGGGCCGGGGACCCGGGGCGGGTGGCACCCGTGCACCGGGCCGCACCGGGTCGGCGCACCGGGGTCGCCCGTGCGGCGGAACCGGTCCACCGCGCCGGGTCCGCCGGTCGGATCGGCGGGGCCCACCGCGCCGGGTCCGCCGGTCAGGGGGCGGGGACGCAGCGCGTGGGGTCCGCCGGTCAGTGGCCCGGGGCGGGTCGGGCGGCTGCCGCCGCCGGGGTGGCCGGGCAGCTCCTGCGCAGCCTGCCCACGGGTGACGGAGTATTCGACCGGGGATCTCGGCAGCCGACAGCCCCACCCGGGGTCGCCCGACGTCCCGAGCCGGGCCGGGGGTCCGGCGACACCGACGGCGGGCGGCCCGGGTGGGCGGCGACCGTGACCGGACGTCCGGCGGCGCTGCCGCAACGGCCGGGCCGGGCCGGTCGGCGACTGACTGTCGTCGTGCCGCTGCCGTCCCGACCGTCCGGTGTCGCCGCTGCTCAGGGGCCGGTGACCGGCCGGCGACGACGTGGGGAGGGGTTGCCGCGTCCCGCCGTACCGTTACCGGCGCGCGCCGCCTGACCCGTCGCCGTCGGTGACCGGGGTGGGCGGGTCGGCGCGCATGGCGCGTACCGCCTCCCCGGCGAACAGGCACGCGGCCCGGTGGTCGGGACCCACCTCGACCGGCGGCGGGTCGGTCTCGGCGCAGGCGGGACGGGCCTGCGGGCAGCGGGTACGGAACCGGCAGCCGCTCGGCGGATCGGTCGGGCTGGGCAGGTCACCGGTGAGGATGATCCGCCGCCGGTGCCGTTCCACCCGGGGGTCGGCTACCGGGGCCGCCGACAGCAGCGCCGCCGTGTAGGGGTGCGCCGGTTCCCGCCAGAGCTGCGCCGGGGTGCCGGTCTCCACGATCCGACCCAGGTACATCACCGCGATCCGGTCGCTGAGGTGTTCCACCGCGGCCAGGTCGTGCGCGATGAACAGGTAGGTGAGTCCGAGGTCGCGTTGCAGCCGTCGCAGCAGGTTCATGATCTGCGCCTGCACGCTCAGGTCGAGCGACGCGATCGGTTCGTCGAGGACGATCAGGTCGGGTTCCCCGGCCAACGCGCGGGCGATGCCGACCCGCTGGCGTTGGCCGCCGGACAGCTCGTGCGGGTGCCGGCCGGCCGTCTCCGGCCGCAGGCCCACCAGGTCGAGCAGCTCGGCGACCCGGTGCCGGCGGGCGTCGGCCGAGCGGGCCAGCCGGTGCACGACGAGCGGTTCGGCGATGCTCGCGCCGACGGTGCGGCGCGGGTCCAGCGACGCCTGCGGGTCCTGGAACACCATGGCCACCCGGCGGCGCAGCCCGCGCAGCCGACGCCGCGACCAGCCGGTGACGTCCTGCCCGCCGACGACGATCCGGCCGCCGGTCGGGGCCACCAGCCGCAGCAGCGCCAGGCCGGTGGTGGACTTGCCGCTGCCGGACTCCCCCACCAGGCCCAGGGTCTCGCCCGACCGTACGGTGAGCGACACCCCGTCCACCGCCCGCACCGGTGGGCCACCGGGGCTGGGGAACCAGACCGTGAGGTCGTCGAGTTCGGCGATCGTTCCCGTACTCATCGGTCCTCCGGGGTGGGCTGGTCCGGGTCGTCGGCGGTGGACCGGGCCCCGGCGGCGGGACGCCCGGCCGCGCCGTCCCGGGCCTCGGCAGCGGTGGCGGGGGCGGGGGCGGGATAGAAGGTGCGGACCCGGTGGGCGGGGGCGATCGGGACCAGCGGCGGCAGCTCGTGGGCGCAGCGGGCGTCCCCGCGCACGGGGCAGCGGGGCCAGAACGCGCACCCGGGTGGCAGGTCGAGCGGGCTGGGCGGCGCGCCGGGGATCGCCGCCAGGTCCTCCCCCGGCGCGCCGGGCCGGGGCCGGGCCGCCAGCAGGGCCCGGGTGTACGGGTGCCCCGGCGTGACGAAGACCGCGTCGACCGGGCCCTGCTCGACGATCCGTCCCCCGTACATCACCGCGACGGTGTCGGCGATCCCGGCCACCACCGGAAGGTCGTGGGTGATCCAGACGACCGCGGTGCCGAGCCGGCGGCGCAGGTCGGCGACGAGGTCGACGATCTGCGCCTGGGTGGTGACGTCCAGCGCGGTGGTCGGCTCGTCGGCGATGAGCAGGGCCGGTTCGCAGGCCAGGGCCATCGCGATGACGACCCGTTGCCGCATCCCGCCGGAGAACTCGTGCGGGTGGGCGTCCACCCGCCGCCCGGGTGCCGGGATGCCGACCAGGTCGAGCAGCTCGACGGCGCGGGAGCGGGCCTGCCGCCGGCTCATCCCGAGGTGTTCCTCGCACGCCTCGGCGACCTGCCGGCCGACGGTCAGCACCGGGTTGAGGGTGGTCATCGGGTCCTGGAAGACGAAGCCGACGTGCCGGCCCCGCCACCGGCGACGGTCCGACCCGGACATGCCGGTCAGCTCCCGGCCGAGCAGCCGGACCCGGCCGGTGACGGTGGCGGAGCGCGGGGCCAGTCCGGTGGCGGCGAGCACGGTCATGCTCTTGCCGCTGCCGGACTCCCCGACCAGGGCGAGGGTTTCGCCGGGGGCCACCGACCAGTCGACGCCCGCGACCGCGCGGGCCGGGCCGTTGCGGGTGCCCAGGGTGACCGTCAGGTCGCTGATCTCCAGCACCGGCGTGTCCCCGGCGACCCGTGGCGACGGTACGGCGGGTCCGCTCATCGGGTGCTCCTGCGGGCTTCGCTGACGGTGAGCTGACGGGGGTCGAGCACGTCGCGCAGGGCGTCACCGACCAGGTTGAACGCGAGCACGGTCAAGAAGATCGCCGCGCCGGGGAAGAACCCCAGCCACCAGGCGTCGGTGACGAACCCGCGCCCGTCGTAGAGCATCCGACCCCAGGCCGGCGCGGGGGGCTGGACGCCCAGCCCGAGGAAGGACAGCGCCGCCTCGGACAGGATCGCGAAGGCCAACGACAGGGAGGTCTGCACGATCAGCGGGGCGGCGATGTTGGGCAGCACGTGCCGGCGCAGGATGCGCAGGTCGGAGGTGCCGATGGAGACGGCGGCCCGGACGAAGACCTGCTCCCGTACGGCGAGCACCCCGGCCCGGGTCACCCGGGCGAAGATCGGGGTGTAGACCACCCCGATGGCGGTCATCGCGGTGACCAGCCCCGGGCCGAGGACCGCGACGATCGCCACGGCGAGCAGCAGCACCGGGAACGCGAACAGCACGTCCATGCCGCGCATCAGGACGTTGTCCGTCCAGCCGCCGTACCAGCCGGCGAGCAGGCCGACGGTGACCCCGACGGCCAGGGCGATGCCGACGCTGACCAGGCCCACCTGCAACGACACCCGGGCCGCCACCAGCACCCGGCTGAGCACGTCGCGGCCGAGTTCGTCGGTGCCGAACGGGTGCGCGCCGCTGGGTGGACGCAGCATCTCCTCGACGTCCACGTCGTTGGTCCCGGCCGGCGCGAGCCACTGCCCGGCCAGCCCGACGACCAGCAGGACCAGCAGGACCAGCGTGCCGGCGACGGCCGGCGGGTCGTGCCGCAGCGCGGTCAGCGCACGGCGCAGGGTGCCCGGCTCGGCGGCCGTCGCCGACGGACGGTCGTCGACCGGCGGGGCGGCGGGGGGCGTCGCCCGGTCCCCGGCGCTCATCGCAGCGTGATCCTCGGGTCGAGGCGGGCGTAGAGGACGTCCACCAGCAGGTTCATCAGCAGGAACAGGGTGGCCACGAAGAGCACCGCGCCCTGCAGCACCGGGTAGTCGCGGGCCTGGACGGCGTCGTAGGTGAGCCGACCGACGCCCGGCCAGGCGAACAGCACCTCGATCACGATCACCCCACCGACGAGGCTGGCCAACTGCACGCCGACCACGGTGACCACCGGGATCAGCGCGTTGCGCAGCACGTGCCGCACGACCACCACCCGGGGGCGCAGCCCCTTGGCCTCGGCGGTGCGGACGTAGTCCTCGGCGAGCACCTCCAGCACCGAGGAGCGGATGAACCGGGTGAGGATGGAGGCGGTGACCAGGCCGACGGCGGCGGCGGGCAACGCGACGTGCGACGCCCAGCCCACCGGATCGTCGGTGAGCGCCACGTACCCCGACGGGGGCAGCCAGCCGAGCACCCCGGCGAAGAGCAGGATGCCCATGATGCCCGTCCAGAAGTCGGGGACGGACACGCCGAACTGGCTGAACACCCGGGCGGCGTGGTCGACGAAGGATCCGCTGCGCACCGCGGAGAGCACCCCGAGCGGGAAGGCGACGAGCAGGGCGAGCAGCACGGCGGTCACCGCCAGCGACAGGGTGGCGGGCAGCCGTTGCAGCACGATCGTGGTGACCGGCTGGCCGCTGCGGAAGCTCACCCCGAGGTCACCGGTGAGCGCGTTGCCGACGTAGCTGAGGTACTGCACCACCAGTGGGCGGTCCAGCCCGGAGCGTTCCCGCAACGCGTCGTAGGTCTGCTGGTCGAAGCGGGTGCCCAGGGAGACCCGCACCGGGTCGCCCGGGACCAGTTGCAGCAGCAGGAAGACCACCAGGGTCACCCCGAGCAGGACGACGACCGACTGGAGCAGCCGCCGCAGGACGAAGCGTCCCACCTCGCCCCCTCAGCGGTTCAGGGCGACGTCGCGGAACCGGATCGCCCGGTCGGAGCGGACCTGGTAGCCGGTGACCTTGCGGGACCAGCCCTGCACCACGTCCGGGTTGTAGAGGTAGACGTAGCTGGCGTCGTCGACGATCTGCTTCGCGGCCCGCTCGTACGTCTGTTTGCGGGCGGCCTCGTCGGTCTGGGTGCGCGCCTGGTCGAGCAGGGTGTCGACGGTGGGGTTGCTGTACTTGTGGAAGTTGAACGTGCCGCCGGTGCGGTGCTGGGCGTAGTAGAACTCGTCCGGGTCGATGTTGCCCAGCCAGCCGAGCAGGAAGGCGTCGAAGTTCCCCTTGCCCTGCTCGTCGAGCCACTGGGCGAAGTCCAGGGTCCGGATCTTCACGGTGATCCCGACGTCCTTCAACTGGGCGGCGATCACCTGGGCGGCGGTGACCGTCTCCGGGTACTCGCTGGTGACCATCAGGTCCATGGTGCGGCCGCTGACGCCGGCCCCGCCGAGCAGTTGCCGGGCCTGGTCCGGGTCGTGCCGGTACGGCGCGTAGTCGTAGTACCAGGAGCTGCCCTTGGGGATGGCGGTCTGGTTGGCGGTGGCCTGGCCGAACTTGGCGGCCTTGGTGATCGCCTCCCGGTCCAGGGCGAACGCGACGGCGCGGCGCACGTTCACGTCGTCGTACGGCTTGCGTGCCTCGTTGAGGGCGAGGTACCAGTAGTCGGTGGAGGGGGTGGTGGCGACGGTCACCGCGTCGTCCTCCTTGAGGGTCGGCACCTGCTGCGGTGGCAGGTTGTCGGTCCACTGCACCTCACCGCCGCGCAGGTTCTGCCACGCCACGGTCGGGTCCTTGACGAAGGTGAAGGTGACCCCGTCGAGCTTCGGTTTCGGCCCCCAGTAGGCGTCGTTGCGGGTCAGTTTGATGGTGTCGCCGGAGGTGTAGGAGGCGACGGTGAACGGGCCGCTGCCCACCGGACGGGTCTTGATCGCGCCCGACTCCACGTTGGCCTTCTGGACGATCGCGACGCCCTTGAAACCGCCGAGGTTGGCCAGCAGGTTGGGGGTGGGCGCGGTCAGCGTGACCACCACCGTGGCCGGGTCGGGCGCGGTCACCGTCTTGACGGTGGCGAACTTGTACGCCGCGTTCAGCTTCTCGTTGATGATCCGCTGGTAGGAGTAGACGACGTCCGGTGCGGTCAGCGGCGACCCGTCGGAGAACCGGGCCCCCTCGCGGAGGGTGAACGTCCAGGTGAGCTGGTCGCTGCTGGTGGTCCACTTCGTGGCCAGCGCGGGCCCCATCTTCAGGTCGGCGTCCGGCTCGACCAGGGTGTCGTAGACGTTCTCCAGCACCTGGAAGCTGTAGTAGGCCGACGTCTTGTGCGGGTCGAGCTGGTCGGGTTCGCCGCCGATGGCGGCGGTGAGCGTGCCGCCTGTCGATCCGCCGGCGGTGGACCCGCCGTCGACGTCGACGCTCTCTCCGGCGCTGCACCCGGCCAGCGCGGTCAGGGCGACGACGAGCGCCGCCGCGACGATCTTCGATCTGGTCATGGACTCGGTCACCCTTCGTCGCCTGGCAGATCAGAATGGCGAGTCTTCTCTGCCGGGCGGGGCGATGTCAACAAAACCCGACCAAAGTGGTGTGAAAGCCCGGAAATCAGTGCAATCGACGACCGTCGCGGGTGGAGGGTGCACAGCGGACCGCTCCCAAACCGGCTCTGTTTCCCGTCCGACGCCTGTCGAAACCCGGGCCGGGGTCAGTCGTCGGCGGGGCGGGTGAGGGTGCGGCTGCGTCCCCGGAACTCGGCCACCACCTCGCCGTCGCGGGTGACGGTGACGTCGTAGATGCCGCTGCGGCCGTACCTGACGCGTTCGGTGGCGGACGCGGTCAGCAGGTCCCCCTCGCGGACCGGGCGCAGGAAGCTGATCTCGCCGCCGGCCGCGACGGTGGCCGGGCCGTGCGTGTTGCAGGCCAGCGCGAAGGCGGTGTCGGCGAGCAGGAAGACGAACCCGCCGTGGCCGATCCGGTGACCGTTGACCATCCCGGCGGTCACCCGCATCCGGGCCACCGCCGTGCCGAAGGCGGCGTGGACCAGCTCGATGCCGAGCCCCCGGGACGCCACGTCGGCGTCGAACATGTCGTGGGCCGCGGTCCGGGCCGGCGGCACCGCAGCGCCGTCGGCCCGCCCGGCGGGGTCCGCTCCACGGGGGTACGGGCTACGGTCCGGCACTGCTCCTCCTGACGGTCGTGGCGCGACGACCGGCACCCGGGCCGGCCGCCCCGCCGACCGTACGCGCCGGTGGGCACCGGCCACGGCACCCGGGCCGGCCGGACTATGCTCACGGACGAGTCGGCGGTGGGGCCCGCCGTCCCGGCCCGACCGGGAGAACCGCGCGGACGCGCCAACGGTCCCTGCCAGTGCTCGGCGATACTGGTGGGGAGGTACCGATGACGTCACCGTCGTCGCGGCGCGTCGATCCCGACGTCGACCTGCGGGTCCCGGCCGACCGGGGCGAACTGGCCGCGCACCCGGCCGCCGTGCTGGGCGTGGTCGCCGCCGGTGGGG
This sequence comes from Micromonospora humida, assembly GCF_016901255.1. Lineage (NCBI taxonomy): Bacteria > Bacillati > Actinomycetota > Actinomycetes > Micromonosporales > Micromonosporaceae > Micromonospora > Micromonospora humida. Next base: position 112,781 of record NZ_JAFEUC010000001.1, read on the forward strand.
CGCTCGGGGCGCTCGCCCGCGCCGGGGTGCAGGCCGCCCTGCCACACTCCCCGACCGGCTTTCCCTGGTCCACCTGCACGGTCAACGTCACCGGATGTCTGCTGATCGGGGCGCTGATGGCGGTGCTCGGCCGACGACGGGCCGGCCCGCTGGTCCGGCCGCTGCTCGGGGTGGGCGTGCTCGGCGGGTTCACCACCTTCTCCGCGTACGCGATGGACGTCCACCGGGCGCTGGCCGCCGGGGCCGCCGGGACGGCGCTGGCCTACCTGGTCGCCACCCTGGTCGGTGGGCTCGCGGCCGTCACGGCCGGTGACGCCCTGGCCGGTCGGCTGCTGGACCGCGCCGACCGCCGCCGGCCGGGGGCCGGCCGGGGTGGACGCGGGCCCGGCCGGCCCGACCCGGCGGCGGAACGGCCTGGCCGGCGGGACGCCCGGTGAGCGTGCTGCTGATCGCGCTCGGCGCGGCGCTGGGCGCGCCGCTGCGCTACCTCACCGACCGGGCCGTGCAGGCCCGGCACGGCTCCCGGTTCCCGTGGGGGACGCTGACCGTCAACGTCGCCGGGTCGCTGCTGCTCGGCGTGGTGACCGGGGTGCCCACCGCTCCGGCGGTGACCGCGCTGGTCGGCACCGGCTTCTGCGGCGCGCTGACCACCTGGTCCACCTTCGGCTACGAGACGGTCCGGCTGGCGCGGGCCGGTGACCGCCGGTTCGCGCTGGCCAACGTGCTGGTCAGCGTGGTCGCCGGGCTGGGCGCGGCGACGCTCGGCTTCGCCCTGGCCCGCGCGCTGGCCGGCTGACCGGCGCTCAGCGGACCGGGGTCGCCGCCTGCCCCGGACCGTGCGCGTGGTCGTGCCCGTGGTGATGGTCGTGGTCGTGGTGACCGTGGCCGTGCTGGTGGTGGTGGCCGTGGCCGTCGACCGGGTCGTCGGGGTGGTCGTGGGGGGTCTGCGGGCGGCCCACCTTGTCGGCGAAGCCCGGCATCAGCACCCGGTAGGCGCAGGTGTCGCAGTTCATCCGGATGTCCCCGCGCAGCGCCTCGGCGTACCGCTCCAGCACCAGGTCGGCCAGGGCGTCACAGTCGCCGATCAGATCCGCGACCCGGACGTCCAGGTCGGGATGGTCGGCGGCGAACGCCTGGGACTGCGCCACGATCCGGTCCGGCAGCACCCCGGCGAACAGGAAGTACGGGGCGACCACGATCCGCCGGGCGCCGAGCCGGCGCAACCGGTCGAGCACCGCCGGCACCGAGGGCTCGGCCAGCGAGATGAACCCCGGTTCGACCCCCGCGTACCCGCGCCCCTCCCACAGCAACCGGGCCACCTTCGCCACCTCGGCGTTGGCGTCCGGGTCGGTGGCACCCCGCCCGATCAACGCCACCCAGGTGCCGGCCCGGTCGGCCCCGGCCAGCGCCGCGTCGATCCGCTGCTCCAGCACGGTGTGCAGCAGCGGGTGCGGGCCGAGCGGTCGCCCGTACCGGTAGGTCAGGCCGGCGTGGCGTTCCTGCTCGCGGGCCATCGCGGCCGGGATGTCCCCCTTGCCGTGGCCGGCGGCCGTGAGCACCAGCGGCAACGCGACGAGCGCCCGGTGCCCCCGCGCGACCAGCGCGGTCACCGCGTCGGTCAGCGGCGGCCGGGACAGCTCGATGAACCCGCCCTCGACGTCGCCGACGGCGGCCCCCGCCCGGTCCCGCACCCGGTCTACGAGCGCGGCGAACTGGTCGACCCCGGCCGCGCTGCGCGTGCCGTGCCCGACGATGACCAGTGCGGTCATGTTTCCTCCAGGTAGAGCAGGGCGTTGAGGGCGGCGGCGGCGACCGCCGAGCCACCCTTCTCGCCGATGTTGGACACGGCCGGCAGGCCACTGGCCCGCAACGCCGCCTTGGACTCGGCGGCCCCGACGAAGCCCACCGGCAACCCGACCACCAGCGCCGGGGCGGCGTGCGCCGCGATCAGTTCGACGAGCGCGGTCGGCGCGCAGCCGACCACCCAGACCGCCCCCGGGCCGACCCGGTCCAGGGCGATCCGCACCGCCGCCGCCGACCGGGTCGACCCGGTCTGCCGGGCCAGCGCGGCGGCGGCCGGTTCGGCGACCGGGCAGACGATCTCCCGCCCGGCGCCGGTGATCCCGGCAGCCACCATCGCCACGTCGGTGACGATCGGCGCCCCGGCGCGCAGCGCGGCCAGCCCGCCGGCCAGCGCCGCCTCGTCGCAGACCAGGTCGGTGACGTAGTCGAGGTCGGCGCTGGCGTGCACCACCCGCTCGACGACCGCCCGGGTCAGCGGCGGCAGGCCGCCCAGGTCGACCCGCTCGCGCAGGATCCGGTACGACTCCTGCTCGATCGGGTGGACGACCCGGCTCACCGGCCACCTCCCGGGGTGGGCCGGCAGCGGGCCGGGTGGGTGCTGGTCATGGCGCTCCTCGTCGGTCGGTGACGGTCCGGATGGCGTCCACCGGGCAGATCTCCAGGCACTCCAGGCAGCCGGTGCAGCGGTCGGCGAGCACGGTCAGGCCGCCGGGCACCGGGCGGATCGCGTGGGTGGGGCAGGTCAGCAGGCAGGCCCCGCAGCCCTGGCAGGCGTCGATCACCACCGGCGGCGGCACCCCGGCCGGACCGGGCACCGGCACGACGGGGGTCATCCGCGCCACCGGTAACCCCGGGGGGTGACCATCCGCCCGCCGACCAGCCGGGTCTGCGAACTGCCCACCACCACCAGGCCGTACATGTCGACCACGGTCGGGTCGAAGGTGGCCAGGGTGGCCAGGTGGACCTGCTCGTCGGGGCGGCTGGCGTTGCGGACCACCCCGACCGGGGTCTGCGGCGGCCGGTGCGCGGCGAACGTCGCCAGCACCGCGCCGAGCTGCCAGTCCCGGGCCCGGCTACGCGGGTTGTACAGCAGGGCCACCAGGTCCGCCTCGGCGGCGGCGGCGACCCGCCGTTCGATCACCGCCCAGGGGGTGTGCAGGTCGGACAGGCTCAGGTAGACGTGGTCGTGGCCGATCGGCGCACCGAGCAGCGCGGCGGCGGCCAGCGCGGCGGTCACCCCGGGCACCCCGACCACGTCGATCCGCTCGTCGGCGTACTCCAGGGCGGGGCTGGCCATCGCGTACACCCCGGCGTCGCCGGAACCGACCAGCGCGACGGCGTGCCCGGCGGTGGCCTCGGCGACGGCGCTGCGGGCCCGTTCCTCCTCCGCGCCGAGCCCGCTGGCGAGCACCCGGGTGCCCGGCCGCAGCAGGTCACGGACCTGGTCGACGTACTGGTCGAGGCCGACGACCACGGCGGCCCGGCGCAACTCGGCGACGGCGCGCGGGGTGCGCAGGTCGGCCGCGCCGGGGCCGAGGCCGACGATCGCCAGCCGGCCGCGCGGGGCGTGCCGGGCGACCGCGACGGTGGCCATCGCCGAGGCGGTCTTGGGCACCAGCAGGGTGCCGCCGTCGCGCAACGCCGCCGCCTCGGCGACGCTGGGCGTGCCGACGGCGGCCCGGACCACCTCGCTGGGGTGCGGCACGTCCACCGCCGAAAGCTCCGCCGCCGGCCAGGTCCGCAGCGGTACGCCGAGCGCGTCGGCGGTGGCCCGGATGCCCTCCTCGTCGGCCTTCACGTCGACGCTGGCCAGGCAGCGCAGGCTGGCCGGGCTCAAGCCGGCGTCGGCGAGCGCCCGGTGCAGCAGCGCGTCGACCTCGGCGGCGGGCACCCCCCGGCTGGAGCCGACCCCGGCGACCAGGGACGGGGGCCGTAGCACGACGGTACGGTCGTCGACCGGCACCACCCGGTCGGTGACCAGCACCCGGTACCCGCCCTCCGGTTCGGGCCCGACGGCCCGGTGTTCCCCGGTGGGCGGTTCCCGGTGGACGTTGGGCGGCAGGGCGGGCAGCGGCCACACCGCGTCGGCGACCAGCCGGACCGGTTCGCCGTCGAGGATCGCCCGGGACACCGCGGCCACCGCCCCCTCGACCGGCCAGCCGAGGGTGTCCAGGCCGGGCAGGTCGACCGCGTCGGTGGCGGTGGTGACCACCGGCCGGGCGTCGAGCACCGCGGCCACCTCGGCGGCGAGCGTGTTCGCGCCCCCGGCGTGGCCGCCGAGCAGGGCGACGGCGTGCCGGGCGGCCTCGTCGACCACCACCACCGCCGGATCGGTGCGCTTGTCGCCGAGCAGCGGCGCCAGCACCCGGATCACCGCACCGGTGGCCAGGAACGCCACCACCGCGTCGCACGTCGTCCACGCGGTCCGCAGCGCGTCGGCGACCCCGTCGGCCTCGACCAGCCGGGCGTGCGACCAGGAGGCGGCCAGGGTCCGGGCGTGCCGGCGACCGGCGGCGGTGGCTGCGACGAGCCCGACCCGGTGCGGGCCGGTGCCGGGGGTGTCCCGGTGCCGGTGTGGTGCGGTGGTGGTCACGGACGCTCCCCGGTGAGGACGACCACCGGGTTGGTGGCCGCGAGTCGGACGGACCCGCCGGGCAGGTCGGCGAGGCGGGCGGCGGCCAGCTGGCTGCCGGTCACCGTGTAGCCGGCGGCGCGCAGCAGGTGCACGGCCGGGGCCACCCGGTCCAGCGCGGCGAGGGTGACCACCACCCGGTCGGGGCGGCGGTCGGCGACGGCGCTCAGCACGTCGGTCCCGCCACCGCCGACGAAGACGGCATCCGGATCGGGCAGTCCGGCCAGGACGGCCGGCGCGGCACCGGTCACCACCCGGACGTCGACGCCGTGCCGGGCGGCGTTGCCGGCGACCGGTGCGGTGGGATCCCGTTCCACGGCGATCACCGCCGCGCCGAGCAGCGCGCACTCGATGCCCACCGATCCGCTGCCCGCGCCGACGTCCCAGACCAGACGACCGAGCCGGGGCCGCAACCGGGCCACGGCCAGGGCCCGCACCTCGGCCTTGGTGATCATCGAGTCCCGGTGCCGGTACGCGGACTCGGGCAGCGCCCAGCCGGCGGCGGGCGCGGCGGCCGGCTGGTTGTCCGCCCGCACCCGCCCAACCCCGACCGGAGCGTCATCGCCGGCCGGAGCACCATCCTCCGCCGGGCCGGTGTCACCCGACCGGCCGGTGACCCCGCCCCGCTCGGCGGTGCCGGTACGCCGGGCGGGCCGCGCCCCGGGGTCACCGTCGGTCGCGGCCAGGCTGAGCAGGACGTGCGGGTCGGCCCAGGCCCGGGTGGCGGCCTCCTGCGGGGTGGTCCAGGTGACCCGCTCGGCGGGGGTGCCGAGGTGTTCGGCGACCAGCAGACGGCGGGACCAGCCGGTCAACCCGGCCCCGATCTCGGCGGCCCCGGCGTCCGGCGCGGTGAGCACGGCGACGACGGGCAACGCCCGGCAGGCGTTGAGCGCGGGACCCAACTCCCGGCCGTGGGCGGTGACCACCACCGCGCCGTCCCAGTCGAGCCCGGCGCGGGCGAACGCGGCGGCCACACTGGACACCGCCGGCAGCACCCGCACCGGCAGCGCGACGGCGCGCAGCCGGCGTACCACGCCGAACAGGCCGGGGTCGCCGCTGGCCAGCACCACGGCCGGAACCCCGGCGGCGTGCGCGGCGGCGAGCCGCGCCAGCGCCGGGGCGAGCGGACCGAGGGTGACGGTGTCGACGCCGGCCGGCACCGGCACGGCGGCCAGGTGCCGGGCCGCCCCGACGACCAACCCGGCCCCGGCCAGGGCGGCGAGCGCCGGCGGCGGCAGCGGCCGGCCGGCCGCGTCCATCCCCAGCACCACAACCGGCTCGGGCCCGGTCACGCCGGCCACCGGCCGGAGGAGGCGACCAGGTGGTCGCCGGTGAAGTCGACCATCGCCACGTCGACGGTGAGCGCCGGCCCGGCGAAACGGCGCAGCACCTGACGGACCCGGTCGCAGAGCAGGTCACCGGCGGGACGCAGCAACCCGGCGGCCTCCCACAGCTCGTAGGCGTGCCGGCCGGTGTTGGCCGCCAGCACCGCCGCCACCAGGTCGGCGTCGCCACCGGCCTCGGCGGTGACCGCGCCGAGCAGCGACAGGTCCACCTTCGAGCGGGTGTAGTGGGTCATCAGGATGCCGGCGGCGAGTTTGGCCAGCTTGCCGGCCATCCCGACGAAGACCACCCCGGTCATCGCGTCACCGACGGCGGCGGTGACGGCCGCGCCGGTGAAGTCGCCGACCTCGACGAAACACACCTCCGGCAGCTCCGGCAGCAGCGCGCGGGCGGCCCGTTCGGTGCGCCCGCCGGTGCACAGCACCACGGTCCGCTGCCCCTGGGCGGCCATCACGTGCACCGCCTGCACCACGCTGGCCCGCCAGGAGGCGGTGGAGAACGGCCGGACGACGCCGGTGGTGCCGAGGATGGAGATGCCGCCGACGATGCCGAGCCGCCGGTTGGTGGTCTTGCGGGCCATCACCTCGCCGCCCGGCACGCTGATCACCACCCGGACGCCCACCTCCGCCAGGTCGACCACCTCGGCGACGGCCTGGCCGATCATCCGGCGGGGGGTGTCGTTGATGGCCGGCCCGCCGACGGCGAGGCCGAGCCCGGGACGGGTGACGGTGCCGACGCCGTCCCCACCGGCGAGTTCCAGGCCGGGCCGGGGCCGCCAACCGACGGTCGCGGTGAGGTGCGCGCCGTGGGTGACGTCCGGGTCGTCCCCGGCGTCCTTGACCACGACCGCCTCCGCCTGCGCTTCGGGCGACGGCGTCAGGTCGCAGCGGGCCACCGCGAAGGTCACCCGCCGGCCGGCGGGCAGCCCGATCTCCACCTCCCGCTGGGGTACGCCGGTGAGCAGGGCGGTCACCGCCGCCTTCGCCGCCGCCGTCGCGCACGCGCCGGTGGTCCAGCCGGTCCGCAACGCCACCGGCCGGACCTTCGCGGTACGCGGCAGGTCCGGCTCGCGCAGCGGCGGCTCGGGGTACGTCACGGGGTGGCGTCCTCCACGGCGGCCCGGGACCGGCGCAGCTCGGCGCGGGCGGTCGGCTCGGCCCGGCGGAAGGTGTGGAAGTGCCCGGGGTGGTAGAGGTGCGAGCGGGTGCCGGTGGCGGCGAGCGCCGGCCCGACCAGGAACAGGGTGTGCTTCCACAACCGGTGCTCCCGGACGGTGGCCGCCAGCTCGCCGAGGGCGCACCGCACCACCAGTTCGTCCGGCCAGGTCGCCTGGTAGGCCACCACGACCGGGGTGTCGGCCGGGTAGCCGCCGGCGAGCAGTTCCGTCTGGGCCTGCCCGGCGCGGGCGGCGGACAGGAACAGCGCCATGGTGGTGCCGTGCCGGGCGAAGTCGCGGACCCGCTCCCCCGCCGGCATCGGCGTCTTGCCGCCCTCCAGCCGGGTGAGGATCACCGACTGCGCCACCTCGGGGATGGTCAGTTCCCGGCCGACGATGGCGGCGACGGCGGTGAACGAGGAGACCCCGGGGACGATCTCCACGGCCAGGTCGAGGGCCCGGCACAGGTCGAGCTGCTCCTGCACGGCACCCCACAGCGCCGGGTCGCCGGAGTGGATCCGGGCCACGGTGAGCCCGTCGGCGGCGGCCCGCCGGTACAGCGGCAGCACCCCCTCGATGGGCAGCTGCGACGAGTCGACGATCTCGGCGTCGGGGCGGGCGTGGGCCAGCACGTCGGCGTGCACCAGGCTGGCCGCCCAGATCACCACGTCGGCGTCGGCGATCACCCGGGCGGCACGCAGGGTGAGCAGGTCGGCGGCGCCGGGACCGGCCCCCACGAACCACACCTTTCCGGTGGACGTCACAGTTTTCCTCCCCGGCGGTCCCGGCGGGCCGGGACCAGCAGCGTCGACAGGTAGGGCAGCTCGTCGTCCGGGCCGACCGGCCCGATCCGTTCGTCGGGCAGGCCGAGGCCGCAGCCGAGCACCGCGTCGTCGAGCCGGTCGTGCCGGCGCAGCTCGTCGACGAGTTCCCGGTGCCGCCGCCAGCCCTTGTAGACCACCACGGTGCCGGGCCCGGCGAGGGCGGCGGCGACCGGTGCCGCGCCGGCGGTGGCCGGCAGCAGGGTCAGCGGCTCCCGCCCCTGGCACAGCGGGACGCCGCTGCGGGCGGCCAGCTCCTGCATGGCGGTGACGCCCGGCACGGTGCGCAGCCGTACCGCCGGCCGCAGCGCGCGGACGCCGTCGGCCAGGTAGGTGAAGGTGGAGTAGACGTTGGGGTCGCCGATGGTGGCGAAGGCGACCGAACGGGCCCCGGCGTCGAAGGCGTCGACGACGGCGCGGGCGGCGGCGTCCCAGGCGGCCTCCCGGCGCGCGGTCACCCCGCCCCGGTCCTCGAGGGCGAACGGCAGCCGGCGCAGCCGGTCCGCCGGCACGTGCGCGCGGACCGTCGTCTCGGCCCGGCCGGGGGGCGTCGCCGGGTCCGCCGCCAGCCGGTCCAGCACCGGTACGACCACCAGGTCGGCCTCGACCAGCACCCGGACCGCCTTGAGGGTGAGCAGTTCCGGGTCCCCCGGCCCGACCCCCACCCCGGTCAGCGTGGCGGTGGCGGCGACGGGTGGGTGGTGCGCCCCGGTGCCGGTCACCGGGCCGCCGCCTCGACCAGTCGGCGGGCGGCCCGGGGGTGACCCGCCCAGTGGGTGTGCAGGTAGGAGGCGTGCACCTGCCCGGTGACGAAACCGTGGTCGGTGTCGTCCCAGCGCCAGGCGGGCCGGTCGCCGTGCCCGGGGTCGGTGACGGTGCGGTGGAACTCGTGGCCGCGTACCTGCTCACCGGCGGCGTGGACCGGGGAGTCGGTGGTGGCGACCGCGTCGCGGTAGCCGAGGGTGAGCCGGCCGGTCATCCGGGCGTGGTGGTCGAGCCGCCCGCACATCGGCACCCCGTCCAGGGAGCGGCCGAGGTAGAGCAGCCCGGCGCACTCGGCGACCACCGGCCCGGCGAAGCCGGCCAACTCGGCGCGGAGCCCGGTGTTGGCGCTCAACGCCTCGACGTGCACCTCGGGGAAGCCGCCGCCGATGACCACGGCCCGGGTGCCGGCGGGCAGGGCCGGGTCACGCAGCGGGTCGAACGGGGCCACGGTCGCCCCGGCGGCGGTGAGCAGTTCGGCCGTTTCGGCGTACGAGAAGGTGAAGGCGGCACCGGCGGCGACCGCGACGACCGGACGGTCCCCGCCGGCCCGGCCACCGACGGCCGCCGTCGGGTCCCAGGCGTCGACGGTCAGCGGTGGTGCGCTGCGGGCCAGGGCGAGCACGGCGTCGAGGTCGACGGTGGCCTCGACGAGCCCGGCGAGCGCGTCGACGACGGCCAGCGACTCCGGTGCCCGTTCGGCGACCGGCACCAGCCCCAGGTGCCGGGCCGGCGCGGCCACCTCGACGGCCCGGGTCACCGCCCCCAGCACCGGTACGCCCACCTCGGCGAGCGCGTCGCGCAGCAGGGTCTCGTGCCGGGGCGAACCGACCCGGTTGAGGATCACCCCGCCGACGCGTACCGCCGGGTCGAAGGCGCGCATGCCGAGCACCAGCGCGGCGGCCGAGCGGCCCTGCGCGGTGGTGTCCAGGACCAGCAGCACCGGCGCGTCGATCAGCGTGGCGACGTGCGCGGTGGAGGCGTAGCCGGCCCGGCCGACCGCGCCGTCGTGCAGCCCCATCACGCCCTCGACGACGGCGACGTCGGCGGGGGTGGGCAGGCTGGCGCCGTGCCGCAGCAGCGGGGCGACCAGGTCCTCCCCGACCAGCCACGGGTCGAGATTGCGACCGGGGCGGCCGGCGGCGAGCGCGTGGTAGCCGGGGTCGATGTAGTCGGGGCCGACCTTGTGCGGGCTGACCGTGAGGCCCCGGCGGCGCAGCGCGGCGAGTAGCCCGGTGGCGACCGTGGTCTTGCCGTGCCCGCTGGCCGGGGCGGCGACCACCAGCCGGGGCAGCGCCCACGGGCCGGACGGCGGCACGCCCGGCACGGTGCCGCCCGGGTGACCGGCCGGCGCGTTGCCCGGCGGGCGGCGCTGGTCGGTGCGGCGGGTCGGTCCGGTCACCACTCGATGCCCTTCTGGCCCTTCTGGCCGGCGTCCATCGGGTGCTTGACCTTGGTCAGTTCGGCGACCAGGTCGGCCGCCTCGACCAGCCGCGGGTCGGCGTCCCGGCCGGTGATCACCACGTGCTGGAAGCCGGGCCGGTGGGTGAGGGTGTCGACCACCTCGTCGACGTCCACCCAGCCCCACTTCATCGGGTAGGTGAACTCGTCGAGGACGTACAGGCCGTAGCGCTGCGCGGCCAGGTCACGCTGGATCTGCCGCCAGCCCTCCAGGGCGTCGGCGGCGTGGTCGGCGTCGCCGCCGCGCTGGATCCACGACCAGCCCTCGCCCATCTTGTGCCAGGCCACCGGCGCGCCCTGCCCGGTGTCGGCGTGCACCTGGCCCAGGGCCCGGAAGGCGTTCTCCTCACCCACCCGCCACTTGGCGCTCTTGACGAACTGGAACACCCCGATCGGCAGCCCGGCCGTCCAGGCCCGCAGCGCCAACCCGAACGCCGCCGTCGACTTCCCCTTCATCTGCCCGGTGTGCACGATGGTCAGCGGGCGGTGCCGCCGCTGCCGGGTGGTCAACCCGTCGGCGGGGACGTGTTCCGGCTTTCCCTGCGGCATCAGCGCACGCTCCGATTCGCTCCGACGGTGGCGAGCCCGGCCAGCGGGTCGGCGGTGACCGTGTCCAGGCGGTGGTGGGTCGCGCCGAGCTGACCGGCCAGCCGGTGGGCCAGGTGCAGCCGGACCGGGCCCGACTCACAGTCCACCACGACACAGGGCGCGCCGGTGGCGGCGAGCACCGCCGCCGCGCGCGCCGACCGCTCCAGCGGCCGGTGCCCGGCGGTGGCCCGGCCGTCGGTGACGACCAGCACCAGCGGACGCCGTCGCGGGTCCCGCAGCCGCTGCACCCGCAGCAGGTCGGCGGCGGCGAGCAGCCCCTCCGCCAGCGGGGTACGCCCGCCGGTGGGCAGCTCGGCCAGCCGCGCCGACGCGGCCAGCACCGACGAGGTGGCCGGCAGCAGCACCTGCGCGCCGGCACCCCGGAAGGCGACCACCGCCACCGTGTCCCGCCGCTGGTAGGCGTCGGTGAGCAGGGCCAGCACCGCACCCTTCACCGCCGACATCCGCTGCCGCGCGCCCATCGAGCCGCTGGCGTCGACGACGAACAGCACCAGGTTGCCCTCGCGGCCCTCCCGGACCGCCTCCCGCAGGTCGTCCGGGCGCAGCAGCAACCGGCCGTCGCACCGGCCCCGCCGGGCCTGGTGCGGGGCGGCGGCACGCAGGGTCGCCGGCAGGTGCACCGCCGCCGGCCGACCGGCCGGCACCCGGGCCCCGGTGGTCCGCCCCCGCCCGGTCCGGGCCCGCGAGCGCCGGCCGGGCACCCCGTCACCGACCCCCGGCGCGGTGAACAACCGGGCCGTCAACCCCCGCTGCGGTACGGCCACCGAGCCGGTGCCCGCCGGGTCACCCGGGTTCGCGGTACCGCCCTGGCCGGGTCGCCCGGGGCGGGCACCGGTGTGCTCGGCGGAGCCGTCGTCGGGGCGTCCCGACCGGCCGTCGGCGCGGTGTCCGGTGTCCGGTCCGTCGTCGCCGGCCGGTCCGCCGTCGTCGATGCGGTCCGGCCACCGGTCGTCCCCGGACTGTGGGGAGGCCGGACCGGTCCGGGCGCGCGGGTGGTCGTCGTGGCCCGGCGGACCACCGGCGTCCTGCGGCCCGCCGGTGGCATCCTGCGGCCCACCGGCGTCATCGGGTGACTGCGGGCCCGACCCGCCGCCGGGGCCGCCCGCCGAGGGGCCGCCCGGCCCACCGCCGTCCGGGCCGCCGGGGTCACCCGGACGGGCCGGGCCGGTGTCCGGCGGATCGTCGTCGGGGTGCTCGTCGCGGGCCCGCTGCAACGCCTCGTCGAGGCGCTTCTCGTCCAGGCCCGGGGTGTCGAACGGGTCACGGCGACGGCGGTGCGGCAGGGCGAGGCGGGCGGCGACCCGCACGTCCTCGGCGGTCACCCGGTCCCGCCCCTGCCAGGCGGCGTGCGCGACGGCGGTCCGGGCGGTGACGATGTCGGCGCGCATCCCGTCCACGTCGAACGCGGCGCAGACCTCGGCGATCTGCCGCAACGCGGCGTCGGGCAGCAGCACCGCGTCGAGCCGGTCCCGGGCGGCGGCCACCCGGGCGGCCACCTCCGCGTCGGCGGCGGCCCACCGGGCGGCGAACCCGGCCGGGTCCGCGTCGGCGGCGAGCCGGCGGCGCACCACCTCCACCCGGACGACCGGGTCCCGGCTGGCCGCCACCTCGACGGTCAGCCCGAACCGGTCGAGCAGCTGCGGACGCAGCTCACCCTCCTCCGGGTTCATCGTGCCCACCAGCAGGAACCGGGCGGCGTGACTGACCGAGACGCCCTCCCGTTCGACATGGCAGCGGCCCATCGCGGCGGCGTCCAGGAGCAGGTCGACCAGGTGGTCGTGGAGCAGGTTCACCTCGTCGACGTAGAGCACCCCCCGGTGGGCGGCGGCGAGCAGGCCCGGCTCGAAGGCGCGTACCCCCTCGGCGAGGGCCTTCTCCAGGTCCAGCGAGCCGACCACCCGGTCCTCGGCGGCACCGACCGGCAGCTCCACCAGCCGGGCGGGTCGGCGCTCGACCGGCGCGGCGGCCGGGTCCTCGTGCCCGGCGGCACCCGGGTGCGGACCGTCCGGGCAGGTCGGGTCGGGGGCGGCCGGGTCGCAGCCGAACCGGCAGCCAGCGACCCGGTCCACCGGCGGGAGCAGGGCGGCGAGGGCGCGGACGGCGGTGGACTTGGCGGTGCCCTTCTCGCCCCGCACCAGCACCCCGCCGATCGCCGGGCTGACCGCGTTGAGCAGCAGCGCCAACCGCATGTCGTCCATCCCGAGCACGGCCGAGAAGGGAAAACCGCTCATTGGAGATCCTCCAGGTCGCCCTCGGTGGCCAGGTAGGTCTCCCGGAGGCGGTCCAGGGTGGTGGGGTCGGGGGCGGCCCACAGGCCGCGTTCGGCGGCCTCCAGGAGCCGTTCGGTGATGCCGCGCAGCGCCCACGGGTTGGACCGCTCCAGGAACTCCCGGGTCGCCCCGTCGAACAGGTACGCCTCGGCGAGGCGCTCGTACATCCAGTCGTCGACGACCCCGGCGGTGGCGTCGTAGCCGAACAGGTAGTCCACGGTGGCGGCCAGCTCGAACGCGCCCTTGTAGCCGTGCCGGCGCATCGCGGCGATCCACTTCGGGTTGACCACCCGGGCCCGGAACACCCGCCGGGTCTCCTCGCCGAGGGTGCGGGTGCGCACGTCGTGCGGCATCGCCGAATCGCCCACGTACGCGGCCGGGGCGGCCCCGGTGAGGTGGCGCACCATCGCCACCATCCCGCCGTGGTACTGGAAGTAGTCGTCGGAGTCGACGATGTCGTGCTCGCGGGTGTCCTGGTTCTTCGCCGCCACCGCGATCCGGGCGAAGGACCGTTCCATGTCGGCCCGCGCCTCCCGCCCGTCCAGGCCCCGGCCGTAGGCGTAGCCGCCCCAGACGGCGTACACCTCGGCCAGGTCGGCGTCGGTACGCCAGTTGCGGGCGTCGATCAGCGGCAGCAGCCCCGCCCCGTACGCCCCGGGTTTGGAGCCGAAGATCCGGGCGGTGGCCCGCCGCTCGTCGCCGTGGGTGGCGAGGTCGGCGGCCACGTGCGCGCGCAGGTAGTTGTCCCCGGCCGGCTCGTCGAGGGCGGCGACCAGCCGTACCGCGTCGTCGAGGAGGGCGACGACATGCGGGAACGCGTCGCGGAAGAAGCCGGAGATGCGGACCGTGACGTCGACCCGGGGCCGGCCCAGTTCCGCCACCGGCACCACCTCGACGCCGGTGACCCGCCGCGACCGGTCGTCCCACACCGGCCGGCAGCCGAGCAGGGCCAGCACCTCGGCGATGTCGTCGCCCTGGGTACGCATGGCGCTGGTGCCCCACACGGTCAGCCCGACCGACCGCGGGTACTCCCCGGTGTCGGCGAGGTAGCGGGCGAGCAGCGAGTCGGCCAGCGCGACCCCGACGTCCCAGGCGTTGCGGCTGGGGATCGCCTTCGGGTCGACGGAGTAGAAGTTGCGGCCGGTGGGCAGCACGTTGACCAGCCCCCGGGTGGGCGACCCGGAGGGTCCGGGCGGCACGAACCGGCCGTCGAGCGCGCCGAGGGTGTGGGTGATCTCGTCGGTGGTGCGGTCCAGACGGGGCACCACCTCACGGGCGGCGAACCGCAGCACCTCGGCGGCGTCGGGGCAGGACCCACCGGTCACCTCCGCGACCACCGGGTCGGCTCGGTCCGGATCCCAGCCGAGGGTCTCCATGCCGAGGACGAGCCGCCGGGCCAGCCCCTCGATCAGGTCCACCGCGTCGGCGGCGGTGACCGCCGGCCCGTCCACGACGTCGGTCAACGCCGTCGGCACCGCCACCCGCGCCCCGGGCTCGGCGAGCAGCGCCTGCTCGTCCAGGCCGTAGCCGGCGGCGAGGGCCTGCCGCAGGCCGGGCAGCGCCCGGCTGCCGCCCCACACCTGCGGTGCGCGTAGCACGGCCAGGACGAGGTTGACCCGGGCCTCACCGGTGGGCACCCCGGCCAGGATGTGCAGCCCGTCGCGGATCTGCACGTCCTTGACCTCGCACAGGTAGCCGTCGAGGTGCAGCACGAAGTCGTCGAAGTCGTCGGCGGCGGGCATCGCCTCGGTGTGCAGGTCGTGGTGGAGTTCGGCGGCGCGCACCAACTCCCAGATCTGCCCCCGGACCACCGGCACCTTCGCCGGGTCGAGGGCCTGCACGGTGGCGTACTCGTCCAGCAGCTGTTCGAGTTTCGCCAGTTCGCCGTAGGTCTCGGCGCGGGCCATCGGGGGCACCAGGTGGTCGACCACGACGGCGTGCGCCCGCCGCTTGGCCTGGGTGCCCTCGCCGGGGTCGTTGACGATGAACGGGTAGACCAGCGGCAGGTCACCGAGGACGGCGTCGGGGGCGCAGTCGGCGGCCAGGCCGAGTCCCTTACCGGGCAGCCATTCCAGGGTGCCGTGTTTACCGAGGTGCACCACCGCGTCCGCGCCGAAGCCGCCGTCGGCGACCGGCGCAGCCAGCCACCGGTAGGCGGCCAGATAGTGATGGCTGGGTGGCAGGTCGGGGTCGTGGTAGATGGCGATCGGGTTCTCGCCGAAGCCGCGCGGCGGCTGGATCAGCAGGGTGACATTGCCGAACCGCAGCCCGGCCAGGACGATGTCCCCGTCGTCGGTGTAGAGCTGGCCGGGTGGCTCACCCCAGTGTTCCCGCATCCGGTCCCGCAGGTCGACCGGCACCTGGTCGAACCAGCGCCGGTAGGTGTCCCCCGGCACCCGGGCCTCGGCGGCGGCCAACTGTTCCGGGGTGAGCCACTCGACGTCGTGGCCCCCGGCGGCGATCAACGCGTGGATCAGCGCGTCCCCGTCGGTGGGGGGCGGCGCGTCGCCGAGGTGGTATCCGGCGTCGGCGAGGGCGGCGAGCAGCCGGACCGCCGAGGCGGGGGTGTCCAGGCCGACGGCGTTGCCGACCCGGGAGTGCTTCGTCGGGTAGGAGCTGAGCACGACCGCCACCCGCTTCGTGGCGTTGGGCAGGTGGCGCAGCCGGGCCTGCCGGACGGCGATCCCGGCGACCCGGGCGGCCCGCTCGGCGTCGGCGGCGTAGACCGACAGCCCGTCGGCGTCGATCCGCTTGAACGAGAACGGCACGGTGACGATCCGACCGTCGAACTCGGGGATGGCCACCTGCATGGCCGCGTCCAGCGGGGACAGCCCGGCGTCGCTGGCCGCCCACTGCTCCCGGGTGCTGGTCAGGCAGAGCGCCTGGATCACCGGCACGTCGAGGGCGGCGAGCGCGCCGACGTCCCAGGCGTCCTCGTCGCCCCCGCCGGAGGCGTCGGCGGCGACCGTCCCCCCGGCGGCGAGGACGGTGACGACGAGCGCGTCGCAGCGGGCGAAGAGGTCCAGCGGCCCGTCGCCGGGGGTGAGCCCGCGCAGCGATCCGCAGAAGATCGGCAGCGGTTCGCCGCCGGCCGCGTCGACCGCGTCGGCCAGGGTCTGCACGAAACCGGTGTTGCCGGCCAGCGCGTGCGCCCGGTAGAACACGATCCCCACCGTGGGCCGCCCGCCGCCGTCCTGCCGCCCGGCCGGTCCGGCCACCGGGTCCGCCCCGTCGACCGGGGTGGACGGGCGGTGGTGGTCGAGGATGCCGTAGGGCGGGGTGGGGGTGGGCGGGTCGAAGCCCTCACCGGTGAGCAGGACGGTGTCGGAGAGGAACCGGGCGAGCTGGGCGAGGTTGTCCGCGCCCCCTTCGACCAGGTAGGACAGCGCTTCGGTGGCCACCCCGGAGGCCACCGTGGAGGCCGCCATCAGCTCCGCGTCGGGCACCGCCTCGCCGCCGAGCACGATCGTGGGGACGCCGGAGCCGAGCACCGCCGCGAGGCCGTCCGGCCACGCCTGCCGCCCGCCGAGCAGCCGTACGACGGCCAGGTCGACACCGTCGAGCAGGGCCGGCACGGCGGCCACGTCGACCCGGGTGGGGTTGGCGAGACGGTAGTCGGCGGCGCTGGCGCGGGCGGCGAGCAGATCGGTGTCGGCGGTGGACAGCAGCAGGATGCGCACGTTCGGCTCCGGAGAGTGACGTCCGGCTCGACCACGGGGCCGGGCCGAGCGGGGCGGGAGGGACGCCGGTCAGCGGCGGCGGAGGTCCGACGTACCCCGCCGGCGGCGGGGCACCCGGACCGGCCGTCAGCGGTACGTGGCAGGCCGACCGCCCCGGCGACGGCCGGCGACGGTGGGAGAGGTGGGAGCGCGCGGCGGCGCGGGCTCGACGGTGATGCGGAAATCACCGACCGTGATCGGGTCGGCAGTGACGCTGTGCGTCATCGGGTCCTCCTCGGGTGTCCACGCCCTGGGGTTCTCCGACGGCCGAAGTATCCTGGCTCCCGGATCGACGCTCACCCCCGGCCTTCCAACCGTGCACGCACGGTCGTGACCCACGAGGGGGGATCGCTCCCCGGTGACAGTGGCGGGACCGCGTCGGAATCGCACCGACTTCCTTCACTGCCGTCAGGCCGCGAATGCTGCCACACTCCTCACCCCGAGGTCAACGGCGGCCACCGGCCCCGCGACGGCGCGGAACTGGGCGGCACGGAGCTGATCCGGGCGGCACGGCCCTGGTCGGTCGGGACACCTCTCTCGCACGCTGTCGAGCTGATGATGTCAACGACTCGGGACCGGCACGGCCGACCTGACCGGACGGTTGGCGCGCCGGGTAGGGCCCCCCGACACGCCGGGGCCGGGGCAGCCTGAGGGCGGCGGCCCCGGCCCGGTGCCGCGGGGCCGCCCCCTCCGGTGCCGCAGGCCCTCCGGTCACAGGCCCATCCGGTGCCGCGCCACCCCGGCCACCCCCGACCTGGCGGTACGGGTCGTCCCACCCGGCGGGGCCGATCCGTCGCCGTCATCAGCTCGAAAGGGCCCGCGACGACATACCCCCACACCCCTGCCCCGCAGTGGCAGGCGACCGGGGCGGCCGGCGGTCGCACCCGCCGCCGTGGCCGCACCCCCACGGACCCACATCCCACGGACCCACATCCCACGGGCCGACATCCCACGGGGGCCACCACCCCGCCACGCCGCACGCGCGGCTGCGGGGTCAGCGGAGGCGACGCTCGGGGTGGGCCCGGTTCCAGGCCCGCATCCGCTCCGGGTATCCGGTCTTCGCCGCCTCGTAGAGGGGCACCGCGTGCCGGTGGGCCAGCTTCGCCGCCGTACGTGGGGAGCCGGTACGGCGGCGGATCCACTCCCCGTCGTGCGCGATCGCCACCACCGTGGTGTCGGTGGCGGTCGTCTCGGGTTCGAGATAGAACTCCACCCCCCGGTGGGCGGCCACGAAGTCCGCCAGCGCGGTCAGGTCGTCCCGGGTGGCCTCCCGGTCGAGCTTCGTCGGGATGCCCTCGTCAGCCCGGGTCCGTCGGCTGAACCAGCCCATCTGCCCGTCCTCTCCTCGGCGTCCCTCCAGTGGAGCACCCCCACCTGGAAGGGCGCTGCGAACCCGGTGACAGCCGGCTGAGCGGCCCGTTCACCGCCGGTCGAGGGCGGCCAGTTCGTCGGGGGTGAGTCGCAGCGCGGCGGCCGCGACGTTCTCGGCGAGGTGGGCCGGGTCACCGGTGCCGGGGATGGCCAGTACGTGCGGGCCCTGGTGCAGCGTCCAGGCGAGGCGTACCTGCTGCGGGGTGGCGTCGTGGGCGCGGGCGACGGCGTGTACGGCCGCGCCGTGGTCGGTGCGGGCCCCGCCTTCGCGGTTGCCGCCGGTCAGGGAGAAGAACGGCACGTAGGCGATACCCCGGGCACCACACTCGCGGACCATGGCGTCCTGGTCGCCGCGGTTGTCCAGCGCGTAGTTGTTCTGCACGCAGACCACCGGGGCGATGGTCTGCGCCTCGTCGAGGTGGTCGAGGCGGACGTTGGACAGACCCAGGTGCCGGATCAGGCCGGCGTCGCGCAGCTCGGCCAGCGCGCCGAAGCGTTCGGCCACGGAGTCCGGCGCGGGCCGCTTGACGATCCGCAGGTTGACCAGGTCGAGGTGGTCGCGGCCGAGCCGGCGCAGGTTCTCCTCCACCTGGGCGCGCAGCTGCGCCGGGCTGGCCTCCTCGTGCAGGCCGGTCGTCGGGTCGTCCCGGAAGCCGACCTTGGTGGCGACGACCAGCCCTTCCGGGTACGGGGCGAGCGCGGCGCGGATCAGTTCGGTGGCGTACCTGGCGGGGCCGGTGCCGACCTTCAGGGTGCCGCCCGGCGAGACGTAGAACGCGGCGGTGTCGATGTGGTCGACCCCCAGTTCGACGGCCCGGCGCAGGACGCGCAGCGCCCGGTCCCGGTCGGGGTGGGCGGTGATCCGCATCGAGCCGAAGCCCATCCGGTGCACGGTGCGGTCACCCAGGGTCCAGCGGCCCGCCGCTGCGGCGGTGATCTCGGTTGGCATCCGGCGACCCTAGCCAGCGGCGGTGGCCCGGCGTAACGGCCGCGCACCCGATACCGGCCGGGGCCGACGACTGTTAGATTTTCTGTATCGGGCCGGCGGGTGTCTGCGGCGCGGCACCGGCCGGCGGACGGGTCGCCGGCACCAGGGCCAGGGTCGGAATCAGCAGCACCGGCACCACCAGCAGGGCGTGCAGGATGCCGACGTGGTCGCCGAGCAGACCCAGCAGCGGCGGGCTGGCCAGGAACGACGTGTAGCCGAGCACCGCGACGACGCTGACCCGGGCGGGGGCGCGTTCCTCGTCGTCGGCGGCGGCGCTCATCCCGACCGGGAAGCCGAGCGATGCGCCGAGTCCCCAGAGGACCACCCCGACGACGGCGAGCGGCCCGGAGCCGGCCAGCACCGCCAGCAGGGAGCCGGCGGCGGCCAGCAGGATCGTGCCGATCAGCACCGGTACCCGGCCCCAGCGGTCGATGGCCACGGTGCCGGCGGTCCGGCCGATGGTCATGCCGGCGACGAAGACCCCGAAGACGGCGGCCCCGGCGGCCTCGCTGACCCCGTAGCCGTCGACGAAGGCGACCGCCAGCCAGTCGTTGGCGCTGCCCTCGGTGAACGCCATCACCAGCACCAGCGCGCCGATGAGCAGGGTGCGCGGCTCCCGCCAGGCCGCGAGCAGACCACCCCGGCGGGCCGACGCGGCACCGTCGGCGGTGGAGGCGGGCAGGGCGGGCAGGAAGTTCCGCGCCCCGAGCAGGGTGCCGCCGAGCACCACCGCCGCCAGCACCGCCAGGTGCACGGTGATCGGCACCGCGAGCCGGGCCGCGCCCGCGCCGAGCCCGGCGCCGGCCACCGAGCCGAGGCTCCAAGCGGCGTGGAAGCGGGGCAGGATGGTGCGACCGAGCCGTTTCTCCACCGCCGCGCCCTCGACGTTCATGCCCACGTCGCAGGTGCCGGAGCCGTAGCCGAGGGCGAACAGGCCGACCGCGACGCCGGGCAGCGAGCCGAGCGGGGTGGCGATGCCCACCCCGGCCAGGCCGACCGCCACCAGCACGGTCGAGGCGACGACGGTGCGGGCCGGGCCGAGCCGCTGGGTCACCAGGCCGGCGGTGGTCAGCGCCAGCACCGCGCCCCCGGACATGGCCAGCAGCAGCAGTCCGAGCCGGCCGGCGCTGAGGCCGAGCGCGTCGCGGACCGCCGGGACCCGGGAGAACCAGGTCGCCACGGCGAGGCCGTTGAGGGCGAAGACCACCGCGACTCCGGTACGGGCGGCCCGTACCACCGGGGGTGGGACGGCTCGGTCATCGGTGGCGGTGTTCACGGCGCGCGGTCCTCTTCCCCTGGCGTGGCCCTTCCGGCCCGGCTTTCCCGGTGTGGTCGTTTTCCCGGCCCGGTGTGTCCCGTCCGGGCCCGACGTCCCACCGCTGATCTCACACCGCTTTCGTCACGGCCACAAGCGCGATGTGCCCCTTACCGCAGCGGCGCGGCCGAACGGAGATGGCGCGGCACCGTCATTATTGATCGATTAACTTCAATCAGTGGTGGGCACTGACGGTACGGGGGCACGCGCATCGTGGGGGATTCGTGAAGTTCGGCATACTCGGAACATTTGTGATACTTCCCGGGCAGAACTACTGCATCAATGCTCCCAAGCAACGCAATCTGATGGCGGTCCTGACGGTCAACGGAAATGTGCTCATTCCGGTGGAACGCCTGGCCCGGGAGGTGTGGACCGACGAACCACCCGCCTCGGCCGGCAATCTGATCCGGCAGTACGTCTTCCGCCTCCGGCGCAGTCTGCCCCCGTCGGTGGGGCGGTCCATCATCACCGGCCCGGGTGGATACAAACTGCGGTTGGCACGCGGCGACGTCGACAGCCACCTCTTCGACGCCAACGTGGTGCGCGGCCGGGCCGCCTTCGCGGCGGGCCGGCTCGACGACGCGGTCCGGTCCCTGTCCGAGGCGTTGGCCGCCTGGCGGGGGGACCCGCTCGCCGACGTCGACCCGTCCCCCTCGATCCTGGCCGAGAGCCGACGGCTCGGTGAACGGCGGCTGCTCGCCATCGAGCTGCGCGCCGACGCCTACCTGCGTCTCGGCTGGTACGACGAAGCCGTCGAGGAACTGGCCGCGCTGGTCACCCTCCACCCCGAGCGGGAACGGCTGCGCGACATGCAGATGCGGGCGCTGTGCCAGGTGGGCCGCCGGGCCGACGCCCTCGCGGTGTACCGCGACCTCCGTCAGACGCTTGCCGACGGCGTGGGCATCGAGCCGGGGCCGGCGTTGCAGCGGCTGCACCGGCGGGTGCTCGACGGCGACCCGGCGCTCAGCGAGCCGTCCGACGCCCGCCGGTCCGCCGCGGCCGGATGGTCGGGGGCGGCGTACCGGTGACGGGTCACCGGACCCGGTCGGGGCGCGCGGGCAGAAGGGTCGCCACGAGGGCGAGCGCCGCCACCGCCAGCCCCGCCCCGGTGACCACGGTGGCCGCGCCCCAGCGGGTCAGCAGGGGTGCCAGCACCATGCTGCCCACGGCGAACCCCCAACCGATCGCCGCGTACTGGAGGGAGAAGCCGGTGGCCCGGCGGTCGGGTGGCAGGACCCGTTCCAGGTGCAGCGACCGGGCCAGCACGGTCGGCCCCTCGAAGAACCCGGCGACGGCGTACAGCGTCAGCAGCGCGACGGCGTGCGGTCGCGCGACCACCGCGAACGCGACCACCAGGCCGAGCACCAGCAGGGCGACGTCGGCCTGCCGCTGGTGGCCGCCCGGCCAGCTCCGCAGGCTGTACAGGACGCTGCCGAGGCCGGTCCCGACCGCGTACGCGGCGAGGGCCAGCCCGGCGAGCGACGCCTGGCCACTGCCGGTGAACAGCGGCACCGCCGCCACCGTCAGCACCCCGAGCAGCACCCGCAGCGCGGCGGTCAACGCCAGGGTGCGGGCCAGCAGGCGCAGCACCGGCAGCACCCGGCTGCGCCCGGCGGCGGGCCGGGCCGCCGCCGGATCGGGCAGGCGCAGGGCCGCCCCCGCGGCGATCACGGCCGGCAGCGCGACCAGGCCCACACCGGCGGCGGGCGAGACGGCGGCGACCGTCACCCCGACCAGCACCGGTCCGAGCCCCCAGCAGACCTGGTTGAGCACCGTGTCCAGGGACAGCGCCCGGGGCAGCACGGCCGCGTCGACCAGGTGGGTGAGCATCGACCGCAGACCGCCCGGCGCGCCGGCCGGCACCGCACCGGCCAACGCGACGAGGACGACCAGCAGCGCCGTGCCGCCACCGGTGCCGACCACCACAGCGGCGGCCAGGAACAGCAGCGCCTCGGCGGCCAGGCACCCGGCCAGCACGCGACGCGGGTTCCACCTGTCGATCAGCGCCCCGGCGGCGGGTGCCGCGACCGCCTCGCCGATGGTGTGCGCGCCGACCAGTAGGCCGCTGAGCAGGTAGCCGTCGCTGAGCGCCCGACCGGCGAAGACCAGTGCCAGCGGGGCCATCGCCACCGGCAGCCGGGCCCCGAAGGTGGCGATTGCCCAGCCCATCCAGCCGGGCGACCGCAGGATCGCCCGCAAGGGCGTGCCGGCCCGACCCGAGAGGTCCACCCGCGACGTCGCCACCCGACCACCCCTCCCACCCGTCCACCGGGGACGAACAGTAGTCACCACCGACACGCTCGGTACCCCACCACCCACCCCCACCGCTCCACCGCCCCCACCCGCCCAACCCCCTCCCCGGCCCCGCCCCGCCCACGTGATCAACCCGCCCGGGTGATCAAGAGGTTTGCGTCAGGAATACCGTGGCCGGTGACGCGAACCTCTTGATCACCGCACGACGGCGCGGGCGGGGGTACGGGCGTCCCCGGGGGCCCGGCCGGGCTCCCGGGGACGGGTGGGCTAGCCGGTCGGGGGTGCCAGTCGGCGGAGGAAGGCGGCCCGGTCGACGATCCGACGCCGGTGGGAGCCGTGACCGAGCACCGTCCCGGTCGGACCGACCACGGTGAAGTCGACCTCGACGTCGCGGCCCGCCACGGTGAGGGCGACCCGGTAGGTGACCGGCTCACCACGACCGGCCGCCGCCGCGTGGGTCAGCGTCACGCCGACACCGACGGTCATCTCGCCGGACGACAACACCGGGGCGAGCACCTCCACGCAGGTCTGTTCCATCAGGCCCAGCATGGCCGGGGTGGACAGGACCATCAGGCCCTCGTTGCCCCACCGGGTCGCGCAGTCGTCCTCGCGGACCACCCGGGTCCGCTCCCCCTCGACCCGACGCCCCTGCCCCGCACCGGCAGCACCGGCCGGATCGGACGCGGCACCGGATGCGGCCACACCGCCGGAACCCGCCGGAAAAGTCACACCGCCGGAATCCGTCGGAACAGCCACACCGCCGGCCCCCGACGGAACGGCCACGCCGCCGGAACCCGCCGGAACGGCTACGGTGCCGGGGCCCGTCGGGGCGGTCACGCCGGCACCGCCGGCGCGTCGACCGGGGCGGCGTAGCGGCGTACCACGTCCTTGTAGATGTTCTTCTTCTGCATCTCCGTGGTGCCGCCGGCGATCCGGATGGCGACCGCGTCGCGCAGGTGCCGTTCGATGCCCCCGGCACGGTCGTAGCCGGCGTGCCCGAAGATCTGGACCAGTTCGACGGTGGACCGGACCGCGCCCTCGGAGGCGGCCAGCTTGGCGCAGGAGGCGAGCGCGCTGTAGGCGTCGTCGCCCCGGACCAGCGCGTCGGCGGCGGCGTAGGCGAGGTGCCGGGCCGACTCGATGGTGGTCCGGATGCCGACGACCTTGTCCTGGATGAACTCGTGCTCGCCGATGGGGACGCCGAACGCCCGGCGTTCGGCGCAGCGGCGCAGCACCACGGGGAGCAGTGCCTCCAGTTGGGCGGCGACCACGACGCCGTACATGAGCCGGTCGAAGGCCAGGAACGAGTAGAGGGTGGCGAGCCCGTCGCCGGGTGGCCCGACCACGTCCGCCGGGCCGACCGGCACCCCGTCCAGGATGATCGGCCCGGTGGGGCTGGTGCGCTGGCCGAGCAGGTCCTCGGCGACGCCGGTGTTGACGCCGGGCCGGTCGCGGTCCAGCACGAACAGGGTGATGTCCCGGGCGCCGATGCCGTCGAGCCGGCCGACGATCAGCAGGTGGTCGGCGACGGGCGCGTTGGTGATGTGCGCCTTGTGCCCGGTGAGCCGCCAGTCGTCGACGCCGTGCACGCGGGCCCGGGTGCCGACGGCGGCGACGTGGGAGCCACCGGCCGGTTCGGTGGCGGCGGTGGCGCCCACCGCGCCGCCGGCCAGCGCCGGGAGCAGCCGTCGACGCTGTTCGGGGGTGCCGTGTTCGCACAATACGTGCAGCAGGCCGGCGTGGGCGACGGCGGACAGTACGAAACCGGAGTCGTCCGCGCCCTGGGCGAGCCCTTCCAGCCCGGCCAGGAAGTCCCACAGGGTGCCCCCGTCGCCGCCGTACTCGCGGGGCAGGTGGGCGGTCCAGAAACCCTCGTCGGCCAGCGCCTGCCAGGACTTGGAGTCGAAGACCCCGGCGCGGTCACGCTCGGCGGTGCCGGGGGCCACGGTCGTCGCCGCGAAGCGGCGGAACCGCTCCCGGCGGGCGTGTTGCTCCGGTGTCCAGGTGATCTGCATCGTCGTGCCCTCTCAGCCGGCCTCGGTGATGTCGTGCAGGGTGAGCCGGACGGCGGCGGTGAAGGCCGCGACGTCATCCGGGGTGGTGCAGGTGGTGACGCAGCCCATGCCCCGGGGGGCGACGATCACGCCGTGGTTGAGCAGACCCAGGAAGAAGGCCTGCTGGCGGGCGGCGTCGACGGCGCGCACGTCGCGGAACACCTCGACCCGGCGCGGGCCGATGTGGATGTTGAACAGCGACCCGACGCCGGTGACGACGGCGTCGACCGGCGCACCGGCGAACACCCCGGTCAACTCGCGGCGCAGCAGGTCGCCGGTGCGGTTGAGCGCGTCGATGGTGGCGGCGTCGAGCTTGCCGAGGGTGACGATGCCGGCGGCGACGCTCAGCGCGTTGCCGGTGAACGTGCCGCCCTGGTAGAGCGCCGGGCCGCCGGAGCGGGAGTCGTAGACGTCGGTGCCGCCCTGGGGTTCGAGCAACCCCATGATGTCGGCCCGGCCGCCGTACGCGCCGATCGGCAGGCCACCACCGATGATCTTGCCCATGGTGGTCAGGTCGGGGGTGACGCCGTACGCCTGCTGCGCGCCGCCGTACGCCAGCCGCAGCGTGATCACCTCGTCGAAGACCAGCACGATGCCCAGTTCGTCGCAGGTGGCCCGCATCGCGGTCAGGTACGCGGCGGTGGCCGGGATCATCCCGCCGACGCCGAGCACCGGTTCGAGCACCAGCGCCGCCACCCGGTCGGCGTGGGCGCGCAGGATCTCCTGCGACGCGGCGACGTCGTTGAACGGCACCACCAGGGTCTCCCGGGTGCGGGAGGCGGGGATGCCGCGCATCTCCGGCACGGAGGCGGGCGACCGGACGTCGCCGGCGAGGTCGGCCGGTGGCCGTACGCTGATCATGACGTCGTCGGTGGTCCCGTGGTAGCCGCCCTCGGCCTTGGCGACCAGCGGGCGGCCGGTGTGGGCCCGCGCCAGGCGCAGCGCGAACATCACCGCCTCGGTGCCGGAGCCGGTGAACCGGACCCGTTCCAGGCTCGGCACCCGCGCCACCAGCAGCCCCGCCAGCTCGGCCTCCAGGGTGCGGGAGAACGAGTGCGAGGTGCCGTGCGGCAGCTGCTCCCGGATGGCGGCGGTGACGTCCGGGTCGGCGTAGCCCAGCGGCAGGCCGGTGTAGTTGGCCAGGAAGTCGCGGTAGGCGTTGCCGTCGACGTCCCAGACCGTGCCGCCGACCCCCCGGTCCAGGTAGACCGGGTACGGCGGCCAGGAGTTGAGGCTGCGGGTCGCCCCGGCCGGGATCATCGCGCCGGCCCGGGCGAAGTGTTCCTTCGAGCCGGGGGTGCGCTTGGCGTAGTCGGACAGGATGCTCATGCCGTTGGCTCCTCGTGGGTCGGCTGGCCGGCCGTGCCGCCGGGCCAGGTGATCAGGGCGCTTCCCCAGGTCATCCCCCCGCCGAAGGCGGCGAGCAGGACCCGGGCCCCGGGGCGGACCCGGCCGGCGTCGATCGCCGCGTCGAGGGTGACCGGCACGGACGCGGCGCCGGTGTTGCCGTAGTGGGTGCCGCTGATCGCCACCTGGTCGGCGACGAAGCCGAGTTCCTTGGTCACCTCGCGCAGCAGCCGCACGTTGGCCTGGTGCGGGACGAGCAGGTCGAGGTCGGCGACGGTCAGTCCGCAGGCGGCGGTGGCGTCGGCGACGAGTTCCGGCAGCTTGCGTTCGGCGAACGCGCGTACCGCCCGGCCGTCCATCGTGAAGTAGTGCCCGCCGTGGGCGACGGTGGCGGTGCTGGCCGGGGCGCGGCTGCCGCCGGCGGGGATCCGGACCAGGTCGTGCTGCCGGCCGTCGCTGCCCAGCCGGGTGTAGGCGATGCCGGCGGCGTCGGCTGAGCGGCCCAGCACCACCGCGCCCGCGCCGTCGCCGAAGAGCACCGAGGTGCGCCGGTCGGTGTAGTCGAGGATGCGCGAGTAGGTGTCCGCGCCGATCACCACGGCGTACCGGATGGCCGGGTCGCACCGCATGATCTTGTGGGCGACGTCCAGGGCGTAGAGGAAGCCGGTGCAGACGGCGTCCAGGTCCATCGCGTACGCGCCCCACGCGCCGAGGTTGGCCTGCACCCGGCAGGCGGTGGCGGGCAGCGGCAGGTCCGGGGTCGAGGTGCCCAGGATGATCAGGCCGACGTCGGCGGGGTCGACGCCGGCCCGGTCGAGGGCCTGCCGCGCGGCGTGGGTGGCCAGGTCGGAGGTGGCCTCGCCGGGGGCGGCGGCGCGCCGTTCGTGTACCCCGGTCCGGTCGACGATCCAGTCGGCCGTGACGCCGAGCGCCGCGGCCAGCGACGCGTTGGTCACCACCTGCTCGGGTAGGCAGGCACCGGTGGCGAGGATGCCCGGCGTCGCACCCGGGGTGGGGGTGCGGACGACGGCGGCGAGGGGGCGGGCAGGGGGCCGTCGTGGGTCGTGACGGCGGGGTTCGGTCGGGCTTGCCTGTTCGGCGTCGGCATGCATGTCCCCAGGCTGCGGCCGGCGTGTTCAGCACCCGTCGCCGCCGAGATTTAACGCAGATCTAGCGGACGCGGAAATAGGGTTTCCGCGATCATCCACAATGGTCGGTAATGGATGCCGACCCTCCAGGATATCGACCGCCGGACCATATCCGTGCCGGCCGGACCGATAAGCGGATCGGTAAGATCGGAGACAGCCATCTGACCGATCGCCGACTGCCCGGTGTGAAGTGGATCACACACAATATGCCCATGAATACCGGACGCGGGCGCGGCAGGGTGGCCCGACTCACGGTGTGTCTGGCCCTGCTGACCCTGCTGGCCGGATGCATGCAGCTCAACCTGGGGCTGACCGTCAACGCCGACGACACCGTCGACGGTCAACTCCTGCTCACCGCGGAGAAGTCCGTACTCAGCAGCCGCAACAAGAACCTCGCGGTCGCCTACGCCGAACTGCGGGAGAACATCCCCGCCCTGCCCGCCGGCGAGGAGACCGTCTACGAGGACGAGCGTTTCTACGGCGCGCAGATCACTTATCGGCACACCCCGCTGAAAAACTTCACGAGCGAGAGCGTGAAGCTCGTCCGCGACGGTGATCTCTACCGGTTCAGCCTGCCACTCGACCCCAAAAAGTACGGCGGGAAGGTGGCCGAACAGAATCCCCAGAACCAGCAGACGTTCCTGCAGCTCATGTCGTTCGAGATCTCGGTGACCTTTCCCGGCCGGGTGATCGATTCCAACGGCACGCTCACCGGCCGCTCGGTCACCTGGAAGGTCATCGCCAACCAGCCGAAACCGGCCGAGCTGCGGGCGATCGCCGAGGCCCCGCCGCACCCCACCCCGTCGGCCAGCCCCGCCGCCGCGAGCGGCCCGGACGACCCGGGTGGTTTCCCGTGGCTGCCGGTGTCCGTGGCGGTCCTCGTCCTGCTCCTGCTGGCCGGCGGGGTCACCGCCGTCCTGCTGCGCCGCCGGGGCGGCACCGCCGCCACCCCGGCCGCCCCCGCCCGTCCCGCACCATCCGAAGGGGGATCGCCGTGAACGATCTCTTCACCTGGGCCGCCCTCGGCACCGTGGCCGGTGCCAGCGCCGCCACCCTGCTCACCGCCAACGTCATCGGTGGCCTGCTCGGCCCGGACAACGACAAGGCCCGCAAATGGATCGCCCTGGGCGTGGCGCTGCTCCTGTCGTACGCCACCGCGGCGTTCGCCACCGACGCGGGCGGCGAGAAGTGGCTGATCGCGTTCTTCAACGGGCTGGTCATCTTCTCCGCCGCGCTGGGCGTCAACCAGCTACCGTCCGGCAACCGGCAGCCCACCCGGGCCACCCCCGGCCAGCTCGCCCAGGGGCGCGAGCCCCGCTTCGTCCGCTCCTGGGTCTGAGGAGGCGTGCCATGGTCTACGGAATCGTCAGCGCCGCCGTCCACGTCCTGTGCGGGGCGGCGCTCGGGGTGACCACCGGTGGCCCGGTGGGCCTGCTGGTCGGCGCGGTCGTCGGCCTGCTGATCGGGGTCCCGTTCGGCTGGTCGGTCGCCGCCGCCCGGGTGTACGGCCCGGACGCCCGGGGCGTGGCCCTGTTCGTGATCGACCACACCTGGAGCCTGCCGAACACCGCCGCCGGGGCGCTCTACCTCGCCCTGCACCTCGTCGTCGGCCACTCGCTGGACCGGCCCACCTCGCAGCACAGCTGCCGGGTCAGCCTGGTCGAGGGGGTGTCCCCGCGGTACGCCACCACCATCGGCACGGTCTGCGCCGGTGCCGGCCCCGGCATCCAACGCCACGAGGACGTGCACATCCTCCAGGCCCGGCTGCTCGGCCCGCTCTACCTGCCGCTGGTGGCGCTCAACTACGTGCTGTTCACCGTCGCCCCGGTGTGGCTGCTCTGGCACGACCACGCCAACGCACCGATCAACCGGTTCACCAGGTACTTCGAGATCGGCGTCTACCCGCACGTGTGGAACGAGGCCATCGCGTACCGCATCCAGGGGACGCCGCCGCGATGACCGGCGACGGGCCGGGACCGGTCGAGGCGGCCACCGCCGAGCTGGCCGCCTGGCTGGCCGGGGCGGCCGGCGAGGACGTCCCGGTCGGCCCGCCCGCCGACGGGGGCGTCGGGCTGACCCTGTGGCCGCTGGCCCTGCGGCCGGCCCGGCAGACCCGGGGCACCGGGACGCCCGCGCCGTACCGGTTCACGATCCGCTACCTGGTCGCCGCAGCCGGCCCGGCCGCGCTGGCCGGGCTGGACCGGGTGCTGACCGCCGCCGCCACGGCCGGCGAACCGGAACTGGTGCTGGAGGCCGGTGACCCGGCGTTGTGGGTGACGCTGGGCGTCGCCCCCCGGCCGGCGCTGCTGGTCGACGTGCCGGCCCAGGTGACGTCCACGCCGCCGGTCGCGCCGCCGGTGCTGCATCCGCTGCGGCTGCGCCGGCTGGACCTGCGTGACCTCGTCGGCCGGGTGGTCGGCCCGCAGCAGCAACCCCTGGCGGCGCTGCGGGTGGAACTGGTCGGCACCCCGTACGCCACCCACACCGACGCGGGCGGGCGGTTCCGGCTCGCCGGTGTCCCGCACGACCCGGAACACCCCGACCAGCCGGTCCGGCTGCGCCTGGTCGGCCGGGGCCGCACCCTCACCGCCGAGGTCGACCCGGCCGACGCGGACATCGTCATCGTCTGCGAACCCCCGGCCCGCTGAGCCGGACCGGCCGTACAGGAGGACCGATGCCCCACTACTTCTCCCCCGGCATCTACGTCGAGGAGGTGCCCAGCGCCGCCCGGCCGATCGGGCCGGTCGGGATGGCCGTCGCCGCGTTCGTCGGGGTCGCGCCGAACCGCACCGCCCACGTCGACCGGGCGCTGGCCGTCACCAGCTGGTCGGAGTTCCTCCGGCTGTACGCCGACGGCGACGACCTGGAGAGCACCCCGCTGGCCCGGGCGGTCTTCGGCTTCCTCGACAACGGCGGCAGCCGCTGCTGGGTGGTCAACGTCGGCGCCGACGGGCAGCTCACCGGCACCGGGCAGCGGCGCACCGGGCTGCAACTGGTGGAGGCGATCGACGAGGTGGCCATCCTCGCCGCGCCCGGCTTCCACGACCCGGTGTCGCACGAGGCGCTGCTGAGCATGGCCGAGCGGCTGCGCACCATGGTGGCGATCTGCGACCCGCCGCCCGGCATCGAGGACATCTCGACGCTGACCCGGGTGGCCACCCCCGCGCGCCCCGGCAAGGCCGGCGACGGCAAGCCCGCCGACGGCAAGGCCGGCGAGCCGGCCGACCCCGACACCGGCACCGCCCACCGGGCCCGGCAGTCCGACTACGCCACCTACTACTTCCCCTGGCTGCGGGTGCGTGACCCGCTCACCGGCGAGCTGGTGCTCACCCCGCCGAGCGGGCACATGGCGGGCATCTGGGCCCGCACCGACGGGTTGCGCGGCGTCCACAAGGCCCCCGCCAACGAGCCGGTACGCGGCGCGGTCGACCTGGAGTACCTGGTCACCCGCTCGGAACACGACGTGCTCAACCCCAAGGGGGTCAACGTCATCAGGTACTTCGCCGGGGAGGGCATCCGGGTGTGGGGGGCCCGCACCCTGGCCGCCGAGGCCAGCGAGTGGCGCTACCTCAACGTCCGCAGGTTGTCGATCTCCATCGAGCAGGCCATCGCGGGCGGCACCCGGTGGATGGTGTTCGAACCCAACGACTACTCGCTGTGGCGCTCCATCCGCCGCGACATCGGCGCGTTCCTGACCCGGGTGTGGCGTGACGGGGCGCTGCTGGGGCGTACCCCGGAGGAGGCGTTCTTCGTCAAGTGCGACGAGGAGACCAACCCGGTCGACGTCCGCGACGCCGGGATGGTGGTCGCGCACATCGGCATCGCGGTGGTCAAGCCGGCGGAGTTCGTGGTGTTCAAGCTGAGCCAGTGGGCCGGCGGCACCGAGACCGAGACGATCGGAGGCTGACATGCCGACCACGGCCACGCCACAGCCGGGCGCCCCGGTCGACCCGTACCGGGCGTACAACTTCAAACTGCTCATCAACGGCGTCACCAACGGGCACTTCACCGAGGTCAGCGGCCTGGAGCTGACCATCGGCCGGCTGGCCTACCGGGAGGCCGGCAACGACCGGATCCGGTCGGTACCGGGGCAGGTCGACTATGCGCCGGTGACCCTGCACTTCGGACTGACCCCGTCCCGCGAGCTGTGGGACTGGGTGCACAGCGCGGCGACCGGGACGGTGAGCCGCCGTAACGTGTCGGTGGTGCTGCTGGACGCCGCCGGCACCGCCGAGGTGCTGCGCTGGAACCTGATCAACGCGTGGCCGATGCGGTGGCGCGGCGCACACCTGCACACCCTGTCCCAGGAGATCGCCATCGTGGCGCTGACGCTGGCGTACGAGGGGCTGGAGTTGGAGGACGGCAGTGCCGCGGCGTCCACGACCGCGTGACTGGCTGGCCACCCGGCTGCGGGCCGCCGCCGACGCGGTGGCCCCCGTCCCGGCCGTCCCACCGGCCGACCCGGCCATGCCGGTCACCGACCCCGCCGCGCGGTGGGCCGGGCCGGTCCCGGCGTCGCGCGGGCCGGTGCAGCCGCCGGAGCACTGGCTGCGGACGGTCGCCGCGCACGCCCCCGGCCTGCTGCACGACCTGGTCAGGCCGGCCGCCGACACCCCGCCGGGTCCGCCGCCGGCCGCCGGCCCGCCGCCCGCATCCCACCCGGGGGTACGCGGACAGTCCACCCCGGCGTCCGCCGAGTCCCCGGCCTACCCGCCCGCCCCCGGTAGCCCCGCCGACGACCGGTACCCCGCACACCCGTCGGTCCCGGTGCCACCACCCGCCCCCACCCCGCCGACCGGGCCGTGGGGGTCGTCGCCGACACCGACCCCGGTGGCCGGCACCCTTCTCCCCCGACCAGCCGGCCCGGCCGACCACTCCCCGACCGACGCCCCGACCGACGGATCGGCGGGTCACCGCACGCGCCCGACCTCGGCACCCGGCCCGGACCCGGCGACGGCGTACCCGCCCTCGGCACACCGCCCGGACCGGTCGGGGACCCATCGCCCGGACCCGGCGACGGCGGTCCGCCCCGACTCGGGAGCACCGCCCGGTCCGGTGGCGGCGCGTCCCGGTCCGCTGTGGACGATCGGTGCCGGGCTCGGGTGGCTGCTGCGACCGGGCCGGCGACGGACCAGCCCACGCCGCCCTCCGACAACCGGGACCGGCCCGGAACCCACGACGGAGACCGGTGCGGAGTCGGCGACGGGAACCGGCCCGGCGGTGGTGGCGGGGATCAGCCCCCGTTCGGGGGCGCGACGTGCCCCGGAGGCGGCGGTCGTGTCCGGGGCGCAAGCACCTGACTCACCCGGGTGGGTGGGGCACCGTCCCTCCTCCGACGCCGACCGGGCCCCGGGCACGCCCCCACCGGCCGGCACGCGGCACCAGGCGTCCGACGTACCGCCGCAGTCCCCCGGCCGGGCGGACCTCGTCCCGCCGGGGAGGCCGGACCGCGACGACCCCGGTCGACCGGTCCGGTCGGCGGGCCTGGAGCACCGGACGGCCGCCGGAACCGGTGCCGGGCGACGGCCGACCGACGGCCGACCGACCTCAGCGCTGTTAGGCCCGGCGTCGGCGACCGGCACCGGCGCGGCAACCGGCGACCGGGCCGGCGGGGACGGCACCGGTGGGGCGGGCGGCCCGGTCACGGGCGGCGGCCGGCACGGCGGAACCCGGCCGGGCACCGGCGGCGGCGCACCGGCGCGTGGCAGCCCCGCCCGGCGGATCGCCGCGACCCACTGGCCGGACGACGACCCACCCCCGGCCGGCGACCCGTGGCCGATGCTGCCCGACGCCGGCACGACCGGGGCGGGAGCGGCAAGACCGCACGGGTCGGGACCGGTGGGGACCGACCCGTGGCCGGCGCTGCCCGACGACGGGGCGTGGCGACGGCCGACGGGCACCGCCCGCGACGACGCCCGGTACGCCCGGCTCGACGCCGAACAGCGGGGGTACTGATGGAACGGGTCGCCTTCCTGGTCGACGAGTCCGGCGTCCGCGTCGACTGCCTGCTCAATCCGCAGACCGTGCAGGTCACCCGGGTCGCCGGGGTACGACCGCGGGGCAGCGCCGAGGGTCGGCTCACCGGGATCGGGCTGGCCGACGACCCGCTGGCCTTCACCGGTGGCGGGCGTACCGAACTGGTGCTGGACCTGCTCTTCGACACCGACCTGGTGGAGGGGCCGAACCGACCCGGGGACGTGCGCACCCTCACCCGGCCGCTGTGGATGCTGGCCGAGAACTCCGCCGTGGCGCACGGCTGGCAGCGCCCGCCGCTGGTCCGGCTGGTCTGGGGCAAGACGTGGAACGTGCCCGGGGTGGTGGTGGCCGTCGCCGAACGGTTCGACGTGTTCACCCGTACCGGCTCGCCCCGCCGCTCGTGGCTGCGGATGAAGCTGTTGCGGGTGGCCGAGTCGGCCGACGAGGCGCAGCAGGGCTTCGCCGAGGAGTTGGCCGCCGCCACCGCGCCCGGGACGCCCCCGGGGCAGGCGGTGGTGGCGGCCGGGGACGGTGCGGCCACGCCCGGCTACTCCGGGGTCCGGTTCGACCTGCTCGCCCACGACGCGCTCGGCTCGCCGCTGCGCTGGCGGCTGCTCGCCGAGCACAACCGGATCACCGACCCGTTCGCCGTGCCGGCCGGCACCGCCCTCGCGGTGCCCCCGCCCACCGTGCCGCCGCAGCCCGCCGGGGCGTCGCCGGTGGAAGTCGCGGGCGGGACCGGCCCGGAGCAGGCCGGCGGGGGTGTGCGGTGAGTGCCCGCCCGTCGGTGTTCCTCGACGGCGTGCCGCTGGGCGGGGCGGCGGACCGGCGGATCCGGTCGGTCCGGGTCGCCGCCCGCCTCGACCAGCCCACCCAGTGCGAGGTGGTGTACGCCGCCGACCCGGGCCCGGCCGCGCGGGGTCCCGGTCCCGGCCCGGCGGTGCCGACCGGCGCGACGCTCGACGTCAGGCTCGGCGACGACCTGCTGTTCACCGGTGAGGTCACCTGCGTCGAGGTGGAGTACGCCGCCGACGGCACCGCCCTGTCCCGCTGGCGCGGCTACGACCTGCTGCACCGGCTGCGCAAGCGGCAGCAGCTACGGGTCTTCGAGGCGGTCACCGCCGCCGACCTGGCCCGGGAGCTGTGCGGCGCGGTGGGGCTCGACGTCGACGCCGAGGTCGACGGCCCCCGGCTGGACCGGCTGCTCCAGCACCGGCACAGCGACCTGGAGCTGCTGCGGGAGGTGGCCGGCCGGGCCGGTCTGCACCTGGCCGTCGACGGTGACCGGGTGCGGCTGGTCAGCCTGGACGGTCACGGCGACCCGGTGCCGCTGACCCTGGGCCGGACGCTGCACTCGGTGCGGTTGGCCGCCAACCTGGACCGGGCCGCCGGGGGCAGCGCCGCGCTGGGCTGGCACCCGCAGCGGGCCGAGCCGCTCGGCCACCGGGTCGACGCGGCGCGCAGCGGCCGGCGGGTGCCGTTGCGTCCGGACCCGGCGGCGGTCGGCGCGGACGGCGTGCGGACCGTCCTGGACCAGCCGGGCCGCAGCGACGACGAGTTGGCCGCGCTCGCCCAGGCCGGCCTGGACGACCGGACGGCCGCGCTGGTCACCGCCGAGGGCGTCGCCGAGGGTGACCCGGCGTTGCGTCCCGGCCGTCGGGTCGCGCTGGCCGGGGTGGCCGACGACCTGGCCGGGGTGTACGTCCTCACCGAGGTGGTGCACACCGTCGACGCCAGCGGCCACCTCACCCGGTTCGCCACCGCCCCGCCGCCCTCCCCGCCGCGCGTCGCGGCCGGCGGGGCGGTGGTCACCCTCGGGGTGGTCACCGCCGTCGACGACCCGGAGCGGCTCGGCCGGGTCCGGGTGCGGCTGCCCGGGTACGGCGACCTGGACGCCGGCTGGCTGGCGGTGCTCTGCCCGGGGGCGGGCCGGGACAAGGGAATCGTGGCGCTGCCCGACCCGGACGACACGGTGCTGCTGGCCCTGCCGGGCGGTGACCCGGTCGCCGGGGTGGTGCTGGGTTCGCTGTTCGGCACCGTCACCCCGTACGACGCGGGGGTGGCCGACGGGCGCGCGGGCCGCTGGTCGGTGCGGACCGGCAGCGGTCAGACCATCGTGGTCGACGACGCGGCGCGGACGCTGCGGCTGGCCACCGACGCCGGCAGTTTCCTGGAGCTGACCCCCGATTTGACCACTCTGCACGCCGCGACCGACCTGGTGCTGTCCGCGCCGGGCCGGGCGCTGGTGGTGCGGGCCCGCAGCGTCGACTTCCTGCACGCCGACGCGACCGAGGACGAGGCGACCGCCCGCCGGCAGGCCGGCACGCTCGCCCGCGCCCACTCCGGAGGTGCCTGATGCGCTGGATCACCCTCGACTCGCTGATCGCCTGCGACCACGACGGCCGGGTCACCAACCGGGCGTCGCAGGGCTGGCTGACCGTCGCCGGGACGCCGGTGCTGGTCGACGACGACCCGGTGGGGCGGGACATCGTGGCCTGCCCCAACTACGGGCCGACGGTCAAACCGTGCACGAAGACCCTCGCGGTGCGGGTCGGCTACAGCGACTGGCTGCGGGTCGACGGGCACCGGATCGTCCTGTCGCACCTGGCCGGGTTCACCGACGGCACCCCGCCGAACCTGGTCCGGCACACCGTGCACGACGCCCGGCAGCGCCTGGTGGAGGCGGACCGATGAGGGCGTTGCGGTTCGTCGGGGCCGGCTTCGACGCCGGCCGCGCCGGTGGCCTGGCGACGACCGCGACCGGCGGGCTCGCCGTGACCGACGGCGACGAGACGGTACGCCAGGCGTTGTACCTGCTGCTGTCCACCACGCCGGGTGAGCGGCTGATGCGCCCCGGGTACGGCTCCCGGCTGCACCGGCTGGTGTTCGCGCCGAACGACGACACCACCGCCGGGCTGGCCATCCACTACGTGCGGCAGGCGATCCGCCGGTGGGAGCCCCGGATCGAGGTGATCGACGTGGACGCCGGCCCCGATCCGGACGACCCGTGGCGGCTGGTGATCCGGTTGGACTACCGGGTGCGGGCCAGCCTCTCCCCCGGTCAGCTGGTGCTCTCCGTCGACCTGCTCCCCGCCGACGCCGACCCGCCCCCGCACCGGGCCGCCGGTCGGTCGACCGGCGGCCGGGTCGAGGGGGACCGGTCATGACGCTGCCCGTGCCGCACCTCGACGACCGCACCTTCCTCGATCTGGTCACCGAGGCCCGGGAGCGCATCCGGCAGTCCTGCCCCGGCTGGACCGACCTGTCCGCGCACGATCCGGGCATCGCCCTGGTGGAGGCGTTCGCGCACCTCACCGAAGTGATGATCTTCCGGCTGAACCAGTTGCCGGAGAAGGCGTACGTGCAGTTCCTGAACCTGCTCGGGGTCACCCGGCACGCGCCGACGGCGGCCTGGGCCAACGTGCGGTTCGTCCGGACCGGCGGTGACCGGGCGGCGGTGCGGATCCCGGCGGGAACCCGGGTCGCGGCGGCCCGGGGCGTCGACCCGAGGCCCGTCGTCTTCGTCACCACCGAGCCGGCACTGCTGCCCGCGGACGCCGACGAGGTGACCGTCCGGATGCACCACTGTGAACCGGTCGAGGCGGAGCTACTGGGCGTCGGCACCGGCCAGCCGGGGCAGGCGCTGCGGGCCGCCCGGGCGCCGCTTACGCGTACCGCCGAGGCACGGGACCTGCTGCTCGGGGTGGAGGTGCCGGCCGGGTCGGTGGAGCTGGGCGCGGTGGCCCGGGAACACGACGGCGCCACGTACGAGGTGTGGCGGCCGGTGGACAGCTTCGCCGGGGTCGGCCCGCAGGCCAAGGTCTACCTGGTGGACCGCTGCTCGGGGCTGGTCACCTTCGCCCCGGCGCTGGACCTGCGCCCGCCCGACGCCGACCCGCCCGGCCCGAGACCGGCCGACGTGGGACCGGCCGGCGCGCGGGCGGGCGGCGGGCCGGTCACCGTCGCGGCGGTGCCGCCGGCCGGGGCCCGGGTGCGGCTGTGGTACCGGGCCGGCGGTGGCCGGGCCGGCAACGTCGCCGCCGGCACCCTGACCACCCTGCGGGACCCGCTGCCCGGGGTACGGGCGGAGAACCCGGAACCGGCAGCTGGCGGACGCGAGCTGGAAAGCCTCGACTCGGCGCTGGTGCGGGGCCCGTACGAGTTCTTCGCCCAGCAACGGGCGGTCACCGCCCGGGACTTCGAGATCCTCGCCGCCGGCTCCGGCGGGGTGTCCCGGGCGCGGGCGTTCACCCGGGCCGCCGTCTACAGTTTCGCCCGCCCCGGCGAGGTCGAGGTGGTGCTGGTGCCGTACGTGCCGCCGGAGGCCCGCCCGGGTGGCCGGCTGCCGGTGGCGGTGCTGCGCGCGCACGAGGTGGCGGAGTCCCGCCGCCGGGTGGAGGCGGACCTGGACCGACGGCGGGCGTTGGGCACGAGCTGCCGGGCCGGCTGGGCCCGGTACAAGGCGGTGTCGATCCGGGCCCGGGTGGTGGTCCGGCCGGAGGAGGACGTCGAGGCGGTCCGGCGGCGCATCCACGACCGGCTGCACCAGACGCTCAGCCCGCTGCCCACCGCGCTGAACCCGACCGGCTGGGCGTTCGGCGAGCCGCTGCGCGCGTCCAACGTGTACCGGATGCTGGAGCACGCCGAGCCGGGGGTGCGCTACGTCGAGTCGGTCCGGTTCGTGGTGGACGAGGCCCCCGACGCGCAGGTCCGCGCCGTCGCCGTCGACCAGTACCAGCCCGGCACCTGGTACGCCGGCCGGGGCCCGGTGCTGTTCCGCTCGTCCAACGCGGGGGTGGGCTGGGAACCGGCGGGCCGGTTCGACGACGACGAGACGGTGGTGCGGGTCGCCCCCGCCCCGGCAACGGTGCGTCCCGGGGTGCTGGCCCGACCCGGCGCGGTGGCCGTGGTGACCACCCGGGCGGCGGGCGGCTCCCGGGTGCACCTGAGCACCGATCTCGGTGAGACCTGGTCCCCGCTGACCGGACTGGACTCGCGGATCACCGACCTGGCCTGGATCGACCGGGACGGTGCGGGCGCGCTGCTGCTGGCCACCGACACCGGCCTGTACGAGGTGTCCCTGCTGCCCGGAGCGGTGCCGTTGCAGATCCTGGTCGACCCGGCCGACGCCGACCGGGGCTTCTACGCCGTCCGGTCGTTCGTCTCGGAGCGCGGTGCGCCGGGGGTGGCGGTCGCGGCGCAGGCGGGTTTCGGGGTGTACCTGTCCACCGCCGGTGGCCGCCCCGGCAGCTTCACCCACGTCGGGCTGGCCAATGTGGACAACCGGGTCCTCGCCGTGCAGTACGACGGCCCGGCCACGCTGCTCTGGGCGGGCGCGGGTGAACCGGACCCGAAGAAACCGGGGCAGGGCTGCCACCGTACCCGGCTGTTCGAGTCCGACGTGAAGTGGCAGCAGGTGCAGGCCGGCTGGGTCGGCGGGACCTGCCGGGACCTCGCCTTCGTCGGCACCCTGGCGGTGGCCGCCACGCAGAGCGGCGGGGTGGTCCGCCTCGACACCCTGGCCGCGCAGCCGCAGTGGCAGCCGGTGGTGGTCAACTGCGGCCTGCCGCTGCGGGACCGGACCCGGTTCGTGCCGGTGGACGCGATCGCCGGCAGCGCCACCGGGACGGGCGGGAACGGCCGGCTGATCCTGGCCGGCGGCGAACGCGGGGTGTACCGCAGCGGCGACGCCGTCGACTGGACGGCCAGCGCCAACCAGGCCACCGCCGACGTGGTGACCGTCCCCGACACCTGGCTGCTCTGCTCCGGCGAGCACGACATCGAGGTGGTGGGCCACGATGCGCCGAGCGGCGATTGAGCGGCTGCTGCCGGCCGCCTACCAGCGGGCCGCCGGGCCGGGCAGCGTCCTGGCCGCCCTGCTGGACGTGATGGAGACGCTGCACGCCCCGGACGAGGCGCTGCTCGCCGACGTGGACGTGCTGTTCGACCCGTACCGCACGCCGGCCGGGTTCGCCGGCTACCTGACCCGCTGGGTGGCGATGGACCACGTGCTCGGCCCGCCCCGGCCGGACGCCCCGCCGCCGCTGCCCGTGGGCCGGCTGCGGGACCTGGTCGCGCACGGCGCGCTGCTGGCCCGCTGGCGGGGCACCCCGTACGGGATGCGGACCGCGCTGGAACTGGCCACCGGGGTCACCGGGTTCGTCCTCGACGAGCCGGCCGACCGGCCGTTCCACCTGGTCGTCCGGGTGCCGGCGGCGGCGGCCGGGCTGCTGACCGTGGTGACCCGGATCGTCGCTGCGGAGAAACCGGCGGCGGTGACCGCCGAGGTCGTCCTCGCCGACGCCCCACCCGCCGGGGACCGTCCCGCCGACGGTGGGCCGGTGTCGTACGGGCCGGCGGTCGGCCGCGCCACCGTGCCCGCCCCGGGCCCTCCTCCCCCGCCCGGACCATCGCCTGAGGAGCCGTCATGACCACCGAATGGGCCGTCGCCGCCGCCGCCGAGCAGTTCACCCTCGACCCGGCCAACCGGGGCGAGCTGACCTTCACCGTCTCCAACCCCGGCGGCGCGCCGGACACCGTGGTCTTCGACGTCGCGCCGGGCGAGGGCAGCCAACGGGCCTGGTTCACGGTGGCCGAGCCGCAGCGGGTGGTGCCGGGGCAGAACTCCGTGTCGTTCCTGGTCCGGCTGGCGGTGCCGGCCGGCACCCCACCCCGGCGGTACGACATGACCGGCTTCGCCTACTCGGCGAACACCGCGCCGGAGGAGAGTTCCCGCGCCAGCGGCCGGGTGACGTACGAGGTCACCGGGGTCGCCCCGCCCCGGCGGGCCCCGTGGCCGTGGATCGCGGCGGCGGTGGCGCTGGTGGTGCTGGTCGGCGCGGTGGTCGGTTACCTGCTCAGCCGCCCCGACGCCGCCCCACCACCGGCCGCCGCCCGGGTGGTCACCGTGGAGGCGGAGTCCCTGCTCGCCGGGGCGAGGACGGAGTCACCGGCGGGTGCCGCGGTGAAGGTGGTGGAACAGCCGGACTGCTGCGGGCTGGCCTTCTCCGGTGGCCGGCAACTGTTCCTGCAGGGGCTGGCGGTGGGTGACCGGGTCAGCCTCACCGTCACCCTGCCGGCGGACGCCACCTGGTCGTTCGCCGCGTCCCGCACCACCGCGCCGGACTACGCCAACACCATCTGGCAGGTCGACGGGGTGCAGGTGGGCGGCACCTTCCTCGGCTTCTCGAAGCAGCCGGCGCTGCGTGACGTCGAGTACGTCGGCACGGTCCGGCTCGGTCGGGGCCCGCACACCCTCACCCTGGTCGCCGTCGGCCGGACCCAGGGCACCGAGCGGTACTTCGCCGGGGTGGACCTGGTCCGGTTCACCGAGCTGCCCGCGTCGACGGGCCGGCCGTGAGCGGCCGGCGGAAGCTGCTGCTGGTGGCGGTCGCCGTGCTGCTGGTCGCCGCGTTCGTCGGCGCGCTCGGGGTGGGCCACGCCGGTCGCGGTGACCCGGCCGACGCCGGCGCGCTGGGCTGGCTGGGCCGGCTCGGTGGCGACGGCACCACCGTGGACCCGGCGACGGTGCGGGCGGACTGCGACCGTACCGGGGACGTGCTCTCCTTCGTCGGCGGCTGTGTGCTGTGGGTGGACGATCCCGGCGGGCTGCGCACCCTGGTGCTGCGCAGCCGGGTGGCCTTCGCGGTCACCGCACCCGCGCCCGGCGACGCCGACCTGACCGTACGCGACGACGTCACGCCCGGCGACGGGGGCGACGCCGTCGCGACGATCGCCGTCGACCGGGCCACCGAGGTCGGCCTGGGCTGCCCGGGAGGTGTCGGGTGCACCGTCACCATCGCCACCTCGTGACCGGGCGCCGGTCGGTGCCCCGGGTCGCGGTGACACCGGTCCGGGAGGTGACCCGGCATGGGTGAGCTGCGCAAGCCGTTCCTGCTGTTGGCGCTGCTGGCGGTGGCGCTGGTGGTGGCGCTGGAACTGGGCTCGTCGCTGCTGACCGGCGGTGGCGACGCGGGCGGGGCGCTGCTGGCCGGGGCCCGGGACCTGGGCGTGGACGTCGGCGAGGTGGGACGGATCAGCGAGCCGTCCGGTCGGGGCACCGGTTACCTGGCGCTGGTCGACGTGGTGGCGCTCTGGAGCACCGGCCTGTTCTGCCTGAGCCTGCTGCTCTCCGAGCGGGTGCAGGGCCGGGTGCAGGGGGTGGCCACCCTGGTCTTCGCCGTCCTGCTGATCCTGGCGTCGCTGGTGCTGCTGGTGACCGTCTTCGTCGAACTGACGGTGATGGTGTCGCTCTTCCTCGCCGTGCCCTTCGGCACGCTGGCCTACCTGGCGCTGTGGGGTTTCTTCCCGGTCGGCGAGGCCAGCCTGCTGCTCGGCCTGGTGCTGGCGTTGAAGCTGGTCTGGGCCGGGCTGCTGCTGCTCGCCCAGCCCCGGTTCCTGCAGAACAAGGGGCTCGTCCTGCTGGCGCTGACCACCCTGGTCTGCACGGTGGTGCTGGAGTTCCTGCACCGGCTGGTCCCGGTGATCCTGGTCAGCATCCTCGACGACGTCGGCGCGCTGGTCTTCGCCGTCGTGGCCCTCGTCTGGGGCCTGGTCCTGCTGGTCGGCTCCGTCCCCGCCATCGTCAAGGCCGTCCGCGCCACCGCCACCGCCCGGTGACCCGCCGGCCCGGGGGCCGGCGGGTCACCGCGACGACGGGGCCGCCGTAATCCCGCCGCCGTCCCGCTCACGGTCCGGTCAGGACACGTGGGTCAGGTAGGCGTCGATCGTGGCGGCGAGGATGTCCGGGCCGGGGCGGGACCAGAGCGCCGCCTGGAACACCTCGACCTCGACCGGCCCGGTGTACCCGGCGGCGTCGACCGCCTCGCGCAGCCGGCGCAGCTCCACACAGCCCTCACCGGGCAGTGCCCGGCCGAGCAGCGCCCCCTCCGGGAGCGGGGTCACCCAGTCCGCCGCCTGGAACGCGGCGATCCGGTCGCCGGCGCGGGCGATCTGCGTATACACCGTGTCGTCCCACCAGACGTGGTAGGTGTCCACCACCACGCCGACCACGGCGGGGTCGAACCGTTCGGCGATGTCGAGCGCCTGGCCGAGGGTGGCGATCACGCACCGGTCGGCGCTGAACATCGGGTGCAGCGGTTCGATGGCGAGGCGTACCCCGGCGGCCGTGGCCTCGTCGGCGAGCGCGGCGACGGCGTCGGCGACCTGCCGGCGGGCCCCGTCGACGTCGCGGCTGCCCGGTGGGAGTCCGCCGGACACCAGTACCAGTTCCCGGGTACCGAGGGTGGCCGCCTCCTCGATGGCCCGCCGGTTCTCGTCCCACCAGTCGGGGGTGGTGAAGAACCCGCCCCGGCACAGTGAGGTGACGGTCAGCCCGGC
Source organism: Micromonospora humida (assembly GCF_016901255.1). Taxonomy (NCBI): domain Bacteria; kingdom Bacillati; phylum Actinomycetota; class Actinomycetes; order Micromonosporales; family Micromonosporaceae; genus Micromonospora; species Micromonospora humida. Next base: position 155,149 of record NZ_JAFEUC010000001.1, read on the forward strand.
GGCGCGGACCAGCCGGGCCGCCCGGTCGAGCCCGTACTCCTGGACGGGTTCGCGCCACAGGCCGATGCCGGGCACCCCGGCCGCAGCGCAGCCGGCGACGGCCGCCTGAAGCGGCCAGTGCTGGGCGGTGGCCTGGTTGAACGAGAACCGTTCCAGCCCCGGTGCCGGCACCACCCCGGTCACTGGGCCACCCCGGCCACGGTGAGGTACGCCCGGGCCCGCGCGGCGGCCAGCTCCGCGTCGGGCAGCAGCCCGGCGGCGTCGGCAAGGACGAGCAGCCGGGCCAGGTGGGCCGGGGAACGGCCGGACTGCTGCCCGGCCAGCATGGTGAAGTGCTCCTGGTGCCCGGCCAGCCAGGCGAGGAACACTATGCCGGTCTTGTAGAACCAGGTGGGCGCGGCGAACAGGTGCCGGGCCAGCGGCAGGGTCGGGGCGAACACCGCGTCGTAACGGTCCAGGTCACCGGCGTCGAGGGCGGACAGCGCGGCGGCGGCGGCCGGCGCGATGGCCGCGAAGACACCGAGCAGGGCGTCGGAGTGGCCCTGTCCGTCGCCCCGGATCAGTTCCGGGTAGTGGAAGTCGTCGCCGGTGTAGAGGCGTACCCCGGCGGGCAGGCGGCGGCGCAACGCGATCTCCCGGTCGGCGTCGAGCAGGGACACCTTGATCCCGTCGATCCGGTGCTGGTGCTGTTTGATCAGGTGCAGCACCGTATCGGTGGCCTCGTCGAGGTCGGTCGAGCCCCAGTAGCCGGCCAGCGCCGGGTCGAACATGTCACCGAGCCAGTGCAGCACCACCGGCTGGTCGGCGGCGGTGAGCAGTTCGTCGTACACCCGCAGGTAGTCGTCGGGGCCGGTGGCGGCGGCGGCCAGGTGCCGGCTGCACATCAGCACCGGACGGGCGCCGGCGGCGGTGACGTCGGCGAGCTGGTCGGCGTACGCCCGGGTCACCTCGGGCACCGTGGCCGGGCCGGGTGGGAGCTGGTCGGTGGCGACCCCGGCGACGATCCGGCCGCCGACCGCGCGGGCCTCGGCGGCGCTGCGCCGGACCAGTTCCCGGGTGGCCGGGTAGTCCAGGCCCGCGCCGCGCTGGGCGGTGTCCATCGCCTCGGCCACCCCCAGCCCGTACGACCAGAGGTGCCGGCGGAAGGCGAGGGTGGTGTCCCAGTCGACGGCGGCCGGGGCGCCCGGGACGTTCTCCGCGCGCGGGTCGGCGACGACGTGCGCGGCGGCGTACGCCACTCTGCTGGTGGACGGGCCGGTGGGGCGGTCGTGACCGGCGCTGCCGCGCAGCCGGTGGGTGCTCCCGTCGGGCAGCCGGACGGTGCCGGTCACCGGGACAGCTCCGGCACCTCGACCCGGCGGCCCTCCCGGGCCGAGCGCAGCCCCAGCTCGGCAAGTTGCACGCCGCGTGCGCCGGCCAGGAAGTCCCAGGTGAACGGGGAGCCGGTGACGACGTGCCGCAGGAACGCCTCCCACTGCACCTTGAAGCCGTTGTCGAACTCCTCGTTGTCGGGCACCTCGGTCCACTGCGCCCGGAAGTCCTCGGTGGCGGGCAGGTCCGGGTTCCACACCGGTTTGGGGGTGACCGCCCGGTGCTGGACCCGGCAGCGGCGCAGCCCGGCGACGGCGCTGCCCTCGGTGCCGTCGACGTGGAACTCGACCAGTTCGTCGCGGTGCACCCGGGTGGTCCAGGACGAGTTGAGCGCGGCGATGATCCCGCCGTCGAGTTCGAAGATGCCGTACGCGGCGTCGTCGGCGGTGGCCGGGTAGGGCCGGCCGGCCTCGTCGACGCGCTGCGGGACGTGCGTGGCGGCGACGCAGGTGACCGCCCGGACCGGGGCGAACAGCTCCTCCAGCACGTACTGCCAGTGCGGGAACATGTCCATCACGATGCCGCCGCCGTCCTCGGCGCGGTAGTTCCAGGACGGACGCTGGGCGGGCTGCCAGTCGCCCTCGAAGACCCAGTAGCCGAACTCGCCCCGGACGGAGAGGATGCGGCCGAAGAACCCGCCGTCGATCAGCCGCTTGAGCTTGCGCAGCCCGGGGAGGAAGAGTTTGTCCTGCACGACGCCGGTGCGGATGCCGGCGGCGTCGGCGGCGCGGACCAGCTCCCACGCACCGGCGCTGGACTCGGCGAGCGGCTTCTCGGTGTAGATGTGCTTGCCGGCGTCGATGGCCTGCCGGATGGCCTTCTCCCGCTGCTGGGTCACCTGGGCGTCGAAGTAGATCTCCGCGTCGTCGCGGGCGAGGGCGGCGGTGAGGTCCGTGGTCCAGTCGGTGAGGCCGTGCCGTTCCGCGACCGCCCGCAGCCGGGTCTCGTCCCGGCCCACCAGGATCGGCTCGGGCCAGATCCGGGTGCCGTCGTCCAGCGCCAGGCCACCCTGCTCACGCAGGGCGAGCAGGGAGCGGACCAGGTGCTGGCGGTAGCCCATCCGACCGGTGACGCCGTTGACGATGATGCCGATCGACCTTCGGGTCATGGTCGTCCTTCCCCTTTGCACATCGCATAGGTAAGCGCTTTCCTAGCAGCCTAGGTGGCAGCTTCACCACGGGCAAGAGGCCGCCGTCGCCCGTTGCGGTAACCTGTCCGCTACCGTGCGGCCCCGACCGGGCCCGGACACTTTCGGGGGTGCCCATGGCGACGCTGGCCGATGTCGCCCGCCGCGCCGGGGTCTCCCCCGCCACCGCCTCCCGGGTGATCAACGGCAGCAGCAAGCCGGTCGCCGACGAGCTGCGCGAACGGGTGCTGCGGGCCGTCGCCGACCTGCGGTACGTGCCCAACGCGCACGCCCAGCTGCTGGCCCGGCCGCAACGCAGCGTGGTCGGCGTGGTGGTGCACGACGTCTCCGACCCGTACTTCGCCGAGCTGACCCGGGGGCTGCAACGGGTCGCCACCGACCACGGCCGGCTGGTCATCATCTGCAACAGCTACCGCGACCCGGAACGCGAACTGGAATACGTGGAGCTGCTGCGCGCCCAGCAGGTCGCCGCGATCGTGCTGGCCGGCTCCGGCTACCACGACGCCACCTTCACCGCCCGGCTCGCCGAGAAGCTGGCCGCCTACGAGGCGACCGGCGGCCGGGTGGCGGTGGTCGGCCGGCACGAACACCCCGGCGACGCGGTGATGCCGGCCAACACGGACGGCGGCCGGCTGCTCGGCGCGGAACTGCTGCGCCGGGGGCACACCCGGATCGGGGTGGTCGCCGGCCCGCAGGTGCTGACCACCATCACCGACCGGCTCGACGGGCTGCGCGCCGCGCTCGCCGAGGGCGGCCACCCGCTGCCCGCCGAACGCGTCAGGTACGCCGACTTCGACCGCGACGGGGGTGCCCGCGCCGCCGGTGAACTGCTCGACGCCTTTCCCGGACTGACCGCGCTGGTGGCGTTGAACGACTCGATGGCCGTCGGCGCGCTGACCCTGCTGCGCGCCCGGGGCGTGCCGGTCCCCGGGCAGGTGTCGGTGGTCGGCTTCGACGACATGCCGGTCGCCGCCGACGTCACCCCGGCGCTGACCACCGTCCGGCTGCCCCTGGTGGAGCTGGGCGCACGGGCGATGACCCTGGCGCTGGGCCCGGCCGCCGACCGGTCCCGGGTCGAGGTGCTGCCGGCCACCCTGGTCGTCCGGGACAGCCTCGGCCCCGCCCCGGCCTGATCCGTCCGCACCGGGCCGGCAGCACGGCGGGTGGGTGGGCGGGGTCGGCACCGGTTCAGGCGGGGGTCGTCGCCAGCTCGGCGAGCCGGTCGATCTGCCGGGGGTCGGACAGCGCCGAACCCACCGCCACCACCCGCACCCCGGCGGCGAGGAAGTCGGCGGCGTTGCCCGCGTCGATCCCCCCGGTCGCCACGAACCGCAGTTCCGGCAGCGGACCGGCCATCGCCTTGAACCACTGTGTGCCGAGGCTGGCCGCCGGGAACGCCTTGAGCCAGATCAGCCCGTGGTCGAGCGCGAGCTGCGCCTCGGTGGGGGTGGCCACCCCGGGCAGGTGCGGGATGCCGTAGCTGACCGCCGCGTCGGCCACCGCCAGGTCCAGCCCGGGGGCGACGGTGAACGCCGCGCCGGCGCTGGCGGCCTGCCGTACCTGGGCGGGGGTGCGCACCGTGCCGGCCCCGACCCGGCGGCCCCGGTCCTTGCCCGCCTCCACCGCCGCCCGCAGGGACAGCGTGGCGTCCGGGGTGCGGATCGGCACCTCGACCACGTCGATGCCGAGGTTCCAGGCCCGTTCGGCGAGCCGGACGGTCTCCGTCGGCGGCAGGTCCCGCAGGATCACCATCACCCGTGCGGTGCCGAACAGGGGTGCGAAGTCGTGCGCGGTCATCGACCGTTCCTTCCGGTGGCGGGGGTGGGGAGCAGGCCGGCGTCGACCAGGTCCAGGCTCGCCCAGTCCTGCGCCGGCAGCGCGAGGAGCCGGTCGGCCAACGCCCGCCGCGGCGGCGGGGCGGTGTCCCCGGCGACGGTCAGGGCGGGGGCCGCGCAGAGGTGTCCGAGCCGCAGACAGCGGTCCAGGTCGAGGCCGCGCAGCAGCCCCGACAGGAGGCCGGCGGCGAAGGCGTCACCGGCCCCGACCGGCTCGTGCACCGGCACCCGCAGCGCCGGCACGAAGACGGCCGCCGCGCCGCGGGGCAGCGCGGTGACCCCGACGGCGGCGTCCTTGACCACCACCAGTTCCGGGCCGGGCAGCAGGTCGCGGACGGCGGTCGGCTCGGTGACGCCCCACAGGGTGTGCGCCTCGTCGAGGCCGACCAGGACCACGTCGGCGGCGTCGGCGAGCCCGCGCAGCACCGGCGCGGCGGTCGCCGCCGACCAGAGCCGGGCCCGGTGGTTGACGTCGAAGGTGACCCGGGCGGCGGGCAGCGGCCGGTCGGTGACCGCCCGGCGGACCAGGGCCGCGCAGGACGGCGAGAGGGCGGCGGTCACCCCGGACAGGTGCAGCAGCCGCGCCCCGGCCAGCGCCGGCTCGTCGAGCACCCCCGGGTGCAGGCGGGAGGCCGCCGACCCGGACCGGTAGTAGTGCACGGCCGTGCCGTCGGGCGTCGGGTCCTTGAGGTAGACGCCGGTCGGGGCGGTCGGGTCGACGGTGACCAGGCCGGTGTCCACTCCGGTGGCGGCGACGTGCCGCCGGACCCGCCGGCCGAACGGGTCGTCGCCGACCCGGCTGACCCAGGCCGTCCGGTGGCCGAGGGCGGCGAGCGCGCACGCCACGTTGGACTCTGCGCCGCCGACCGAGACGCCCAACCGGTCGGCCCGGTCCAGCGGACCGGTCGGGTCGGGGCCGAGCACCACCATCGACTCGCCGACGGTGACCACCTCCGGGCCGGGCCCGGCCCCGCCGGTCGGATCGGCGGCGGTCACTGCGGTTCCGCGGCGGCGAGCAGCGCGGTGACGCCGGCCCGGTCGCGTACCCCGTCGGCGACGAGCACCCGGTGCCGGCCGGTGCGCCGGCCACCGGCGGGCACCACGGCCGGCCGGTCGAAGGCGAAGGCCACGCAGACCCCCGGATACATCGCCGTCCGCACGAACCACCGGTCGCCGAGCCCCAGCCCGGTGAAGACCAGGGTGTACGCCCCACCGCCCGGCGCGACCGCGGTGAGCGCGACCCAGCGGGCGGCGCTGCCGTTGGCGGCCTGCTCGCCGTCGGCGTCGGCGGTGAACGTCACCGGCTCACCGTCGGCGACGGCCCGCCAGAAGAAGCCGCCGTAGCCGGCCCCGCCGGGCCGCCCGTTGGTGGCCGGGCTGCCCAGGTGGACGTCACGCCCGGCCGGGGCGGTGAGGGTGTAGTCGACGTCGAGCGCCCAGGCGTCCGGGGTCACCGGGCTCGCGGCGAGCCGGCGGTGCTCGGTGAGCAGCACCCCGCCGGCCCGGTCGCGCCACTGCAACGCGTGTGCCAGCCGGTCCGGCGCGCGCTCCCGCCAGTGCGTGTGCGCGATCACACCGTGGTCGTCACGCCAGGTGTAACCGGTGTCCCGGACGTACGTCCGGCCGCCCCACAGGTTGGTGCCGTCGACGTCCTGCACGGCCAGCGACGCCCCGAGGTGCCAGACGTGGTCGGCGGGCAGGGCGTCGGTGACCGGGGTGCCGGCCAGGGTCCGGACCGGGTGCAGGTAGGGCCGGGGGCCGTGCTTCGGGTCCAGGTCGGGGCGCACCACGTACCGGGCCACCTCGACGTCGCCGAGGCGCAGCCGGGGATCCTCGTCGACGTGCGGCCGGGGGCCGTCGTCGGCCGGTTCCGGGGCGGCACGGGTCGGGGCCGGGCCGGGGCCGGCCGGGACGGGGTGGGGGTGACCGGTCACGGTGCCTCCATCCGGGCGGTGGGCCGGCGGGCGGCGACCGCGTGCAGGGCGGCCAGCGCGTAGCCGGCCAGGATCGGCACCGCCACCGGGGTGACCAGTATCCCCAAAACCCCGGCCACCGCGCAGACCCCGCCGGCCGCCGCCCAGGTCCCCGGCCGGGCCAGGCCGGTCCGGGCGGCGACCCGGGCCGCCCCCCGGAAGCCCCGTCCGCCGGTACGACCGATCGCCACCACGGTCAGCCCGGCGTACCCGGCCAGGGCGGCGGTGACCACGGCGGTGCCGGCCAGCGCGACGCCGCCACCGGGCACCCGGCCGCTGGCCAGCGCGACCAGGTCGACGCCGAGCGCGACGGCGACGGCCAGCCCGACGGCGCTGGCGACCAGCCCGGCGGGCAGCGCCCGACCGAACCGGGACAGCGTGGTACGCAGGTCCGGCCAACCGCCGAGGGTCAGCCGGTCGTGCACGGCGGCGCTGGCGGTGGCCAGGGCCGGGGCGAGGGTGAGCACCGGCAGCGCGGCCAGCGTCACGGCGAACCCGAGCAGTGCCAGGTCGGTGGCGTCGCGCAGGGTGTCGCGCCAGTCCCGGCGGGCCGGTAAGGCGTCCTCGGACGCCAGCGGGGCGGCGGTCATCCCTTCAGCCCACTGGTGTTGATGCCCTCGACCAGCATCCGCTGGAAGGCCAGGAAGAACAGGAACACCGGCAGCAGCGACAGCACCGACATGGCGAACATCGGGCCGACCGCGCTCTGGCTGGTGGAGTCGATGAACAGGGTCAGCGCCACCGGCACGGTGTAGTCGTCCAGGCTGGACAGGAAGACCAGTTGCCGGAAGAAGTCGTTCCAGGTCCAGATGAACGAGAAGATCGCGGTGGTGACCAGCGCCGGGCGGCTCAGCGGCAGGATGACGTGCCGGAAGATGCCGTACGGGCTGGCCCCGTCGATCTTGGCGGCCTCGTCGAGTTCGCGCGGGATGCCCCGCATGAACTGCACCATGAGGAACACGAAGAACGCCTCGGTGGCCAGGAACTGCGGGATGAGCAGCGGCAGGTAGGGCCAGTCCCCGCCGACCAGGCCGAGGCTGCGGAACAGGATGTACTGCGGCACGATCAGCACGTGGCCGGGGAGCAGCAGGGTGCCGATCATGACGGCGAACCAGACCCCCCGCAGCCGGAACCGCAGCCGCGCCAGGGCGTACGCGGCGAGCAGGCAGGAGACCGCGTTGCCGACCACGGTCAACAGGCTGACCATGGCGCTGTTGAGGAAGAACGTGCCGAAGCTGAGGTCGAAGTTGCCCCAGCCGGCGGTGTAGTTGCCCGGGGTGAACCGCTCGGGCAGCAGGCCGATGTTGTTGACGATCTCTTCCTGCGACTTGACCGAGGTGCCCACCATCCACAGCAGCGGGTAGAGCACCACCGCCACGATCACGATCAGCACCAGCAGGCGTACGGCCTGCCGGCCGCCCTGCCGCCGGCGGCCGGGCCGTCGCGTCGTCGAGGTCACCGCCACCATCACTTCTCCCCGTCGGAGTAGTGCACCCAGAACCGCCCGGTGCTGAAGAAGACCACGGTGATCAGGCCGATCGCGAGCAGGAACACCCAGGCCATCGCGGAGGCGTAGCCCATCTCCAGGTCGGTGAAGCCCGAGATGTAGAGCTTCAGCGTGTACATCAGGGTGGAGTCGACCGGCCCGCCGGTGCCGTTGCTGAGCACGAAGGCGGCGGTGAAGCCCTGGAACCCGTTGATGGTCTCCAGCACCAGGTTGAAGAAGATGACCGGGGAGAGCATCGGCAGGGTGACGTGCCAGAACTGGCGGAACCGGCCGGCACCGTCGACGGAGGCGGCCTCGTACAGCTCGGTGGGGACCTGCTTCAACCCGGCCAGGAAGATCACCATGGGTGCGCCGAACTGCCAGATGGCCAGCACCATCAGGGTCTGCAACGCCCAGTCCGGGTCGCTGACCCAGGGCAGCCCCTCGATGCCGAACAGCGCGAGGAACGAGTTGAACGCGCCGTCCCGGTTGAACATGTTGACCCAGACGATGGCCAGCGCGACGCTGCCGCCGAGCAGGGACGGCAGGTAGAACAGGGCCCGGAACAGGCCCACCCCCCGCCACGCCTTGTTGAGCAGCAGCGCCACCCCGAGGGCGGCGGCCAGCTTCAGCGGCACCGCCACCAGGGCGAAGGTCACCGTCACCCGCACCGCGTGCCAGTACGACGGGTCGGCGGTGAACATCCGCTCGTAGTTGGCCAGCCCCACCCACTGCACCTCGGACAGCGGGGTGAGGATGTCGTAGTTGGTGAAGCTCAGCCAGAGCGAGAGCAGCATGGGGATCGCCGTGACGCCCATCAGTCCGATGAGCCAGGGCGAGAGGAATACGTACCCCGCCAGTCCTTCGGCGTGCCGGTCCCGCCCGCCCCGACGCCGCTTGGCGTGGGGGCGGGCGGGACCGGTGCGTCCGGTCCGGCCGGGCACCGTGGTGAGGGCCACGGGTCCGGCTCCTTTCGTCGTCCGCGGTGCGCCGGTCAGGCGATCGCGGACTTGCAGGCGGCGAGGAACTGCTCGGCGGCCTGTTCCGGGGTGGCGCGCTGGTACTGGACGTTCTCGGCGGCCTTGACCAGCTCGGACTTGACCTTGCTGTGTCCCTTGATGGGCACCTGCGGTGACGTGCCGAACTTCTGCGCCAGCTCGGACTCGACCTGGATGGACTGCTTCATCGCCGGGTCGGTCACCGTCTGACTGACCGTGGCCCGCAGGTCCATGTTGGACGGCAGGCCCCGGTCGGTGCCGAGCAGGGCCACCGCCTCCGGGTCGTTGGCCAGGAAGTTGATCACGTCGACGGCGGTGTCCCGGTGCTTGCTGCCCTTGAACACCGACCAGTACATCGAGGCGCGGGCCCACTGGGCGCTCGGGTCACCCGGGTACGCCACCACTCCCAGCTCGTCCTTGGTGTTCTTCTTCAGGTCGGGCATCTGGTTGACCCAGACCCAGGAGGTAGCGGCCTTGCCGGTGACCACGAGCTGCTTGGTCACGTCGCTGGCGTTGCCCTCGTGGATCACGTCGGGGGTGGGGGTGGCGCCCCGGTCCCGGGCACCCTTCCACAGGGTGAACCACTTCGTCACGTCCTCGGCGGTGAAGCCGAGGTCCTTGCCGTTGTAGAGGTCCTTGCCCTGCTGGCGCAGCCAGACCCAGAACGCCTTGTAGTCGGCGCTCGGGTCCTGGGTGCCGGGGACCTTGGCCTTCCTGGCCACCTGCTCGGCCCAGGCGATGTGCTCCTCCCAGCTCTGGCCGGTGGTCGGCTCGGGGAGGCCGTTCCTGGTCAGCAGGGTCTTGTTGTAGACCAGCCCCTGGGTGTTCTCGCCGGCGGCCACCCCGGCCAGCTTGCCGTCGACGACGCCGTACTCCAGCAGGCTCTTGGGGAACTTCGACACGTCGAGCTTGCCGGAGTCCTGGTAGCTCTTGAGGTCGAGCACGGTGCTGCGGCCGGCGTACTCGGCCAGGTAGTTGTCGTCGATCTGGAACAGGTCCGGCGGGTTGCCGCCGGCGGTGAGGGTGGCCAGCTTGTCGAAGTAACCCTGGTTGGCCTGCCAGGTCTTCTCGAACGTCACGTTCGGGTGCTTCCTGGTGTAGAGGGCGAGGGCGTCCTCGGTGAGCTTGGCCCGCGCCTCACCGCCCCACCAGAAGACGGAGAGCTTGACCTGGCCGTCGGCACCGGCGTCGTCATCGCCGCAGGCCGCCGCGCCGAACATCAGCGGTACGGCGACGGCGGCGGCGACCAGGCCGCGCAGGAATCGACGACGGGGTGCGAGGGTACGGTGGTGCGGTTCGGCCGGCGTGCCGGCGGTGGGGGACGTTGCGGGGTGCATGCGCTCACTCCTCGGGTTAGGAGGCGACGACGCCACCGGTGGTCACGGTCGGGCTGCCCGGGTCCGCAAGGCGATGCGGGCCCGGGCCATCCGGAACGGAACCGGGACGGGATCGACCGGGTACGGGTCCGGTCGAGTCGCGAATGACCAGTTCGGTCTGGAGCATTACCTGTGCGGTGGTACGACGGTCGCCGAGGGCCGCTGCCCGTCCCCCGCCGCGCGGGCGCGGGTCGGAGTCGTGTTGCAGCAGCATGTCGACGGCCGTCCGGCCGGCGGCCGCGGTTGGCGTGGCCACCGTCGTCAACTTGGGGCGGGTGAGTCGGCTCAGCGCGATGTCGTCGACGCCGACCACGCTGACGTCCTGCGGTACCCGGATGCCGAGCTGGTCGAGCCCCTCGATCAGCCCGATCGCCATCAGGTCGTTGTAGGCGAGCACGGCGGTGACGCCGCTGTCGCGTACCCGGGCGGCCAGTTCACCGCCGCCGGTCTCGGTGGGCGGGTTGGGCCCGAGCACGGTCAGCTCGGCCCCGCCGGAGCGGGCGGCGGCGCCGGCCGCCCGGCGCATCTGCTGGTGGGTCCAGGAGCCGCGTGGCCCGCCGAGCAGGGCGATCCGACGGTGGCCGAGGCCGAGCAGGTGCTCGATCGCGGCGCGCGCCCCCTGGCCGACGTCCATCATCACGCAGGGCAGGCCGGTGACCTGCCGGTTTATCACCACCACCGGGACTTCCCGGCTGACCTGCTCGATCAGGCCGTTGCTCATCCGGGGGCTGCACAGCAGCACCCCGTCGACCTGCTTGGCCAGCGCGTGGACCAGCTCCTCCTCGGCGGCCGGGTCCTCGTTGGTGTCGGCCACGAAGACGTGGTAGTCGCGGTGCCGGGCCTGCCCCTCGGCCGCCTTGATCAGCGGCGGGAAGAACGGGTTGGCGATGTCGGCGATGATCAGGCCGATGTTGTGGGTCCGCCCGGTGATCAGGGCGCGGGCGGCCCGGTTGGGCCGGTAGCCGAGGTCCTCGGCGCAGGCCAGCACCCGGCCCCGGGTCTCCGGGTTGACCAGGTGCGGCGCCGAGAAGGTCCGGGACACCGTGGAGATGTGCACGCCCGAGGCCCGCGCGACGTCGCGGATGGTGGCTGGCACGGGCGGCCCTCTCGTCGATGGTGTGGTCGGGGTCACGTGGGTGCCGCCAATTAATGCAAACGGTTGCTCCACTGTCAACGGGAGTTTGTTACAGGTCGATTGCGGGGGCGCTCCTACCATGCCCCCTTTTACGCATGAAACGGTATCTATGCCACGGGATTGGCATCGATCGTTGACGTGCTCTTCACCGACGTGGTTTCTTCACTGCAAACCTTTGCAGCCACCGGGGAGGTCCACGGATGCCACCACCAGCCACGCCACGCCGACGGCACGCCCTCGTCGGCACCGGGGCGCGGGCGGAGATGTTCGTCCGGGCCCTGGTCACCGCGCACGCCGACACCGCCGAGCTGGTCGCCTTCGCCGACGTCAACCAGACCCGGATGGACGCGCACAACCGGTGGCTGACCGAGCTGGGCCATCCGGCCGTGCCGACGTACCCGGCCGCCGACTTCGCCACCATGCTCGCCAAGGAACGGGTCGACGTGGTGCTGGTGACCAGCGTGGACGTCACCCACGACGAGTACATCGTGACGGCCCTGCGCGCCGGCTGCGACGTGGTCACCGAGAAACCGATGACCGTCGACGCGGCCCGCTGCCGGCGCATCCTCGACGCGGTCGCCGAGACCGGCCGGCAGGTCACCGTCGCCTTCAACTACCGCTACAACCCGTTGCACGAGCAGGTCAGAAGGCTGCTCGCCGACGGCGCGGTCGGCGAGATCGGCTCGGTGCACTTCGAGTGGCTGCTCGACGTGCGGCACGGCGCGGACTACTTCCGCCGCTGGCACCGGGACAAGGCCAGCTCCGGCGGGCTGATGGTGCACAAGGCCAGCCACCACTTCGACCTGGTCAACTGGTGGCTCGACGCCACCCCGGTCGAGGTGTACGCCGCCGGCCGGCTGTTCTTCTACGGCGACGCGGGCCGCCGGCACGGCTACGCCCGCGACTACGACCGGGCGCACGACTCCCCCGCCGCCGCCGACGACCCGTTCGCCCTACGGATGGCCGACCACCCCCGGCTGCGCGAGCTGTACCTCGACGCCGAGGCCGACGACGGCTACCAGCGCGACCGCAACGTCTTCGCCCCCGGGGTGAGCATCGAGGACGACATGGCGGTGCTGGCCCGCTACTCCACCGGCGCGACGATGACCTACCACCTCACCGCCTACGCCCCCTGGGAGGGCTACCGGGTGATGGTCAACGGCAGCCGTGGCCGGCTGGAACTGGAGGTCACCGAGAGCGACTTCGTCAGCCCGGCCGCCGCCGGGGCGCTCAAGGGGGCCGCCCTGCACGGCGACGAGGCCGCCGCCGAGCACGGCGAGGCCACCCTCACCCTGCGCCCGTTCTGGGCCCCACCCACCCGGATCCCGGTCGAGGGCTACACCCGGCAGGGCCACGGCGGCGCGGATGTCCGGATGACCCGGGTGATCTTCGGCGGCGAGCCGGACCCGCTGGGCCGGGCCGCCACCGCCCACGACGGGGCGCTGGCCCTGCTTACCGGGCTTGCCGCCAACCGCTCCTTCGACACCGGTGAGCCGGTCCGCGTCGCCGACCTGCTCACCCTGCCCTGACCGGGCCGGCCCCACGCCCGGCCACCCCGAACCGCCGACCCTCCGCCCGCACCCGAGGAGTCCCCCGACGTGCCGACCTCTCCCGACCTGCTCCTGCCGACCGACCCGGGCGTCCGGGCCATCGCCCGCGAGCTGTACGCCCTCGCCGGCCCGCAGCCGATCATCTCGCCGCACGGGCACGTCGACCCGGCGCTGCTGGCCGAGGACCGGCCCTTCCCGGATCCGGCCCGGCTGCTCATCGTGCCCGACCACTACCTCACCCGGATGCTGCTCAGCCAGGGGGTGCCGCCGGCCGAACTCGGCGTGCCCAGCGTCGACGGCAGCCCGGTGGAGACCGACGGCCGGACGATCTGGCGACGCTTCGCCGCACACTGGCACCTGTTCCGGGGCACCCCGTCGCGGCTGTGGCTGGAACGCACCTTCAGTGAGGTCTTCGGGGTGGACACCGCGCTCACCCCGGCCACCGCCGACGCCGTCTACGACGAGGTGGCCGCCCGGCTCGCCGAGCCGGAGTTCCGGCCCCGGGCGCTGTTCACCCGGTTCCGCATCGAGGTGCTCGCCACCACCGAGTCCCCGCTGGACGACCTCGCCGCGCACGCCAAGCTCGCCGCCGACGGCTGGGGCGGGCCGGGCGGCCGGGTGGTCACCACCTTCCGCCCCGACAACGTCGTCGACATGGAGTTCGACGGCTGGGCCGACAACGTGGCCCGGCTCGGCGAGGTGGCCGGCGTCGACACCGGCACGTACACCGGCTACCTGGACGCGCTGCGGGCCCGCCGGGCGGCGTTCGTCGCGGCCGGCGCGACCTCCTCCGACCACGGCCACCCCACCGCCCAGACGCTGGTGCTCGACGCCGACGAGGCGGCCCGGCTCTACGACCGGGGCCGGCGAGGGCTGGCCGACGCCGCCGACGCCGAGGCGTTCCGGGCGCACATGCTGGTGGAGTTCGCCCGGATGTCGCTCGACGACGGCCTGGTGCTGCAACTGCACCCCGGCGCCGTGCGCAACCACAACCGCCGGCTGTACGCCACCCACGGCCGCGACGTCGGCGGGGACGTCCCGCACGCCACCGAGTACGTGCACGCGCTGGCCCCGCTGCTCGACGCGTACGGCAACGACCCGCGCCTGCGGGTGGTGCTCTACACCCTCGACGAGTACACGTTCACCCGGGAGCTGGCCCCGCTGGCCGGCGGCTACGCCGCGCTCTACCTCGGCGCGCCCTGGTGGTTCCTGGACTCCCCGGAGGTGCTGCGCCGGTTCCGGGAGGCGGTCACCGAGTCCGCCGGGTTCTACAACACCGCCGGGTTCGTCGACGACACCCGCGCGTTCTGCTCCATCCCGGTCCGCCACGACGTGGCCCGCCGGATCGACGCCGGATTCCTGGCCCGCCTCGTCGCCGAGCACCGGCTGAGCGAGGACGAGGCCGCCGAGACGGTCGTCGACCTGGCGTACCGGCTGCCCAAGAAGGTCTTCAAGTTCGAGGGGTCCGCATGAGCACCAGGATCACCGACGTCGACGTGCACGACGTCCGGTTCCCCACCGCGGCGGCCGGCGACGGCTCCGACGCGATCAACCGGGGTGACTACTCGGCCAGCTACGTCGAGCTGCGCACCGACGACGGCCCGACGGGCGCCGGGTTCACCTTCACCAACGGCCGGGGCAACGAGATCACCTGCGCGGCGATCGAGGCCCTCGCCCACCACGTCCGGGGGCGCACCGTCGCCGAGATCGCGGCCGAACCGGTGGCGTTCTGGCGCTCGCTGACCGCCGACGTGCAGCTGCGCTGGCTGGGGCCGGAGAAGGGGGTCATCCACATGGCCGCCGGGGCGCTGGTCAACGCGGTCTGGGACCTGCGGGCCAAGCTGGCCGGCAAGCCGATGTGGCGCTACCTCGCCGAGCTGTCCACCGACGAGCTGGTCGCCAACATCGACTTCCACCACATCACCGACGCGCTGACCCCCGACGAGGCGGCCACCCTGCTCGACAAGGGACTGGTCGGGGCGGCAGAGCGGCTCGCCGTGCTGGAGCAGGACGGTTTCCCGTCGTACACCACCTCGGTGGGGTGGTTGGGGTATCCGGACGACAAGGTGCGGGCGCTGACCCGCGAGGCGTACGCCCAGGGGTGGCGGGCGATGAAGATGAAGGTCGGCGGCCCGCCCGCCGACGACCTGCGCCGGGCGCGGATCATCCGGGCCGAGATCGGCCCGGACGCGCTGCTGATGATGGACGCCAACCAGGTCTGGGACGTCGACGAGGCGATCACCAACATGACCGCGCTGGCCGAGGTCGACCCGTACTGGATCGAGGAGCCGACGCACGCCGACGACATCCTCGGCCACGCCCGGATCGCCCGCGCGGTGACCGCGTCGACCGGCGGCCGGTGCCGGGTCGCCACCGGCGAGGTCGCCGCCAACCGGGTGATCTTCAAGCAGCTGCTCCAGGCCGAGGCGATCGGGGTGATGCAGATCGACGCCTGCCGGGTCGCCGGGGTCAACGAGGTGCTGGCGGAGCTGTTGCTGGCCGCGAAGTTCGGGGTGCCGGTCTGCCCGCACGCCGGTGGCGTCGGCCTCTGCGAGTACGTGCAGCACCTGGCCATCTTCGACTACCTGCGGGTCGGCACCAGCCTGGACGGACGGATGGTCGAGTACGTCGACCACCTGCACGAGCACTTCGTCGACCCGGTGCGCACCCGGGGCGGCCGGTACCTGCTGCCCACCGCCCCCGGTTACAGCGCCACCATGCGCCCCGAGTCGATCGCCCGGTTCCGCTTCCCGGACGGCCCGGTGTGGCGGTGAACGGGGGCACCGACCGGCTGGGCCTGGCCACCCTGCGCCGGCTGCCCGAGCAGAGCCGACCGCTGATCCGACCGGGCACCGTGCCGGCCGGCATCGTCCACCTCGGACTCGGCGCGTTCCACCGGGCCCACCAGGCGGTCTGCACCGAGGCGGCGGTCGACGCGGCCGGCGGCGACTGGGGCATCGTCGGCGTCGCCCCGCGCAGCACCGACCTGGTCGAGGCGCTCGCCGCACAGGACGCGCTGTTCAGCGTCACCACCCTGGCCGCCGACCGGTCCGCGACCCGGGTGGTCGGCGCGCTGGCCGGGGTGCGGCACGCGGCCAGCGACCCGGCGGCGGTGGTCGCGCTGCTCGCCGACCCGGCGATCCGGGTGGTGACGTTGACGGTGACCGAGAAGGCGTACCGGCTCGACCCGGTCTCCGGGGCGTTGCGGGCCGACGACGAGCTGACCCTCGACCTGACCACCGACCGGCCCCCGGTCACCGTGCCCGGCCTGCTGGTGCGGGGGCTGCTCGCCCGCGCCGCCGCCCAGGCGGGGCCGGTCGCGCTGGTCAGCTGCGACAACCTGCCGTCCAACGGGCGTCGGCTGCGCGGCCTGGTGCAGCAGTCGCTGGCGCTGGCCGGGGTGCCGGACGCCGTCCAGGACGCCCTCGCCGGGCAGGTGAGCTTCCCCGGCACGATGGTGGACCGGATCGTCCCGGCCAGCACCGCCGCGACCCTGGAGAATGCCCGCGCCGCGCTGGGGGTGACCGATCTGGCGGCGGTGGCCGCCGAGCCGTACCTCCAGTGGGTCGTCGAGGACGACTTCCCCGGCGGCCGGCCCAGGTGGGAGCGGGCCGGCGCGGTGCTCACCACCGACGCCGGCCCGTGGGAGCGGCTGAAGCTGCGCGGCCTCAACGGCGTCCACTCGGCGGTGGCCTACCTGGGGGCGGTCGCCGGCCGCGAGACGATCGCGGACACGCTGGCGCTGCCCGGCCTGACCGACGTGCTGCGCCGGTTCGTCGCCGAGGACGTGGCCGGGAGCTTCACCCCACCCGAGGGGACGACCGTCGTCGGGTACGGCGACGAGGTGCTGGGCCGGTTCGCCAACCCGGCGATCCGGCACCGCACCCTCCAGGTGGCGATGGACGGGTCGCAGAAGCTGCCGCAGCGGGTCCTTCACACCGCCGCCGACCTGCGCGCCCAGGGCCGTCCGGCGTACTGGTCGGCGCTGGTCGTGGCGGCCTGGCTGCGGTTCCTCGACGGGCGGGCCGACGACGGCACGGTGCTGCCGCTCGACGACCCGCTGGCCGACCGGATCACCGCCGCGCTCGCCGCCGCCGGGGACACCGCCGCCGGGACGGTCGAGGCGCTGTTCGCTTTGCCGGAGGTCTTCCCGGCGGCGCTCGCCGACGACGACGGGTTCCGCGCCGACGTGGCCGGATGGCTCGGCGCGCTGCGTACCCACGGGGTGGCGGCGGTCCTGGCCGGTGCGGCGTGACCGCCCCGGTGCCGCCGGCCGCCGCCGCTGGGCCCACCACCCGGGACGCTCCGGCCGGGGCCGTCACGACGGCCGTGCCCCGGGTGGCGATCGTCGGCGCGAACGGACACGGCCGCTGGCACCGGCGCAGCGTCGCCGGGCTGCACGCGGCGGGACGGCTGCGGCTGGTGGCGCTGGTCGACGTGCGGCCGATCGAGGACGAGCCGGCCGCGCCGGTCCCGCCCGGGGTCAGCGTGCACACCGACCACCGGGAGATGCTCGCCGCCGCCCGCCCGGACGTGGTGATCGTCTGCACCCCGCCGCACACCCACCTGCCGATCGCCCTGGACGTCCTCGCCGCCGGTGCCGACCTGCTGCTGGAGAAGCCGCCGGTGCTGTCCACCGCCGAACACCGGGAGTTGGCCGGGGCGCTGGCCGCGACCGGCCGGGCCTGCCAGGTCGGTTTCCAGGCGCTCGGCTCGATGGCACTGGCCGAACTGTCGGCCGCCCTCGGGCAGGGCCGGCTGGGCACCGTCACCGGCATCGGCACGGTCGCCTGCTGGCAACGCCCCGACGGCTACTACGCGCGGTCCCCGTGGGCCGGCCGACGCAGCCTGCACGGCCGACCGGTGCTCGACGGCGCGCTGGCCAACCCGCTGGCGCACGCGGTGATGCAGTGCCTGGCGGTCGCCCAGACGGTGACCGGCGCGCCGGTACGGCCGGCCCGCATCGAGCTGGAGCGCTACCGGGTCCGCCCGATCGAGGTCGACGACACGGCCACGCTGCGGATCGTCACCCCGGGTGGGCCGCCGATCGTGGCGGCGGTGACCCTGGCCGGGGAGGACTTCGTCGCCGGTGAGGTGATCGTGACCGGCACCGCCGGGCGGGCGGTGCTGGAGTACCCCACCGACCGGCTGCTGCTGCCCGGCGACCCGCACCCCCGGGAGGTGCCGGGGCGGCGGGGGCTGCTGGAGAACCTGCTCGCCCACCGCGCCGACCCGGCCGGCACCCCGCTGATCGCCCCGTTGACCCGGACCGCGCCGTTCACCGCCGTACTGGAACAGGTGCGGCAGGCCCCCGAGCCGACCCTGCTCGGCGGCGACCTGGTCACGGTCACCGGCAGCGGGCCGGAACGGGTGGTGACGGTACCCGGGATCAACGCGGCGCTGCGCCGGGCCGCCGGGCAGGGGGCGCTGCTGTCGGAACTGGCGGTGCCGTGGGCGGTGCCGCCGGTGCGGATCCCCCTGGCGGCGCTGGACGACTGACGCACCATCCACCACCACCCTCCGGAGATTCCCATGCGTCCACGAACCACCGGGGCGGCCCTGGTCGCCCTGTCCCTCCTACTGACCTCGGGCACTGCGGCACACGCCGCACCCGGCCGCACCGCCGACGGGGTGCCCCGGGCGGTCGAGCGGGTGGCCCGGCAGACCCTGCCGGCCGGCGACGGCTGGGCGTCCGAGGGCCCCGGCACCACCGGCGGCGCGGCGGCCGGCCCGGACCAGGTCCACCTCGTCCGCAGCCGGGCCGACCTGGTCCGGGCGCTGGGCGGCGACAACGCCACCAACAAGAGCAACGCCACCCCGAAGCTGATCGTCGTGGACGGCACCGTCGACGGGTTCGCCGCCGACGACGGCCACCTGCTCGGCTGCGCCGACCTGGCCGACCCGGAGTACAGCCTGGCGGCCTACCTGGCCGCGTACGACCCGGCGGTGTGGGGCATGGTGCCGCCGACCGGGGCGCTGGAGGCCGCCCGGGTGCGGTCGGTGGCCAACCAGACCCGGCAGACGCAGATCAACGTCGGGCCCAACACCACCATCGTCGGGCGGCGCGGGGCGGTCCTCACCGGGCTGACCCTGATGATCGACGGGGCCAGCAACGTCATCGTCCGCAACCTGACCTTCGACGACGCCCGGGACTGCTTCCCGGCCTGGTCCCCCACCGACGGCGCGACCGGCAACTGGAACTCCCAGTACGACCAGGTCTCAGTGCGCCGCAGCGAGCACGTCTGGGTCGACCACAACACCTTCACCGACGGCGACAACCCGGACAGCGGGCAGCCGGTGTACTTCGGCCGGCCCTACCAGGTGCACGACGGGTCGCTGGACGTCACCCACACCGCCAGCCTGGTGACCGCCTCGTACAACCGGTTCACCGGGCGGGACAAGCTGATGCTGATCGGCTCGTCCAACACCGTCGGGCCGGACGTCGGCCGGTTGAAGGTGACGCTGCACCACAACCTGTTCGACCGGGTGCTCCAGCGGCTGCCCCGGGTCCGGTTCGGCCAGGTCGACGTCTACAACAACTGGTACCGGCTGGCCGGCGACGACTTCGCGTACGCGATCGGGGTGGGCGTGCAGTCCGCCGCGTACGTGGAGAACAACTTCTTCACCCTCGGTGCCGGCATCGCCGCCGGCGACCTGCTGTACGACTGGGGTGGCACCGCCGTCACCACCCGGGGCAACTGGGTGGACGCGCCCGGCGCGCTGCCCCGCCCGGTCGACCTGGTGGCCGCCTACAACGCGGCCCACGACCCGGACCTGGGCGGCGACGCCGGGTGGACGCCGGCCCTGCGCGCGCCGCAGGCGGTGCCCGCGCCGCTGGTGCCGCTGGTGGTGGGGCCGTTCGCCGGGGCCGGTCGACTGCCGCTGTGAGCCGCCTGCGTCGGGCCGTGCCGTCCGTCGGCGCGGCCCGACCGCGGGGTCACCTCGGCAGGGTGAGCACCTCCGCGCCCTCGGGCGTGATGGCGATCGTGTGTTCGCTGTGTGCCGTGCGGCAGCCGGTGGCGCTGCGCAGCGTCCAGCCGTCGGCGTCGGTGACGAGGGTGGCGGTGTCGGCCATGACCCAGGGTTCCAGGGCCAGCAGCAGGCCGGGACGTAGCCGGTACCCGCGACCGGGCCGGCCGGTGTTGGACACGTGCGGGTCCTGGTGCATGGTGGACCCGACGCCGTGCCCGCCGAACTCGGTGTTGACCGGGTATCCCGCCGCGTGCAGGACCGTGCCGATGGCGTGCGAGAGGTCACCGACGCGTGCGCCCGGTCCGGCGGCGGCGATCCCGGCGCGCAGCGCCCGCTCGGTGGCGTCGATCAGCGCGACGCTCTCCGGGGGGCGGGTGTCGCCCACCAGGAAGCTGATCGCCGAGTCGGCGACCACGCCGCCGAGGGAGACGGCGAGGTCGAGGGAGAGCAGGTCGCCGTCGGCGAGGTGGTGGTCGTACGGCAGTCCGTGCAGCACCGCGTCGTTGACCGAGGTGCAGATGTAGTGGCCGAACGGGCCCCGGCCGAAGGACGGCGCGTAGTCGACGTAGCAGGACGTCGCCCCGGCGTCGACGATCATCTGCTGCGCCCACGCGTCGATCTCCAGCAGGTTGGTGCCGACCACGACGCGGCCCTTCAGCGTCTGGAGGATCTCGGCGACCAGCGCGCCGGTGTCCCGCGCGCGCCGCACGTCGGTGGGGTTCAGGATCTCGATCATGCGGTGCCTTCCGTGGACCACCAATAAGTATCCCGGCCATGTTATCCCGGTACTAGAATCGCAGCCATGGTCAGGTTGCCGCTCACCCCCGCCGAGGTCGCCCGCGGACGACGCCTCGGCGCCCTGCTGCGCCGCGCCCGGGGCCAACGGTCGATGCTCGGCACCGCGCTGGCCGCCGGGCTGTCCCCGGAGACCCTGCGGAAGATCGAGTCCGGTCGGGTGGCCACCCCGGCGTTCCCGACCATCGCGGTGCTCGCCGACGTCCTCGGCCTCTCCCTCGACGCGGTCTGGTCGGAGATCAACCAGTCCGACGGCGGGATCGCCGTGCCGGACCCCGGTGAGCGGCTGGCCTCGTAGCCCCGACGCCCCGGGGCGCGGTCTCCCGGCCAACCCCCGCCGGGGGCGTCCCGGAGCCCTCTGCCCAGGGGTGGTGCCCGGCGGCGGGCCGGGACAGGGACAATGACCGGGTGCGGTCGGGCTGCCGACCGGACGACGAGCATCAGCGGGAGGTAGACCCGGGTGGCCGGTGGACGCGACGTCGGCGCGGACCGGCCCGAGCCGGCGGCCGGTCCCCGCCCGGCGGACGACCCGGCCGGCACCACGCGGCGGGTCGGCACCCCGGAGCCACCTGCCGACCCGGCGCCCCGCGCCGGCACACCGCAGGCCGGCACCGCACCACAGGCCGGCACGGTAGCGCAGGCCGACCCGAGCGACGAAGGTGCGCCGTCGGCGTTCCGGACGGCGCTGGCCGCCGATCCGGCCCAGCTCTCCCCCGCCCGGGAGGCGCTGCGGGCGTGGCTCACCGGGGCCGGCGTCGACGAGGCGGACGTGGAGGTGGTGCTGATCGCCGTCGGGGAGGCGTGCGCCAACGCCATCGAGCACGGCTACCGGTTCGCGCCCGGGGCGAGCGTCACGGTGTCGGCCCGACTGGGCGCCGAGCGGCTGGAGGTCGAGATCCGCGACACCGGCGGCTGGCGACCGGGGCCGTCGCAGGGCGGCGACCGGGGTCGGGGACGGCTGATCATGGCCCGGTTGATGGACGAGGCACAGCTCGACGGCACCCCCGGCGGGACGACGGTGCGCCTGGTCAAGCACCTTCCCGGCCGGAAATGACGTGGTCACATGCCCGACGGCGGGGTCGGACCGACAGTGAAGATCGGCTATAAGTAGGCGATGGAGTTCCCGCCGTACCTCGCCACCATGCCGATGCACGCGATCACCGAGCTGCACGGCGAACCGGGCCTGCTCGCCCGGTTCCGGCTGGAGTTGCCGGCCTTCGCCGCGGCCGACCGGGACCGGCTGACCGAAGCCCTCGACCTGGCCGCCGAGCTGCACCGCGACGACCGGCGGTCCCGCGAGCCGTACCTCAACCACCTGCTGCGGGTGGCGATCCGGATGGCGCACCACTACCAGGTGCGCGACCCCGACGTGATCGTCGCCGGGTTGCTGCACGACGCGGTCGAGGACCACCCGGGTGAGTTGGCCGGCGCGGGGGCGGCCGACCCGACGGCGGCGGCGCTGGCCGCGCTGGCCGACCGGTTCGGCGACCGGGTGGCCCGGCTGGTCGCCGCGGTCACCAACCCGGTGTACGACCCGGAGCGCGACCCGCACGTGCAGTACCGCGAGCACGTCGCGGCCAGCCTGGACCGGGAACCCTGGGCCCGGGTCATCAAGGTCTCCGACTTCACCGACAACGGCGTGGGCGTGGTCTACGCCGTCGGGCCGAAGGTGGCCCGTTCGGCGGCGAAGTACCGGCCGCTGGTGCCGGTCTACCGGGAGCTGATCGCCCGGCCGGACACCCCGCTGTCGGCACCGGTGAAGCGGCACATCTTCGCCCAGCTCGACCTGGCCGAGGAGCGGTTCAGCGCGATCCTCGACCACCCCAACTGACCCCGCCCCCCCGCCGCGACGGTGGGCCGGCGGGTGAGCGGGCCGGTGGTGCGACGCGGACGCTCAGCGCAGCGGGCCGCCGGGCGGGACGGCCACCCCGCCACCACCGAGGACGGCGTGCAGCCGGTGCCGCAGGTCGGGCAGCCGCTGCGGGGTGTCGCGCAGCAGCAGGCAGACCGGCTCCCGGGCGCCGGCCGACACCCCGCCCACCACGTCGAGCAACGTGCCGAGTTGACCGGGTGGCTCGTCGGCCAGCAGCAGGCCGGCGTCGGTCACCTCGAGGGTGAGCGGGCCGGCGTCGAGCCGGTCGGCCAGCACGTCGGCGAGCGCGTCCCAGTTGCGGCCGAAGTGGCCGGGCAGGCCGAGGGCGTCGGTGAGGGCGTCGAACAGCGCCGGGCGGGTACGGGCCGCCGCCCCGGCCACGGTGACCGACGGCGTCGGGTGCCCCGACGGGCGGGCCTCGTCGGTCACCCGTAGCCAGCCCGGCTGGCGCTGTCCGGTCATGGTGCATCCTCCTGCTCGACGGGGCGGGCCGGCGGACCAGCCCACCCCGGATGGTCCTCGGTCAGATCCGGTAGAAGTTCGCGTAGTGGTCGGGGGAGAACCAGGTCGCCCCGCTGCTCCTGTTCACCACGATGCGGTACGCGTCGCGCGCCGCGCCGGAGACCCGCGGGTAGACGTCGTACTCGTAGTAGGTGGCGCCGGCGGGGAGCTGCCCCTCGTAGTTGTGGAACTGGCCGCCGGCGAAGTTCGACAGGCCACCGCTCCAGGAGTACCAGCCCCGGCTGGTCGGGAAACCCTTGCCCGACCAGCCGGAGCGGGCGGTACGGGCGTCCGCGCAGCGGGACATCGTGCAGGAGCCGTAGACCGCCGCCGACGCGGGGTCGGTCAGCCTCGGGGTCACCACGGACGGTCCGACGAGCAGCGCGGCGACCAGGGCGGTCAGCAGCGCGAGGATGCCCGGCAGGCGGCGGGCCCGGGTGCGCGGGGTCGGGGCGGTGGCGGGGGTGACGGGGTTCGCGGGAGTGCTCAACGGGTCCTCCGGGTCGCGGGGGCCGACAGGAATGCATCGATCGAGATGGTTGTCCCGATCAGCCACATTCTGGCGGGAGGCGAACCCCGCCGACCAGAGGTCAGCCTCGCAACCGTGGATGAACGCACCATGATCGGCACGCCACCGCCTGTTGAAATGCCCGGTGGACGCAGGACCGGGACCGGGCCGCCCCGTCGGCCGCCCGGTCCCGGTCGGGGTCAGCAGCCGATCCGGCTGGCGCCCAGGGCGACGTCGTCGTACCAGAGGGTGTCCGCGCCCTCGCCGTAGCTCTCCCAACCCAGCTTCAGGTCGGTCAGCCGGGGACGCCAGGTGCGGTTGAGCCACTGGCTGTCGATGTCGTGGGTGGGCACCCCGTCGGCGGTCAGCCCGGTGACGGCGGTGCCGTCGAGCCAGGTGCGCAACTGCCCCTGGTTGCCGTCGACCATGAACTCCAGGCACGTCCAGCGCCCGGTGGGCAGCGGCACGCTCAACGCCACCCCGGCCGGGCTCTGCTCGGGCAGGGTCGCGTCGTCGGAGGCCCGGTTCCACTGCAACGCGCCGTTCTGGCCGCCCATCCGCAGGTCCTTGTTGCCGTCGGCGGCGTCGGTCATGGCCATCATGGTGACGTGCTGGGTCGGCAGCGCGGTGGTGTGGCGCAACCAGATCCGGCCGTACCGGACGGTGCCCACCGCGCTGAGATCCTTGGTGGAGCGCACGAAGACGTGGTTGCAGTAGCCCTGCGCGCCGTCGATGCGCAGCGAGCGGCTGCCGCTGTGCGTGGTCGCCGTGTCCACCGAGGCCCGTCCCGTCCCGGAGCAGTCCGGGTTGACCACGCTCCAGTCGCCGGACGGCGTCGTGCCGGTCTGGTTCTCGAAACCGTCACAGAGCACCGCACCGGCACACCCGGCCGGCGGCGGCGTGGTGGGTGGAGGCGTGGTGGGCGGCGGGGTCGTCGGGGGCGGGGTGGTCGGCGGCGGCGTCGTGGGCGGCGGCGTCGTCGGGGGCGGGGTCGTCGGCGGCGGCGTCGTGGGGGGCGGGGTCGTGGGCGGCGGCGTGGTGGTCGGCGGCGGAGCGCCGTTGCACGGTACGCCGTTGAGTGTGAACCCGGTCGGCGCGACGGAACCCGAGGTGCTGGTGCCCTGGACGCCGAACTCGGTGGAGCCGCCGGCCGGGACGCTGCCGTTCCAGGCGGCGTTGCGGGCGGTGACCGTCGTGCCGGCCTGGCTGACCTGGGCGTTCCAGCCGCCGGTGATCCGCTGGCCGCCCGGGTAGGACCAGGTGACGGTCCAACTGCTCAGGGCGGTGTCGCCCGGGGAGACCCGGACATTGGCGGTGAAGCCGCCGGTCCACTCGTTGGGCTGGTAGTCGATCCGGCAGCCCTGGGCCGCCGAGGCGGTGCCGGCGAGCACGGTGGTGACGGCCGCGGCCACCGTGGCGGTGGCGGCCACGACGGCGGTGATACGGGTACGGGAGATCCTCACAGGGGTCCTTCCGGCTGGCCGTCGGTGTGGACCGACGGCGCGGGAGCAGTGACGTCGCTCGCGCGTCGACGCGCCGTGTCGGCACGTGGACAACAGCCCGGCTCAGGCCAAACAGCCGCCCGGCAACTCGGCGGCACCCGGACCCAATGTAGTGATGGTTGCCTATGGAAACAAGTCCACCGTCGAGGTGCGCCGGTGGCCGATCAACCGGACGCTCGCGCTGATCTCGTCGACGGGTACGACCGCATCCACCAGAGCGCGCACGGCGAACTCGGTCGGCTGCTCTGAGCAGAGCACCGCCTTGCCCAGGGCATGCGCGTAGCCCACCTCGATGCAGACACTGACTCCGGTATAGCCACCACTCGCGATCACGTAGACCGCATCGGACCTGGCGACCTTGGCGAGGAACTCATGGGTCAGCCGGAACTTGTCCGCCTCCCCGACCACGACATGCTCCTCGTTGTAGTCGAATCGCGGGGTGTAGACGGTGAGTCCCGTCGCCTGCAACGCATCGATGGCGCGCTGTGCCAGATCGTAGAACTTCGAGCTGCTGCACACCGTCACCGAAGAAATCACGCTGCCCCCGTCGCCTGCCGTGAGTTGCCCACATTCTCCACTCTCCGCCGCCAGGTCAGGCGGCTTTGAAGACCGTGTCGAGGTGCCGCTGCAGGAACTCGGCGCGGGGTCGGTCACCGCGCCGTCCGGGCACCCCGATCGCCGCCACCAACCGAACGGCCATCTCGGATATTGACGTCCACGGCTCCCGAGACCCCCGGCCGGTCGACACGATCGGATCGACCGGCCGGGTACAAACTCAGCGGCCAGCGGTGAGGCTGGCGCAGTCGGTCTCGTCGGGCAGCAACGGGCGGAAGGTGACCGCCCAGCGCTTCCCGCCGGAGGTCCACGGGGTCGCCGCATTGGCCTTGCCGGCGGTGGCGATCACCTGCTGCACTGCGGTGCCGGTGACCGTCACACAGCCCAGGTCAAGGCCCTCACCGATGCTTGCCCCGGGCAGCACCGGGCCGGGCCACTCCATCCTGGGCTGCTTCGCCGTCTCGGGCGTGGCGACCCACGGCCCGGCCACCGCCGCGATCGCGGTCGGCTGGTACGGCTGCGTCGCCGCGTTCCCCGGGTCGGTCAGCTTGTCGGCGAAGGTCCGCAGTTTCTCCCGGGCGGCCTGCTGGGCGGGGGTCAGGCCGGACTCTGGGCCGGTCGCCTCGCCCAGCGCGTAGACCTCCAACTGCTCGCTGCCGACCGTCCCCCGGATGGTGAACCGGGTCGTGGTCACGTCGGTGATCGACGGGGTGCCCACGTCGACCGCGCTGCCCACCCCGGCGGCACGGGCCTGCTCGACCAGCTTCGCCACCTCGGCCGTGCTGATCGTACGGACCTGGATGTTGGGCAGCGCCGGCCCCGGATAACTGAGGACGGTCGGCCCCTGCGTGATCACCCGCCCGTCGGCATAGACGCTGACCGCCGGCAGCCGGGTCACATTCGTCTCGGGCCGCACGAAGCCACCCGTGTAGTCGATCCGCAGCACCGGCACGTTGGCGGGAAGAGAAGTCGGGGCCGCATCGGGCGCGACGCCCGCCCCGTCCTGCCCCGCACAGGCAGCAGTGAGCAGAAGCACCGGCACGACCGCCGCCCACACACCTCGAAAACTCGTCATACCCCTTGGACGCCCCCAGACCCCCCACGGCTCCCCCCATTTTTCCGACTCCTTCTCGGCTCCGCCCCGCTGATCAAGACGCCTGCCCAGCTCAACCAGCCCCGCTCATGATCAAGTTGCCGAAATGCAGACGACACGCCGAGCAGGGTGCGACAAATCGCAATACGATCTTGGCGCTTCGTGGCAGAGCCCCGGAGCACTTGGGGGCCTGCCCACAAAGGGGTGGCCGTCCACGGGGGCGACACGTGGAGGCCGTGCGATCAAGCTCGACCTCCCGAGGCGGGCAAGCGCCGCCAGGTGAAAGTGAGGCGTGGACGAGTTACATGGCGCGAACCCGCCATGCACCCGGTGATCAAGAGGTTCGCGTCATCAGGAAGATCAAACTTGACACAAACTTCTTGGTCACCCGGGCACAGCGAATCGGGCGGAGCGGAGCAGGGCAGCGGGCCAGGGAGGCGGGTCAGGGTTCGCGCATCCAGAGCTTCGGGTCGTTGACGAAGACGCCCTTGCCCTGGTGCCGCCAGATCACCCGCAGCGCTTCCAGCCGGACGTAGACCTGCTTGACCGTCGACGGACTGACCTTGTACAGCACGGCAAGCTCCGAGATCGAGGGCAGCTTCTCCCCCGGCGCGAGCTTCTTCGCTCTCACGTCGGCGACGATCTCATCGGCGATGCGGATGTAGTCGGCGGTGATCGGCATGACTCCCCCTGCGTGGCACGCCAATTCGATCACGCAAGGACACCCTCCAACAACTCTATGTTTAACTCAGATGACTGGGACAGCCAAGTTGATTCACGCCTCTCCCTCACGTGGCAACGAGAGAGGGGTTTCCCCCGGTCGGGGCGGGTGTGCGCCCGCCCCGACCCCCGTCGGGCTGCCCTGTCGTCGTACCGCCGAAGTGGGCTGCGACCGCCGAGCGGGCGGGTCGTCCTCAGCCAGCGGCGGACGACCCGCCTCCCAGCACCACCGAAAGGACCCCTCCGCCCTCCCCCAACACCGGAAAGGACCCCCGTGGCCCAGGTGTATCGCGGTGGCCAGCCCTACGGGACCGGTCACCCGGCCCTACTGACCCCCCCACGAGGTACGCACCCACGAGTTCCCGCCGCGTCGACGCGGCGTCGACCCCGCCGAGGTACGCCGGTTCCAGTCCCGGCTGGCCGACCAGCTCGCGGCCCTGCACCAGGAGATCCGCGCTCTCGCCCGGGAGAACGATCGGCTCACGCGAGCCCTGCGCGAGTGGCAGAGCCGGCACGCGCGGGACTGCCCGCCCACGAACGGCGGGCACTGGTGAACGAACGCCCCCGCCCCGGCGACCTGCTGATCGTCGACCGGGCCGCCTCGGTGCAGTTCACCGGGGACCGTGCTCTGCGGCTGCGGGTGGTGTCGGTGTCCGACCGGCCGACCTACGACGGGTGGGTGTGGCTGACCGGCTACGTGCTCGACCGGCGCGGCGAGCCCACCGCCAGGCGGGAGGTCTTCGTCCGACTCGCCGGCCTGCGGCCCGCCGCCACGACATCACCACCCCGGGACGGTCGACGCACCACCGGCTCACCCCCATCGGTGACCGGGGTGGGGCGACGCGCTGTGGCACCACAGACCCACGCCGCTCGACACACCGCCGGCCCACCGGGCGTCGGCAGGCGCGCCGACCGCCAGGCGGCCGGGCCCGACGGGGCCCGTCGGTGAGGGCGGGTCTCCGGCGGGCGCTCCCCGGGCGGCATCCGGCGGTCAGGCGTCGGCCGCGTCCTCGGCAGGATGCCGCTCCGGCTGACCCTGGCGGGCGCGCAGGAACGGGCCGAGGCCCGATCCGTCCTCGGTGGCGAGGAACGCACCGCGTGCGGTCAGCAGGGTCTCGTCGGCGTGTGTCATGCAGCCCCACGCCGTGTCGCCCCACGAGTCGGCGAGCTTGACCTCGGCCGGTTCGGCGCAGGGCTCACCGCGCGGGCCGCCGATCTGGCAGCGGGAGGGTGCGCCGCCACGCCGGCCGACCGCCTCGGCGGCCTCCCGGATCAGTGAGAACCGCGCCTCGCCGCCCGCCTGCGGGTCACGCTC
The DNA here is from genome assembly GCF_016901255.1 of Micromonospora humida. NCBI lineage: Bacteria > Bacillati > Actinomycetota > Actinomycetes > Micromonosporales > Micromonosporaceae > Micromonospora > Micromonospora humida. Next base: position 183,854 of record NZ_JAFEUC010000001.1, read on the forward strand.
CTGCTGCGGTACGGCCTGTCGCTGCCCGAAGGCGACCACGTTGCCGTCGGGGTCGGTGACCCGACACTCGCCACCGGGCGCATGCTCCGGGTAGCCGGCCTTCTGCACAGGATGCCCGGCGGCGGTGAGCCGCTCGGCGGTCGCCGTCAGGTCGTCGACGTAGAGGTAGAGGAGCAGGGGCAACTCGACGGTGACCAGGCGGGGGGTGACCGCCGCCAGCAGCAGCGTCAACTCCCCGCACCGCAGGTACGACCAGCGTGATCCGCCGTCGCCGCCGGCCCGGATCTCGGTGTAGCCGAAGTTCTCGTAGAACCGTCGGGCCGCGTCGGCGTCCGCCACGTACAGCACCGGCACCTGGGCCCGCACACCACTTTGCACGGCGTCACTCTAGTCACCGGTGATCGGCAACTCACGTCTCGCAGATCGGGTTTTTCCACCCGCCGGGTCGCCCCTGGTCAGCCTGCCAGGGTGGCGTACCGGCCGGCGCGGGCCAGCAGCGTCTCGTGGGTGCCGGACTCGACGATCCGGCCGTGGTCGAGCACCGCGATCTGGTCGGCGTGGCGCACCGTGGAGAGCCGGTGCGCTATGGTGATCACCGTACGGCCCTCGGCGAGGGTGTCGAAGGCCCGTTGCACGGCCCGTTCGGTCTCGGTGTCCAGCGCGCTGGTCGCCTCGTCGAGCACCAGCACCCGGGGGTCGCGCAGCAGCGTACGGGCGATGGCCAGGCGCTGCTTCTCGCCACCGGAGAAGCGGTGGCCCCGGGAACCGACGACCGTGTCGTACCCGTCGGGCAGGGCGGCGATCAGGTCGTGGATCTGCGCGGCGCGGGCGGCGTCCTCAAGCTGGGCGTCGGTGGCGTCGGGGCGTGAGTACCGCAGGTTTTCCCGGATGGTGGTGTGCAGCAGGTAGGTCTCCTGGCTGACCACGCCCACGACGGCGGCCAGGTCGGTCAGCCGCAGGTCGCGCAGGTCGACGCCGTCGATGGTGATCCGGCCGGCGTCGGGGTCGTGCAGCCGGCTGACCAGGGCCGCGAGGGTGCTCTTGCCGGAGCCGGTCTCGCCGACCAGGGCGAGGCTGCTGCCGGCCGGGATGTCGAGGTTGATGCCGGCGACGGCGGCGGTGTCGCTGCCGGGGTAGCTGAAGGTGACGTCCTCGACGCGCAGGTGCCCGCGCACCCGGGCCGGGTCGATGGTGACCGGCCGGGCGGGGTCGTCCACCTCCACCGGCAGGTCGAGGTACTCGAAGATCCGGGCGAACAGCGCCAGCGAGGCGGTCAGCGTGACGCCCACGTTGAGCAGCCCCATCAGCGGCCGGAACAGGCCGCCCTGGAGGGCGGTGAAGGCGACCAGGGTGCCGATGCTGAGGGTGCCGGCGGTGCCGGGCAGGCCCGCGCCGAGGTAGATCACCGCCGGGATGGCGGCGAAGATGATCGTCATGGTGGCCATCCGCCAGCGGCCGGCCAGCTCCGAGCGCAGCTCCAGGTCGACCAGGCGGGCCGAGCTGGCGGTGAACCGGTCGATCAGGGCGCCACCCGCGCCGAGGGTCTTGCTGAGCTGTACGCCGCTGATCGACAGCCCCTCCTCGATGGTGACGTTGAGGTCGGCCAGCTCCCGCTGGCGCTGGGCGGTGATCTCGCGGCGCATCGCGGCGACCCGGCGGGTCAGCCAGATGGCCGGCGGCAGCACCACCAGCGAGACCAGCGTGAGCCGCCAGGACAGCGCCACCATGGCGACCAGGGTGGCCACCACGGTGGTCAGATTGGACGCGATCGAGGTGGCGGTGGAGGTGACCACCGTCTGCATGCCGCCGATGTCGTTGGTGATCCGCGACTGCACCTCACCGGTGCGGGTGCGGGTGAAGAACGCGATCGACTGCCGGTGCAGGTGGGCGAAGACGTCGGTGCGCAGCCGGTGCATCACCAACTGCCCGACCCGGGTGGAGATCCAGGTCTGCGCGACGCCGAGCACGGCGGTCACCGCCGCGACGGCGATCATGCCGACGACCAGCCATACCAGCAGGGTCAGGTCGCGCTCGGGCAGCGCCCGGTCGATCACCGCCCGCAGCAGGAACGGCGAGGCCATCGCGACCATCGACGACACCACGATGATCGCGGTGACCACAGCCAGTTGACCACGGTACGCGGTGAACAGCCGGCCGATGCGGCGCAGCGAGACGGCACGGGCCTGGGACTTCTCGGCGGCACTGACGGTCCGGGGGGCGCCGCCGCGGCCCTCCCGGTGGGTTGGCGTGGTGTCCAAGGGGGTCCTTCTTCCGTCCGGGGAATGTTTACTGAGGTTACCTCATCATGAGGGAACAACAGCGACTCCTGCTACCGTATTCCGGTGACCGGCGCGACATCCGACCCGCCAACCGATCCGGCCGCACGCTGCGCCGGGCCACCGACCGACCCGGCCGAGGAGAGCCTGGCCGAGCTGTTCTGGGCGGTGGCGCGGCGGCTGCGCCACCAGTCCCGACGTACCCTCGAACCCTGGGACGTCAACCCCGGACACGCCCGCGCCCTCTCGGTGCTCACCCGGCACGGTGCGATGCGCCTCAGCGCCCTCGCCGAGCACCTGCACATCGCACCCCGCTCCACCACCGAGGTCGTCGACGGCCTGGAGGAACGCGGGCTCGTCGCGCGCCGCCCCGACCCGGCCGACCGGCGGGCGACCCTGGTCGCGCCGACCGACGAGGGTACGCGGGTCGGCGCGGCCATCCGGACGGCCCGCAGCGCCGAGGCGGAACGCTTCTTCGGCCACCTCTCCCCCACCGATCACGCCGAGCTCATCCGCATCCTGCGCACCCTCCGCGACTGACTGCGCCCCTCGTCACCCGCTCCGCCCGACCCCGACTCAGCCCTGCCCAGCTCGACCCGACCGACCCTGCCCGACCAAGTGGTGGCCGGCCCGGCCCCCACCCGGCCCAGCCCTGCCGACCCAGCCCAGCCCGAGTAGCGGCCGACCGCGCCCTACCTGGCCGAGCCCTGCCCGACTCGCGCTTCGGCCCCTGCTCGGCCGGCAGGTCGACCGGGTTCCCCGCATGCCGGATCCTGGAGGAGGGCCCGCGATCCGGAAGCCCGCAAGCCAGGGAGTCGGGGCCGGTGCGCCGACTAGCGGCGGCGCGGGCTGGCCCGGCGACGCGCGAGTCACGGGCCGGCGCGCCGGTCATGTATCAGCCGCATCGCGGCGGGTGGCGAGGATGGCGCGTACCTCGTGACGTACCGCCTCGGGCTCGTGGACCAGGTGGTGGCGGGCGAAGCGCACCACCAGGATGCCGACGGTGGCGAGCAGCGCGTCCCGACGCAGGTCGACCTCGCGCTGGCGGGGGTCGCCGTGGGCCGTCGCGCCGTCGAGTTCGAAGTCGACGCGCTCCCGCTCGGCGTACACGTCGAGGTACATGGTGCGGCGGCCGACGACGATCCGGGCCTGCCGCCGGAACGCGGGCATCCCCGGGCCGGTGAAGACGTGGTCGTGTCCCCAGATCTCCAGGGGGCTGCGACAGCCTGCGGCGAGCCGGTCCAGCAGCGTGCACAACTGTGCCCGGCCGCCCAGCCTCGGCACGGCGGCGAGCGCCGACGCGATCCGCGCCGGCGTGGTGAGCCGGTCGTTGACGGCCCTGATCACCGGAGCGGGGCGGTCCGCCACGGGCAGCAGCGGCCAGGCGTCGACCAACGCCCGCTCCAACCGCACCACCGGACAACCATGCCGACTCAGCACCTGGGGTGGGGCCAGGGCAAAACCCTCTCGGTGATGGATCATCAGGTGTTCCCGGGGGCGGAGTCCGGAGCCGGCGACCACGTTCAGGCACACCGGTTCCCCGGCCGGCTGGCCGCGCACACCCCACGCGGCCAGGGCGGTGAGGCTACCCAGCGCCGCGCGCCCCTGCGCCCAGGCGAGCGCCGCACGGATGCGATGGGCCGCGTCGAGCAGTGGAAAGGTCGAGCCCCCAGCCGGGTGGGCAGCGGCGGGAATGACTGCGGCGTCGACGTAGACGCCGGGCAGGACCCGTCGGAGTTGGCCGACGCGATCAGCGTGGGCAAGCACCCAGGGCGGAACCACCTGCACGGCCGCTCGTCGGGTCACCACGCCACCGCCCTGCTCGACGAGGGATCGCAAGACCGGGTGCATGTCCCGAGGATGCCCTCCCGACCCGCACCGCCTCCACCTGCCGCCCTCCCCCTGTGGACGCCGACCCCCCTTGTGGACAACCCCCCAGGTCCACCGGAACCCTGCTATGGAGCCTCAAGATCGTATTGCGATTTGTTGCACTCTCCCCGGCGTGTCGTCTGCATTTCGGCAATTTGATCATGAGCTGGGCTGGGCTGGGCTGGGCTGGGCTGGGCTGGGCTGGGCTGGGCTGGGCTGGGCTGGGCTGGGCTGGGCTGGGCGTAACGGGTCGGGGGCGGGGTATGCGCGGTCGGTGCGGGTGGTGGTGGTCGGTGCGGGGTTCTCGGGGCTCGCCGCGGCGGCGGCGTTGTGCCGGGGTGGGGCGCGGGTGCTGGTGCTGGAGGCCCGGGATCGGGTCGGGGGGCGGGTGGCGACCCGGCGGCTGGGCGACGGCACGGCGCTGGACCTGGGCGCGCAGTGGATCGGCCCGACCCAGGAACGGATGGCCGCCCTGGTGGCCGAGCACGGGCTGACCACGTTCCCGTCGGCCGCGCAGGGCCGGCCGGTGGTGCGCTGGGACGGGCGGTTGCGGGAGACACCGCCGGAGTCTGTCCGGCAGACGGTCAACCTGCTGGACGACCTCTGCGCCGGGGTGGACCCGGCGGCCCCGTGGCGGGCGGCGCGGGCGGACGAGTGGGACCGGCTCACCCTCGGCGGCTGGTTGAGCACCGCCGCACCCGATCCGGTGACCGCCCGGTACGTGGGTCGGCTGATCGCCGGCGGGTTGCTGGCGGTGGACCCGGACGAGGTGTCGCTGTTGCAGGTGCTGTTCTATCTGCGCAGCGGCGGCGGGAGCGGGTTGCTGCTGGGGATGGCCGGGGGCGCCCAGCAGGATCGACTGGTGGGTGGGCCGGCCCTGCTGGCGGAGCGGATGGCGGCGGCGCTGCCGCCGGGGACGGTACGGTCCGCAGCGCCGGTGCGGGCGGTCCACCAGGACGGTCACGGGGTGGTGGCGTACACCGACGAGGGGGCGTACCGGGCGGAGGCCGCGGTGGTGGCGGTGGCCCCGGCGCTGGCGGGCCGGATCGCGTACGCACCGGCGCTGCCGGCCCTGCGCGACGCGTTGACCCAGCGGATGCCGATGGGGTCGGCGTTGAAGCTGCACGCGGTCTACCCGACGCCGTTCTGGCGGGCCGACGGGTGTTCCGGGGTGACCACGTCGACCGACGGGCCACTGACCGAGACGGTGGACAACTCGACGCCGGGTTCGACGCGTGGGGTGCTGACCGCGTTCAGCTACGGCCGGCAGGCCCGGGAGCTGCGCCGGCTGTCGCCGGGCCGGCGACGGGCGGCGGTGCTGGCCGCGCTGGTGGAGCTGGTCGGTCCGGCCGCCGCCGGGCCCGACGACCTCGTCGAGTACGACTGGTCGGCCGACGAGTGGACCCGGGGCTGCTTCTGCGGGGCGCTGACCCCCGGTTCGTGGCGGGACCACGGTCCCGAGCTGCGCCGGCCGGTGGGGCGGGTGCACTGGGCGGGCACCGAGACGGCGACCCGGTGGGCCGGTTACCTGGAGGGCGCGGTGCTGGCCGGCGAGCGGGCGGCGGCCGAGGTCCTGGCCGGTCCCGGCACCTGACGCACCCACCCACCTCCCGAGCGGCGGAGGCACCGCCGACAGCGCCACGTGCAGCAATCGATAATCTTGATTCTATCTATTGAAAACTATCTCCGACCGTGACCTAATACCTGACAGTTCCTTTCGTTGCTCCCGCCGCAACCACGCGGTATCCCCCAGGGAGGAAAGATGAACCGTCTCCGTACGCTCACGGGCACGCTGCTGACGACCGCCACCATGGTCGCCGCCACCCTCGGCGTCGTCACCCCGGCCACCGCCGCCCCGGCCGGCCTGCCCGGCATGGACGTCTCCAGCTACCAGGGCAACGTCAACTGGTCCGCCGCCTGGAACAACGGCGCCCGGTTCGCCTACGTGAAGGCCACCGAGGGCACGTACTACACCAACCCGTACTTTGCCCAGCAGTACAACGGGTCGTACACCGTCGGGATGATCCGGGGTTCGTACCACTTCGCCCGGCCGGACACCACGACCGGCGCGACCCAGGCCAACTACTTCGTCGACCACGGCGGCGGCTGGTCGAAGGACGGCCGGACGCTGCCCGGCGCGCTCGACATCGAGTACAACCCCTACGGCGCGACCTGCTACGGGCTGAGCCAGAGCGCGATGCGCAGCTGGATCGCCTCGTTCGTCAACCAGTACTACGCCCGCACCGGGCGCTGGGCGACGATTTACACCACCACCGACTGGTGGACCACCTGCACCGGCAACTACAGCGGCTTCGCCGCCACCAACCCGCTCTGGCTCGCCCGGTACGCCGGCACGGTGGGCACGCTGCCGGCCGGCTGGGCCACGTACTCCTTCTGGCAGTGGGCGTCGTCGGGCACCTTCCCGGGCGACCAGAACGTCTGGAACGGCACCCTCGACCGGCTCCGGGTGCTGGCCTGCAACGGCCCCTGCTGACCCCGACCGGAGCACCGCAGCCGCCCGGCCGGCCCGGTGACGACCCCGGCCACCCCGGAGCCGTCACGCCGGTCGACCCCCGACACCTCCCCCACCCCTGAGGAGCCCGCCATGAACGTACCCGTGTCCCGGCGCAGCGTGCTGCGCGGTGCGGTCCTGCTCGGCACCGCCGGGGCGCTCGCGCCGACCCCGTTCGGCGGATCCGCCGCAGGCGCCGCCGCGACGGGCCACTCCACCGTCGACCCGACCCTGACCACCGGCGGCAGCGCCCTGACCACCGGTGGCACGCCGGCCGGCGGCCGGGTGGCCCTCGGCCGCGTCGACCAACCGGTGATCGCCAACTGCGCCACCTGGGGAGCCCGGCCGCCGTCGTCGCCGGTGAGCGTGGTCGCGAGCCGACCCAACAAGATCATCGTGCACCACACGGCGTTCCCGAACTCGACCGACTACAGCCTGGCCCACGCGTACGCCAACTCGCGGGAGATCCAGGACCTGCACATGGACGGCAACGGCTGGCTGGACTCCGGGCAGCACTTCACCAACAGCCGGGGCGGCCACCTCACCGAGGGTCGGCACGGCAGCCTGTACGCGCTGCTGCACGGCCAGACGATGGTGCAGGGCGCGCACTGCGTGGGGCAGAACAGCCAGGCCATCGGCATCGAGAACGACGGGATCTACGTCGACGTGCAGCCGCCGCAGGCGCTCTGGGACAGCCTGGTGGTGTTCTGCGCGTTCACCTGCCAGCAGTACGCCATCCCGGCGAGCCAGATCTACGGCCACAAGGACTTCGCCAGCACCCAGTGCCCGGGGCTGCTGCACGACCGGTTGCCCGAGCTGCGCTCCGCCGTCGCCGCTCGACTGGGTTGATTGCTTATATAAGCGATGCCTGATACAAAGGGGACCGTGCACGCCTTCGACGTCCTCGGCGACCCGGTACGTCGGCGCATCCTCGAACTGCTCGCGCAGGGCGAGCGGAGCGCCGGTGGGGTCTGTGCGGTGATCCAGGAGGAGTTCGGGATCACCCAGCCCGCCGTCTCGCAGCACCTCAAGGTGCTGCGGGACAACGGGTTCGCCACGGTCCGCCCGCAGGGCGCCCGCCGGCTCTACGCGGTCGATCCCGCCCCGCTGCGGGAGGTCGACAGGTGGTTGGAGGGGTTCCGCCGGTTCTGGACACCGGCCCTGGACGCCCTGGCCACCGAGATCGCCCGGGGTCGGCGCGAACGGCGGGCGCACACCACGACGGACGATCCGACCGAGCACCGGAGCACCTCATGATCGAGACCAGCCAGCAGATCAGCGCCGTACGACGCACCGTGGGCAGCCGCACGCTCGAAGCGGGCGATGCGCGGGTGCTGACCATCAGCCAGACGTACCCGACGACGCTTGACGACCTCTGGGACGCCTGCACCAACGCCGAGCGCATCCCGCGCTGGTTCCTGCCGATCTCGGGCGACCTGCGGTTGCACGGCCGCTACCAGTTCGAGGGCAACGCCGGTGGCGTGGTGCAGCGCTGCGACCCGCCGAAGAGCTTCGCCGCCACCTGGGAGATGGGCGACGAGACCAGCTGGATCGAGGTCCACCTGACCCCGGAGGGCGACGAGCGGACCCGGTTCACCCTGGAACACGTCGCCCACGTCGATGACGTCCGGTGGACCGAGTACGGCCCCGGCGCGGTCGGCGTCGGCTGGGACTCCGGCCTGCTCGGCCTCGCCAGCCACCTCGACGCCGACGGTGGGGGGATCACCCCCGACCAGGCCGCCGAATGGATCGGCTCGCAGGACGGGCGGCGCTTCATGACGCTCAGCGGCGAGGCGTGGGCCGAGGCCGACATCGTCGGCGGCACCGACCCGCAGGCCGCCCGTTCCGCCGCCGCCCGCACCATCGCCGCGTACACCGGCGCGCCGCCGGCCTGACGGTACGGGTCGCGCCGGGTCGCCGGCCCGGCGCAAACCCGGGTGCGTGCCGTCGGTGCCGGCGGTCAGACTGGACGGTATGTCGATGCGCCGCGCCGAAGACGTCCTCGCCCTGCACCGCGCCGGGCGGCGGGTGAGGTACCTCTGCTTCTGGGGGCACCGGCCGCAGCCGGACGGCAGCGTGGGCCGCAGCTGCCTGAGCCAGTGGTGGCCGGCGTCGTTCACCGTCGACGGGCGGCGCTTCGCCACCGCCGAGCACTGGATGATGTGGCGCAAGGCGCTGCTGTTCGACGACGCCGAGGCCGGGGAGCGGGTGCTCGCCGCCGGCCACCCGCAGCAGGCCAAGGCGGTCGGCCGCCAGGTCCGCGGGTTCGACCAGGCGGTGTGGGAGGCCGAGCGGTACGCCGTCGTGCTGGCCGGCAGCCTGGCCAAGTTCGGCCAGCACGCCGACCTGCGGGCGTACCTGCTGGGCACCGGGGACCGGGTGCTGGTGGAGGCGAGCCCGGTCGACCGGGTGTGGGGGGTCGGGCTGGCCCCCGACGACCCGCGCGCCGAGGACCCGGCCCGCTGGCGTGGGCTCAACCTGCTCGGTTTCGCCCTGATGGAGGCCCGCGAGATCCTGCGCGACGACCGGCCGACCGACCCCGGGCCGACGGCGGACCTGCCCTGAGCCGGGTGGCCCGGGGGCGGTAACGTGCGGCGGCATGACCGTCCTGCCGTACGCGCACTGTCACTACTGCGGGGCGGCCTACCCGCCGGACGCCGGCTGGCCCCGGCTCTGCGCGGCCTGCGGCCAGACGGTGTGGCGCAACCCGACGCCGGTCGCGGTGGCGCTGCTGCCGGTGCGGACCGACGCCGGGCTCGGCCTGGTGGTGGTACGCCGGGACATCGAGCCGGCCCGGGGCCGGCTCGCTCTGCCCGGCGGCTTCGTCGAGTACGGCGAGGAGTGGTCCGAGGCGCTGGTGCGGGAGCTGCGTGAGGAGACGGGGCTGGTCGACGAGGCGCAGCGGGCCCGGCTGTTCGCGGTGCACGGCGCTCCGCACGGCGGCACCATGATGGTCTTCGGGGTGCTGCCGGAGCGGCCGGCCGCGCAGCTGCCCCCGTCGACGCCGACCGAGGAGGCCACCGAGTGGCTGGTCCTCACCGAGCCGGTCGAGCTGGCCTTCTCGACCCACACCCAGGTGCTGGCCGACTTCCTCGCCGGCCAGCACTGACCCCACCGCGCCCGGCCGGCCCGGACCCGCCGCAAGTGCCGGGCCCGCCGGACGCGCCGTGGTCAGACCCGGGCGGGTTGCGGGGCGAACGGGACGCTCGGCGTCGGGTCGGGGGCCGGGTCACCGGCGGGGTGTCGCCACAGGCCACGGGCCCGCAGGATCGGCAGCACCCCCTCGCCGAACCAGTACGCCTCCTCCAGGTGCGGATGACCGGAGAGGATGAACTCGTCGATGCCGAGCGCGTGGTACTCGGCGATCCGGTCGGCGACCTCGGTGTGGCTGCCCACCAGGGCGGTGCCGGCCCCGCCCCGGACCAGCCCCACCCCGGCCCAGAGGTTCGGGGCGACCTGCAGCCCGTCGCGGCTGCCGCCGTGCAGGGCCAGCATCCGGCGCTGCCCCTCGGACTCGCTGCGCCGCAGCCCCTCCTGGGCGGCCCGGATGTCGGCCTCGTCGATGCCGTCGAGCAGCCGGCCGGCCTGCGCCCAGGCCGCCTCGGCGGTGTCCCGGGCGATGACGTGCAGCCGGACACCGAAGCGCGGCGACCGGCCGGCGTCGGCCGCCAGGGCGCGGATGTGGTCAAGCTTGCCGGCCACCTGGGCGGGCGGCTCACCCCAGGTCAGGTAGACGTCGCTGTGCCGGGCGGCGACCGGGCCGGCGGCGGTGGACGAGCCACCGAAGTAGACCGGGGGCACCGGGTCGGGCAGCCGGGCCAGCCGGGCGCCCTCGACGCGCAGGTGTTCCCCGACGTGGTCGATGGTCTCCCCCCGCCACAGTGACCGCACGACGTGCAGGAACTCGTCGGTGCGGGCGTACCGGGCGTCCTTGTCGAGGAAGTCGCCGTAGGCGCGTTGCTCGGCGGACTCCCCGCCGGTGACCACGTTGAGCAGCAGCCGGCCGCCGGACAGGCGCTGGAAGGTGGCGGCCATCTGGGCGGCGAGGGTGGGTGAGAGCAGCCCGGGGCGGAACGCGACCAGGAACTTGAGCCGTTCGGTGACCTCGGCCAGCATGGCGGTGGCCAGCCAGGCGTCCTCGCACCACGCCCCGGTCGGGGTGAGCGCGCCGACGAAGCCGAGCTGCTCGGCGCTGCGGGCGATCTGCCCGAGGTAGGCGACGGTGGCGGGACGGGCTCCACCGGCGGTGCCGACCGCGACGCCGTGGCCGCCGCCGACGATGTCGCGGCTGTCGCCGTAGGTGGGCAGGAACCAGTGGAAGGTCAGCGACATCGGGGGGTCCTCCTGAGGGATGGGACGACGACCACGACAGGCTACCCATAAATCCTATCGGCTTGGTAGGTTACTGCGCGCCGCCGACCTGCGGCGTCGCGAGCCCACCGTCCACTCCCGAGGAGCCGACATGCCCACCCCGCCGAGGAGCCTCCGCCGGCTGGCCACCGCCCTGTTCACCGCCCTGTCCCTGGCCGCCGTCGGCGGGGTCACCGGCTGCGCCGACGACGCCGCCGACGCGCAGGCCGGCAAGGGCCCGCTGCGCATCGGCTACCAACGCTTCGGCGGGCTGAGCCTGGTCAAGGCCCGCAACGCCGCACCCGACGCGCAGTGGTCGCTGTTCGAGAGCGGGCCGGCCCTGACCGAGGCGCTCAAGGCCGGCGCCATCGACATCGGACAGGTCGGCGAGGCGCCTCCGGTCTTCGCCGCCGCCGCGAAGATCCCCTTCTCGGTGATCGGCACCTCGGCCCCGATCCCGCAGGGCGAGGCGGTGCTGGTCAAGCAGAACAGCGGCCTGAAGACCTTCGCCGACCTGCGCGGCCGGACGGTGGCGCTGAACAAGGGCAGCAACGTGCACTGGCTGCTGGTCCGGCTACTGGCGGCGAACAACATGACGCTCAAGGACATCAACGTCAAGTACCTCAAGCCGGCCGAGGGACGGCCCGCGTTCGACAACGGCCAGGTCGACGCCTGGATCATCTGGGACCCGTACTTCGCCCTCGCCGAGCAGCCCGGGGTGACGGTGCTCGCCGACGCCACCGGCCTGGCCAGCAACCGGGAGTACGTGCTGGCCTCCCCCGAGGTGGTGCGGGACCGCACCGACGACGTCCGCGCCTTCCTCGCCACGTACCGGAAGGTCACCGACTGGGGCATCGCCAACCCCGGCGAACGTGCCACGGTGCTCGCCCCCGAGCTGAAGATCCCGGTGGACGTCACCACCCGGGCGCTGGCCCGCAGCGCCCGCCCACTGGCCCCGGTCACCCCCGCCGTCGGTGCGGAGCTCCAGGCCATCGCGGACGGCTTCACCACCCTCGACCTCGTCCCCGGCCCGGTCGACATCGCCGGTCGGGTGGACGACCGGTTCAGCGCGGTGTTCCAGTGAGCAGCACCGTGGTGTTCACCGCGCCACCGGCCGCCGTCCCGGCTCCACCCGACGCCGGCCCGCGCCGTCGGGCCGGGCGGCGCTGGTGGCGACTGGTCAGCCCGGTCCTGCTCGTCGCCGGGTGGGAGGCCGCCGCCCGCGCCGGGCTGCTCGCCCCGGACAAGCTGCCCGCACCGAGCCGGGTGCTCACCACCGGCGTACGGCTGGCCGGCGACGGAACCCTCGGCGCCCACCTGCTCGACTCGCTCACCCGGGCCGGCGTCGGGCTGCTGCTCGGCGGGGTGCTGGCGCTGGTGCTCGGTGCCGCCGCCGGCCTGCTCCGGCTCGGTGACGACCTGGTCGACCCGCCGGTGCAGATGGCCCGGATGCTGCCCCACCTGGGGCTCGTCCCCCTACTGATCATCTGGGTGGGGATCGGCGAGTCGTTGAAGATCACCCTGGTCGCGCTCGGGGTGTTCTTCCCGATCTACTTCAACACCTACGCCGGCATCCGGGACATCGACGAGCGGCTCGTCGAGGCGGCCCGCACCTGCGGCCTGGGACCGGCCGCGCGGCTGCGGCACGTGGTGCTGCCCGGGGCGTTGCCGTCGCTGTTCCTCGGGCTGCGGCTGGCGATCGGGGCGGCCTGGCTCAGCCTCGTCGTCGGCGAGCAGGTCAACGCCCAGACCGGCGTCGGTTTCCTGATGATGGAGGCCCGGGAGTTCAGCCAGACCGACGTGGTGGTGCTCGGTCTGGTCATCTACGCGCTGCTCGGGCTGCTGTCCGACCTCGCCCTGCGGATGCTGGAGAGGAGGACCCTGACATGGCGACGCGGACTACGGGCGACCTGACCGGCCCGACGCACGGGACCGGCGACGCGGCGGACCGGGCGGGCGACGCGGCGGTGCTCACCGCCCACGGGGTGCGGCGGGCCTTCGACGGCCGGCCGGTGCTCGCCGGGGTCGACCTGGCCATCGCCGCCGGTGAGGTGGTGGCGCTGCTCGGCGGCAGCGGCTCCGGCAAGAGCACCCTGCTGCGGATCCTCGCCGGCCTGGACGCCGACGCCACCGGCGGGGCCCGGGTGCGGGGCACCGCCGCCGTGGTCTTCCAGGAACACCGGCTGCTGCCCTGGAAGCGGGTCGGCGACAACGTCGCGCTGGGGCTGACCGGCCCCGACGTGCGGGCCCGGGTGGACCGGGCGCTGACCGAGGTGGGGCTGGCCGACCGCCGCCGGGCCTGGCCTGCCGAACTCTCCGGCGGTCAGGCACAACGGGTCGCGGTGGCCCGCGCGCTCGTCCGCGAGCCGGACCTGCTGCTGCTCGACGAGCCGTTCGGGGCGCTCGACGCGCTGACCCGGCTGCGGATGCAGTCCCTGCTGCGGCGGCTGCGCGCCGAGCACGGCTTCGCCGCCCTGCTGGTCACCCACGACGTCGAGGAGGCGCTGCTGCTCGCCGACCGCATCCTGCTGCTCGACGGGGGCGTCATCGCCGAGGAGATCGTCGTCGACCTCGGTCCCGTCGGGCACGCCGCCGACCGACCCGCCCGCTCCCCCGAGCAGCCCGCCTTCGGCGCGTTGCGTCGCCGGCTGCTCGACCGCCTCGGCGTACCCGCCGTCTGACCCCGGGAGACCCCGATGACCCGCTGGACACCCGACCCGAGCTTCTACCCCTCCCCCCGCGAGGCGGCCACCGCGCCCGTCGAGAAGCTGGCCTACGTCGCCGCGTTCGACCGTACGGCGCAGCGGCCCGACGCGATCGTCGTGCTCGACACCGACCCGGATTCCGCCGACTACGGCCGGGTGGTCGGCTGGACCGACCTGCCGCACACCGGCGACGAGCTGCACCACTTCGGCTGGAACGCGTGCAGCAGCGCGCTCTGCCCGACCGCCCCGCATCCGCACGTCGAGCGGCGCTACCTGATCGTGCCGGGGCTGCGGTCGTCGCGCATCCACGTGTTCGACACCCGGCCCGACCCGCGCGCCCCGCAACTGGTGAAGGTGATCGGCGCGCAGGAACTGGCCGAGAGGTCCGGCTACTCCCGCCCGCACACCGTGCACTGCGGTCCGGACGGCATCTACCTGTCAGCGCTCGGCGGCGTCGACGGTGCCGAGGGTCCGGGCGGCATCGCCGTACTCGACCACACCACCTTCGCCGTCCGGGGAGCCTGGGAGGCCGACCGGGGCCCGCAGTTCCTGGCGTACGACGTGTGGTGGCACCTCACCCAGGACGTGCTGGTCACCAGCGAGTGGGGCACCCCGTCGATGATCGAGGACGGCATCGTCGGCGAGCTGCTGCTGGGACGGAGGTACGGGCACGCGATCCACTTCTGGGACCTCGCCAGGCGCCGGCACGTGCAGCGGGTCGACCTCGGCGACCAGTACCAGATGCCGCTCGAACTGCGCCCCGCGCACGACCCGACCCGGTCGTACGGCTTCGTGGGGGTGGTGATCAGCGTCGAGGACCTGTCGGCGTCGGTCTGGTTGTGGCACCGCGACGGCGACGGCGCGGACGCCGGGTGGGCGGTGACCCGGGTGATCGACATCCCCGCCGAGCCGGCCGACCCAGCCGACCTTCCCGACCTGCTCAAGCCGTTCGGCGCGGTCCCCCCGCTGGTCACCGACATCGACCTGTCGGTGGACGACCGGTTCCTCTACGTCTCCTGCTGGGGCACCGGGGAGCTGCGCCGGTACGACGTCAGCGACCCGTTCCACCCGGTGCTGGTCGGCTCGGTGCGCCTCGGCGGCATCGTGGCCCGCACCGCCCACCCGGCCACGCCGGACGAGCCGCTCGCCGGTGGCCCGCAGATGGTGGAGATCAGCCGGGACGGCCGGCGGGTCTACGTCAGCAACTCGCTCTACGGCTCCTGGGACGACCAGTTCTATCCCGACGGGGTGGGCGCGTGGCTGGCCAAGCTGGACGTCGACCCGGAACGCGGCGGGCTCACCCCGGACGTGCGGTTCTTCCCGCACGGCGAGCAGTTCCGGGGGCTGCGGGTGCACCAGACCCGGTTGCAGGGCGGCGACGCCAGCTCCGACTCGTACTGCTTCCCGTGACCGGGCGGACCCTGCTGGCGGTCGCGGCGCTCGGCGCGTTCCACGGGTTGAACCCGGCGATGGGGTGGCTCCTCGCGGTCGCCCGGGGGTTGCAGGAGCGTCGCCGGGCGGCGCTGCTGGCCGCGCTGCCCCCGGTCGCGGCGGGTCACCTGGCCTCGGTGGCGGTGGTCGCCGCACTGGTCTCCGCCACCCGCTCGGTCACCGCCAGCACCGCGCTGACGGTGACCGGCGGGACGGCGCTGGTCGGGTTCGGGCTGTGGCGGTTGTTGTCCCGGCGGCACTTCCGCTGGGCCGGGATGCGGCTGTCGTCGGCGCAGGTGGCCGGCTGGTCGTTCCTGATGTCGTCGGCGCACGGTGCCGGGTTGATGCTGCTGCCGGTGCTGCTGGCCGACCCGCCGGCCGGCGGGCACGCCGGGCACCTGGCGGCGGCGCCGGCCGGAGCGCTGAGCGGACTGGCCGCCGCCGGGGCGCACACCGTGGCGATGCTGGCCGTCGCGTCGACCGTCGCGCTGCTGGTGTACGAGGTGCTGGGGGTCGGGGTGCTGCGCCGGGCCTGGTTCAACGTGGACCGGCTGTGGGCGGGGGTGCTGGTCGCGGCGGGGGTGGTGACGCTGGCCGCCGCCATCTGACCGAATGGCCCCGGCCCCGGTCGGCCAGTGGCTCTCCCAGGCGACAACTCCTACTGATTCAATAGGAGTTACCGTCGCCGAGCCGAAGGAGCCCCGGTGTCCACCGTTGCGTCGTACGACGAGGCCGACCACGACGCCCGCCGGGCCCGGCAGTGGCTGGCCGGCCAGGCCCGCGCCGACGGGGTGTCCCGCGCCGACCTGGTGGCGCTGGGCACGGCGATGAGCGCCCTCGCCGCCGCCGAGGACGCACCGGAGCCCGTCGCGCCCGCCGCCGGGCCGGTCGGGGCGGACCCGGGCATCGTCAAGCCGCTCGACCCCGCGCTGCTCACGCCCCGCGACGGCAACGCCGAGATGCGCTGGGAGGCGATGGCCGGCCGGGGGTACGTGGTGCCGAACGACAGGTTCTTCGTCCGCAACCACACCCACACCCCGCGCATCGACGCCGACACCTGGCGACTGCGGCTGTACGGCGACGGCCTGCGTGCCGCCCCGACCCGGGACGCCCCGGTCGAGTTCGACTACGCCGCCCTGCGCGCGCTGCCCGCCGTCGAGCTGCCCGCGCTGGTGGAGTGCGCCGGCAACGGGCGGCACTTCTTCGCCAGCCAGCAGGACACCCCGGCCTCCGGGGTGCAGTGGCGGCTCGGGGGCGTCGGGGTGGCCCGCTGGCGCGGCGTGCCACTGGCCACCGTGCTACGGCATGCCGGGTTGACCGCCGACGCGGTGGACGTGATGCCGGAGGGCCTGGACCCGCCGTACGTCACCGGGGGTGTCGACCTCGGCCGGGTACGCCGTCCGCTGCCGATCGGCAAGGCCCTCGACGACGTGCTGCTCGCGTACGAGATGAACGGGGCGCCGCTGCCGGCGGACCACGGCTTCCCGGTCCGGGTGGTGGTGCCCGGCTGGATCGGGATCTCCTCGATCAAGTGGGTCGGCGCGATCGAGGTCTCCACCACCCCGCTGTTCTCCCCGTGGAACACCAGCCTCTACCGGATGTTCGGTCCCGGCCAGCCGGCCGACGGCGGGCCGGCCGGCACCCAGTCGGTCAAGAGCGCGTTCGAGCTGCCCTGGGACGCCCGACTGGCGGCCGGCGTCGAGACCACGCTGACCGGCCGGTCCTGGTCCGGGGCCGGTCCGATCGACCGCGTCGAGGTCGACACGGGCGAGGGGTGGCGACCGGCCACCCTGGTCGGGGCGGACCGGGGTGGACCCTGGCAGCGATGGTCGACGCGGTGGTGTCCGCCGACCGCCGGCCGGTGGACGCTGCGGGCCCGCGCGGTGGACGTGACCGGCCGCGGTCAGCCCGACCGGGCCGGGGTCAACGACCTCGGCTACCTCTTCGACGGGGTGGTCCGGCATCCGGTGACGGCGGTCTGACCCGCCCGCCGTCCATCCGCACCGCCACCCGGCGGGACCACCGACCGCAGGACTGCCCGGCACCCACGGCCGGAGGGACCCGGCGTCGACGGCGGCGGGCCACCCCCGCCGCGTGGATCGGGTCGGCCGTCCGGGTGCGACGGGCGGCCGGACCGCCCGGCGCGACGGTCGCCGCCGCCGCGCCGAGGTGGGGTCGGTGTCCGGTCAGGCGCGGGCGCAGGTCGCCGTGCCGGTGGGACCGCTGCCGGTGCCCTGGAAGCCGAACTCGGTGCCGGCACCCGCACCGACGGCGCTGTTGTAGCTGACGCTGCGGAAGCTGACGGCACCGGCTGTGCCGGTGCTCTGCGCGCTCCACACGGCGGTGACGGTGGCATCCGACGGCAGGGTCAGGTTGACCACCCACCCGTCGAGCCCGGCCGGGCCTGCGGTGACCTTGACGGTGGCCACGAAGCCGCCGGGCCAGGAGTTCAACGACACCGACGCGGCGCAGTCACCGTCACCGGGCGGCGGGGTGGTGGTCGGAGGCGTGGTCGGCGGGACGGTGGTGCCGCCCGCGTTGAGCGCGTCCAGCGTGGAGGCGTACGCCGGCTTCTTGGTGCCGTTGCCGTCGAAGAGCAGCGGCGTGGCGCTGGACCGCCACGAGTCGGTGTCCCGGATGCCGGAGACGGTGATGCCGGTGCAGCGGGAGATCGCCAGGCAGGCGCGGACCACGCGGGAGTAGCTGTCGGCCTGGGAGCTGCCGGAGCCCTCGATGTCCAGCTCGGTGATCTGCACCTCGACGCCGAGGTCGACGAAACGCTGGAGGTTGGCCTGGTAGTCCGCCGGCACCGGTGACTGGGCGGTGAAGTGGGACTGGAAGCCGACGCAGTCGATCGGCACGCCCCGGGCCCTGAAGTCCCGGACCATGGCGTACACGCCGTTGCTCTTCGGGTTCTGCCCGTCGGTGTTGTAGTCGTTGTAGCAGAGCTTCGCGCCCGGGTCGGCGGCGCGGGCGGCCCGGAACGCCGCCTCGATCCAGTCGTCACCGGTGCGCTGCAGGTTGGAGTCACGACGCCCACCGCTGCCACCGTCGGCGAACGCCTCGTTCACCACGTTCCACGCGTCGATCCTGCCCCGGAAGTGGGTGGCGACCTGGGTGACGTGGTTGAGCATGGCGTTGCGCAGGGCGGTGCCGGACAGGACGGCCGTCCAGCGCGGTTGCTGCTGGTGCCAGGCCAGCGCGTGCCCGCGGACCCGCATCCCGTTGGCCTCGGCGTGGCTGACCAGCTTGTCGCCACTGGCGTAGGTGAACTGGTTCGGGCTGGGCTCGGTGGCGTCCCACTTCATCTCGTTCTCGGCGGTGACCGAGGTGAACTCGCGGTTCAGGATGCCGACGTAGACGGAGTCGGAGAGCCTGTTCACCGCCACCGCGGTGCCGAAGTAGCGGCCCGTCTCGGCGGCGGCGGCACCGAGGGTGGTGCCGGCGCTGGCGCTGGCGGCGAGGACGACGGTGGTACCGATGGCGACCAGGCCGGTGGCGATCGAGGCCAGGGCGGCACGCAGCCGCGGTGGTGTGGTCCGACGCCCGCTGCTGCGGGCGGACACCTGGTTCATGGCAGAAGCCTTTCAAGACGGTGGGATGCACCGTCCCGACCTTCGCCCGAGTGCGGTGGCCGGCCGGGGAGGCGGTGTGGTCGCCCGGAGGCCACACCCGCCCACGTCGTCGCTCAGCCGCCACCGCCGAGGTCGAGGGGTTGCCAGGGTGACGCTATCGAAACATCTCCAAGAGTTCAACGAACATCGATGTCTTGGCGGTGTCGTCGCCGCAGCCGCTACTCGGTGGCGGCGAGGTAGCCGCTCGCCTGCAACTCGAACAGCTCCCGGTAGGGCCCGTCGGCGGCCATCAACGTGTCGTGGTCGCCCTGCTGCACCAGCCGACCACGGTCCATCACGAAGATCTGGTCGGCGTGCCGGACGTTGGCCAGCCGGTGGGTGATCAACACGACCGTCCGGTCGGGCCGCCGCCGCAACTGCTCGAAGAGCGCGTGTTCGGCGCGGGCGTCGAGGGCGGCCGACGGCTCGTCGCAGATCAGCAGCCGGGCGTCGCGGTAGAGGCCCCGGGCGGCCACCAGCCGCTGCCACTGGCCGCCGGACAGGTCGTGGCCGTTCTTGAACTCCCGCGCCAGCAGGGTGTCGTAGCCGAACGGCAACCCGGCGATCATGTCGTGCGCGGCGGCCGACCGGGCGGCGTCCTCGACGGTGGGCCCGGTCATGTCCGGGGCGCGGTCGTACCGGCCGATGCGGATGTTCTGCGCGGCGGTGAACGGGAACTTCCACCACTCCTGGGTCATCACCGCCACCTGGGCGGCGGTCGACGCCGGGTCCAGCTCGGCGACGTCGACGCCGTCCCACCGGATCGCCCCGCCGGTAGGCCGGTAGAGACCGGCGATCAGCTTCGCCAGGGTGGTCTTGCCGGAGCCGTTCTCCCCGACCAGCGCGACCACCTCGCCCCGCCGGACGGTGAGGCTGACCTCGTCGACGGCCGGGGCGTCGGTGTCCGGGTAGCGCAGGCTCACCCGGTCCAGCTCGATGCTGTCGAACCCGGTGGCGGGCCGCCCCGGCGCGGTGCCGCTGCGCCCCTCGGCGCGGTCGAGGAAGTCCCGGTAGTCCTGGTAGTAGAGGGCGTCCTCGTAGAGGTTGTTGGTGGCGAAGACGGCGAGGGCGAGGCTGCTGCGGGCCGACTGGAGGGCGAGCAGGGCGGTCGCCGCCGCGGCCAGCGCGACCAGGCCGGCGAGCAGCAGCCCACCGAGCACGGCGTAGACCGCGAAGGCGGCGACCCCGCCGACGGACATCCCGACGGCCCGGGTCCGGCTCTGCGCGCGGGCCAACCGCAGCAGCGCGGCCGTCTCGGCGCTCATCATCCGGCGGAACTCGGTGAGCAGGAAGTCGCGCATCTGGTAGGCCCGCACCTCGGCGGCGGTGTGCCGGTTGGCCATCAGGTTGGCCAGCATCCACATCCGGCGACGCCTGTTGATCCGGGCCAGCATGTCCAGGTACTGCCGGCGGGCCATCCGGACCGCGGTGACCGCCTCGGGCACCGCGGCGAGCAGCAGGCACGGCAGCAGCAACGGCTGGATCACGGTCACCGCGGCGGCGGTGGCGAGCACGCCCACCACCCCGGTGATCAGGTTGACCGTGTGGTCGACGATGGACGCCGCCTCGGCCGTGCCCCGGTCACGGACCCGGTCCATCTCCTCGGCGAAGCCGGCGTCGTCGAAGGCGGCCAACTCGACCGCCGTGGTGGTCTCGAACAGCCGCAGCTCCACCGCGTAGGTGATCTGCGGGATCAGCCGGGCCTGCGCCCAGCCGGCGGTGACGGTCAGGGTGCCCTTGGCGGCCACCGCCGCCGCGGCCAGCACCAGCGCGGGCAGCGCAGCCCGGACCCGGTCCGGCGTCGGGCCGGCGGCGAACAACTCGCGCAGCACCCCGGTGGTGGCGAGCAGGCCGAGGGTGGTCATCACCCCGGCGGCCAGGTTCAGCCCGATCGCGGCGAGGGTGTCGCGCCGGCTGGTGGCCCAGGCCAACGCGACGGCCTCGCGCACCAGCCGGGGCAGTCGGCGGGCCACCGCGCGGAAGCTGGTGTGCGCGAACGTGGTGGCGTGGTGCATCCAGGCGCCGTCGGCCAGCTCCGGCAGATCGAGCCCGGCGTCGGCGGCGGCTGCGTCGGGATCGGCGGGCTCGTCCGCGCCGGCTGCACGGCGGGGACCGGTCACCGTCGCCATGGTTCCTCCCGGGCCGAAGGGGGGCGGGGCACGGGCGAGCCTACTGTCAGCGACGACGGGCTGTCTCGCCGTGGCGGCGTGTCGTACACCTGTCGCATTGGCGTGTCGCGGGGCGCGCCGCGCCGCCCGCTGCGCCGGGTCGCGTCGCGTGGCCGCGCCCCGGGTGGCAGGCTGGGACGCGAACCGTCGGCGGCACCACGCGCCGACGACCGTCGTGAAGGAGAAGATCGACCCGATGGCTGCGAGTGTGACCACCACCGACGAATGGCAGGCGCTGCGCAAGCACGCCGAGACGATGCGCGGCGCCCACCTGCGGGAGCTGTTCGCGGCCGACCGGCAACGGGGTGAGCGGCTCACCGGCGAGGTCGCCGACCTGCACGTCGACTACAGCAAGAACCTCGTCACCGACGAGACGATCGGGCTGCTCACCGCGCTGGCCGGGCGGGTCGGGCTGACCGACCGGATCGCCGCCATGTTCGCCGGGGAGCACATCAACTCGACCGAGGACCGGGCCGTGCTGCACACCGCGCTGCGGCTGCCGCGCGACGCCGCGCTGACCGTGGACGGTCAGGACGTGGTCGCCGACGTGCACCGGGTGCTGGACCGGATGGCCGCGTTCAGCGAGCGGGTCCGCTCCGGGCAGTGGCGCGGGCACACCGGTGAGCGGATCAGCACGGTGGTCAACATCGGCATCGGCGGTTCCGACCTCGGACCGGTGATGGCGTACGAGGCACTCAAGGCGTACCGGGACGCGGGGATCGACTGCCGGTTCGTCTCCAACATCGACCCGACCGACATCCACGACAAGACCCACGACCTCGACCCGGCGACCACCCTGTTCGTGGTGGTGTCGAAGACCTTCTCGACGCAGGAGACGTTGGCCAACGCCGAGCAGGCCAAGACCTGGCTGCTATCGGGCCTGGACGCCGACGACGACGCGGCGATCGCGAAGCACTTCGTAGCGGTGAGCACCAACGCGGGCCGGGTGGCCGACTTCGGCATCGACCCGGAGAACATGTTCGGCTTCTGGGACTGGGTGGGTGGCCGCTACTCGCTGCCGTCGGCGGTCGGGCTGTCGGTGATGCTGGCGGTCGGGCCGGACCGGTTCCGCGAGCTGCTGGCCGGCTACCACGCCGTCGACGAGCGCTTCCGCACCACGCCGGTGGAGCGGAACCTGCCGGCGCTGCTCGGGCTGATCAACGTGTGGTACGTCGACTTCCTCGGCGCGCAGACCCACGCCGTGTTGCCGTACTCGCAGTACCTGCACCGGTTCCCGGCGTACCTGCAGCAGCTCACCATGGAGAGCAACGGCAAGTCGGTGACCCTCGACGGCACGCCCGTCGACCACCCGACCGGGGAGATCTTCTGGGGCGAGCCGGGCACCAACGGCCAGCACGCCTTCTACCAGCTCATCCACCAGGGCACCGTGCTGATCCCGGCGGACTTCATCGCGTTCAGCCAGCCCAACCACGACCTGGGCGAGATGCACGACCTGTTCATGTCGAACTTCTTCGCGCAGACCGCCGCGCTGGCCTTCGGCCGGACGAAGGAGCAGGTCGAGGCGGAGGGCACGCCCGCCGAGGTGGTGCCGCACCGGGTGATGCCGGGCAACCACCCGACCACCTCGATCATCGCGCCGAAGCTCACCCCGTCGACGCTGGGCCAGCTCATCGCGCTCTACGAGCACATCGTGTTCACCTGCGGCGCGGTCTGGGACATCAACCCGTTCGACCAGTGGGGGGTGGAGCTGGGCAAGGTGATGGCCAACCAGCTCGCCCCGAAGCTGACCGGTGACGCGCCGGACCTGGCCGACGTGGACTCCTCCACGGCGGCGCTGATCCGCCGCTACCGCCGGGAGCGCGGCCGGGCCTGAGTCCGGACGGCCGCTGCCGGGCACCCGGCGGGGGTCACCGGTGAGGTACGTCGGGACGGCGGCCGGGTCACCCGACCCGGCCGCCGATTCTTTTGACCTGACTGGTCCAACCAGTTGACGAGTTGACCAGTGTGCCGCCAGACTGCTGCCGTGACCTTCGTGCCGGTGCCCCGCAGCTCCGTCTCCGACCACGTCTTCGGCCAGCTCCGTGACGCCATCGTCAGCGGGCGGCACTCCCCGGGTGACCCGCTGCCCGGGGAACGCGAACTCGCCGCCGCGTTCGCGGTCAACCGGCACGCCGTACGGGAGGCGTTGCGCCGGCTCCAGCAGCTCGGGCTGCTGCGGGTCAGCCAGGGTGGCGTCACCCGGGTGCTGGACTGGCGGGTGCACGCCGGCCTCGACCTGGCCCTGTCCCTCGCCCAGTCCGGCGACGTGCTGCCGGTGGAGAACCTGGTCCGGGACATGCTGGAGATGCGCGCCTGCGTCGGGGTCGACGCGGCCCGGTGCTGCGCGGTGCGGGCCACCGGGGCGGTACGCCGGCTCGTGGTCGACAGCGTGGAGGGCTTCGCCGCGCTCGCCCCCGACCTGTCCGCGATGGCCGAGGCGAACATCGCGCTGTGGCGGCACATCGTCACCGGCAGCGGCAACACCGCCTACCTGCTCTCCTTCAACAGCCTGGTGGCCGGGGCGCTGGCCGTCGGCGAGGTGCCGCCGGCCCGACGCGCAGCCGAACTGCTGGACGTCGCCGGGCACCGCCGGCTGGCCGCCGCGATCGCCGACGGCCGGGGCGACGACGCCGCCACCGAGGCACACACCCTGCTCACCGCGTCCCTCACCAGCCCGACCGGCTGACCGGCGGGCATCTGCCACCGGTCGACCCGCACCACCCCACCCGCCGACCCGTCCCGGGCGTCCACCCCCGTCGCCCGTCCCCCGGAAGGGAACGTCGCGCATGATCCCCGCCGTGCTCTACGCCGTACCGGCGTTCCTGCTGCTCATCGCCGTCGAGGCGTGGTCGTACCGGTTCGCGCCGGACGACGACGAACGCGGCTACGAGCTGCGGGACACCACCACCAGCCTCACCATGGGCGCCGGCAGCCAACTGATCGGCTTCCCGTGGAAACTGCTCACCGTCGGCCTCTACGTCGCGCTGTGGACCGTCGCCCCGGTGCAGCTCTCCCCCACCAGCGTCGGGACCTGGGTGCTGCTGTTCGTCGCCGACGACCTGGCCTACTACTGGTTCCACCGCACCCACCACGAGGTGCGCCTGTTCTGGGCCAGCCACGTGGTGCACCACTCCAGCACGCACTTCAACCTGTCCACCGCGCTGCGGCAGAGCTGGACGCCGATGACCTCGCTGCCGTTCTGGCTGCCGCTGGCGCTGCTCGGCATCCCACCCTGGATGATCTTCCTTCAGCAGTCGGTCAGCCTGCTCTACCAGTTCTTCCTGCACACCGAGCGGATCGACAGGCTGCCCCGGCCGGTCGAGTGGGTCTTCAACACCCCGTCGCACCACCGGGTGCACCACGGCGCGAACCGTGAGTACCTGGACCGCAACTACGGCGGCATCCTGATCGTCTGGGACCGGCTCTTCGGCAGCTTCGCCCCGGAGGACACCGCCGTCCGGTACGGGCTGACGACGAACATCGGCACCTACAACCCGCTGCGGGTGGCCACCCACGAGTACGCCGCGATCTGGGCCGACGTCCGACGGGCCGGCTCGTGGCGGCACCGGCTCGGGCACGTCCTCGGCCGTCCCGGCTGGCAGCCCGCCCGATGAGCGACACCCGTGCCGCCCGGCGACCCGACCGGGGCCGGCCGGCGTCCGGTGTGGCCGGCCGGTGGTGGCTCGGGGCGTTCGGGCTGGCCGCCGTCGTCGAGCTGACCGGGGTCGCCCTCGACGCGCCGGCCGTGCAGTGGGCGGCCAAGCCGCTGCTCGCCCCGCTGCTGCTCGGCTGGCTGCTCGCCGTACGCCGGCGGTGGGACCCGGTGGCGACCGGGCTGGTCTGCGCGGCCGCCGGTGACGTGGCGCTGCTGGTGCCCGGCAGCACCGCGTTCCTGCTCGGGATGGGGTGCTTCCTCGGCACCCAACTGGCGTTCCTGACCGCGTTCCTGCGGCACCGGCGGCCACCCGCGCCGGCCGTGGCCGGCTACCTGGCACTGTGGGCGGCGGGCAACGCGCTGCTCTGGGGCCGGCTGGGTGACCTGCGGCTGCCGGTGCTCGGCTACAGCCTGGCGTTGGCCCTGATGGCCGCCGCCGGCTGGGGGGTGTCCCGGCGGGTGGCCGCCGGTGGTGCGCTGTTCCTCCTGTCCGACCTGCTGATCGGGGTCGAGGCGACGGGCGTCCGGCTGCCCGGCCACGGGCTGTGGGTGATGACCACCTACCTCGCCGCCCTGCTCCTGATCACCACCGGCTGGGCGGGCCGCCGGGTCGGGCCGCCCCGCGCCGACCCGGCTCAGCCGAGGGCGGCGACCAGGGCCTGCGGTGCCATCGTGGACGGGCGGTCGCTGACCTGACCGTCGCCGATCTCCACCAGCCGCCACCGGCCGTCGGTGCGCCACGCCAGGTCGGCGGTGACGAAGGGCAGGTCGAGCGCCGTCACCACGGCGGCCAGCGGCCCGAGGTCCACCGGCACATCGGGCAGTTCCGTCGGGGTGTCCGGGTGCGGGCCGGTGAGCACACAGCGGCCGCCCACCCACCAGGTGCGGATCTCGACGCCGGCGAGGGGCTCGAAGCGACGCAGCACGAAACCACAGGCGAAGTCGTCGTCACGCAGTTCGCGCAGCCGGGTCGCGACCCGCCAGGCGGCGTCACCGTCGGCCAACTCCGGCACGAAACACGCCTCGTGCCAGTGGTGCTTGACGGATTTGGTCCAGTCCCGCAGCACCGCCGGACCGCCGCCCAGCGCGGTACGGGCGCGGTCGAAGTCGGCCCGGTCGACGCCGACCGTCCAGCGGGACTGCGGGGTGAGCGCCGCGGCCTTGGCGTACCACCCGGGCAGCTCGTGGGCGCGGCGGTACCGGTCGGGGTCGGTGCGCAGGGTGACCTGCCGGGCGCGCAGCGCCCCGGCGAAGCCGGCGTACCGGGCGGCGGAGAGCATCCAGCCCCGGTAGACCGCGTCGTCGGCCGCGGGCACCCCGGCGACCGCCCGGGTGACGTCCCGCCCCGACGCGAGGGCGTCGTGGTCGACGACGGCGACCGGGTGCCCGGCCGCCCGGGCGGCCTGCGCCTCCGGCGCGAAGTGCGGGTCCGGTCGACGGGGACGCAGCGGGTCGGCGGGGACGATCAACAGCATGCCCGCATCCTCCCCCGGCCGACCCGCCCGCACCCATCGTCTTTTCCCGCGAACGCGGCACACGGATTTACCCGAAATGGGGGCACGAACGGTCACGCTGTCGGACAGTTCCGCAGCGTGGCGGTGGTCATCCCCACCCGGGGCGGTTGGTTTCGCTTGCGCGCGGGGTGGAGACTCTTCTTCGGTACCGACAAAGGGGGAGACCGTGCCCGACACCGACCGCCCGCAGCGACATACCCGAGCCGCCGTTCCCGCCGGGGTCACCGATCCGCTCCTGTGGCGGATGGCCCTCGACGTGATCGACGCGCACCATCCCGACCAGGGCGGGCGTTGCGACAACCTGCTCTGCGAACACCAGGAGTGGCCCTGCGACGCCGCGCGCAACGCCCACCGGGCGCTGACCATGGCCGGCGACGTGACGACCGGCGTCATCGACGACCGACGCACCGTACGGGAGCAGCCCGGCCGGCCCGCGCGGCGCACGCGTACCGTCGAGGCGGCCTGACCCGTCGATCGCCGTCCCCCTCGCCCCCGGCGGCTGGCGCACCGGGCGGGTGAGGGGGACGCGGCATGTCTTCTCCCTGTCCCGCCCCCGGACCGCGCCGGCAGGCTGCCGAGGACCTGACCCGGCAGTCAGCTGAGGCGCTTGGCGGAGCGGATCGCGGTGGCCAGGTTCTCCAGCAGCGGGGCCGCGCCCGCGTACGAGAAGCGGGGCACCGCGTCCCACGGGGTCACCTGGTTGGCCTTGACGGCCGGAAGCTGCGCCCAGGTGGGCTTGGCCGCGAGGTCCTTGGGCTGCAACGCGGTGGAGCGGTTGTCCAGCAGGATCAGGTCGGCCGGGAACTTGCCGGCGTTCTCCCAGCTCAGCGCCTCGAAGTAGTCGCCGGCCTCCAGCTTGGCCGGCACCACGATGTCCACACCCAGCTCGGCGAAGTACATCAGGTCGGTGCTGACCTTCGGGTTGGAGACGTAGAACAGGTCGGGGCTGCCCGAGGAGGCCATCACCCGGATGCCCGGGTTGGCCTTGACCGCCGCCCGCACCTGCTCGGCGGCGGCCTCGAAGCGGGTCTTGGCCGTGGTGACCTTCGTGGCGGACAGGTCCGCGCCGAGGGAGCGGGCCAGTTCGGCGTAGCGTTCGATCGGGCGGGTCATCGGGGTGCGCGCGGTGGCGATCGCCACGCTCGGCGCGAGCTTGAGGATCTTGTCGCGGCTCTCGTCGGGGACGTACCAGAGGGCGTCCGGGTCGTACATGTGGGTGACCAGCAGTTCGGGGCGCAGCGCGGCGTACTTCTCCACGTTGAACTCACCCCAGACGTTGCCCAGCACGGTGACCTTGTCGACGTCGAGGTCGCCGGCCTGCGGCTCGCGGGAGCCGTCGGTGCGGGTGGTCTCGCCGAACACCCCGACGAGCGCGGAGTCGAGTCCGAAGTCGACGAGCGCGGCGGCCACCCCGGTGAAGGCGACCACCCGGGTCGGCGCGCTGGCCGCCTCGACCCTGCGCTGGCGGTCGTCGGTGAAACTCCACGGACCGGCCGGGCCGTTCCCGGCGGGCTTGCCAGGGTCGTCGCCTCCGCCGCAGGCGGCGAGGAACGCGGTCAGGGCGGCGCCGCCACCGGCGGCGAGCAGTGCCCGGCGGGACAGGCGGGGGGAGGACGAGGAAGGCAACATACGACGTCTTTCGGTCAGGCCCGGACCGTGACGATCCGCGACAGCAGGGTTAGGCTAACCTAACCTAAGTCACTGTCAAACCGGCGTGCGCCGCTCTTTCGCCCCCCTGGAGCCGACACTGTCCGCCACCCTACCCTCACCCACCGCTGCACCGGGCGTGGCGTCGACCCGGCGGCGCGTCGGCGTCCGGGCCGCCGGGCTCGGCACCGGCCTGCTGCTCCTCGTCGCCGTGACGGTGCTCAGCATCGCCGTCGGCGCGAAGCAACTCACCCTCGTCGAGGTGTGGCACGGCCTGGTCTCCCCCGGCTCCCCCGAACACGCGGTGGTGCAGCAGATGCGGCTGCCCCGGACCCTGCTCGGGCTGCTCGCCGGCGCGGCCCTCGGCGTGGCCGGCTCACTCATGCAGGCGCTCACCCGCAACCCGCTCGCCGACCCCGGCCTGCTCGGCATCAACGCCGGCGCATCCGCCGCCGTGGCCACCGCCACCGCCCTGCTCGGCGTCGCCACGGTCCGGGGCTGGATCTGGTTCGCCCTGCTCGGAGCAGTGGTCGTCACGGTGGCGGTGCACGCCGTCGGCGGCGGCCGACAGGCCACCCCGGAACGGCTCGCGTTGGCCGGGGCCGCCCTCAACGCGGTGCTCTACTCGTTCGTCAGCGCGGTGATGCTGCTCGACGCGGTCTCGCTGGACCGGCTGCGGTTCTGGACGGTCGGTTCGCTGGCCACCGCCGACTTCACCACCGTCGCCACGGTGGCCCCGTTCATCCTGGCCGGCCTGTTGGTCGGCCTGGCCGGGGCCCGCCCGCTCAACGCCCTGGCCCTCGGCGACGACGCGGCCCGCGCGCTGGGCGCCAGCCCCGCCCTGATCCGGGCCGGTACGGTCACCGCGGTCACCCTGCTCTGCGGCGCGGCCACCGCCGCCTGCGGCCCGATCGTCTTCGTCGGCCTGCTCGTCCCCCACCTGGTACGTGCGCTGACCGGCCCGGACCTGCGCTGGCTGCTGCCGTACGCCGCGGTGCTCGCCCCGGTGCTGCTGCTCGGCGCGGACGTGCTCGGCCGGGTTCTCGGCCGACCCGGGGAACTCCAGGTCGGCCTGGTCACCGCCGTGCTCGGCGGCCCGCTGTTCCTGCGTCTGGTGGCCCGCCGGTGAACCGCACCCGACCCGCCGACCCGCCGACCCGGCCGCTGGCACGGGCGGTCCGCATCGGCACCCGCTCGGTACGCTGGCGCGGCCGCAGCGTGACCGTCGGACTGGTCGCCACCGCCCTGACCGTCGTCCTCGGTGTGCTCGCGATCGGTGGCGGCGACTATCCGATGAGCACCGCCGACGTGCTGCGCACGCTGACCGGCGGCGGCAGCGTCGCCGAGAACTTCATCGTCGGCGAGCTGCGGTTGCCCCGGCTGGTGACCGCGCTCGGCGTCGGGGCGGCCCTGGCGCTGTCCGGCGCGATCCTCCAGTCGCTGGTCCGCAACCCGTTGGGCAGCCCCGACGTGCTCGGCGTCACCCAGGGCGCGTCGACCGGCGCGCTGGTCGTGGTGGTGGCCGGTGGCGGCACCCTACTGCTGTCCGGCGCGGCGCTGCTCGGCGGCCTCGCCACCGGCCTGCTGCTGTGGACGGTGGCCGGCCGGCACGGCGTGCACGGCTACCGGCTGGTGCTGGTCGGCATCGGCACCACGGCGATCCTCACCGGCGTCAACGGGTGGCTGCTCACCCGGGCCCCGCTGATGGACGCGGCGCGCGCCGTGCTCTGGCTCACCGGCAGCCTCGACGGGCGGGACTGGGCGCAGGCCGTCCCGCTGCTCGGCCTGCTGGCGCTGCTGACACCGGTGGTGGCCGGCACCGCCCGCGCGCTGAACCTGATCGAACTGGGTGACGACACCGCCACCGCGCTCGGCGTACCGGTGTCGCTGGTACGGCAACTGCTGCTCGGCGCGGCGGTGCTGCTCGCCGCCGGGGCGGCGGCCGCCGCCGGGCCGGTGTCCTTCGTCGCCCTGGTCGCGCCGCACCTGGCCCGCCGGCTCACCCGGGCACCCGGGCCGAACCTGGCCACCGCAGCCGCCACCGGGGCGGTGCTGCTGCTCGCCGCCGACCTGGCCGCCCAGCGCACCATCGAGGGCCACCAACTCCCCGTCGGGGTGGTCACCGGATTGATCGGCGGGGCCTACCTGGTGTGGCTGCTCGCCACGCGCCGTCGCGCGGCACGGATCTGAGGAGGACGCGGTGACGAGTCGACTCGGCGGGGTCGGGATGACCCTGGCCTACGAACGGCGGGTGGTGGCCCGGGACCTGACGGTGGCCGTGCCCGACCGGTCGTTCACGGTGGTGATCGGCCCCAACGCCTGCGGCAAGTCCACCCTGCTGCGGGCCCTGGCGCGGACGCTGCGGCCGACCGCCGGCACAGTGCTGCTCGACGGCCGGGACATCCACACGATGCGGTCCCGGGAGGTGGCCCGCACCCTCGGCCTGCTGCCGCAGTCGTCGGTCGCGCCGGAGGGCATCACCGTGGCCGACCTGGTCGCCCGGGGCCGCTACCCGCACCAGGGACTGCTGCGGCAGTGGTCGGTCGAGGACGAGCGGGTGGTGGCCGAGTCGATGGCCGCCACCGGCGTCACCGAGCTGGCCGCACGACCCGTCGACGAACTCTCCGGCGGGCAGCGGCAGCGGGTCTGGATCGCGATGGCGCTGGCCCAGCAGACCTCCCTGCTGCTGCTCGACGAACCCACCACCTACCTGGACGTCGCGCACCAGATCGAGGTGCTCGACCTGTGCGCCCGGTTGCACGAGGAGCAGGGCCGGACCCTGGTCGCGGTGCTGCACGACCTGCACCACGCCGCCCGCTGGGCCACCCACCTGATCGCCATGCGCGACGGTCGGGTGGTGGCCCAGGGCGACCCGCGTGAGGTGGTCACCGCCGCCCTCGTCGAGGAGGTGTTCGGGCTGCCCTGCCGGATCGTCGAGGACCCGGAGACGGGCACCCCGCTGGTCGTGCCCCGGGCCCGGCGCGGGCGTCAGTCCGGGCCGGTCAGCGCCGGGTAGTCGGCTGCGGTCAGCGGTCCGGTCGACAGCGAGCCGTCGGCGCGGGGCACCTCCAACGGCCGGCCGCGCAGCAGGAACGACACCCCGGCGACGTCGGGGCGGCTGTCCAGGGTGCAGACGATCTGCCCGTAGGCCAGCACCTCGTCGCTGCGACCGGACTCCTCCCCCGGCGGCTCCACCTCCACCTGGGCCCGCCCGTCGACCAGCCGGGCGCCGAGCACGTGCACCGCCCCGGGCAGGGCGGTGCTCAGGCCGACCGCCCGTTCGGCCCGGGTGGGGCCGGCGAGCAGGCGACGCAGGTGCCCGTCCACCCCGTCGGCCGCGTCGACCTGCCGGACCTTACGCACCAGTTGACCGCTGCGGACCAGGCAGAACGCCTGCTCCACCCGGCCCGGGGCGCTGCTCGCGGCCGGGGCCGCGGGCGGGCCGAACGGCGGTTGCACCGCCCGGGGCTGCTGGTCGGCCGGCACCCCGCAGCCGGCGAGCAGCAGCACCGCCACCAGCGTCGACGCCATCCGGCGGGTCACGGCCGGCTCCCCGGCAGCTCCACCCGGAAGCGGGCGCCGCCGCCGGGCCGGTCGGACACGCTGGCCCGTCCACCGTGGGCGGCGGCGTGCTGGGCGACCAGCGCCAGGCCCAGGCCGGTCCCGTCGCCGCCGGCCCGGTCGTGCGCGGCCCGACCCCGGACGAACCGGTCGAAGACCACCTCCCGGTCGGCCACCGGCACCCCCGGGCCGGCGTCGTCGACCTCGACCACCCCCGTGCCGTCAGAGAGCCACAGCCGCACCGCGACCGGGCCGCCGCCGTAGCGGACCGCGTTGTCCAGCAGGTTGACCAGCAACTGCTCCAGCCGCCGGGGGTCGACCGACCAGCGTCCCGGCGCGGGCGGGCCGGCCTCCACCAGGGAACCGGGCAGGCCCCGACCCCGGCACGCGTCCCGGGCCAGCGCCACCACGTCGACCTCCTCACGTTGCGCCGGCCGGTCGCTGCGGGCCAGCTCGATCAGGTCGTTGACCAACTGCTGGAACCGGGTGATCTCCTCGCTGACCAGGCCGGCGGCGGTGGCCGTCCGGTCGTCCAACCGGTCCCGCCGCCGGGACAGCACACTCGCCGCCGCCGACAGCGTCTGCAACGGCGAGCGCAGCTCGTGGGCGACGTCGGCGGCGAACCGCCGGTCCCGCTCGATGCGGACCGCCACCTGGTCGGCCATCCGGTTGAACGAGGTGGAGAGCCGGGCCAGGTCAGGATCGGTGCCGGGGGCGAGCCGGGCCGTCACGTCGCCCGCGGCGATCTTCTCGGCGGCGTCGGCCACCGCCGTCAACGGCCGCAGCCCGTGCCGGGTGGCATACCAGCCGAGCGCCGCGCCGGAGCCGGCCACGGTGACCGCCACCACGGTCAACGCCAACGCCAGCACCTGGAAGGTCTGCTCCAGCTCCCGCAGCGAGGTGATCTCGTAGTAGCCGGTCGAGTCGGCCAGCGGCACCCCGACCAGCAGCGCCGGCTGCCCGTCGACCCGGACCCGCTGCACCGCCGGTTCACCGTCGGCGACCATCGCCATCAGCCCGGCCGGCACCGCGCCGGACGGGCCCTCGTCGGCGGTGCGGGCGTACCAGCGGCCGTCGCGGTGCACCAGGGCCCGGCGGCTGCCCCCGGTGTCCAGGGTGCGCAGCACCTCGTAGATGTCCGGGGTGTCGGTGTCCAGGCCGGCCCGGACCACCGCCGCGTCGAAGTACGCGGCCCGCAGCGCCGTGCGCTCCCGCTCGTCGAGCAGCGACCGGCGCACCAGCTCGTACGAGATCAGCGCCATCAGCGCCGACAGCAGCAGCGCCCCGATCGCGAACGCGGCGGTGACCCGGGCCCGCAGGCCGAGCCGCCTCATCGTTGCAGCTTGTAGCCGAGGCCCCGCAGGGTGACCAGGTGCCGGGGGTTCGCCGGATCGGCCTCGATCTTCTGCCGCAGCCGGCCCACGTGCACGTCGACCAGCCGCTCGTCGCCCGTCTCGTAGCCCCACACCCGGCTGAGCAGCTGCTGGCGGGACAGCACCCGGCCGGCGTGCTCGGCCAGCTCGCAGAGCAACCGGAACTCGGTGCGGGTCACCGGCACCGGTCGCCCCGACCGGCGCACCTCACCGGCCTCCGGGCTGATCTCCAACGCGCCGAAGACCAGCACCGGCACCGTCGCCGACGGTGCGGCGGCGGTCCGGCCCCGGCGGCGCAGCGCCCGCAACCGGGCCGAGAGTTCCTTGATGGCGACCGGCTTGACCAGGTAGTCGTCCGCGCCCGCCTCCAACGCGGCGACGATGTCGTGGGTGTCGTCGCGGGCGCTGACCACCACGATCGGCACGTCGTCGTCACGGCGCAACTGCCTGATGCACTCGAAACCGTCCAGACCGGGCAGCATCAGGTCGACCAGGACGTAGTCGGCGGCCTCCTGCCGCTGCGCCCGCAACCCCTCCTCCGCCGTGGCCGCCCCGCGCGCCAGGTAGCCCTCGTCCTCCAGGGCCAGCAGCAGCGCCAGACGGATCCGGTCGTCGTCCTCGATCACCAGTACGCCCGCCATCGGGAAATCGTGCCCGGTACGCGCCGACGATGACGAACCGGGCACGGCGAACGCGGGATTTGTCACGCAACTGACATACGTCCGCGCAACGGTCGCCAACCTCACCCCGGAGGCTGGGGCCGGACAGTGAGCGTGGAAGGAGGCCGAGTCGTGGGAGCGTCCCGCCCGGAGTGCACCGTACCGCTGGTGGAGGTGTGCGTCACCGACGACCTGGACCTGGCCGCGCTGGCCCGGTCCCGGCAGGTCTTCGACCGACTCGTCGCGCTGCGCCCGGCCCACGTGGTGGTGGACCTGTCCGAATGCCGGCATCTCGACGCCGCCGCGATCGGGCTGCTGCTCGACGTGCACCGCGAACTGACCCGCCACGGCGGCGTGCTGACCCTGCGGGACCCGAGCGCCCGGGCGTTGCGCGTGCTGAGCGCCGCCCGGGTGTCCCGGGTGCTGCCGATGGTCACCACCCCACGGTCCCTGCGGGTGGACGGCGGGCAGGTCCCGTCCGCCGCCCACCGGCAGCCCGCCCGGGAGCTGGTCCGGGAGCACAGCCGGTGAGCGTGCCCGGGATCGTCGCCGCCGTCGTCGTCGGGCTCGTCATCGGCGCGCTGGGACGCCTCGTCGTCGCAGGCCGTACGCAGGTCCCGCTCTGGCTCACCCTCGCCGTCGGTCTGGTCGCCGCGCTGCTCGGCACCATCGTCAGCCGGCTGGTGGGCATCGACAGCGACGGTTTCACGCTACGGCAGCTGATCGTGCAGGTCGGCCTGGCCGGGGTCGCCGTGGCACTGGTCGTCGGCACCGCCGGCGGCCGGACCGAGCCCTGACCCACCGGAACCGGTCGTGGTCCGGCGCGCGGGGTCTCCGGTCGACCACCGCGCGCCGGGCCACGACCACCGGACCGCCACGGCCGTCCTCGAGGAGGAGATCCGATGACCGTCGTACCGGACGAACCGCTGATGACGCTGATCTGTGACAGCTGCGGGGCGGTGGCGAGTGGCCCGGCCTGCGTCCTGCCCGACGCCGAGGTGGTCTGGACGTTCGTCGCCGAGCAGGGCTGGACCGGTTCGCCGTTCGCCACCGGGCCGCACCGCTGCCCCCGCTGCGAACTGGCCCCCGAACCGGCCCCGGCACCCACCCGCGCCCCGCGCCACGCCGACCCGCTCGGCGTGCTGGGCGTCGAGCACCTCGACGAGGTCGCGGTCGTCACCGCCGCCGGTGACCTGGACCTCGCCACCGGCGACGTCCTGCACGGCGCGCTGGCGGAGGCCGTCGGGGCCGACCGGCACGTGGTGGTGGACCTGGCCCGGGTGCACCTGATCGACTCCACCGCGCTCGGGGAGCTGGTCCGGGCCCGGCAGGACGCCCGGCAGCGTGACCGGCAACTCAGCCTCGCCGGGCCGTCCCGGTTCGTCCGCACCGTGCTGCACACCATGCGACTGGACCGGGTGTTCCCGGTCTTCGACACCCGCCGGGCGGCGGTGGACTGGTCCCGGTCCCCCGCGACCGCACCGCCCCGGGAGAGGAGCACGGCATGGTGATGCCGTGGCCGCTGCCCGACGACAGCTGGTTCCGTCCCGAGCCCGACCCGCCCGGCCCGCCCGGGGAGGACGTCCGGCTGGCCGCCGAGGTGGCGTACCGGATCGTCGGCGGGGTCGGCCTGCGGGCCCGGCGGATCACCGTCACCGTGCAGAACCGGGTGGCGATCCTCGGCGGGATCGCCCCCGACGTCGACGCCCGGCAGCTCGCCGGCCAGGTGGCCTGGCAGGTGCCCGGCGTGGTCGACGTGTGCAACGCGGTGCGGTTGGCCGCGAAACGCTGACCGTCCGGCGTCACCGGACGGTCAGCGCGGGACCTCAGCGCGGCGCGGCGACGTGGGCGGGCGGCTGCGGGCCGAACGCGGCGAGGAACCGGTCGCGGAACGTGTCCATCGGCCACACCGGGGCGTCCGGCCCGGGACGCAGCCCCTCCTGCCAGCCCCAGCCGGACACCCGGGCCAGCACCGCCGGATCCCGGGCGAGCACGGTGATCGGCACGTCCCGGCTCGCGTTCGGGCCGGTGACCAGCGGGGACGGCTGGTGGTCACCGAGGAAGACCAGCACCGTGTCGTCGTCGCCGTACGTCTCGACGTAGGAGATCAGGCTGTTCAGCGAGTACTCGATGGCCCGCCGGTAGCCGGTGCGCACCTCGGTGGTGCTGCGCCCCACCACGTCCTTCGGGTTGAACGCCACCGACGTCGGCCGGCGGTAGATCGAGCCGTCCCCGACGTGCTCCCAGTCGAGCATCCGGGGGATCGCCCCCCACGGGGAGTGGCTGGAGATCAGCGGGATCTGCGCCATGACCGGGGCGTGGCCGGGGGTCCGCTCCCGGCGCTGGAAGGTCGCCAGGGTGTACTGGTCGGGCATCGGGGCGTAGCTGAACTGCGGGCCCCGGTAGTCCAGCCCCGCCGCGTCGTGGTAGCGGTCGTAGCCGAAGAACGCCCCCTCCGGCCAGGGTGAGGTGGCCGCCGGCATCACCCCGACGGTCTGCCAACCGGCCCGCTGGAACGCCTTGTTGAGGGTCAGCCGGTCGCTGGCCAGCAGGCTGTCGTGCCGCTGCTGGTTGTCGATCCACAGCCCGGACAGCAGCGTGTCGTGGGCCAGCCAGCTTCCCCCGCCGAAGGTGGGCGAGGTGAGGAATCCGCTACGGGCGGTGAACCCGGCTTTGGCCAGCCGTTTCGTTCCCCCGTCGAGCACCGGCCCGACCCCATCGGCGAACTCCGGGTCCTCGACGGCGTCCCGGCCGTAGCTCTCCACGAAGGCCAGCACCACGTCCTTGCCGCGCAGCGCGGTGAGCAGCTGGTCGCCCGGGGTGTCCCGGTAGGCGTCCCGGGCCACCTGGTCGGCGAACTCCCGCCGGTCCCGCAGGCCCGCACCGGCCTGACCGACGTGCTGCCCGACCAGGATCGCGGTGCCGGAGTCGGCGACCGGCACCCCGAGCGTCGCGGCGGCCACCCAGACGGCGGTCAGGCCGGCCACCACCCGGACGGCGGTGCGACGGTGCCCGGTCGTCAGCCGGGTCAGCCGCAGCACCGACCGGGTGGTGAGCACCAGCAGGGCCGCCACCAGGGCGACCAGGGCGACGGCGGCGGCGACCGCACCGCCGGTGCCCACCGAGTCGGTGACGAAGGCGTAGCCGTCGTCCAGCAGCACCCAGTCGAGGACCAGGTCGAACGGGCGGGCGAAGCTGGCCGACATGCCCAGGTCGAGCACCTTGACGACGGCCACCAGCCCCAGCGCCACCCCGACCGCCACCGCGACCGGTCGCCGGGCCCGGCCGGGCAGCGCCAGCAGCAGGGCGGCGGCGACCAGCGCCTCGACCGGCACCCGCAGGAACGCCATCGGGGTGAGCTGGTCGAACCGGCCCGGCGCGGTCAGCACCGCCAGGACCAGCAGCCCGGCCAGCACGGTGGTCACCCGCCCGGCGACCGTACGCCACCGTCCCCGGCCCGCCCCGTCCGGCGGCGTCGGACCGGCGGCGACGTCCGGCCCGTCGACCCCGTCGGCGGGCCCGGCGAACGCGTCGACCCCGGACGGCCCGGCGTCCCCGGTGGGCTCGGCTGCCGTGCTCGGGCGACGCAGACGTGACAACAACGACACTCCGGATGGTCCTTCCTGGGGAGGGCCCCGGCGCACGGCCGGGTCGGCGGGTGAGGCTCAGACCGGCTGGTGGGCGACGAACGACCGGTCGGTGACGGCGTCGACCCGGGGCCGCACCGATGGTACGGACGGCAGCGCCACGACCGACGGCACCAGCGCGACCGGGACCGGTGTGGCGGACGTCGGGGCGACCGCCGGGGTGGGCCGGGTCGACCGGTGCCACCACAGCCAGCCGACGTCGTGGCCGAACGACTCGACCAGCAGCGCCAACGACACCGCGGCCAGCACGGCGGTCACCGGCCGGGCCAGCACGTCGGCGGCGACGACGAGCAGCAGCACCCCCTGGGTGGCGGCGACCACCTTGCGCCAGAAGCGCGGCGGCAGGGTCCCCCGCATCCAGGGCAGCAGCCAGCCCGCGACGACGAAGGCGTACCGCAGGCCACCGATGGCGAGCACCCACGGCCCCACCACCGGCGCCACCTGGACGCTGAGCACCAGGATGAGGAACGCGTCGACCTCCATGTCGAAGCGTGCGCCGAGCGCGCTGGCTGTACCGGTGCGTCGGGCCACCCAGCCGTCCACCGCGTCCAGGGCCAGCGCCACCGCCGTCATCGGCACCAGCACCGAAAGCGGGGTCGGGCCGGAGAACCCGGTGACGACCAGGGCGGTCACCCCGCCGACCAGCACCCCCCGGGCGAGCGTCACCCGGTCGGCCGGCCCGAGCCGGTCGACGCCCCGACGGCGTAGGCCACGCTGCAACGCGACGCAGGTGACCACGCCGTACCCGAGACCGGCCAGCCAGCCGGCGACGTCGAGCCCGACGGTCGCGGCCAGCCCGGCCAGCAGGACGGTCTGTGCGGTCAGGCCGAGCACCGGACCGGTTCGAACCCTGGACACCCTGCCTCCGTGTTTATGATCGACGACCTCGGCAGTGGGTACGCAGGACGCGGCCGTTTCGTTCGGTTCCGCCGGCAGAAGAGGAGAAAACCCGCGTGATCCACGATGCCCGGGCCTTCTGGCTCCGCTCCCCCGGCGTCGGTGAGCTGCGGCCGGTGACCCTGCCCACGCCCGGCCCCGACGAGGTACTGGTCCGCAGCCTCTACTCCGGGGTGAGCCGCGGCACCGAGACGCTGGTGTTCACCGGCAGTGTGCCACCGGGCCAGTACACGGCGATGCGCGCCCCGTTCCAGGAGGGCGACTTCCCCGCCCCGGTCAAGTACGGCTACCTCAGCGTCGGGGTGGTCGAGGCCGGGCCGGCGGCGCTGCGCGGACGGACAGTGTTCTGCCTGCACCCGCACCAGAGCGCGTACGTGGTGCCGGCGTCGGCGGTGACCCCGGTGCCGGACGACGTGCCGGCGGCCCGCGCGGTGCTCGCCGGCACGGTGGAGACGGCGGTCAACGCGCTGTGGGACGCCGCGCCGCTGGTCGGTGACCGGGTCAGCGTGGTCGGCGGCGGGATGGTGGGGTGCAGCGTGGCGGCCCTGCTGGCCCGCTTCCCCGGGGTGCGGGTGGAGCTGGTCGACGCCGATCCGGCGCGGGCGGCGGTCGCCGCGGCGCTGGGGGTCGACTTCGCCCTGCCTGCGGCGGCGACCGGGGGCCGGGACCTGGTGGTGCACGCCAGCGCCACCGCCGCCGGGTTGCAGCGCAGCCTGGACCTGCTCGCCCCGGAGGGCACCGTGGTCGAGTTGAGCTGGTATGGCGACCGGCCGGTGGAGCTGTCGCTGGGCGGGGCGTTCCACGCCGGCCGGTTGACGATCCGCAGCAGCCAGGTCGGCACGGTCTCCCCGGCGCGGGCGTCCCGGCGGGACTTCGCCGACCGGCTGACGCTCGCCCTGGAGCTGCTCGCCGACCCGGTGTTCGACGCGCTGCTGACCGGGCGGTCCCGCTTCGCGGAGCTGCCCGCCGTGCTCGCCCGGCTGGCCTCGGGGGAGCTGCCCGCGCTGTGCCATCTGATCAGCTACGACGAGGAGACACCGTGTTCAGCGTGACCGTACGGGACCACATCATGATCGCCCACAGCTTCCGGGGGGAGGTGTTCGGGCCGGCGCAGAAGCTGCACGGGGCGACCTTCGTCGTCGACGCCACCTTCCGCCGCACCGAACTCGACGACGACGGCATCGTGGTGGACATCGGCCGGGCGACCGACGAGCTGAAGGCGGTGCTGGCCGACCTGACGTACCGCAACCTCGACGACGAGCCGGCGTTCGCCGGGCAGAACACCACCACCGAGGTGCTGTGCCGGACCATCGCCGACCGGCTCGCCGACCGGGTGCAGGCCGGTGGGCTGGGCGCGGGCGCCCGGGAACTGGCCGGGATCACGGTCACCCTGCACGAGTCACACATCGCCTGGGCCAGCTACGAGCGGTCGTTGTAGCCCGTGCGGGCGGTGCACGTCGTCCTGCCCGGCGACATCGACGACCCGGCCACCCCCAGCGGCGGCAACGCGTACGACAGGCGGGTCTGCGCCGGTCTCGGGGCGGCCGGCTGGACGGTGCACGAGCACGGCGTACCCGGAAAGTGGCCGCACCCCGACGAGGCGGCGCGGGCGCGGCTGGCCGGGGTGCTCGCGGCCCTGCCGGACGGGATGCCGGTGCTCTACGACGGGCTGGTCGCCTCGACCGTGCCGGAGCTGCTGGCGGCGCAGGCCGGCCGGCTGCGCCAGGTGGTGCTGGTGCACATGCCGCTGGGCGACGACGCCGAGGCGCGTGCCCTGCCGCTGGCCGACGCGCTCGTCACCACCAGCGGCTGGACCCGGGAGCTGCTGCTGGCCCGGCACCGGATCGACCCGGCCCGGGTGACGGTGGCCACCCCGGGGGTCGACCCGGCCGACGTCGCCCCCGGCACGGCCGCCGGCACCGCGCTGCTGTGCGTCGCGGCGGTCACCCCGGTCAAGGGGCACGACGTGCTGGTCGACGCGTTGACCGGGCTGGTCGACAGGCCATGGACGCTGGACTGCGTGGGCGCGCTGGACCGTGACCCGGCCTTCGTGGCCGGGCTGCGGCAGCGGGCGGACCGGGACGGGCTGGCCGGGCGGGTGCGCTGGCACGGACCGGTGACCGGGCCGGCGCTGGACGCGGCGTACGCGGGGGCGGATCTGCTGGTCCTGCCGTCGCGGGCCGAGACCTACGGGATGGTGGTGGTCGAGGCCCTGGCCCGGGGGATCCCGGTGCTGGGCAGCACGGTCGGCGGGGTGCCGCAGGCGCTGGGCCGGGCCGGCGACGGTGCCGCGCCCGGGGTGCTGGTGCCGCCGGACGACCCGGTGGCGCTGGCCGGGGCGCTGCGCCGCTGGCTGCACTCGGCCGACCTGCGGGACCGGCTACGCCACGCGGCCCGGGGCCGGCGGGCCGACCTGCCCGGCTGGCCGGCCACCGTGACGATCATCTCCCAGGTGCTGGACGGAGTGAGGACATGACCGCGTACGCCACCGAACCGTTCGCCGACTGGCTGCGGCTGCGGGAACCCGCCGACGCCGACGCCCGCAGCGGGGAGCTGGTCGACCTGCTCCGCGCCCGGCTCACCGGCACCGGACCGACCGCCGGTGCCGGTACGCCGGGCCTGTCGCCGGCCGGTGAGGGCGGGCCCGGGATGCTGGTGGCCGGCGTCGGATCGGTCACGTCACTGCGCGGGGACCGGCCGTGGGTGGTGCACGACCTGGGCAGCGGCACCGGGTCGATGCTGCGCTGGCTGGCCCCGCTGCTGCCCGGCCCGCAGCGCTGGGTGCTGCACGACCGGGACCCGGGGCTGCTCGACCGGGCCGGCGCGGCGGTGCCGGTGGCCGGCGACGGCACCCCGGTCGAGGTGACCACCCGGCAGGGCGACATCACCCGGCTGACCCCCGCCGACCTGGCCGACGCGGACCTGGTCACCGCGTCGGCGCTGCTGGACATGCTCACCGCCGACGAGATCGCCCGGATCGTGGCCGCCTGCGCGGGCGTCGGCTGCCCCAGCCTGTTCGTGCTCTCGGTGGTCGGTCGGGTCCGGTTCGACCCCGCCGACCCGCTGGACGCCGAGGTCGCCGCCGCCTTCGACGCCCACCAGCGGCGTACGGTCGACGGCCGGGTGCTGCTCGGCCCGGACGCCGCCGGGGTGACCGTCGCCGAGTTCGCCCGGCACGGGATGCCGGTGACCGTGCGGGAGACCCCGTGGCGGCTCGGGCCGCAGCGGGCGGAACTGATCGTGGAGTGGTTCGACGGCTGGCTGGAGGCGGCCGTCGCCCAGCGCCCCGACCTGGCCGACCGGACAGCCAGGTACGCCCGGTGGCGGCGGGCCGAGGCGGCGGCCGGTCGGCTCACCGTCACCGTCGGCCACGACGACCTGCTCGCCGGGGTGGAATGAACCGGTTCGCCGGCCGGTACGTGAGAAGGGACAGGATCTCCGGAGGAGGAACCGCGTGTCATCCGACGCCACCGGCACGTCACCCGCCCGCGCCCGTACCGCCTGG
This sequence comes from Micromonospora humida, assembly GCF_016901255.1. Lineage (NCBI taxonomy): Bacteria > Bacillati > Actinomycetota > Actinomycetes > Micromonosporales > Micromonosporaceae > Micromonospora > Micromonospora humida. Next base: position 225,237 of record NZ_JAFEUC010000001.1, read on the forward strand.
GCCTGGCTGAGCAACCTGGGCGGGGTGGCACTGGTCGGCGCGCTGCTGTGGTGGCTGGGCACCGGTCCGGCCCTGGCCGGGCTGCGCCGGATCGACGCCCCGGCGGTGCTGGGCGCGCTGGCCCTGGGCGCGCTGGCCACGGTCGGCTGCGCGTGGCGGTGGCGGCTGGTCGCCGAGGCGCTCGGCATCCGGCTGCCGCTGGGCACGGCGGTGGCCGACTGCTATCGGGCGGTGTTCCTCAACGCGACGCTTCCCGGCGGGGTGCTCGGCGACGTGCACCGGGCGGTGCGGCACGGCCGGGAGGCCGGTGACCTGGGCCGGGCCGTGCGCGCGGTGGTCTGGGAGCGGACCGCCGGGCAGCTCGTCCAGGTGGTGCTGGCGGCGGCGCTGCTGCTGGCGCTGCCGTCGCCGGTGCGGCCGTACCTGCCGACGGTGACGGCGGTGGCGGTGGCGGTGGGCCTGGTGCTGGTGGTGCTGGTGCGGGTGCTGCCCCGGTCGGGGCCGTCGCGGCGGGCCCGCGCGCTGCGCGCCGCCGTCGCCGACGTGCGGGCCGGCCTGCTGGGCCGGCGGACCGGGCCGGGGGTGCTGCTGGCCTCGACGGTGGTGGTCGGCTGCCACCTGGCGACGTTCGTGCTCGCGGCCCGGGTGGCCGGGGTCACCGCGCCGCTGGCGGTGCTGGTGCCGCTGACGCTGCTGGCATTGTTGGCGATGGGCCTGCCCGCCAACATGGCGGGTTTCGGCCCGCGCGAGGGCGTCGCCGCCTGGGCGTTCGGGGCGGCCGGCCTGGGTGCCGCCGAGGGGGTGGCGACCGCCCTGGTGTACGGAGCACTGGTGCTGGTGGCGGCCCTGCCGGGTGCCGCCGTGCTGGTGCTGCGGGGTCGCCCGTCCGCGCTGCGCGGACGACCGGGTGACCGTACGGTGGGAAGCCAGGGTGGTTCCTCACCGGTACCCGCTGCCGGGTTGGCCGGCAGCGCCTGACAGAGGAGACACATGTACGACGCACTGCCGGCCGCGACGGTCCGGACACAGGTCACGGTCCCGCTGCGGTTCCCCGACGGGTACGCCACCACGGCTCGGGTCTTCTCCTTTGAGGGGCTGGTGGACGGGCGAGAGCACCTGGCGTTCGGGCTGGGCGACTGGGCGGGCGCGCTGCGCCGGCACGCGGCGGGCGGGGCGGCGCCGCTGGTCCGCCCGCACAGCGAGTGCCTCACCGGGGACGTCTTCGGCAGCCAGCGCTGCGACTGCGGCCCGCAGCTGCGCGAGGCGGTGCAGCGGATCTCCGACGCCGGTGGTTTCCTGCTCTACCTGCGGCAGGAGGGGCGCGGCATCGGCCTCTACCCGAAGCTGGACGCGTACGCCCTGCAGGACGCCGGGTTGGACACCTACGAGGCGAACGTGGCGCTCGGGCACGACGAGGACGAACGGGACTACCGGGCCGCCGCGCAGATGCTGGCGGTGCTCGGGGTGCCGGAGCTGGTGCTGCTGAGCAGCAACCCGGACAAGGCCGAGCAGTTGACCCGGCTGGGGGTGGCGGTCGCCGAGGTGGTGCCGACCGGGGTGTTCCTCTCCCCCGCCAACGCCGACTACCTGGCGGCGAAGGCCAGCCGGGCCGCCGCCCGGGCCGTCGACCTGCCGTCGTTGAACTGAGATGGGTGTCGTACCGGCCGGTGCGGCGGCCACCGCCGTACCGGCGACAACGGCCACCGCCGTACCGGCGTCGACCGGGCGGCCGTACGTGCTGCTCAGCTGCGCCACGTCGATCGACGGCTACATCGACGACGCCACCGGGGAGCGGCTGCTGCTGTCCAACGCCGAGGACATGGAGCGCATCGACGCCGTCCGGGCCGGGTGTGACGCGATCCTGGTCGGCGCGGGCACGATCCGGGCCGACGATCCGCGGCTGATGGTCCGCTCGGCGCGGCTGCGGGCCGCCCGCCAGGCCGCCGGGTTGCCGCCGTCGCCGGTGAAGGTGACGATGACCGCCCGGGGGCTGCTGGACCCGCAGGCCCGGTTCTTCACCGTGGGGGACGCCGAGAAGGTCGTCTACTGCGCCGGGCCGGCGGTGGACAAGACCACCGAGCTGCTGTCCGGGCTGGCCACCGTGGTCGACGCGGGTGACCCGTTGGACCCGGCCCGGGTGCTGGCCGACCTGGCCGGCCGGGGGGTGCAGCGGTTGATGGTGGAGGGCGGCGCGTCGGTGCACGCCCAGTTCCTCACCGCCGGCCTCGCCGACGAGCTGCACCTCGTGGTCGCCCCGTTCTTCGTCGGCGACCGGCGGGCCCCCCGGTTCGTCGGTGACGGCGCGTTCCCGTGGCATCCGGGCCGGCGGGCCCGGCTCGCCGAGGTACGCCAGATCGGCGACGTGGTGCTGATGCGGTACGCCCTGTCGGAGCGCTGCCCCGACGGGGTGCCGGGATGAGCGACAATCGCCCGATGCGGTGCGCAGCGTGGCGGGAGATCCTGTCGGCCCAGCTCGACGGGGAGGAGACCGCCGAGGAGCGGGTGGCGGTGCAGGCGCACCTCGACGGCTGCGCGGACTGCCGCGCCTGGCACGGGGTCGCCGCGATGGTGACGCGACGGGCCCGGACCCGGGTGGTGACGGCGACGGCACCCGACCTGACCGAGTCGATCCTCGCGGCCGTGCCGCCACCGGCCCCCAGGCGCGTCGTGCGGTGGCCCGGTGGGCTGGTCACCGGGTTGCGGGTGGCGCTGGGCCTGCTCGGCGCGGTCCAGCTCGCCCTGGGGCTGGCCCAGGTGGGTCAGGGTGTCAACGCCGAGCACCTGCATCCGGCCGGGCAGCACCTGTGGCACGAGTCGGCGGCGTGGAACGTGGCGGTGGGTGCCGGCTTCCTCTTCGTCGCGCTGCGGCGTACCCCGCCGGCCGGGTTGCTGCCGATGCTCAGCGCCTTCGTCGCCACCCTGGTCCTGCTGTCGGTCAACGACCTGGTCACCGCGCAGGTGGCGGTGCCCCGGCTGGTCAGCCACGGGTTCCTGGTCGGCGGCTACCTGATCACGGTGCTGCTGTACCGGCTGGGTCCGCGTCCGGCCGGCCCGTCGCATCCACGGCGTACCGGCCGGTCCCGGTGGCGGTTGCGGCTCGACGACCTCGACGAGCCCCGCCCGGTCACGGCGCAGCCGTACGGGGCGCAGGCCCGGGACCGCCGGGCGGCCTGAGGCGCGCGGACCGTAAGCACCTGGCAAGGTTTCCGGCGGGTCGCGGCCGGGGTGCGCGGGGCTACGCTGGCCGGCACGAGGGGGAGGTGCCGGTGGCGCAGCGGGTGCTGGTGGTCGACGACGACCGGACGGTCAGCGACGTGGTGTGCCGCTATCTGGAGCACGCCGGTTACCAGGTGGAGCACGTCGGGGACGGGGCCGCCGCGCTCGCCGCCGTGGCCGCCGCGCCGCCGCAGCTCGTGGTCCTGGACGTGATGCTGCCGGTGCTCGACGGGCTGGAGGTGTGCCGGCGGCTGCGGCAGCGGCCGGACGGCGTACCCATCGTGATGTTGACCGCCCGGGGCGACGAGGCCGACCGGATCCTCGGCCTGCAACTGGGCGCGGACGACTACCTGAGCAAGCCGTTCTCCCCCCGGGAGCTGGTGCTGCGGGTCCGTTCGGTGCTGCGCCGGGCCGGCGGTGAGCCGGTCACGGCGGCGGCGCAGGTGCTCGACGACGGCGGGTTGACCGTGTCGACCGGCCCCCGGGTGGCCCGGCTGCACGGGCGGGAGCTGGCCCTGACCCTGCGCGAGTTCGACCTGCTCGCCCACCTGATGCAGCATCCCACCCGGGCGCTGTCCCGGGCCGAACTGCTGGAACGGGTCTGGGGGTGGCGGTTCGGCGACCAGTCCACGGTGACCGTGCACGTACGCCGGCTACGGGAGAAGATCGAGGACGATCCGGCCAACCCGCGCCGTATCGTCACGGTCTGGGGTGTCGGCTACCGGTACGAGCCGGTCGATGACTGACCTGGCGCTGATCTTCGGGGCGGCGCTGGCCGCGTCGGGCGGGGTGGGGCTGCTCGGCGCGGGGGTGCTGCGACTGCTGCGCGGCCGGTCCATCACCGTGCACGTCACGGTGCTGCTGGCCATGACGGTGAGCGCGGTGGTGGCCGGGGTGGCGGTGATCGCCGAGGCGATGTTCCTCTCCCCGCACGACCTGGAGGTGGTGTTGATCACCGTCTCGGCGGCGGCGCTGGTCAGCCTCGCGGTCGGCTGGCTGTTCGCCCGCCGGCTCGCCTCGGCGGCGGTCTGGGCCGACCAGGCGCGGGCCCGGGAGCGGCGGATCGAGAAGGGCCGGCGGGACCTGGTCGCCTGGGTCTCGCACGACCTGCGGACCCCGCTGGCCGGGCTGCGGGCGATGGCGGAGGCGCTGGAGGACCGGGTGGTCGCCGACCCGGACACGGTCGACGAGTACCACCGCCGGATCCGGGTGGAGACCGACCGGATGACCCGGCTGGTCGACGACCTGTTCGAGCTGTCCCGGATCAACGCCGGGGCGCTGCGGCTGTCGCTGTCGGCGGTGCCGCTGGGCGACGTGGTCTCCGACGCGTTGGCCGGTGCCGCGCCGCTGGCCGCCGCCCGCCGCATCCGGCTGGTGTCCGCCGCCTCCGGGTGGCCCACGGTGACCGCGAGCGAACCCGAACTGAGCCGGGTGGTGGGCAACCTGCTGCTCAACGCGGTGCGGTACACGCCGGCCGACGGCACCGTACAGGTCAACGCCGGGCGCGACGGCGATGTCGCCTGGCTGGCCGTCGCCGACACCTGCGGCGGCATCCCGGAGGCGGACCTGCCCCGGCTGTTCGACGTGGCGTTCCGGGGCGAGCCGGCGCGTACCCCACACCCGGGCAACGGGTCGCCGGCCGGCTCCGGCGGGTTGGGGCTGGCCATCGTGCGCGGGCTGGTCGAGGCGCACGGCGGTCGGGTGGACGTGCACAACATCGCCGAGGGCTGCCGGTTCGTCGTCCGGCTGCCGCTGGCCACCGGCTGACGGCGACGCGGGGTCGGGCCGGTTTGGTCGACGCCGCGGGGTCGGGCCGGGGTCGGGCCGGTTCAGTCGAGGCCGCGGATGAGGTGCGGCTCGGTGTCCGGCTCGGACCAGTCGCACTGCCCGCGCCGGTTCGCCCGTCCCCAGGCGTCCAGGGCGGAGGGCGGCCGGTCCGCGCCCGCCGGGCGGCTGGCGGTACGGGGGCGACCGGGCCCGGGCCGGGCCTCGTCGTCGGCGTCGTCGGTCATCGTGTTCCCCATTCCGGGACGTCTCTCCTCACGGCCCCGGCGACGGGCCGGGCGCGCGTTCCTCGCTGCCCAGGTCAACGGTCGAATCGACGGCCGGCGACGGGTGAACCACCGGGATCGCTTTTCCGACATCGGTCCCGAGCCGGGCGCATCGGGCCTTGGCCGCAATCATCACCGGCAAGACGAGGGGTACGCATCCGGAAAAGGGAGCTGTTAGCACCATTCGCATTGCACGCCGTTGACCATGCATTGAGGGTGCCCTAGCATTGAGGCCAGCTGATTCGAAATAACCGCAAAGCCCTTTTTCTGCCATCAGTCCCACCAGTTGCCGTCACCGCCCCGGGGGCACAGCGGAGCCGGCAGGAAGCTGCGTCGCCGCAGCCCAGCACCCACCATGACGCTCGCCGGGGGCACGATGGAAGACCACAGCAGCAGGGCGGTCCGGCGGGTCATCGCCGAAATGCACCAGAATCTGGGAAAGCAATTCAGCGTGGACGAAATGGCGCGAACCGCCCTGCTGAGCAAGTACCACTTCTGCCGGGTGTTCCACCGGGTGACCGGAGTGTCACCGGGGCGCTTTCTCTCGGCGATTCGATTCCAGCGCGCCAAGCACCTGTTGCTGGCCACCTCGTGGAGCGTCACGGACATCAGTCACCAGGTCGGCTACGCCAGCGTCGGCACGTTCAGCGCCCGGTTCAGCAGCAGCGTCGGTCTCTCCCCCTCCAGCTTCCGCCGGCTCGGCCGCGCCCCCGGGCTGGAGGACCCGAGCCGGCCGCCCGGCCCGGTCCGGTCCGGTCCGGCCGAGACCACCGGGCCGACGGTGCGCGGGCAGGTCCGGGCGCTGCCCGGCGAGGCGCCCGACTGGGTCTTCGTGGGGCTGTTCCCGGAACGCATCCAGCAGGGCAGACCGGTCAGCTCCACCGTGCTGCCCGGCCCCGGGCCGTACCTGCTGGGCCCGGTGCCCCCGGGCACCTGGTTCGTGCTGGCCCACGCGACGCACCGTCGCCGGCCGGCCACCGGTGTCCGTCCACTGCTGGTCGGACACCATGGCCCGGTGACGGTCGGCGTCCCGGCCAGGTCGGCCCGGGCCGACCTCACCCTGCGCCCCATGCGCACCTTCGATCCACCGGTGGTGCACGCCGCCGACCTGCCGTCGCTGCCGCGTACCGGCTGACCGGCGGATGCCGGTCGTCACGGTCGGGCGGGCCCGGCATCCATCGGGTGGGGGCCGCTCAGGCGGTGGCCGGCTGTTCGGCCGGAGTGGCGTAGCGGCGCGCCAGGTAGCTCTCCTGCGCCATCCGACGCATCGCCTCGAAGGCCACCTCCGACAGCACGTTCCAGACCGCCATCGCGGTGGCGGAGTGCGCCGACTCGTACTGGAACTCGTGCGTCACGATCCGCTCCGCGCTCTCGGCGTGCTCGCTGAACAGCTCGATGTCACAGTCGGCGTCCAGTTGCTGCAACGCGGTCAGCACGTGGGCGAGGGTGTCGCGGCCCGGGGAGGCGGCGTCGACCTCCCAACCGAGCCGGTCGATGAACGCGTCGACCTGGACCCGGGCCGGCCCGATGTCCGGCGCGTCGTCCTCCTCGGGCTGGTCGGGGAAGAGCGCCCAGATGGTGGCGCGGCACTGCGCGCCCAGGGCCAGTCCCTTGTCGTCGAGGGCGGCCAGTACCCGGCGCACCGAGGACAGGCTCAGTCGTCCGATGCCGGCCAGCACCCGGATCAGCCGGAGCCGGGCGAGGTGCTCCTCGCCGTACTCCGCCTGGTTGCGTGCGGTGGGGCGGCCCGGTTGCAGCAGCCGCTCCCGGATGTAGAACTTGATCGTCGGAAGTGGAACACCACTGATCCTGGCCAGATCTGAGATGCGCATCCGTCCCCCCAGGGTACCGGTGGCCACCCCCGGACGCCGTCTGCGGCGGGACTCCGCCGCCCGGCAGCGGGCGGCCCGAACGTGAACGGCGGCGGCACCGCCGTGAACAGCGGACGCCGGGAAGCACGGCAGGTGGCGGCCGTCGGCGCAGCCGCGACGACGGGGCCGCAACCGCCCGTGGGCACGACGGTGGTGCCATGGGCAGGGCGGGCACCTCGGGCCGTACCGGCCGGGAGGGTCGCCGCGCATCCGGGACTCATCGCACCTCCCCCCAGCACGATGAGCAACCTGAAAGTTGCTCAGAGGAATAGTAACCAGCATGGCCTGCGCGCCGGTTATTCGATGTTGCTGAACCACGCTTCGCGGTTGGGTGCCGAACGCCACCCTTCCCGGCAAAGCTATTGGCGTTAGCTTTTCGGCTAGCTAAGCTAGCCTCATGACGGACTCCCGGAACAGCACCCACCCACCCACCCGCTACCTGCACCGCCCCCAGGGCCGCGTCGCCTACGACCTGCAGGGCGAAGGGCCCCTCGTGGTGCTCGTCCCCGGCATGGCGGAGCTGCGCTCGTCGTACCGGTTCCTCGCCCCGGCCCTGGTCGCCGCCGGCTACACGGTGGCGACCACCGACCTGCGCGGCCACGGCGACAGCGACACCACCTTCACCTCCTACGGCGACCCCGAGACCGCCTCCGACATCAGCGCCCTGATCGACGAACTCGGCCGGCCTGCCGTCATCGTGGGCAACTCGCTGGCCGCCGGCGCCGGGGTCATCGTCGCCGCCGAGCACCCCGGGCAGGTCCGCGGGCTCGTGCTCGTCGGGCCGTTCGTCCGCAACCCCCGGCAGCCGCCCGGCATGCGGACCCTCTTGCGGGTGCTGACGTCCCCGCTCTGGGTGGCAGGCGTCTGGAAGGCCTACCTGCCCACCCTGTACGCCGGCGCCAAACCCGCCGACTTCGCCGAATACCGGGCGGCCGTCGTCGCCAAGCTCCGCCAGCCCGGCTACGGCACGGCGTTCTCCCGCACGGCGCGGCAGACCGACCACCGGTCCGCCGAGGCGCGGCTGGCCGAGGTCGACACCCCCGTGCTGGTCGTCATGGGTGAGCGCGACCCCGATTTCACGGACCCGGCGGCCGAGGCCGCATGGATCGGCCAGACCCTGCGCGGCGAGGTGGTCATGGTGCCCGAGGCCGGCCACTACCCGCAGTCCCAACAGCCCGGACGGACCACCGCGGCGGTGCTCGACTTCCTCGCCCGGATCACCACCCGTGCCTAGGGCCGGCCTCACCACCGACACGGTCGTCGCACGCGGCGCGCACCTGCTCGAAGCGCACCCGCAGGACGAACTGACCCTCGCCGCGCTCGCCGGGAGCCTCGGCGTCCGCGTCCCGTCGCTCTACAAGCACGTCGACGGCCTCCCGGGACTCCGCCGGGGCATCATGCTGCGCGCCAAGGCGAACCTGGCCGCGACGCTCGCCGAGGCGTGCGTCGGCCGGGCCCGCGACGACGCGGTCCGCAGCCTCGCCACCGCCTACCGCAGGTGGGCCCGGCAGAACCCGGTGCAGTACCCGATGACCGTCCGGGCACCCGACCCCGACGACGCCGAGGACCAGCGGGTGAGCGACGCCGCCGTCCAGGTGGTCTACCGGGTGCTCGTCGGCTACCGGCTGCTCGGTGACGACGCGGTCGACGCCACCCGGCTGCTGCGCACGGTCCTGCACGGCTTCGTCAGCCTGGAGACCGCCGGCGCGTTCGCGCTCGCCGCCGACCTGGAACGCAGCTACGACCGGGCCGTCGAGAGCGTCGTGTCCGCCCTTGAGAACTGGAAGGGCCGGTGACCGCCCCGCCCGCCCGCACCCCACCGCCGGCCACCCCGGTGCCCGTCCTCTACCGCGTCGAGGGCGCGGCCGTCGCCGCGGCGGCCGTCGTCCTCGTCGCGCTGACGGGCTTCGCCTGGTGGTGGCTGCTCGCCCTGTTCCTCGTCTTCGACCTGTCGATGCTCGGCTACGCCGTCGACCACCACGTCGGCGCGATCGTCTACAACCTGGGGCACACCTACGTCGCCCCGTTCGTCCTGCTCGCCGGGTACGGCCTCGCGCACGCGCTCGACGCGACCGGGTGGACACCGCTGGCGCTCGTGGCGGCCTGCTGGTTCTTCCACATCGGCGTGGACCGGGCACTCGACTTCGGGCCGCGCCCGCTGCGCTGACCCCGTCGCCGGCGCCGCACCCGCGCTCACCCAGGGTCACACCGACGACGACACGCGGTGTCCACCTGCGCGACGGTGTCCCTGTCGTCCGCGAGGATGGCCGACGGGAGACGGGCACCCGACTCGCTGGTCAGCCCGCACACACGGGCGTCGCGGGATGTGGCGTCCCCCGAGGGGAGCAGCGGTGACACTGTCGGACAGGCTCGCACCGGAGGTCGGGCGGCTCCGGCTCGGCGACGAGCTGAGCGTCAACCGGTTGGGCTTCGGCACCATGCAACTGCCCGGCCCCGGCGTCTTCGGCCCCCCGGACGACCACGCGGGCGCGCTGGCGGTGCTGCGCCGGGCCGTCGAGCTGGGCGTCAACTATCTCGACACCAGCGACTTCTACGGCCCGCACGTGACCAACGACCTGATCCGCGAGGCGCTGCACCCGTACCCCGACGACCTGGTGATCGGCACCAAGATCGGGGTGGAGCGCGACAGGTGGGGCGACTTCGTGCCCGCAGGCGCGCCCGACCAGCTGCGTCGGCAGGTGGAGGAGAACCTGCGCCGGTTGGGCCGGGACCGGTTGGAGCTGGCCTACCTGCGCGTCGGCGGGGACGGGCTGCTGCGTCCGGGCGACGTCCGGTTCTCCGAGTCGTTCGCGATGATGGTACGGCTACGCGAGGAGGGCCTGATCGGCGACGTCGGGCTCAGCGGCGTCACCGTCAGGCAGCTCGACCAGGCGCGGGCGACGATCCCGATCGCGGCCGTGCAGAACCGGTTCCACCTGCTCGACCGGGACTGCCTCGACGTGCTGCGGCGGTGCGCCGAGGAGGACATCGCCTTCGTGCCGTACTTCCCGCTGGCGGCGGGACTGCTCGGTACGCGGCACGGGCGGCCACCGCTGCCGTTCGGGCCCGAGGTCAGCGCCGCGCAACGCCGTACCGTCGACGGGATCGCCGACGCGCACGGTGCGACCCGCGCGCAGGTCGCCATCGCCTGGCTGCTGGCCTACTCGCCGACCGTGCTGGTCATTCCCGGCACCAGCTCGGTACGGCACCTGGAGGAGAACATGGCCGCCGCCCGACTGCGGCTGACCCCGGCGGACCGCGCCGCGCTCGACGCCCTGGCCTGACCCCCCAACCCCCACCTCCCGCCCCGGCGTCCGCCGCCGAACCCCGTTGATCAAGAGGTTTGCGTCAACTTGAAGATCATCGGTGACGCAAACCTCTTGATCAACCACGCGAGGGCGGGGTCAACACCGCGAGGGCGGGCCGGGTGGGGCGACGGGGTCAGGTGGGTGGGGCGGCGACGCTGGCCCGGTGGACCAGGGTCGGGGCGATGGTGTGCCGCTCCACCACCCCCGGGCCGGCCTCGATCTGCCGCAGCAGCATCGCCAGGCCGGCGCGGGCCACCGCGTCGAAGTCGGGCCGCACGGTGGTCAACGGCGGGATGAAGTACGCCGCCTCCGGCACGTCGTCGAAGCCGACCACGCTGATCTCCTCCGGCACCCGACGCCCGCGTTCGCTCAACGCCCGCAGCACCCCGAGCGCGAGGTGGTCGTTGGCGGCGAAGATCGCCGTCACCTCCGGCATCCGGGCCAGCATCTGCCCGCAGCGGTAGCCGGACGCGGCGCTCCAGTCGGCCGACAGCACCGGCGGCACCTCCGCGCCGGCAGCCCGCAGCGCCGATCGCCAGCCCTCGACCCGCCCGGCGCTGTCGAACCAGTCCGCCGGGCCGGAGACGTGCCACACCGTGCGGTGCCCGGCGTCCAGCAGGTGCCGGGTGGCCAGCCCGGCCCCGGCCGCCTGGTCGACGGTGACCAGCGCCGCCTCCCGGGCCGGATCGCCGTCGACGGTGACCAGCGGCACGCCGTGCGGCAGGTGGTCGAGCGCCTCGTCGGCGGAGGCCACCGGGGCGATCACCACGATGCCGGCGACCCGGTGGTCGAGGTGTCGCTCCACGGCGGCGGAGATGGACCGCCGGTCGAGGGTGCTGACGCTGCCCACGCTGACCGCGAACCCCGCCGACGCGGCGGCCTGCTCCAGGGCGGCCAGCAGCGACGCCGGCCCGTAGAGGGTGCTGTTCTGGGCGACCACCCCGATCAGCTGGGAGCGGCCCGTGACCAGTGCCCGCGCCGCGCGGTTCGGCCGGTAGCCCAGCTCGGCGATCGCCGCGCGGACCCGGACGCGGGTCTGCTCCCGCACGTTCGGGTGGTCGTTGAGCACCCGGGAGACCGTCTGGTGGGAGACTCCCGCGAGGCGGGCGACGTCCGTCATCGCAGGACCACGCATGGGGGTCATTATCCACCGGGCCGGCCCCGCCGGACGCCGGTGTCCACGCTGCCCGGGGACCGGAAGTTCCGGTGGCACGGGCCACCTTGCCAAGCCGGGGACAGGCTAACGATACTCATGGATGTTCCTGAGCCGGACATGATCGAGCGCCGGGCAGCCTCGATCGGCGCAGCCGCACGTCCGCGAGCCTCCGGAGGAACCCGTCCCATGAGATCCAGGATCAAACTGTTCGGTACCGCCCTGGTCGCCGCCGCGCTCACCGCGTTGGCCGCGATCGCCGCCCCCACCCCCGCCTCGGCGGCGACGCTGACCCAGGTGACCAACTTCGGGGCCAACCCGAGCAACCTGCAGATGTACCTGTACGTGCCGAACACCGTGGCGGCCCGTCCGGGCCTGCTGGTGGCGGTGCACTACTGCACCGGCAGCGGCCCCGCGTTCTACTCCGGCACCCAGTACGCCGCCCTGGCCGACCGGTACGGCTACATCGTCATCTACCCGTCGGTGACCCGCAGCAGCAAGTGCTTCGACGTCTCCTCCCCGCAGGCGCTGCGCCGCGACGGGGGCAGCGACCCGGTGGGCATCAAGTCGATGGTCGACTACGTCCGGTCCCGGTACGCCGTCGACCCGAACCGGATCTTCGCCACCGGCACCTCGTCCGGGGCGATGATGACCAACGTGCTGCTCGGCGACTATCCGGACGTGTTCGCGGCGGGCGCGGCCTTCGCCGGGGTGCCGTTCGGCTGCTTCGCCACCACCGACGGCTCGGAGTGGAACAGCCAGTGCGCCAACGGGCAGGTCACCAAGACCGCGCAGCAGTGGGGCGACCTGGTCCGCAACGCCTACCCGGGGTACACCGGCAAGCGGCCCCGGATGCAGTTGTGGCACGGCACCAACGACGAGACGCTGCGTTACCCGAACTTCGGCGAGGAGGTCAAGCAGTGGACGAACGTCCAGGGGCTGAGCCAGACGCCGACGTTCACCGACACCCCGCAGGCCGGCTACACCCGCACCCGGTACGGCGGTAGCGGCGGCACCGCGCCGGTCGAGGCGATCAGCATGCAGGGCGTCACGCACAACCTGCCGGTCGACGCCGCCCAGGCGATCCGCTTCTTCGGCCTGGACGCCCCGCCGACCACCACCCCGCCGCCCACCACGGCACCGCCGACCACCCCGCCCCCCACCACCCCGCCGGTGCCCACCACCACACCGCCGACCCCGTACCCGCCCACGCCCACCACGCCGCCCCCGCCCACCACGCCGGGGCCGGGGCCCAACTGCCGGGTCGGATACACCGTCAACGCGTGGAACACCGGCCTGACCACCGCCATCACGATCACCACCCTCAACGACACAGGGGTCACAGGCTGGAGCCTGGCGTTCACCCTCCCCGCCGGGCAGACCATCACCAGCGGCTGGAACGCGACCTACTCGCCGACCAGCGGGGCGGTCACCGCCACCAACGTCTCCTACAACGGCTCGATCCCGCCGGGCGGCTCGGTCAGCATCGGCTTCCAGGCCAACCACACCGGCAACACCTCGAAACCGGCCTCCTTCACCCTCAACGGCTCCCCCTGCGCGGTCGTCTGACCGGCGCCGCCACCGGCGGTGATCAAGAGATTGGCGTCACGAGAGCCGATCCGGTTGACGCAAAGCTCTTGATCACCGCCGCGCCCCCTTCCCCGTCCGCGCGACAACCGGCCGGCCGGTTGTCGCGCGGACGGGCGGGGTGGGTTGGGGTGGTTCGGTGGATGTGGGGGTGCGGGCGGATCGATAGGGTGACGGTGACGGGGGGTCGTCCGGGGTCGCGGGCCGGGATCGCCGGCCGCGCGGGGACGGGCGGCGGTGCGCAGCCCGGTGGACCAGCCGCGAGCCGACCGTGCCGTCGTCACCACCGAGCGTCCACAAGGGAGCGTCTATGCGTCTGACTCTATCGATGAAACTGGTGCGGCACCGGTTGCCCGCGTTCGCTCTCGGCCTGGGCGCGGTCACGCTCGTCGCCACCCCCGCCGCCGCCGTGCCGGCGGTCGGCCACCCGGCGGGCCCCGCCACGGGTGTCGCCTCCGCAACCGCCCGGCCGCAGACCGCCCGCGCGGCGGGCTGGACGCCGGTGCCGGGCACGGCGCAGGCCCGGTCCGCGCCGGCCACCGCCACCTACGGTGGTGAGCTGCACGTCTTCGTGCAGGGCCCCGACGGGCAGGTACGGGTCAACCGGTACGACACCAACCCCGACTCCTGGTCCGGCTGGTCCACTGTCCCCGGTGACGCCATGGCGACCTCGGCACCGGCGGCGGCCGTCTACGGCGGGGAACTGCACCTGTTCGTGCAGTCCGACCAGAAGGTCCGCACCAACCGGTACGCCCTGGACACCGGCACCTGGTCCGGCTGGAGCACGGTCGGTGGCACCACGTCCGCGTCGTCGGCCCCGTCCGCCACCGTCTACGGCGGCCAACTGCACCTGTTCGTCCGGGGCGCGAACGGCAAGGTCCGCACCAACCGGTACACGCTGGACACCGCCGCCTGGTCAGGCTGGGCCACCCTCGCCGGCCCGACCGGCGCCAACTCGGCCCCGTCCGCCGCCATCTACGGCGGATACCTGCACGTCTTCGTCCGGGGCACGAACGGCAACGTGCGCGCCAACAGGTACTCGCTGTCCACCGGGGCCTGGTCGGGGTGGAGCGACGTGCCCGGCACCGCGCGTGCCGCGTCCGCGCCGGCCGCCCTGGTCTACGGCGGCGGGCTGCACGTCTTCGTCCGCACCGGCGGCGACGACCTGCGCACCGCCTGGTACCTCCAGGACTCCGGCGCGTGGACGGCCTGGAGCACGGTCGACGGCCCCGGCCAGACGATCTCCGCCCCGGCGGGAAGCGTCTACGGCGGTCTGGTGCGACTGTTCGTCCAGGGCGCCGACGGCGAGGTCTACCAGGGTCAGCCCTGACGGTTGCCGCTGCGCCGCCGCCCCGTCCACCGACCCGGTGGGCGGGGCGGCGGCGCGCCGGGGCCGGACGGTGGTGTGCGGAGTCCGGGCCGGACGGTGGTGTGCAGCGTCCCGGGCCGCACGGTGGCGTCTAGAGTCCGGGCATGGATGCGCAGGGGCGACGGGCGGTCGTGGTGGGTAACAGCGACGGTGTCGGGCTGGCCCTGACCCGGCAACTGGTGGCCGCCGGCTGGACGGTCGCGGGGGTGTCCCGCAGCGGCAGCGACCTGACCGCCCCCGGGTACACCCACCATGTCGCCGACGTCACCGGCGACACCTACCGCACGGTGCTGGCCGGGGCGGTCGACCGGCTCGGCGGGGTGGACGTGTGCGTCTACGCGGCGGGGGTCGGTGAGTTCTTCGACCTCGGTGACCTGGCGGCGCAGACCCGGGCGCTGGAGGTCAACCTGATCGGTGCGGCGCGCACCGTGGAGGTGGTCGTGCCGGCGATGGTGGCCGGGGGCGGTGGTCACCTCGTGGGCCTGTCCAGCCTCGCCGACGCCGCCCCGTCGGCCCAGGCCCCCGGGTATGCCGCCGCCAAGGCCGGGTTGACGTCGTACCTGGTGGGGCTGCGGGGCGCGCTGCGGCCGCACGGGGTGCGGGTGACCGTCGTGCGGTTCGGGTTCGTCGACACCAAGATGGCGAAGTCGCCGGTCAAGCCGATGCTGCTCAGTGTGGAGCGGGCCGCCGACGTGGTGCGCGACTGCCTGCGTACCCGGCCGGCGGTCGTCTCCCGGCCCCGCCGGATGGCCGCGGTGGTGCGGGCGGCCGGGGTCGCGGCGAGGGTGGCCGCCCGGCGGTGAGCCGTACCGGCGGGGCGGCCCGGACAGCGCCTTGAATTCGCCGGGACCACCGTGCGATTCTTGTGCGTCGATGAGTGGCCGTGTGCGGGGCCGACCGTCGTCCAAGGGCAACCGGGAGCCGTGGGTTTCCGGGGGACGGCGACAAGTGCGACGAAACGACGTCCGCAGTCCGTCCATCCGTCCCGCCCGCCGTCCCGACGCTCCTCGTGGTGCGACGCCACCCCGACCGGCCGCGGTGCACGGTGGTGACCCCCCGAAGGAACCCCGTATGAACAGACTTTCCGCCCCACCGTCGCGCCGGTCGCGTCGCGGCCCGGGGCGCGCGACGGCGCTCGCCGCGAGCCTGCTGCTCGCCACCGGTGGGCTCGCCGTGACCGGCCCGTCGCCCGCCGACGCGGCCGCCGACCCGGTGGCCGTGACCGTCAACGCCAACGCCGGGCTGGCCACCGTGCCGGCCACCGCGTTGGGCGTCAACCACGCCATCTGGGACTCCCAGCTCGGCACGGCCGAGACGTCGGACCTGCTCAAGGCCGCCGGTGTGCGGATGATGCGCTACCCGGGCGGCTCGTACGCCGACATCTACCACTGGCGTGACCACACCGCGCCCGGCGGGTACGTCGCCCCGGACACCGACTTCGACACGTTCATGGCCGCCGCCCGGCGGGTCGGCGCGCAGCCGATGATCATCGCGAACTACGGCACCGGCTCCCCCGCCGAGGCCGCCGACTGGGTGCGCTACGCCAACGTCACCAAGGGGTACGGCGCGAAGTGGTGGACGGTCGGCAACGAGAACTACGGCAACGGGCACTACGGCTCGGCCTGGGAGGCCGACGACCACCCCGACAAGAGCGCCAGCCAGTACGCCCGGCTGGTGGTCGAGTACGCCGACGCGATGAAGGCGGTCGACCCCACGGTCAAGGTCGGCGCGGTGCTGACCATGCCGGGCAACTGGCCGGACGGGATCACCGCCGGCAGTGACCCGGGCCCGTGGAACCGGACCGTGCTCTCCATCGCCGGCCCGAAGATCGACTTCGTGGACGTGCACTGGTACCCGGGTGGTACCGCCGCCGAGTCCCTTTCCCGCACGGCCCACATCGACGAGGCGGCCCACCTGCTGCGCGACCAGCTCGCCCGGTACGCCGGCCCGAACGCCGCCCGGATCGGCATCAGCTTCACCGAGCTGAACGTCGGCACCGGGCAGAACACCCAGCCGGGCGCGCTGTTCCTCGCCGACGCCTACAGCGACCTGCTGGAGAACGGCGTCTTCACGGTCCAGTGGTGGAACGTGCACAACGGCATCGGCACCGTCACCGAGGTCGCCGGGCAGACCGACTACGGCGACTTCGGGCTGCTGTCCAGCGGCACCTGCACCGCCGACAACACGGTCTGCGAGCCGCCGCTGAACACCCCGTTCGCGCCGTACCACGCGCTGTCGATGATGAACCTGTTCGCCCGGCCGGGTGACCAGTTCGTCCGGGCCGCCACCGACGAGCCGCTGGTCACCGCGCACGCCGTGCGTCGGGCCGACGGGGATCTCGCGGTGCTGCTGGTCAACAAGGACCCGGCCAACGCCCGTCCGGTCACCATCGACTACGCCGGTTTCGCCCCGTCGGATGCCGCGCCGACGACGTACTCGTTGACCAACGGGGCCTCCGGCGTGGTCACCGGGCAGTCGGGCAGCGCCGGCAGCCGGACGCTGCCGGCGTACTCGCTGACCACGCTGGTGCTACGGCCGTCGTCCCCGGTCACCGCGCACCCCGCGCCGCCGGGGCAGCCGACGGCGAGCGGGGTGACCGACAGGTCGGCGACGATCTCCTGGTCGCCCGCCCCACCGAAGGGCGCCCCGATCGCCAAGTACGAGGTGTACCGGCAGAACGGCACGGTCAGCGAGCAGCTCGGCGAGACGGCCGGCACCTCGTTCACCGTCGACAACCTCGTGCCCGGCACCCGGTACACGCTCAACGTGCTGACCCGCGACACCGCCGGGAAGGTGTCCTGGTCGTCGTCGCCTGTCACCTTCACCACCGCCGGCCCGGCCGACAGCGGCTGCACCGTCCGGCTCACCACCGCCAGCGACTGGGGCAACGGCTGGGTCGGCAACGTCGAGATCGTCAACAACGGGGCGAACCCCGTCGACGGCTGGACGCTGACCTGGACCTGGCCGACGAGTTGGCAGCAGGTCAGCAGCGGCTGGAGCGCCACCTGGACGCAGACCGGGCGTACCGTGACGGTCGCCGGCACCGACGACAACCGGCGGATCGCCGCCGGTGGCAGCACCACGGCCGGTTTCGTCGGGTCCTACAGCGGCCCGAACGTCCCGCCCACCGGTTTCGTGCTCAACGGCACCCCCTGCACGGTGGGGTGACCGGGGCCGGGTGGCCGTCGGCGCAGCGGTGCTGCGGCGGCGGCCACCCGGGGAGCGGTCAGAGACCTGCCGCGTGGGCGGCGGGGGTGCCGCCGACCACCGGAAGAACGATCTTGCTGCTCTTCAGGGCGACCTGGATGTTCGCGGCGGTGGTGTCCGCCTGGCTGGAGTACTGCGGGTAGCTGGCCACGATGATCACGCCGAGCCGGTGGCCCGGCTTGAACACGTAGTCCTCGGGCAGCAGCGGGAAGGTGAAGTTGTACGACTCCCCCACCACCAGCGGCACGGCGGTGCGGATCGACTGCCGGTTCTGGGCGTCCATGATGCCCTTGGTGACCAGCTCGTAGTCGGCCGTGGCGACCCGCTTGGCGGTCTGCTTGTAGCAGCCGTCGTCGGTCGGGCTGTTCAACCCCCAGCAGTCCTCGGTGGTCAGGGTGACGATGCCCTCACCGGAGGCCCGGTGCGCCACCCGCTCGTCGGTGCCGTAGTCGACCAGGATCGCCCCGAAGTTGGTGTCGGTCTGGTCGGCCGAGGCCCGCAGCTGCACCGTCGGCGTGCCCGAGATGTGCAGGGGCGCGGTCAGCGGCGCGGACAGGAACGCCAGCCGGTTCGGCTGCACCGTGTCCGGGTTGAGGATCATGGTGTTCTGGCTCTGGGTCCGGCTGTCCTGGAACGCGCCGGTCGCCGGCTTGGCGGTCGGCACCAGCTTCAGGCCCCCGGCCCCGGTGGTGCCGGGCTGGAGGAACACCTCGGTGTCGGCCTTGCCGGGGATCGGCCAGTCGGCGTGGGTCTCCCACACGTCGGCGGCCCGCTCCAGGTCGACCCGGGGCTCGTCCATGATGCCGTTGGCGACCCCGTGCAGCCAGAAGTCGAACCACCGGTGCAGGGTGGACACCCACACCGCGCGTCGCGAGTCGAACGGGTCGACGTGTCCCTCCTGCGAGAGCCACAGCTTGCGCTGGACGTTGTTCTCCGCCAGGGCGTACCAGAACTTGCTGAAGTGGTCCGCGCGGACGTTGTCGTCGTTGAGACCGTGGTAGAGCAGCACGCTGGCGGTCATGTTGGGGACCTTCTTGACGTAGCTGCGCTCGTTCCAGAAGGCGGTGTAGTCACCGGTCTCGTCGCCGTCGGCGGCGGCCATCGCGTCCCGCACCGGCTTGCAGTACTCCCGCCGCTCCGGGTTGGTGACCGTGTTGGCCAACGACGCCACGTAGCTGTTGCCCCGGGTGACCACCCCGTTGCTGCGCACGTAGTCGTAGTACTCGGTGGGGCCGCTGATCGGCACCACCGTGGTCAGCCCCTTGACACCGGTCACCGCCGTCGCCATGGCCAGCGAGCCGTCGTACGACTTGCCGATCATGCCCGACTTGCCGTTGTGCCAGTCGGCGGTGACCACCTGACCGGCGGCGTTGCGCGCGGTGGCCCGGCCGTTGAGCCAGTTGATCGCCTGCTTGGCGCTGAGATTGTCCTGGTTGGCGTTGGTGGTGGGGCAGCCGGTGGAGTTGTTGGTGCCCACCATGTCCAGCAGGATCACCGCGTAGCCACGCGGCACGAAGTAGTTGTCGTAGAACAGCGGCCACTTGTCGAGCAGGCCGTCGCCGTCCAGGTCGGCCTTGCACTCGGACTCGTTGCCCCGGCAGACCGTCGAGTAGTACGGGCTGGCGTCCATGATGACCGGCACCTTGAGGCCGTTCGCGGTGGCCGCCGGTCGCATCAGGTCGAACGCGATGATGTCGCGCAGACCGTCGTTGTCGCTGTCGAAGGTGGAGTCGATGAACAGGCGCTCCCGGATGGCGTCGCCATAGCCGAACACCGGCTGGGTGACCCCGTCCTGGACCACGATCGTCGGTCCGTCCGACGCCGCCACCGCCCGTGGCGCCGCGCCCAGGGCGGCGAGCAGCACCGCGGACAGTACGGCCACCCCGGCGCGAAGGGGCGTTCCCATTGCAGCCATGCAGTCTCCTTGAGAGTCCCGAGACCCGGCACGCTATGGGCCGACCGACCGGCATCACCACCTGCACCTGTAGGAACTTTCCCCACGCCGATCCGACGACACCGACGCGACGACGCCCGTCGTCCGGGTGCCGGGCCGGTCAGCCCCGATAGCCCCACTGCCGCAGCGGCTTGTCCAGCACCCGCTCCACGGCGGCGAGCTGCGCCACCCCCAACTCCTCGTGGTAGGCGGCCTGCCGCCCGGCGTGGAACCGGTAGCGCCCGAAACCCTTCTCGAACGCCGGTGACCAGTCCAGGCCGAGGAAGTCGAGCATCCGGGCCACCTCGGCGCGCGGGTCGGCGAGCAGGTCCTCGTAGCGCACGTCGAGCCACTGCCCCTCCGGGTGCGCGGCGCGGGCCTCGGCGAAGGAGTCCATCAGCATCTTCCAGCCCAGCGCGGCGAGCACCGGGAACGACCTGTCGTACTCCTCCCACTCCCGGCGCAGGTCGGTCGGCAGCGGCCCGAGGAACCAGTTCTCCGGTCCACGCCAGCCGTCCCACCAGCCCATCTGGAGCCAGGAGTTGGTCACCGCCCGACCGTCGCGGACCACGTTGACCACCCGCAGCTCCGGATAGCCGGCCCGCAGGAACCCGGTGCGCGGCCACCCGGTCACGTGGTGCAGCAGCAGCCGGCAGCCCTGCCGTTGCATCCGGGCGTCGAAGAAGGCCCGCAGCCGCCGCCGCAGGTACGGGGTGAGGTCGTCGGCGCTCAGGTCCCGGCACGGGCGGGAGAAACCGGCCACCACGTGCCGGTCCAGCAGGTGGTACGCCTCCGACGGGGCGACCCTCAGCCGGCCCTTCTCCAGCAGCCGGCGGCTGTGCCGCAGCGACGTCATGCCCGCCGGGCGGGGCGCGGAACGCCGGTACAGCGGACCGTTGAACCGGCCGGCCAGGTTGAGTCGGGACAGCTTGTCGTCGACCCCGGAGACGAACCCGACCCCGGGATGCCGGGACAGCAACTCCTGCACCAGGGTCGATCCGCACCGCCCGGTGCCCACCACCACCGCCAACATCGCTCAGCCCTCCTCGTGCCCGGTCGACCCCGCCCGCCCGACGCCCACCGACCGTCCACCGGCCGCAGCCGGCCCGCCCCGCGCGGGCCGCCCCGCCCCGGCCGGTGCCGGGACGCCGCGCCGCCACGGGTAGCCCAACCGGCGCAGCCCCGGCGCGGTCAGCGCGGTGACCAGCGCGTACGACCAGCGGGACAGGTCGTGCCGCCACTGCACGTCGGCGGTGATCGGCACCGGGCCGGTCCGGTGCCGCGACGGGTTGCCGGCCACCGAGTGCGTCGGCGTCAGCCGGACCGTCGCCGGGCCGGTGAACGGACCACCGTCGGGGTCCACCCCGGCGAACCCGGCGATCCGGCGCAGCGTCGCCTCCGGGTCGGCGGTCAGGTCCTCGTAGCGCACCCGCAGGTAACCCGTCGGGGCGCGGTCGGCCCACAGTCGGGCGGTCACGGTGTTCCAGACCAGCCAGAGCAGGGCCGCCTTCCACACCGGCGGCCGGCTCATCAGTTCCGGGTCGGTGTCGCCGTCCAGGCCCCGGCGGCGACGCCAGGAGAAGGCGGTGGCCCGGGGGTCGCGCATCAGGTGCAGCACCCGCAGCTCGATGCCGGGCAGCGCGCCGAGCAACGCGCCGTACGGGGGCAGCTTCGACGAGTCGACCACGACCCGGGCGCCGGTGTGCCGGGCCACGGCGGCGTACAGGTCGGCCAACGCCGCGTCGTCGGGATGCGCGGGCACCGGCCGGACGCCGCGGCGGTGCCGGCGCAGCAGCGCGGGCAGCCCCCGCATCCGCAGCCGGCCGCGCAGCCCGGCGGCGATCGCGGCGGCCCGGTCGGTCGGCAGCTCCCGGCGCACCTCGCCCCACAGCGGGCAGTCCCGCAGCGGCCGACCGCAGCCGCAGGGCCGGTTCTCCAGCTCGCCGCGCTGCCACAGGTAGCGCAGCTCCCCGGCGGCGAAGACCCCGTCGTACTGACCGAGCACGGTGGTGACCAGGGTGCTGCCGCTGCGCCCGCTGCCGGCCAGGTAGAGCACCCGCACCGGCGGGCTCACACCGGCTCCCGCACGGTCCGCGCGGCGCTCGCGTAGACCTCCCGTAACCGGGTCAGGTGCGCCTGCGGGGAGAAGTCCCGCTCCACCCGCGCCCGCCCGGCCCGCCCCATCCGGTACGCCCGAGCCGGGTCGGCCAGCACCCGGTGCAGCCCGGCGGCCAGCGCGGCCGGATCGTCGGCGGGCACCACCTCACCGTCCACCCCGCCGGTCACCAGCTCGGGCAGCCCACCCAGGTCGGAGGCGACCACCGGCACCCCGCAGCCGTACGCCTCCAGCACCGCCATCGGCTGGTTCTCGTTCCACCGCGAGGGCACCGCCACCACGGTGGCCGAGCGGACCAGTTCGTGCAGCCGGGCCTTGTCCAGCCGGCCGTGGAACCGGACCCGGCCGGGGGCCCGCCGCCGGGCCAGCTCGGTCAGCCCGTCACGGGCCGGGCCGTCCCCGGCCACCTCCAGCACGACGTCGTCGGGCAGCCGGGTGAGCGCCTCGATCAGCACGTCGACGCCCTTCTCGGCGGCCAGCCGACCGGCGAAGACCACCGGCCCACCGGGTGCCGTCTTGACCGCCGTCGTGGCGACGTCGACGAAGTGCGACACCACGTGCATCCGGTCGGGGAAGACCCCGGCCCGGCGCATCACGTCGGCCAGGAACCGGCTGGGGCTGACGAACGCCTGCACCGGCCCGTACGCCCGGGTGGTGCGGTGCAGCCACGACTCGACGGCGAGCAGCGAGCTGGCCCCCAGCGACCCGTCCTTGCAGCGGCGGCGGGCCGCCCGTAGCGGGCCACCGGTCACGCAGGCGTCGCAGACCGTTCCCCGGTCGAGCATCTGGTAGCTGGGGCAGGCCAGCTTGTAGTCGTGCAGGGTCATCACCGCCGGCACCCGGGCGGTCCGCACCGCGGCCAGCACCGACGGGGAGAGCTGGTGGTAGATGTTGTGCAGGTGGACCACGTCGGGCCGGAACTCGTCGAGCACCCGGGCCAGGCCCCGCCGGCTGGCCGGCGACCAGATCATCCGGGCCGCCACCGCCGCCCGGGCGCCCGCGCCGCGCGGCGTCGGGTCCAGCTCCACGTGGGACGGGAAGTGCCTGGCGTACGGGGTGGGCGCGTCGTTGTCCGGGTGGGTCATGCCGAAGAACGCCACCTCATCGCCGTCGCCCCGTTGCAGCTCGGCGACGTCGAGCAGGTAACCCTCGGCGCCGCCGCGCCGGTAGAGGAACTTGTTGACGTGGAGGACACGCATCGGCCTGCTCCGGAGGTGGCTGCTGGGGTCCGTCGGGGGTCGCGGGGTGGGGTGGTCGCCCCGGACAGCAGCGGTGACCAGGGGCCCCACCGTATGCAACACCGGTGTCGTGAGTCCAGCTCATGATCCCCAAGTAGCCACACGGCCCATCGCCGGCTGACCACACGGCCACGTGGCCAGCCGCGATGATCTGCCGGTACCGTGTGCCCCACCCCGCCCGACGTGCCCGAGGAGGACCCGGTGCCCCACCCCGACGAACCCTCGGCGCTGGCGTACACCGCCCGACGGGTCCGCCGGCACCTGCGCTGGGCGCGCACCGAGGGCGTCCGGCGGCTGATCGAGGAGGACCGGCTCGACCCGGTCGAGCGGGCCCGCACCGCGCTGGCGAAGCGGCGCTGGCGGCGGGCCCACCCCGGACCGCCCGGCCGGGCCGTCCCGGTCTACCTGGTGGGCCTGCAACGCTCCGGCACCAACATGCTGACCCGGGGGTTGGACGCCGACCCGTCGGTGGAGGTCCGCAACGAGAACGACCGGGCCGTGTTCCACCGCTTCCGGTTGCGCCCCAACCCGGTGCTGGTCGCCGTCGTCACCCGCAGCCGGCACCGGTACGTACTGGTCAAGCCGCTGTGCGACACGCACCGGGTGGACGAGCTGCTCGACCTGCCCGGGGTCGCGCCGGGGCGGGCGCTGTGGGCGTACCGGGACGTCGACGACCGGGCCCGCTCCGAGGTGGCGAAGTTCGGCGACGCCAACCTGCGGGCGTTGCGGGCGATCGCCGACGGCACCATCTCCGACCGCTGGCAGGGGCAGCGTCTGGACGCGTCGACCCGGGAGCTGGTCGCCGGCTTCGACTACGACCGGATGACCCCGTACACCGCCGCCGCCCTGTTCTGGTACGTGCGCAACTCGTTGTACTTCTCCCTCGGGCTGGCCGACCGGCCGGACACCCTGCTCTGCTCGTACGACGCGCTGGTCGCCGACCCGGCGGGGTACACCCGGCGGCTGTGCGCCTTCCTCGACCTGCCGTACGACCCGGCGCTGCACGCGCACGTCGGCGCGCGCACCCCGGCGCGGCCCCGGCTGGACATCGACGCCCGGGTACGGGCACTGTGCACCGAGCTGGCCGGCCGGTTGGACGCGTCGGCCGGCCGACAGGAGGCGGTGGACCATGGCTGAACCGCACGCCCCGCTGCCCGACGCCCGGCCGGACCGGCCGCAGGGGCCGATCTTCCTGGTCGGCTGCCAGCGCTCCGGCACCACGATGCTGCGCCTGGTGCTCGACTCGCACTCCCGGGTGAGCTGCGGCCCGGAGACCCGGTTCCTGGCCGACATGCAACGCATCGTCGGGCGGGACTGGGAGCGGCTGTCCCGCTTCGGGTTCCCCCGGGAGTACTGGCTGGCCCGGATCGCCGACTTCTTCGGCGGCATCCAGGCCGACTACGCCCGGTCCCGGGGCAAGACCCGCTGGGCCGACAAGACGCCACTGTACGCGCTGTCCATCGACTTCCTGGCCGAGGTCTTCCCCGACGCGCAGTTCGTGCACGTCGTGCGGGACGGCCGGGACGTGGTGGTGTCGCACCGCAAGCGGTTCGGCTACTGGTCGGCGGTGAAGTGCGTGGTGAAGTGGCCGCGCTACATCCGCGTCGCCCGCGCCGCCGGGGCCCGGCTGCCGGCCGACCGCTACCACGAACTGCGCTACGAGGAGACCGTCACCGACCCGGAGAAGGCCATGCGGGGCCTGTTCGAGTTCCTCGGCGAACCCTGGGAGGCTGGCGTGCTCGACTACGACGGCAAGCAGCACGACGTGGCGGGCAAGTACACCGCCGAGGCGCAGCGACGGCGGGCCGCCGCCGGCACCGACGCCCCGATCTACGGCTCCCGGGTCGGCACCTACCGCCGCGAGCTGGACCCCTTCCTGCGGGTGCTGGTCCGGGTCTTCTCCGGCGCCACCCTGCGCGAACTGGGCTACCGGTGAACCGCCGGGTCGGATCGCCGGTGGCCCGCCGGGCCGGGCGGCGGATGCTGCTCGCCGGGGTGCTGCTGGTCGCCCTGCTCGCCGGGGCGGCCTGTTCGGACGATCCCGCCCCCGGGCCGGCCCCGTCGGCGACCGCGCCGTCCGCCGCCCCGTCGGCCGGTGCCAGCGGTACGCCGCTGCCGGCCGGCGCACCGGTCCGCAACCCGTTCGGCGCGCACTGGGACTTCTCCCGGCACGACCAGTTCGTCCCCTACCTGGAGAAGCTCTCCGGCTCGGCGACGTACCACGAGCTGAGCTGGTGTGACATCGAGAAGGCCCAGGGCAGCCCGGACTTCGCGGCGGTGGACCAGATCGCCGAACGCAGCCGGAAGCTCGGCATCACCCTGCACCTGAAGATCCGTACCGGGGTGTGCTGGGCGACCGGCGGGACGGCGAAGTTCACCCGGGGCCAGGCCAACAAGACCGAGTCGGCGATGCCGCAGGACCTCGCCGCCTACCAGAACTTCGTCCGCACGCTGGTGCAGCGGTACGCCCCGTACGGCGTCGGTGAGTACGCCATCGAGAACGAGGTCAACGCCCAGCAGTACTGGGCGGGCAGCCCCGAGGACTACCGCCGGCTGGTCACCGCCGCCGCCGAGGCGATCCGCGCGGCCGACCCGAAGGCCAAGGTGGTCGACTCGGGCATGAGCAGCGTCGCGTACGGGATGGGGGTCGCCGACCGGCTGCTGCGGGCCGGGCAACCCGACCAGGCCGTCGCCGCCTACCAGGCGTACTTCCAGCGGCGGATCGGCACCCGGGGTCGGCTGATCCCGGCGGTGAACGACCCGACGGCGTTGCGTGCCGCGCTGGACAACGCGCAGAACTCCCGCAACCTGGCCTACCTCGCGGTCACCGAGAAGCTGCTCGACGACCGGGTGGTCGACGTCCGGCAACTGCACTTCTACGAGCACTTCTCCGGGGTGCCGGCGCTGCTGGACTACCTGCGGGCGGAAACCCCGGCCGGGGTGCCCGTGCAGGCGTGGGAGGTCGGCCAGTTCTGGAAGGACGGCGGCGACGACGCGGCGGGCCGGGGCGACGAGATGGTCAAGGTGGTCAGCATGCTGGTCGCCGGGGGCGTCCGCGAGGTGCTCTGGCTGCCGCTGGCGTACAACCCGAACAACCGGGCCGGCGCGGAGGTCCGCTACGGGCTGCTCGACCCGGACGGCACCCAGCGGCAGGCCGGCGCGATGATGGCCGCCCTGGCGGCGGCGGCCCGGGACGCGACGGTCGAGCCGGTGAACGCCAAGGGACTGACCGGGGTGGCGTTCCGGCGGGGTGCGGAGAGCACCCTGGTGCTCTGGTCGACCTCCACCGGCACCGTGTCGTTGCCGGCCACGGGCGGGGTGACCGGGGGGCCGGTCGGTGCCGATCCGACCGCCCGCACCGGTGCGCTGCCGATCGGGTCGAGCCCGGTGCTGGTACGCGCGAAGGGCGATCCGGCCACCGTCCTCGCCCCGATCCGCTGACCGGCCCGGGGAGCCGGGCCGGGGTCGGGTGCGTGAGGGGGCACCATGATCGGATTGCAATTCTGCGCACTATCCTCGGCGTGTCGTCTCCAGAATCGCAATCCGATCATGGTTCCGGGCAGTGGCGGGGCGGCCAGCCACCAGGTGCGGGGCCAGCCGAGCTGGTCACCCGGTTCGGGCAGCGTAGACGGCGGTGGCGTCGTCGCTGCTCTTGTTGCGCGTCCAACGCAGACATGCCGGATCTGCGGCCTCGACGACGCGCACCCGGTGGATCAGTGCCACCGGGCCCTCCTTGTCAAGGATGTCGAGGACGTCGGCCCAGTCCAACAGGCCGAACAGCGCCACCAGCCGGGCAGCGCCGTCGGTCAACACCGCCAACCGTCGTACGCTGTCGAGCGGCACCTCGCCGGTGATCGCATGGCTGGCGGCGTCCGGGTCGGCGGCAGCCACCCAGTAGCCCCCAGGTCGGTTTCGGGCAGCCAATTCAGCATGCTTCATCCGCAGCAGCGCGGCCCGCTTCGCCGCCGAGCCGAACGGGTGACGGTCCGCCTCCTCCCGTTCGGCACGCGCGGTCCTGTCCACCCGGTCGTCCGTGACGACCCGGATCCCGTCGGCGGTGTCGATGACGACGGTCACGTCACCGAGCACCAGGAACTCCAGTGAGCCGTCGCGGGGCCGCAGCACGGCGGTCGCGGCGGATGGTGTGCCCGGGTGGTCGAGGTCGCACGGATGCCGATGCTGGTCGGCGACGGCGCGGATGCCCTGGGCCAGGGTGTCGACCAGGTGGGTGTCCCAATCCACCGCGAGGCCGGCGAGCGCCGAGCCGAGTTTCGCGGCGTACCAGGTGACGCCGTGCTCGCAGCCGGTGCCGGTCCGGGCGGTCGCCCCGTCGAGCACGACGATCAGATTCTCTCCGGCGAGAGCCCAGTCCTCGTTAGGCACCGTCGGATCGCCTGCCTCCGAGGCGGCGCAGACGCGCATCACGGTGCCCCTTCCACCCGGTGGATCGGCGTCAGGGCCTCGACCTTCTCGATCGTCCGCTTTCGCGGCTCGTAGGTGCAGGCAACCAAGAGGGAGAAGCGCCGGTTCTTCACCTCTCGGTACAACTCGTCGAGGTGGTCGTGCAGGTAGTGGGCGACACCGAGAGTGCCCATCGCGTGGATGCCGGCGAGATACAGGAACGTGCCGCGCCCGTCAGGCCGGGGAAGTCGACCGAGGTAGCCGTAATCGACTGGTTCACCGGAGTCGGACGGCGAGCGAAACGCCTCACCGGTCCGGTGATTCACCAGGTAATGACCGTCGTCGTCCGCGCAGAATCCGAACATGGTGTCGGCGGCGACCACCTGACCGACGAGCGGCAGTATCCGAGGGCTGCCTATCACGATGAGGTTGGCCCGGTTGAGGTCGACCATGCCAGGCGGAGGGACCACCTCGTACTCGGACGTCAGACCAAGACCCCGGGCAAGAGCGGACAGCTTCTCGTACGCGGCGAGCATCTCGGCTGAGACCACAGCGTACGGATCCTTCTTGCCAGCCTCGAACTTGCCGCCTACGGCAATGGTCAACTCTCCGGTGCCGAGCATCGTCCGCTCCGGGCGCGGTCCCGAGGACAGGAGTTGGCCCACCCGAGCGCGGGTCATACCGACGACTTCGGCGATCTGGGTATGGGTCATGCCCTGTGACACCATCTCGTCCAGCGCCGCGCGGCGCAACCTGGACAACTCGTTGACCGCCGCCTGGTGCTCGTCGATAAGCTCGCCGGCTTTGCGTGCCCTCGCCCCTGGGTCGCGGATCTGCGCTACTCCGGAATGGCTGATCTTCACAGGCCTCTCCCGCTCGCCGCTTCGTTCGGGCGACACGACACGAAGCCTAACCCATCGCTAGGGGCCTTGACCGACGCAAGTGCCCTTGCATACCGTGGGTGGCACCTCGAACTGCTGTTCCTCCCCTGCCTGACGGTTACGGGAGTAAAAGAAGAAGGCCTCGACGGGATTGCGGCCCGCCGAGGCCAGCTGCATCGACCCTCTGCGAAAGGACGACGATGCCTGTCCAGCCTACCGTTCCCTCTGATCCGTCCGTCTCAGCCATCGATGAGGCAGCCCTGGTGGCTGCGCTGTCCCACGGCGAACTGGCCGTCGCCATCCACACCGCCGGCCCACCTGCCAGTGCTGCGGCACTGTCCACCGATCAGATCAGAGCACTCGCTGTCACCGGGATCGCCCTGCTCGGCTTGGCAGAAGCCCGCCGGATCGGCGACGAGTCCCGACTGGTCAACGTCGCCTACTGCACCAAGGCGCGCGATGACGCCTCAGCCGACGTACGCGCCGAGGTGGCCGCCCACCACCGGATCTGGGGCACCTGGCGACAGGAGCAGACAGCCATCGGCCTTGCCCACCGGCTCTCCAGCCAGCGAACCGTCACCGGCTGACCCGGGTAACCGGACGTCGACTCGATCCTGATCCTGCAAAGCGGGCCACCCCCGGCACGCCGCTGCGGACTGCTGGCGAGGCGGGGTCCGCGCGGTCACCAGGTGCGGGGCCAGTTGAGCAGGTCGGCGAGGCGGGCGTTGTGCGGGGCGAACTCGGCGGCCAGTTCGGCCCGCAACGCATCGGTAAGTTCGGACGGGCCGGTGTCGGCCCGGCGGGTGTGCCTGGCGAACTCCGCCGGGGTGAACGGGGCCAGGCCGAGGAAACGCAGCACGCCCGCGTAGGTGCCGGCCGGGTCGGCGTACAGGTCCTCGCTGCGGATCACGTGCAGCCGGTCGGCGGGCAGGTGGGCGTACCAGCGGTCGAGCTGTTCGGCGTAGCGGCCCCGGGCGGCGTAGGAGAAGTTGCGCAGCGCGTGGTGTGCCGCCGGGGTGTCCGGCCCGTCGACCAGCGCCCCGGCCAGCCGCCCCGGTTCGGCGGCCAGCGCCTCGGCGAAGCCCAACGGCTCCAGCCCGTACGAGCGGGTGTGCAGGTAGTGCGAGTAGGCCCGCTCGACCGGGTCGCGCAGCAGCGCCACGAACCGGGCCTCGGGCAGCGTCGCCGCCACCCGGGCCGGCACCCCTGGGTGGAACAGGTAGTAGGGGCTCGCCTCGAAGCTGCGCCGGCCCGGGGCGGCCGGCGGGAAGTGCGCCCGGTACCAGCGGGTTCCCCGCCCGAAGTGCAGGCTGAAGAACTGGAGTTCCTTGCCGGTGGCGGCCCGCACGTCGGGGTGCGCGGCGAGGTAGTGGTGCAGCGAGGTGGTGCCGCACCGCTGACCGCCGATGATCAGGAAGTCGGGCAGTGCGCCGACCCGGCCGGGCAGCGCCGCCCGTGACCAGGCGCGGGTGCCGCGTACCACCCGACGGAGCCGGTCCACGGTGGCCCGGCGCGGTCCCGCGCTCACCGCGACACCACCCGGCCGGAGGTGTCCCGGCCACCCCCGCCCACCCCGGAGGGGGGCGGCCCGTCGTCGGACGGGACGACGCCCGGGGCGTCCCCGGTGGCGTCGGACGGGTCGCCGCGGCGGCGTCGGCGGGCCAGGGTACGCAGCACCATCAGATCCTCCCGGCTGAGCCCCAGCGCCAGCACCGTCCCCAGGTAGACCGCCACGATCGTGGCCAGCCCGGCGACCGGTCGCCACGGCCAGCCCGGCACCAGCCAGCGCACCAGCAGCCCGGCGGCCAGCGCGGCGGCTCCGGCGGCCAGCCCCTTGGCCATCCCGACGGTGAACGGCAGCGCGCCGGTCAGGTGGCGGACCTGCACCACCCGGGCGATGTTGACCACGATCAGCGAGGCGCTCCACGCCGCCGCCGCGCCGACGATCCCGTACGCGGGGATGAGCCACAGGTTGAGCAGCACGTTGAGCACCAGGGCGACCAGGTTGTCGGCCATGTTGAGCGCCACCCGGCCGGACATGTTCAGCACCGTGCCGCACGGGCCGGTCGCCGCGTTGACGAGCTGGCCGAGAGCGAGGACCACGGTCACCGCCGCGCCGGTGGCCACCTCGCCGCCGAAGACGCGCAGCAGGTCGCCGGGGACCACCAGCAGCGCCACGAACGCCGGCAGCGACAGCCGCACCACCCAGCCGGTGGCCACCGCGTAGACCCGGCGGACGTCGTCGAGGTCCCCCCGGTGGTAGAGGTGCGCCAGGTACGGGCCGAACGCCGCGTTGACCGGGGCGAGCACGAAGATGGCGACGGTGACCAGCCGGGTGGCGACGTTGTAGACGCCGATGTCCGGGTTGGCGAAGAAGCCCAGCAGCAGGGTGTCGACCCAGATCAGCCCGGTCGACGACAGCGACGACACCCAGCTGACCGTGGAGAAGCGGAACAGCTCCCCCGGCCGGTGCACCGGGCGGGCCGGCGCAACCCGGCGGACCAGCCGGGCCAGCGCCAGCAGGGCGAGCAGGGCGGCCGACCAGCCGGCCACCACCAGCGCCCAGAACGCCCCGGTCAGCCCGGCCCCGGTGAGCAGGGCGAGCGCGGTGAGCAGCAGCCGGGTCCCCGGCTCGTAGAGCTGGCCGATGAAGGTGTACGGCCGCTGCGTCCGCCAGCCCCGGGTCGCCGCCAGCGCCGCCTCGCAGACCGTCGAGGCGGGCAGGGTCAACGCGACCAGCCTCAGCCCGGTGACCAGCCCCGGGTCGTGCAGCCGGTCGGCGAGCCAGGGTGCGCCCCAGGCCAGCGCCCCGGCGAGGAGGACCGACGAGCCGGCCGAGACGGCCAGCCCCAACCGGACGGTGCCGCGCAGCGCCGGGGCGTCGTCGTCGGCCAGGTGCACCGCCACGAACCGGGTGAGGCCGGCCCGAAACCCGGACAGCGACAGCAGCCCGGCCAGCGACAGCACCGCGTAGCACTGGGCGTACCGGCCGACCTCCCGGATGCCCAGCACCCGGGCCAGCAGCAGCATGATCAGGAAGACCGCCGCCTGGCTGAGCAGGGCGCCGAGCAGGTTGAGCCCGCCGCCGCGGGCCATTCCCCGGACGTGCTTGTCGCCCTGCGCGGACGCGTGCGCCACCGCCACCTACCGGCGTCGGTGCTGCTCGGGCACGGTCGAGGTGACGACCGGCAGTACCACCGTGTCGTCGCCGCCGCGCCGCCCGCCGGTCAGCGCCGGGGCGGCCCGGCCGACCGCCGGCTGCCGACCGGCCCGGCGGCTGCGCGGCAGCCACTCCAGCACCGCCACCAGCAGCACGGCCAGCAGCAGGCCGGCGCCGGACACCGGCAGCACCAGGGCGACGAGCGCCTTGACCCGGGACACCGGCTGCACCTCGCCGACGCTCGTCACCTTCTCCGGGTCGGCGGCCTGCGACTGGGCGCGGGCCTGTTGCAGTCCCTGCCGGGCCGAGGCCAACGCACTGGTGGCACTGTCGCGTTGGGCGATCAGCGCCTGGTAGTCGGGCAGCTTCGGGCCGAGCCCGTCGAGCCGCTTCTGTCCGGCGCTGATCGACTCGGCGGCGGCGTTGGCGCCCCGGGTGTTGCCGACCGCCTGCATCTGCAACTGCTGCTGCCGCAGGCTGGCGATCTCCTGCAGGGTCGACTGGTAGAGCTTGTCGGGCTGGCTGACCTTGTTGGCCTTCTCCCAGTCGTTGATCGCCCGGGTGGCGGTGGTCAGCTCGTCGGTGGCCGTCTTCACCTCGTCGGTGGCGATGCCGACCTGGCTGGCGAACAGAAAGGCCAGGGCCCGCTTGCCGGTCGCGGCGAGCACCGACGCGACGGTGGACCGGTCGGTGGCGGTGTAGGTGACGGTGAGCTGGCTGCTCGCCCCGACCTGCTTGACCGCCAGGCCGTCGCGCAGCGCGTCGGCGGAGACCCCGGTGTCGGCGGCCACCTGGTCGACCACCTGCGGGGAGGTCACCGCCGCGGCGAAGGCCGCCGCGAACTGGTTGGCCGCCTGGGTGCCGGTGTACTGCTGGGCGGCGCTGCCGCCGACCAGCGCGGGCGCGGCGACGTACGAGGTGGCCGCGTACTGCTGCGGGCCGAGCAGGACGATCGACGCGGCCGCCGCCCCGGCCACCAGCGGAATGCCCACCAGCAGCCAGAGTCGACGCCGCGCGACCCGCAGATAGTCGACGATCTCCACCCTGCTGCTCCCCACTGCTTGATCCTTCATCGGTTGGTCCGGCCGGTCGTCGCCGGTCGGGGCGTCGCCGCCCGGGACGGCTCGGCCGGTAGTCCCCGGGCGACCGCGCCGGCTGCCGCGGCGAACGCCGCGAAATACCACAGGGTGACCACGTTCGAGATCACGTTGGATGCGGCGCTGACCGCGACGAAGGCGACCGCACAGCCCAGGAACCCGATCGCGATGCCCCGGCCGAGGCTGCCCGGTGGGGCGCGGCGCAGCGCGTTGAGCCCGGTGTGCAGGCACAGCACCATCATCGCCAGATACGCCAGCAGCCCGGCCAGCCCGGTCTCCACGTACGCGCGCAGGAAGTCGTTGTGCGGCTTCTTCGCCTCGTCGGCCTCGAACTTGGTCATGTTGGGGCCGATGCCGGTGACCGGGTTGCGGTTGGCCAGCGACACGATCTCCGACCAGTAGCCGACCCGCCAGGCGAGGGTGTTGCCGGTCGGGCCGCCACCGACGGCGCTGCTGTCGGCGAGCTGCCCGAAGCGGTGCGCCACGCTCGGCAGCAGCGCCACCCCGGCCACCGCGACCAGGCAGAGCGCCACCAGCAGCCGCCGGCTGCGGTGCAGCACCGCGACCACCAGCAGGCCCAGCCCCGCCCCGAGGATGGCGCTGCGGGTGTTGGTGAGCAGCAGGAACAGCAGCGACGCGGCGAGCAGCACGCCGAGGCCGAGGCGCAGTCGGCGGCTCAGGTAACGGTGGATCCCGAACCCGAAGATCACCATGAACATCAGGTACCGGCCGAACGTGGTGGACTGGCTGAACGGTCCGCTGATCCGGGTGAAGTCCCCCTTGACCTCGGCCGGCGGGTGGCCGAGCAGGGACAGCACGACGGTGTAGCCGACCGCCAGCGCCAGCGAGACGTACGCGGCGAGCAGCACCCGCCGCACCGCCGGCAGGTCCGGCATGAGCTGCTCCAGGACCACGAACATCACCACCACGGTGCCGATCCGCAGCGCCTCCAGGGCACTGGGCACCGGCTGGGCGGCACCTGCCGCACTGACCAGGCAGGTGGCCCCGACCAGCAGCATCGCCACGCCGAGCGGCGAGCCGCGCAGCCGGCCCCGCTGGCGGAGCTGGGCGGCGAGCCAGAGGCCGGCGGCGAGCAGGAACAGCACCGCGAGGATCGTGGACGGGTCCATCGCCCGGGTCGCCCCGGCACCGTCGGCCCGGCCGGCCGTCGGGCCGCTGAGCTTGAACAGGTCGACGCAGGAGCGGACCGCCAGCATCAGCAGCACGTACGCCGCGAAGCGGGTGAGCGCGAGCACCCCGACGGCCAGTCCGGCGAGGACCACCAGGGGCAGCACCGCGCCGACCCGGCCGCCACCGGACGCGGTCAGGCCGACGCCGAGCGCCACCACGGCGCACAGCAGCGCCGCGCCGACGGTCAGCAGGCGGGCGGTCGGATCACCGGTGGACCACCGTCGTCGCCCGCCTCCGGGCAGGGCGAGGTCACCCTCCGTGCCGTGTCGCTGTCCGTCCACCGCTCGCCGACCACTCGTTTCCTGGGAACTGTTGCCGGTCGCCGCCGACGGCCGGGAGAACGGCCTAATCTAACGGTCGCCGAGGTCGGGGGACATGGGCCGTTACGCCGACCGTGGGCGACCCAACGTCCGGTTCCCCCGGGCGGGGGGCGCGCAGAGCCAGCGAGAAGTAGAGTTTTTCCAGCTCACGGGTGGCGGCGTCCCAGCTGTACTCGGCGAGCACCCGGTCGCGCAGCAGCGCCGCGCCGGCCCGTTCGGCCGGCAGGTCGGCGGTCACCGTGCCCAGCGCCCGCAGCAGGTCGTCGACGTCACCGTCGCGGAACAGCCGCTGCCCCGGCGCGTCGCGGTCGAGCACCTCGCGGTGGGGTTCGATGTCGCTGGCCACCACCGGCAGCCCGTACGAGGCGGCCTCCAGCAGGGTCAGCGGCAACCCCTCCAGGCGGGACGGCTGGACGAAGGCGGCGGCGTGCGAGTACAGCTCGGCGAGCACGTCGCCGTAGACGAAGTCGGTGAACACGATGCGCGGATCGTCACCGGCGGCCTCGCGGAGCCGGGCGACGTAGCCGTCGGTGAACGCGGAGCCGCCGACGATGGCCAGCCGCAGGTCGGTGGGGAGTCGTCGGAACGCCCGCACCAGCAGGTCGGCGGCCTTCTCGGGCACGAGCCGGCCGACCAGCAGCAGGTATCCGCCGGGGCGCAGGCCGAAGCGGGACAGCTCGCCCGGCGGCCGGTGGGTGGGGGCGGCCACGCCGTTGGGGATGTAGCGGGCGGGCCGGCCGAACCGGCTGGTGTAGTGCTCGGCGAGACCCCGGGACACGGTCACCCGGGCGTCGGGCAGGTGACCGCTGAGCCGGTACGCGGTACCGAGCACCGCCCGCGCCGCCCGGCCCCACTTGTCGCGCTGGTTGTCCAGCCCGTGCACGGTGAGCACCACCCGGGCGCGGGAGGCGTAGCGGGCCAGCGGCGCGGTCAGCACCGGACCGAGACCGTGGTAGTGCACGATGTCGGGGCGCTCGGTCAGCGCCGCCAGCGTCGAGGTGGCCGAGTGCACGATGGCGTCGAGGTGCTTGCTGGGCACGGTCCGGGCCCGCCGCAGCCGGATGCCCCGGTGCCGGGTCGCCTCCACCGCGCCGTAGCTGTCCCGGCAGTAGACGGTCACCTCGTGGCCGAGTCCGGCCAGCCGGCTGGCCATCTCCTCGACGTGCCGTTCGATCCCCCCGTAGGTGGCCGGCACGCCCTTCTGGCCGATCATCGCCACCCGCAGGGGACGCCAGGCGGGCGGGCGGGTCAGGCTCGGCTCCGTACGGTCGGGGCGTAGCTGTTCTCCCCGGTCGACGGCATCGTTACGGAACGGCACTGTCCCCCCTCGTTTTCGCTGACCACCGGGGCGGTGGCGCGGCCCCCGGCGCACGGGACGCTAGATCATCGACGTCCGGTCGGCCACTGGCCGGTCAGTCAGACCTGACCGGCCACCGCGGGTGTCGAGCCAGGTCGGACACCCGTGGTGCCGACCGGTCGACCGCCGGTGACCGCCCGGTGCCGATACGCCGCCGGGAGGACGGAGTCTCCGTCCTCCCGGCGACCGGAGGGTGACGTCAGGAGGTCGGGCCGCCGAACTCCACCCAGTTGAGGTTGAACAGGCTGGTCGTGGGTCCGCCGGAGACGGGCTTGAAGACCAGGTAGAGCGCGTGGGTACCGGCTGCCTGGCTGACCGGGAAGGTCTGGCTGGCCCAGGCGCTGGTGCCGGTGGTCGCGTTGAGCGTCGCGCTGGTCACCAGCGCGCCGGTCGGCGAGTCGAGCCGCAGCTCGACGATGCCGCGCGGGGTTCCGGCGGTGGCCGTGGAGCCACCGGCGTACCGGAAGGTGATCTTGTCGATCCCGCCCAGGTTGATCGGGTCGAGCGCGATGTGGTCACCGTTGTCGATGCCGGCCACGTGCTGCCCGCCACCGGCGTCGGTGGTGTTGGCCAGGGTGACGCCCTGCTGGACCTGGGCGAACTCGGCCTGCTGCCGGAAGGTCTGCAGGACGATCTGGTCGAGCGAGGACAGCGCCGGCTGGCCGTTGGCGCCCTTGTCGGTGTAGGTGGCGCTGATCGCGCCGTACAGGTAGCCACCGGCGTGGTCGGCGCCGTCGGCCGGGGTCTCGAACGAGCCCGAGCAGCCGTTGGCGTCGCTCATGCCGTGGCCGTGGGTGTCGTGGCCGAGCACGAAGGAGACCGTGACCCGGCTGCAGTCGATCGGGCCGTCCTCGGGGTCGGTCACGGTGACCGTCCACGGCACGGTGTCACCCCAGTTGAAGAAGGTGCCCGACAGCGGCGAGGTGACCTTCACGGTGGGCGCGGTGTTGCCGACGGTGATCTCGCGGGTGAGCACCGCCGTCTTGCCGCTGGTGTCGGTGACCGTCAGCTTGGCGGTGAACACCCCGACGGTGGTGTAGGTGTGCGACGCGTCCCGGTCGGTCGAGTCGGTGGTGCCGTTGCCGTCGAAGTCCCAGGCGTAGGTGATGGTCTCACCCGGGTCCGCGTCGTAGGAGCCCTCGGCGGAGAACTGCACGGTCAGCGGCGCCGCACCCGAGGTCGGGGTGGCCTTCAGCTCGGCCACCGGCGCCCGGGTGCCCTTGGCGTAGCGGATCACCGACAGCGCGGCGTCCGGGTTGGCCCGGAAGAAGCCGTCGCCGTACTCCAGCAGGTAGAGGTTGCCGTCCGGGCCGAACTCCATGTCCATCGGGTTGTCGAAGACGAAGCCCGGCAGGAACTGCTCCACCCCGACCAGCTTGCCGCTGCCGTTGGTGCGCATCATGAAGATCTTGTCCCGGGTGAACTCCCCGAAGACCACCGCGTCGTGGTAGTACTCCGGGAACTTGGTCGCGGAGTCCAGCGCGGCGTCGTACTTGTAGACCGGGCCGCCCATCGGGCCGACGCCACCGGTGCCGAGCACCGGCCACTGGAACTCACAGGTGCCGGGCGGGGTGCTCAGGTACGCCTCGGCGCAGGTGGTGGTCGCCCGGAAGGTGTAGTTGAGCTGCGGGTCCTGCACCGGCGGGAGGACCCGACGGCCGGTGTTGCGCGGCGAGTCGTTCACCGGTGCGGCGCAGTTGAACGCGCCCTTGGACTGCTTGGTGACGAAGTCGTAGTCGATGTACGGCAGGGTCGGCGAGTAGCAGTACGGCCAGCCGTAGTTGCCTGCCTTGTTGGCGGCGATCCACCGGCCGGTGCCCTCCGGCCCCCGGGCCGCGTTCGGCACCTGCGAGTCCGGCGAGTAGTCACCGATGTAGACGAAGCCCCGGGAGTCCACGTCGAAGCGGAACGGGTTACGCAGACCCATCAGGAAGATCTCCGGGCGGGTCTTGTCGTCGCGGTCCTCGGCCTCGGGGAACAGGTTGCCGGCCGGGATGCTGTACGACCCGTCGGCCTTCACCTTGATCCGCAGCACCTTGCCCCGCAGGTCGTTGGTGTTGCCGGCGGAACGCTGGGCGTCGTAGCCCGGCCCCTGGGTCGGCGACTCGTTGATCGGGGTGAAGCCGTCCGAGCCACCGGCGTTGGTGTCGTCGCCGGTGACCAGGTAGAGCAGCCCCTTGCCGTCGAACTTGATCTCACCGGCGACGTGGCAGCAGACACCCCGGTCGGTGTCGACCTTCATGATCTTCTGCTCGCTGGCCAGGTCGAGGTGCGGTGTCGGCTCCTCCACCCACTTGAACCGGGAGAGCTGGTTGTGCCCCTTGTAGGCGTCCCACGCGTTCGGGTCGGTGCTGGTCACCGGCGCGTCGGTGGTCGGGGTGTCGAGCTTGGGCGCGTAGTAGACGTACACCCACTTGTCGGTGGCGAAGTCCGGGCCGACGGTGACCGACTGGAGGCCGTCCTCGTCGTGCTGGTACACCGGGATGGTGGTGATGACCGGGCTCGCGCCGGTCTTCGGGTCGTAGAGACGGATCTCCCCGGCCCGGGTGTTGTGCAGCACCCGACCGTCGGGCAGCACCGACAGGGTCATCGGCTCGCCCGGCTCGTCGTTGAGGATGACCTTCTCGTAGTTGGCCTTGACGGTGGCGCCGCAGTCGCCCTGGACCATGCCGGCCGACCACTGGATCGCGCCGAGCAGGTGCTTGCGGAACGCGGAGTTGGCGTACGTGTCGGCGGTGTCACCGAGTCCGGTGTAGAACGACCGGCCGCCCTGGAAGTCCTTGCACCAGGAGATCGGGTGGTCGTAGCCCATGGTGCCGCCGGTGAAGCTCTTCTCGTCCACCGTGGCCAGCACGTGCGCGGTGCCCCGGACGTTGGTGGTGAAGTTGTACCACTGGTCGTCGAGGGTGAGCTGCCGGGCGAGCGGCTTGCTCGCCGGGTGCGCCCGGTCGGCCACGTCGATGCTGGCCGCCCCGCTCGACGCCGTGCCGGCGGCGGTGGTGCCGACGATGTCGCGGTAGAACGTCCACGACGGCTCGGCCTCGACCGCGGCGTGGACGCCGAGGTAGCCGCCGCCGTTGCGGATGTAGCGCTCGAAGGCCGCCTCCTGGCCGCTGTTGAGCACGTCGCCCGTGGTGTTGAGGAAGACGACCGCGCCGTAGCTGGCCAGGTTGTCGTCGGAGAAGGCGGTCGAGTTCTGGGTGACGTCGACGGTGAAGCCGTTGCCCTTGCCCAGGGTGCGGATCGCGTTGACGCCCTTGTCGATCGACGGGTGACGCTCACCGTCGGTCTTGGTGAACACCAGGACGCTTGTCGGGTCCTGGGCCGGCTGGGCCAACGCGGGAGCGGTCGCGGCGAGCGGGACGACGATCCCGACCCCTGCGATCGCGGCGAGCCATCGGTGTACCGATCTTGCCATCTGGTTCCTCCGGTGGGGGACGATGTGCTGCCTGCTCCGGGCGGGTGCCGGGGCCACCCGGGTGGTGCGGTGCCGCGTCTCGCTCTCCGGTGGGGACGGGACGACGTCGTCCCGACCCCGTGCGGTTCGCCGACCGGGGAGCTGCGTACGGCCGGGGCCCGTGCCGGGGGCGCGCGGCAGCGCGGCCCGGGGTCACGGGTCGGAAGAGGTGATCAGGGGGTGCGGGCCCGCCGGGGCGGCACGCCCGGTGGTGTCCGGGGCCGCCGGGCGGCCCGGACTCCTCGGGGCGGGCCCGGGCGGTGGCGGTCGCGTCGGGGGACGCGACCGCCACCGTCGGTGCCGCCGGCGGTGGTGCGACCGCCGGTCGGTGCGCTGGCGGCGGCCGGCTGCCGGCCGCCGGGCGGGTCAGCTCTGGTGGTAGATGGTCAGGTCGGCCATGTTGGCGTAGCTGAGCCGGGCGAAGTCCAGCGACTGGCCCGGGTTGGCGGCACCGCCGGGGGCGGTGTCCATCTCCCAGTTGGCGTGGTGGAAGTCGGACTCGCCGATGGTCTGGAAGAACTGCTGGAAGTTGATGTCGCCCTCACCGAGCGGGATCATCTCGTAGCCGTTGGCCAGGGCGGAGTTGCGGTTGCCGTCCTTGGCGTGGAACAGCGGGAACCGCTTGGTGCGCCGGGCCACGTTCAGGATCGGGTCGAACAGCGAGGTCTTCTGCTGGCCGGCCGAGTTGGTGTACTTGGTGTGCTTGAACCGGGCCACGTACGCCCAGTAGATGTCGCACTCGAAGTAGACGTACTTCGGGTCGGTCTTGGCGAAGAAGTACTCCAGCCGGCGCACGCCGGAGGAGCGGGTCGGCTTGCCGTTGGCGTCCAGCGGGCCGCTGTCGAGCAGGAACGAGTAGGCCACGTCGTGGTTGTGGGTGTAGAGGCGCATCTTGCGCTCCTTGGCCTGCCGGCCCAGCTCGTTCCACAGGTCGGCGGCGGCGTCCCAGTCGGACTGGTAGGCGCTGTTGGTCGGGTCGCTGCCGGTGCCGATGTTCTTCATGCCGAGTTCCTCGGCGATGTCCAGCTGCTGCTGGAAGGTGGCCGCGTTGATCGACGTGTGGGTGCCGTTGGCGACCAGCCCGTTGTCGTCGAGAATCTTACGGATCTCGGTCGGGGTGATCTGCCGGCCCAGGATCGAGGTGTGCTGGTTGTAGCCGGCGAACTCGATCTCCTTGTAGCCCATCTCGGCCAGGCTGGCGAGCACCCGCTCGAAGCCGTAGGGCACGCCGCTGTCGTCCGGGGCGGCGGAGATCCGGTCCCGGACGCTGTAGAGGATGATGCCCCGGTTCTGCGCCGGGATGAGCGGGTCGACCTGCCACTTGCCGTCCGCGCGGGCCGGGCCCTTGGTCTGGAGCACCGGCAGGCCGGCCGCGCCGAGCACGGCGGCGGCGCCGGCCGACGCGGCCAGCAGCTTACGGCGGGTGACCTGGGTGCGGTACTGGGGGTCGGAGGCCATGCGGCGCTGATCCTCGTTCACAAGTTCCACCTTTCGAGGGTGGCCCTGACGGGCCACTGAGACGTGCGAGTCCTGCTGGGAGAGTTCGAAGGACCTGCGCCGCCGAATACGCGTGGCCCGGTGGATGACTGCTCGGTCAAGGGGGGATGTCAACCGTGTTACGTCTGTGAACCGGACACTAACGGTGGCCGACGGCTAAAGATAGACCTCCGACGGAGAAACTTTTGTTCGCGCGAACAAAAGTTCCTGATGGTCGGAACCGATGCCCGAACGGTCGCCCACCATCGGCTCCCCGGTCGATCCCCCGTCCCTCACCAGCACGAACACCGACGACGGCCGGGACGCGGACAGGCGGACGCGACGCGGGGGCGCGGGGCCGACCGGAATCGAATCGACACCACGCCCGTCGCGTCGCCACCGACCGCTCCACCATCGACCGGAGCGTCGGTCCGCCGTGCGGTGCGCCCGGCCCGCTACCCGGGACCGGCCAGCACCAGCTCCCCGAGCCGCTGCTCCAGCGCCGCCGCGTCCAGCCCGCCCGGCCAGCCGCGCAGCAACGCGCCGCCCTTGGCGACCAGCACCACGGCCGGTGGCTCGCGCACCGCGTACGACCGCCAGACGGTCTGCTGGTCGTCCACCACGACGGGGTACTCCACCCGGTGCGTCCGCAGGTAGTCCTGCAACTCGTCGGCCTGGTCGACGCCGGCCACCCCGACGAAGACCACCCGGTCGCGGTACCGGCGGGCCAGCTCGCTCAGCGCGTCCTGCCGGTCGGCACAGGTGGTGCACCAGGAACTGAAGAAGGTGAACACCACCGGGCGGTCGGCCCAGAGCCGGGCGGCGGTGAGCGGGGTGCCGTCGGTCAACCCGCCGGTGAACGCCGGGGCGGCCGGTGCGCCGCCGGGCGGCGGGCGCAGCGCGAGGTCGGCGGGGACCGGTCCGGGCAACGTCGCGGCACCACCGGCGAGCGCCGCCGGGGCGGGCGGGTCGGCCGGTCGGGCGGTGCAGCCGGCCAGCACCAGCACCGCCAGCAGCGGGGCGAGCAGCCGTCTCATGCCGGCACCACCGCGACCAGCGCCGGGCCCTCACTGGTGTCCGGGGTCAGGTCGAGCGCCGGCCGGCCGGCCACCTCCAGCCGGTACCCGGCGCGCTGCGGCACCCGCACCGGCACCGCGAACTCGCAGTACGTCGGCACCCGTTCCACCTCCAGGTCCTCGGCGAACGCGGCCACCGCCGTGCCCGCCGGCAGCGTCCCGGTCACCAGGGCCGCCCCGTCGGGGTCGAGCACCCGGAACGGCGCCCGATGGTGGAAGTAGAGGTACGGTCCGGTGCCGGCGCAGTCCACGCCCTCGGCCCGGATGTTGATGTCGCGCACCAGGACCCGGACGGTGGTCGGGGTGACCGCCTCCGGTCCGGCGTCGGAGCCACCGCAGCCGGCGGCCCCGGCCAGCAGCAGGATCGCCAGCGCGCCGACGCCGTGGCGGGCGCTCGTGGTCAGCCGCACATGGTCTCCTCCCACCCGTGCCGTGGGTCCGTGGCGGCCTGCGCCACCACGGACCCACGGCGTCGGTCGAATCCGGTCAGGACTTCTCCACCCGGCACTGCTTGGTCACCGTCTTGGACGGGTCGCTCTCCGAGGTCGCGGTGAGCTTGACGAAGCCGGTGTCCGCCGCGGCGGCGGTGGCCCCCACCGACACCCGGACGGTGGTGGACTTGCCGAACTGGGCGGTGGCCAGCGGGTTGGGCAGCCAGGTCCGCCAGCCCTTACCGGCCACCTCAGCCGAGAGCCGGTAGACGTCCGACTTCAGGTACGCGGTCGCGTCCTCCGGGTGCTGCTGGCCGCCGGCGGAGTAGGTGCCGCTGTTGGTCAGCTCGAACGAGCAGGTCACGCCCCGGTTGGTGGGCTTGCCGGTGCTGGTCACCTCGCCCTTGCCGAGGGACACGCCGTGGGTGCTCGGGCCCCCGGTGCCGTCCAGCGACCGCACCGCCACCGTGTACGACAGCGAGCCGGCCGCGTCCCGCTTGAGGTCGATGATGTAGAAGTGCAGCCGGTTGGCCTCGTCGACGTACTCGTACTGGCTGCCGGTGTCCGCCCCGGCGTGGAACAGCGCGTCGGAGAGCTGCCGGTAGTCACCCATGGTGATCTTCTGCGGGGTGCCGTCCGGCCGGTAGAAGTCGATCATGTCGATGTCCTGCGGGTTGGCGTCCACCACCCACTGGAACGGCGCGCTGTCGGCGTTCTTGGTCTTGCTCAGCAGCACGCCCCGGTCCGGGGTGAACGAGTCCGCCCCCATCCGGTCGACGACCTCGATGGTGTAGTTGTTGAAGCTCCCGCCGTCGCACAGCGGGTTCGTGGCCACCGTGCAGGCCGGCGAGAGGTCCTTGTTCAGGGCGATGTTCACCCCGGTCAGCCCCTTCGGGCCGGCGTCGACCGCGCGGGCGGTCACCTGGGCGGTGACCATCCCGGACGAGGCCAGCGCCTCCCGGGACAGCCGCAGCACGTGTTCCTCACCGAGCAGGCCGATCTTGAGCTTGTCCCGCACCGTGTGCAGCGAGCCCATCGAGCCGCCGTTGGTCGGCGGGATCTGCCAGCGGGTGTGCGGGCCGCCGGGTCCGTTGAACGACCCGCGCGACATCATGCTCCAGATGCCGGTGTACGCCCGGCGTAACGGCTCGCCGTACGGATTGTTGTAGTTGTCGCCGATGCCGAGCAGGTGGGTCAGCTCGTGGGCGTACACCCCCATGCCGGAACTCTCCCCCTGGGTGGAGGAGCCGCCACCGGCGTTGGGCCACAGCGTCGCCGCCGCCTTCCACGACGTCCACTCGACGTAGCGGGTCTTGGCCCAGTTCGGCAGGTTCGGGTCCGGCGGGCCCCAGGAGTCCGGCACGTCCTCCTTGTTCTGGAAGATCATCTGCCCGAACTCCTGCCAGGTGGACGACTCGTCCTGCCCGGCGCTGAGGATGAAGACCAGCTCGTACTGGTTGGCGATCGCGTCACCGACGGCCGCCCGCCAGGCACCCAGCCCGTCGGTGCGGATGTTCTTGTTGCAGGTCTCCCCGCTGGGGCAGGCACCCGGGTTGAAGCTGTTGTCCAGCCCGTACTGGTAGGACTTCGCCGGCATCTGGTACGGCCCGAACCCGGCCAGGTCCACGCCGTAGCGCCCGTTGGAGTCCTGCATCCAGTACTCGTGCAGGGTGTGCCCCTTGTTCAGGGTGTTCGGGGTGTTGAGGAAGTCCTGGTAGAACTTCGGCACGTCGGCGCGGGGGATGTTGGCCGCGACCGACTGGGGGTTGCCGAAGACCGTCGAGCGGGCCCGTTGGGACACCGCGAACGTCTGGTCCGGATAGTCGAGCGCGACCAGGGCGATCTTGAAGTTGCGCAGGGAGCCCCGCACGCTCGGGTCGGCCCAGTTCTTGCCGGGCACCGCCCGGTAGTCGTCCCAGGTCATGGTGTCGGGGTTCTGCCAGGCCTGCGGGTCGAGGACCTGGAACGGAGCGGTGCCGCCGGCCGGGTTGGCCGGGGCCGCGGCGGCCTGCGTCGCGGCGGTCGCCACGAGCGTGCCGGCCAGGACCGCGGCCAGCACGCGACGCCGCAGTCGGGGGGTGTTACGGGGAGCACGGTGCACGGGTTCACCTCTCGTCGGGAGGGACGCGGCCGCCGGCGACCGGGGTCCCGTGGGGTGGCTGCCGGGACGCCCGCACACCGGGCCGCGCAGCGAATCTAGGAGGACGGGCCGGGGCCGGTCACCGTGCAGATGTCGGCAGGTGGCCCGGCGGCTTCCGACACCTGAAGGACCGGCGGCGGGTCACGTCCAGGCCGCCGGGTTCAGCGGGGACGACCGTCGGTGACCGGATCGACGGTGACCGACAG
The DNA here is from genome assembly GCF_016901255.1 of Micromonospora humida. Taxonomy (NCBI): domain Bacteria; kingdom Bacillati; phylum Actinomycetota; class Actinomycetes; order Micromonosporales; family Micromonosporaceae; genus Micromonospora; species Micromonospora humida. Next base: position 269,479 of record NZ_JAFEUC010000001.1, read on the forward strand.
GGCCCGGACCAGGTCCCGGTGCAGCCGGGCGGCGGCCGGGGGCGGCAGCGGACCGCGCGGCGGGCGGCACCGGCCACCGAACCGCCCGGCGGCGTCCATCGCCAGTTTGATCGCCTGCACCGCCTCCGGCCGGGAGCCCCAGCCGAAGGCCGGGTGCAGCTCGGCGTAGAGCGGCAACGCGCGGGCCAGGTCACCGGCGGCGCACAGGTCGTACAGGCGCAGGGCCGGCCGGGGCAACGCGTTGGACAGGCCGGACACCCAGCCCCGGGCCCCGCACAGCACCAGTTCCAGCAGCACGTCGTCCGCGCCGGCCAGCACGTCCACGTGCGGGCAGAGGTCCCGGATGCGGTGCACCCGCCGTACGTCGCCGGAGAACTCCTCGACCGCGACGATCCCGTCGGTCTCGGCGACCCGGGCCAGCAGCTCCGGGGTGAGGTCCACCCGGGTCTCGTACGGGTCGTTGTGCGCCACCACCGGCAGGCCGACGGCGGTGACCTCGCGGTAGTGGGCGACCACGTCGGCGTCGCCTGCGGGATAGCCGTCCGGGGGTGGGGCGAGCACCCCGTGCGCCCCGGCGGCGGCGGCCTGCTCCGCCCAGCGGCGGGACTGCCGGCTGCCGTACCCGCCGACCCCGGGCAGCACCGCGCACCCCGGCGGGGCGGCCTGCACGGTGGCCCGCACCACGTCGGCCCGCTCGTCGTCGGACAGCGCCCGGTACTCCCCCACCGACGCGCACGGCGTCACCCCGTGGCAGCCCGCCTCGGCCAGCCAGCGCACGTGCTCCTGGAGCCGGTCGAAGTCGACGCCGAGGTCGTCGCGGAACGGCGTGGTGACGGCGACCAGCACCCCCCGCCAGGGCCTACCAGCTGTCACTCGGGCGTTCCCTCCTGCGCGCCGGCGGCCCGCTGCCCACCGCACCGGAACCTTACGATCGTCGATCACCACGGTGCTTCGGACAATTGCCGGAACAGTCGCCGTGGGGGCCGTCCTTTTGTCGGTAGATCCCCGGTGGACCTTGCGCACAGGCCCACCGGCCGCACAGGGTAGGGCACCGGCTGTCGCACCCCCTGCCGCGCAGCCAACCAGGGGAGATCCATGCATGGTGAGCTTCAGCGCATAGTCGACGCCGTCGCCGCGCGGGTGGGGCGTCCCGCCCTCATCGAGGACCGTCGGCAGCGGGTGGTCGTCTACAGCGAACACGACGGTCCGATGGACGAGGTACGCCGGATGTCGATCCTGCGCCGGCAGACCACCCCGGAGGTGATCGCCTGGTTCCGCCGGATGGGTGTGCTCACCGCCCGTGAGCCGGTCCGTACCCCGGCCGACGTCGATCTCGACCTGCTCCCCCGGGTCTGCGTGCCGATCTGGCACGACGACCTGCTGCTCGGCTTCGTCTGGTTCATCGACGACGACGGGTCGATGACCGACGCCGACATCGCCACCGCGACCGGTGCGTTCACCGACCTGTCGCTGGCCCTCTACCGGGAGAACCTGCTCGGTGAGCTGGCCTCGCAGCGGGAGTCCGAGGCCACCCGGACGCTGCTGGTCGAGAGCCCGCAGGCCCGTGCGCACGCCGTCCGGGCGCTGCTGGAGGAGGGCACGGTCGCCGGTGACGGCACGACCACGGCGGTGGTCGCCCAGCTCGCCCCCGCCGACGGGCGGCACCCCGACGAGGTGGCCCGGATCGCCCTGGAGCAGGCGCTGGTGGCGACCCGCCGGTGGCTCGGCGTCCGGGAGTCGCTGCACATGGTCTGGCCCGACCACGGGGTGCTGCTGATCTGCGGGGGTCGGATCGCCGGCCGGCCCACCCCGCAGGCCGCCGCCGGGCACCTCGACGACGTGCTGCGGCAGGCGACCCGGGGGTTGTCCTCGGTGGAGCGGACGGTGACCGGGATCGGTCAGCCCCGTCCCGGGCTGGTCGACGCGGTGCAGTCCTACCGGGAGGCGGTGCAGGCGGCCCGGGTGGGGGTGCAACTGCCGGCGCTGGGTCCGGTGGTCTCCTGGGCCGGGCTGGGCATCTACCGGGTGTTGTCGCAGCTCGACGGCCGGGACCTCGACGTCGCCGGGGTGCACCCCGGGCTGGAGCGGCTGCTGCGCGACGACGCCCACCAGGTGCTGCTGGAGACCCTGGAGGCGTACCTCGACCTGGCCGGCAACGCCCACGCCACCGCCGAGAAGCTGCGGCTGCACCGGACCACCCTCTACTACCGGCTGCAACGGGTCGAGCAGCTCGCCGACACCGACCTCAAGGACGGCAACGAGCGGTTGTGCCTGCACCTGGCGATGAAGCTGGGCCGGCTCACCGGCCACTACCGGTCGGCGTCCTGAGCGGTCGCGGGGTCACCACGTCGACCGTCGGGAGAGGACACCCGCTGTGACAGCCCGTGTCCGTCCGGACAGATCATTGACAGATCCGAGCGGGTACGGCCAGGATGGGCGCACCGATCGGCAATGCCCCCACGACCGACCGTAACCAGGTACGCCCCCCACGCCCGTCCCGCAGACCGGTTCGGCGCCGGTCCGTCGCCCCGCGCGTCCGGGAGACACCACGTGTCCCCCGTCGTCGGCGGGTCGACGTCGCGGTCCGGCCGCCCACCGTCGCCCGACTGTCGGCGTCCGACCTCCCCGTTTCGCACCCCGCCCGACGGCGGGCGCTGCCGCGCGCCGTCGGCCGTCTCGCACCCCCAGGAAAGGTGGCCCGCGATGTCCCGTTCCGCACTCCCCCGCCGCTGGCGGCGGTTACCCGCCGCGACGGCCGCCGGCGTGGCGTTGCTGCTGCTCGCCGGCCCGGCGACCGCCGGCACCGCAGCCCCGGCCGACCGGGAGGCCGACGCCCCGGCCGTGCTCGAACGCTCCGCCGACGAGCAGGCCGACGTGGTGGAGGTGACGGTCGACGGCACGGCCCAGCTCGACGCGCTCGTCGCCACCGGCGTCGACCTCGACCACCACGTCACGCCCACCGAGGCGGGCATCGTGGTGCACGCCGTGGTCACCCCGACCGAGGTCGCCGCGCTGAAGCGGATGGGCTACCGGGTCGGTGCCGTGCTGCACGACGCCGCCGACTCCGCGCAGCGGGTCAGCGAACGCGAGGCGACGATCGCCGCCCACCGGGCCGAGAACCGGGCGTACACGGCGACCCTGGAGCGCAGCGCCGCCACCTCCGATGTGAAGATCATCCGGGCCGACTACTACACCTCTGGCACCAACCAGGTGCTCTCGGTCGAGGCGAAGTGGGCCCAGGGGCAGACCTCCACCAGCACGTTGACCGTGGCCCGGGACAGCGGCCCCGGCACCGAGATCGGCTCCGGCGGCACCCAGAACATCACCCGGTTCGTCGACGCCGGGGTCTACCTCTACCACCGGGGGGCCGCCGCCGTCACCGCCCGCCCGCAGCGCATCCAGATCACCAGCCCCACCGGTGACGTGGCGGTCGCCGAGGTCAAGGAGTGGCTGCCGATCCCGGCCGACAGCCCGGAGGGCCCCGGCTACCAGAAGGACTTCGTCACCAGCTACCTCACCCCGACCGAGCTGTACGACCGGATCAAGCGGCTGGCCGACGCCTACCCGCAGCTCGCCGAGGTGGTGAAGCTGCCGTACCAGACCAACGGGTACCGGCGGAAGGCGCAGGTGGTGCTCGGTGGGACCAACGCCACCCGGGTCGCGGTCGACTCGCTCGCCTGGGGGCACGAGGGCGGCAACGACATCACCGTCGAACTGGCCGACCCGGGCGCGGCCGACCGGCCGCTTTCGGTCACGGTGACCGGCAAGGCCATCCGGGTCAGCCTGGGCACCGACGCCGCCGGCGCGGTGACCAGCACCGCCGCCCAGGTCGCCGCGGCGCTGACCGCCGAGGCGGGTGCGCTGGTCAGGGCGTACACCTATCGGGGTGACGCCGGGGCGGGCGTGGTCGCGCCGGTCGCGTCGACGCCGCTGACGGACAACCTCAAGGCACCGGCCGGGGTCTCCCGCGACCCGCACCCGGTGTACGCGATCCGGATCGGCAAGTACCGCGACGGCTCCCGCACCGGGGTGCTCGCCTACGCCCAGGAGCACGCCCGCGAGTGGGTCCCCCCGCTGGTGACCATCGAGACCGCCGAGCGGCTGCTGCGTAACCACGCCACCGACGAGAACACCAAGCAGCTGCTGCGCACCCTGGACATCTGGATCGTCCCGTCGATCAACCCGGACGGCGGGCACTACTCGTTCTACGACTACGCCTCGCAGCGGCGCAACATGACCAACCACTGTGCCCCGGGCGGTGCCACCGACGCGCTGGCCCGCAACTCGTGGGGGGTGGACAACAACCGCAACTACACCGAGTACAGCCTCTTCGACGGCTACTCGGGGGCGTCGGCGAGCTGCACCAGTGACACCTACGCGGGGCCGGGTGAGCTGTCCGAGCCGGAGAACCGCAACGTCGACTGGCTGGCGCAGCGGCCCAACATGAAGTTCTCGATGAACCTGCACTCCTCGGGCAACTACTTCATGTGGTCGCCGGGCGCGTACGCCACCCCGGGCCGGATCTCCGCGCCCCGGCCGACGCTGGCCGACGAGTCGTTCTTCTGGGGCGCGTCGTCGCGCATCCTCACCGCGATCAAGCGGCACCGCAACATGGCCGTCACCCCGGCCCGCACTGGCCCGATCTCCGACGTGCTGTACTCGGCGGCGGGCAACTCCGGCGACATGCTCTGGTACAAGTACGGCATCTACGCCTGGAACTTCGAGGTGGGCACCAGCTTCCAGCCCACCTGGGAGGAGGCGCACCAGGAGACCATGGAGTTCAGCAACGGCCTGGTCGAGCTGCTGCGGGTGGCCCGGGACTTCGACAAGGACAAGAAGCGCCCGACCAGCACCCTGGCGGTCACGCCGAGCGCCACCGAGGGCTCGGTCAGCGTCCGGTTCGACGTCAGCGAGCCGGCGGCGGTGTTCTACACCCTCGACGGCTCCCGGCCGACGTTCGCATCCACCCTGTACGCCTCGGCGGGCATCCGGGAGGGGGGCGAGACGCTGACCGTCCCGGCCGGCACCAAGGTCCACTGGTTCTCGGTGGACGCGGCCGGCAACATCGAGCGTAACTACCGGCCGGACGACGACAGTTTGACCTTCAACCGGGGCTGGGCGACCCTGCCCACCGGCTGACGGACACACCGGCGGGGGCCCGCGCCACGCGGGCCCCCGCCGGCCAACCGGCTCAGTCCTGCGCCCGCCACCGGTAGAACTCCGTCGCCACCGCGTCCAGCGGGCTGCCCCAGGTGTCCGGGTCGAACGGGCTGATGTACGGGCTGAGATCGTCCATGATCTTGGCGAACGCCGGCTGGTCGTGGCCCTGCCGCACGGCCCCGTCGAACGCCTCCCCGACGCGCTCCAGCACGTGCAGGTAGACGTCGTCGATCGAGTACAGCCACCGCCCGGTCACCCCGATGATGGCGGGCAGCGGGCCGGCGTCGGACTCGGCGAAGATCTGCGCCACCGTGGGTTCCGCACCCGGCTTGATCCGGGCCACGATGACCGTCCGGCTCGGCTCGCCCGCGGCGGACGGCGGCTCGGCCGGCGTCCAGGAGTAGAACTCCTTCGCCACCGAGTCCGACGGGTTCCTCCAGTCCCTCGGGTAGGGCGTCACGTACGGGGCGATCTGCTCGGCGATCTGCTGGAAGGCCGGCAGGCCCCGGGTCTGCCCGGTCACCCTCGGATCGGCGTTGCGCTCGATCAGGTGGATGTAGAGGCCGTGGAAGGACAGCAGGGTCCGCCCGACCACGCCCAGGTCCTGCGGGCGGGTGGTCCGGTCGTAGTACCCGAACACGTCGGCGACGGTCTGCTCGCTGCCCGGCACCATGCGACAGACGATCACGTTGCGGAAGGTCATCGGAACTCCTCGGGATTCAGGCGGTACGGGTCGGCTCGGTGGGGCGGGGACGACTGGCCGGCGGGTGCGACACCGGCGGGGCGGAGGGTGCGAACCGCACCGGCAGCTCCAGCAGGCCCCGGAACGGGGACGCCGCCGGCAACCAGCGCAGCTCGGCGGGCGGCACGGCCAGGCGCAACCCGGGCAGCCGGCGCAGCAGCGCCGCCAGGCCGATCTGGGCCTCCATCCGGGCCAGCGACACACCGAGGCAGTAGTGCACGCCGTGACCGAAACCCAGGTGCGGGCCCCGGACCCGGCGCAGGTCCAACCGGTCCGGGTCGACGAAGTGCGTCGGATCGTGGTTGGCCGCGTTGAGCACCACGCCGACGATCGACCCGGCCGGGATGCGCACCCCGCCGTACTCGACGTCCTCGGTGGCGACCCGGGGGCTGGCCACCGGCAGCGGGCCGTCGAAGCGCAGCAGCTCCTCGATCGCCGAGGGCAGCAACTCCGGGGTGTCGCGCAGCAGGTCGAGCTGGTCGGGGTGGGTCAGCAGGGCCACCGTCGCGTTGCCCAGGAAGTCGGCGGTGGTCTGGTGCCCGGCGAACAGCAGCAGGAAGGTGGTGGTGACCAGTTCCGCCTCGGACAGGCTGCCCTCCTGGTCGCAGGCGTCGATCAACGCGCTGATCATGTCGTCGTCCGGGGCGACCCGCTTGGCGGCCACCAGTTCCGCCAGGTAGTGGTGCAGCCTCACCTGCGCCTCGCCGACCGCCGCCCGCTCCTGCGCCGGCGGCCGCCGCGACGACCCGGAGGTACGGATCACCTGGGTCCAGTCCAGCACCCGGTCCTGGTCGGCCCGGGGCACCCCGAGCAGTTCGCAGATCACCACCATCGGCAGCGGGATGGCGAAGTCGTGCATCAGCTCGGCCCGGCCCTGGGCGACGAACCCGTCGATCAGGTCGTCGACGATCTGCCGTACCCGGGGGCGCAACGCCTCGATCCGGCGGGGTGCGAACGCCTGCGACACCAGCCGGCGCAGCCGGGTGTGCTCCGGCGGGTCCGAGTTGAGCATGTTCCGGTTCAGCGCCTCGGAGTTCGGGCCGAAGATCTGCAGGTAGTGCTGCCCGGGGCCGTAGAGGTCCTTGGACAGCCGGGGGTCGGTCAGCGCCGTACGCGCGTCGTCGAACCGGGTCAGCAGGTAGGAGTCGAACCGGGGTGAGCTGACCGGGCAGACCGGCGCGTCCGCGCGCAGCCGGGCGAAGGACGGGTAGGGGTCGACGGCGAACTGCTCGGTGTAGAGCTGTGCGGCGGGCAGCGGCTCGGTCATCTCATCTCCTCGGGCGCGCTGGGCATGCTGTGCAGCACCTGGTAGGTGTGTCGTTCGGCGGATTCCCGCAGGTCACGTACCACCCGCAGCAGCCGGTCGCGGTGCTCGCTGCGGCCGAAGGCGTCCAACCGTTCCCGGTCCGCCCAGTCGCTGATGATCAGGTAGCTGCGCGGGTCGTCGGCGTCGCGGACGAGGTCCTGGCGCAGGCACCCGTCGAGCTGCCGGATCTGCTCCGCCGCCGAGAGCCACTCCGCCTCGAACCGCTCCGCGCAGCCCTCCCGGGTACGCATGGCGAGCACCGTGCGCACGGGCGTCATCGCGCACCACCGAAGACCAGGTGCAGGTTCTTGCGCAGCGCGTCGGCGTCGATCGGTTGGCTGCGGAAGCCGACGTGCCCGTCCGGGCGGATCAGGTACAGGGCGGTGCCGGTCACCCCGTACCCGGTGCGGAACTCGCCCCCGGCGTCGACCACCACCGGCGGTGCGGGCAGCCCCGGCACCTCGGCGTCCGGGCTGACCAGCAGGTACGCGTCGACCTCACCCCGGGTGAGGGCGCGGACGTCGGCGCAGAGTCCCGGCACGGCGGCCACCGCCACCGGGTCGGCCGAGGCGTCGGCGTAGAGCAGCAGGGTGTGCCGGGGGCCGGCGGTCAGGTCACGCAGCCGCAGCGGATGCCCCACCCCCTGCCGCCGCAACCCGCCCAGGTCGGGGGCGCGGTCGCCGGGGCGCGGGCCGGCCCGCAGCCCGTCCGGGTCGGTGACACACTCGCCGACCAGTGGACTGTCGGCGTAGCTGAGCAACATGGACATCTCCTGGAGGAACTGCCGCTCCAGGTCGGCGCGGTCCAGTTCGTCGGTGAACGCCATCCGTACCGCACGGCCGACGATCTCCTCGCCCTCCGGGCGGCGTTCGGCCTCGTAGCTGTCGAGCAGGCCGGGGGCGGCGATCCCGCGTACCGCCAGCGCCACCTTCCAGGCCAGGTTCCAGGCGTCCTGGATGCCGGTGTTCATCCCCTGTCCTCCGGCCGGCGGGTGCAGGTGGGCGGCGTCCCCGGCGACGAAGACCCGGCCGTGGCCGTACCGGTCGACGATGCCGTGGCTGATCCGGAACACCGACGACCAGCGCAGGTTCGCCGCCCGGGTGCCCGGTGGGGCCAACCGGGTGAGCGCCGCCTGCACGTCGTCGAGGGTCGGTTCGGCCAGCTCCTCGCTGAACCCGGGCGGGGCGTCCCGGCCGCCGGTCTGGGCGAAGAACCGGGGCGGCGCGAGGGTCGCGATCCGGTACCGGCCCTCCCCACGCAGCGGGACGCAGACCAGCATGCCGTCCATCTGCCCGTCGGTCTCGTGCAGGAACCGCAGCAGGTGCCCGTCGGGCATGTCCCAGTTCACGTCGACGTCGGCGAGCATGAACAGTTGCGGGAACCGGCCCAGCCCACCGGAGAACGTCAACCCGAGCAGGTCACGGACCCGGCTGTGCGCGCCGTCCGCGCCGATCAGGTACTGCGCCCGGACGGTACGGATGCTGCCGTCGGCGAGGGTGAGGGTGGCCAGCACGCCGTCCGAGCCCTGGGTGAACCCGGTCAGCTCCGCGCCGCGCTGCGGTCGGACGCCGAGGGTGGCCAGCCGCTCGGTGAGGATGCGCTCGGTCTCGTACTGGGGCAGGCCCAGGTGCGCGTACGGCAGGCCGGGTAGTTCCCAGCTCATCCGGTGGGTCTGCGTGCCGTTGACGAACACCATGTTGCCGGTCAGCCAGCTGCCGGCGTCCATCGCCTCCCGCACGATGCCCTGCTCCGCCCAGATCTCCATGGTGCGGCAGTGCACGCCGATCGCCTTGTCGGCCTGGCCGGGCGGGGCGACCGACCTCTCCACCACCCGGCAGTCGATGCCGCGCCGGGCCAGCTCGACGGCGGCGGTCAGCCCGGTCGGCCCCGCCCCGACGATGAGTACGTCCGTTGTCGTGTGCACGTCGGTCTCCCTACCGGTACTGGCTGCCCGGTCGACGCCGGGACGGGTCGTGGGGTGGAACAGTCGGCGGCGGAAGTCGAGCAGGAACGGCGCGATCGGCCCGGCCTCCTCCCGCGCGTGGGCCGGATTGGCGACCCAGCGGTGGAACTCCGCCGCGCAACGCCACTCGGCGAAGATGTGGTGGACGTCCGAGTCGGGCTCGCGCAGCAGCTCCTCGCGCAGGTAGCCGGGGACCCCGGCCATCCGGGCGGTCACCTCGGCGTGGCCCCGGTGGAACTCGGCGAGCCGGTCGGCCGGGACGGTGACCTCGACGTCCACCAGGAGCGTCGGGTCCCCGTCCGGCTCGTCGCGCATCACCCGGTGGTCGTCGGCGGCGGCCGGTTCGCACCCGTCGCGCAGCGCGGCGGCGAGGCGGGCGGCCACCGGGCCGTTCTCGTAGTCGCGCAGGGCGTCGTCGTCGGCCCACTCGGTGGCGAGCACGAACGTGTGCGGGTCGTTGGCGTCGAGGAACAGCTCCCGGCGCAGGTTGCCGGGCAGTGCGCCGATCTGCGCCGCGGCCGTCCGCCACGCCGACCGGACGCGCTGTCCGGCGCCGGGACGCGCGCGGACCCGGAGCATTGTCCTGATCATGGGGTCTCCCTTGACGGCCTGCCCGAGACGGGGGTCCCGACCGCCGGCACACCCGCACCGGCCGTCGCCGTCCGACCCTGTCGCAGCACACGTCACCCCGCCGTCACCGGCGGGCCGACCCGGGTCGCCGCCCGTTGACGCCAGCGGGACGACCCACCGGCCCGGCTCAGGGGCGCACTGCCACCACCGGGTACGGGTCGCGGGGCGGCACCGCGCAGCCGAAGGGGCCCGCCGACGCGGGCGGGCGGGTCAGGGGCGGCGGTTGCCGCTGCTCGCGCGGACGACGAGCTCCGGCTCGACCTGGGGACGGGGGGTACCCGCGCCGGTGCCGTCGAAGAGTTCCAGCAGGGCCGCCACGCACCGGCGGCCGACCTCGTCGAAGTCCTGCCGCACGGTGGTCAGCGGCGGGGAGAGGTACTCGGCCTCGGGGATGTCGTCGAAGCCGACGACGCTGACGTCCTCGGGAATCCGCGCGCCCCGCTGGTGCAGGGCGCGCAGCAGGCCGAGCGCCTGGTGGTCGTTGGCGCAGAACACCGCCGTCACGTCGGGGCGCTCCACCAGGGACTGCCCCAGCTCGTAGCCGGCCCGGGGGCTCCAGTCGCCGACGATGACCGGTGGGACGCGGCGACCCGCCTGCTCCAGGGTCTGCCGCCAGCCGTCGACCCGGTCCCGGGCCTCCAGCCAGTCCCGGGGCCCGGCGATGTGCCACACCGTCTCGTGGCCGAGGTCGAGCAGGTGCCGGACCGCCAGCCGGGCCCCGGCCACCTGGTCCACGGAGATGCTGGGCAGTTCACCGCGCTCCCCGCTGGCCTCGACCACCACCGCGGGCACCCCGGTGGGCAGGCCGTGCACGGCGACCGACGCCGTCATCATCGGGGTGATGACGACGACGCCGGCCACCGACTGCTCGGTCAGCGCGTCGATGGCCGAGCGCATCCCGCTACGGTCCAGCCGCTCCAGGGTGACGATGCTGATGCCGTACCCGGCGGCGCGGGCCGCCCGTTCGATGCCCAGCAGGGTGGCCGCCGGCCCGAACAGGATGGTGTCGAAGCTGACCACGCCGATGACCCGGGAACGCCGGCCGGCCAACCCCCGGGCCAGGGCGTTGGGCCGGTAGTTGAGCTGGTGCACGGCACGCAGCACCCGTTCCCGGGTCTCCGGCCGAACGCTCGGGTGGTTGTTGAGCACCCGGGACACGGTCTGGTGCGACACCCCGGCGAGTTGCGCGACGTCGCTCATCACCGCGGCGCGTTCGGGCCGCTGCTGGCCCATGGCGGGTCAGAAACCCCGGGCCAGGCGGTAGTAGGCCTGGTTCCAGCGCAGCTCGTCGGCGAACCGGCGGGGGGTCGTGTCGGCGTCGATGACGACCAGCTCGGTGCTGACCATCTCGGCGAGGTCGTGCAGCTCCTCGACGCCGACGGCCTGGGACAGCACCGTGTGGTGCGGGGCGCCGGCGGTGAGCCAGGCCTCCGCCGACCCGGCCAGGTCCGGCCGGGGCCGCCACACCGCGCGGGCGACCGGCAGCTTCGGCAGCGGGTACGGCGGCGCGACCACGTCGATCTCGTTGGCGACCAGCCGGAACCGCTCCCCCATGTCGGCCAGGCCGAGCACCACGGCCGGGCCGGGCTGGGCGTCGAAGACCAACCGGACCGGGTCCTCCCGGCCGCCGATGCCCAGCGGGTGGATCTCGACGTTCGGGGTGGCCGCCGCGATGGTCGGGCAGACCTCCAGCATGTGCGCCCCGAGCACCAGTTCCCGGCCGGGGGTGAGGTCGTAGGTGTAGTCCTCCATGAACGAGGTGCCGCCGGTGGTGCCGACGGACATCGACTTGAGCGTGCGCACCAGCACCGAGGTCTTCCAGTCGCCCTCGCCGCCGAAGCCGTACCCGTCGGCCATCAACCGCTGCACCGCGAGGCCGGGCAGCTGCCGCAGCCCGCCGAGGTCCTCGAAGTTGGTGGTGAAGGCACGGAAGCCACCGGCGTCGAGGAAGTCGCGCAGCCCCGCCTCGATCCGGGCGGCGTAGCGCAGCGAGTCGTGCCGGTCGCCACCGGGGCGCAGCGCGTCGACCAGCCGGTAACTGTCGTCGTACGCCTTGACCAGGTCGTCGATGCGGGCTTCGGCGACCGCGTCGACGGCCTCGACCAGGTCGTTGACCCCGTAGGTGTTCACCGACACGCCGAAGCGCAGCTCGGCCTCGACCTTGTCACCCTCGGTGACGGCCACGTCGCGCATGTTGTCGCCGAAGCGGGCCAGCCGCAGCGAGCGCATCTCGGCGTGCCCGATCGCGGCCCGGGTCCACGCGCCGATCCGGGCGGCGACCCGTGGGTCGCTGACGTGCCCGGCGACGGTCTTGCGGGCGACACCGAGCCGGGTCTGGACGTACCCGAACTCCCGGTCGCCGTGGGCGGCCTGGTTGAGGTTCATGAAGTCCATGTCGATCTCGGACCAGGGCAGTTCCACGTTGGCCTGGGTGTGCAGGTGCAGCAGCGGGGTGCGCAGCGCGTCCAACCCGGAGATCCACATCTTGGCCGGGGAGAACGTGTGCATCCAGGCGATCACCCCGACCGCGCCCTGTACGGCGGCGTCGCGGCAGACGGCGAGGATCTCGGCGCTGGAGGTCAGCACCGGCTTCCAGACCACCCGGGCCGGGACGGCCGGGTCGGCGTCGAGTCGTTCGGCGATCCGCCGGGACTGCTCGGCCACCTGGCGCAGGGTCTCCGGGCCGTACAGGCCCTGGCTGCCGGTGAGGAACCAGACCTCGGCGACCGGGGATGGGTTGGTCATGGGCGTTGCCTTCCGGTGGGGCTGGCGAGGGTTACTTGGTACGGATGCCGACGAGGCGTTGGAGCAGGATGAACACGAACAGCAGGCCACCAATGACGATCTTGGTCCACCACGAGTTGAGGGTGCCGTCGAAGGTGATCAACGTCTGGATGATGCTGAGCACCAGCACCCCGAGCAGGGTGCCGAAGATGTAGCCGGACCCGCCGGTGAGCAGGGTGCCGCCGATGACGACCGCCGCGATCACGTCCAGCTCCATGCCCACCGCGATGAGCGGGGCACCCGACAGGGTGTAGAAGGACAGCAGGATGCCGCCGATCGCCGAGCAGAGCCCGCTGATCGTGTAGACCGCGATCTTCGTACGACCCACCGGCAGGCCCATCAGCAGCGCGGACTGCTGGTTGCCGCCGATGGCGTACACGTTGCGGCCCAGCCGGGTGTACGCCAGCACGGCCGCCGCCACGGCCACCACCCCGACGGCGATCAGCGCGCCGACCGAGACGAAGTTCTCGCCGAGGTGGATGCGGTGCTGGGCGGTGCTGGTCCAGAAGCCGTCGGTGATCGGGATCGAGGTGGTGCTGATCCAGGTGCACACACCCCGGGCAAAGAACATCCCGGCGAGGGTGACGATGAAGGGTTGGATGTCGAAGAAATGGATCACACAGCCCATCGCGAAGCCGAGGATCGGGCCGATCAGCAGCGCGATCACCAGCACCACGGCGGGGTGCAGCCCGTTGCCCAGCAACGAGGCCGACACCATCGCGGTCATCGCCACCACCGACCCGACCGACAGGTCGATGCCGCCGGTGAGGATCACGAAGGTCATCCCGACCGCGACGACCAGCAGGAAGCCGTTGTCGATGAAGACGTTGAAGACGACCTGGATGTTGGAGAACGCCTGGTACTGCGAAACACCGATGGAGTACATCACCAGCAGCAGGGCTGCGGTGGCGAGCACCGGTACGTGCCGGGGTGGCACCCGCCACCAGGCACGCCCCGGGCGGGCGGCCAACGGGGTCGTGGTCATGCCGGAACCTGCTCCTTCTCTGTGCCGACCGGCTCCACCGGCGTGACCGGGACGCTGCGCCGACGGCGGAACCGCGCCCGGAAGGCCGGGGCCTGGATGAGACAGACCACGATCACCACGACCGCCTTGAACAGCAGGGACGTCTGCGGGTCGATGTTCATGGCGTAGACCGAGGTGGTCAGGGTCTGGATGAGCAGCGCGCCGACCACGGTGCCACCGAGGTAGAACCGGCCGCCGGCCAGCGCGGTGCCGCCGATGACCACGGCCAGGATGGCGTCCAGCTCGACCCAGAGGCCGACCGCGTTGCCGTCGGCGCTGGAGACGTTGGCCGTCATCATGAACCCGGCGATGGCGGCGCAGGCGGCGCTCACCACGTACACCAGGAAGGTGATCCGGCGGGAGCGGATGCCGGCCAGCCGGCTGGCCTCGGCGTTCCCGCCGACCGACTCGATGATCATGCCGAGCGCGGTACGCCGGGTCAGCACCGCCACCAGCACGGTCACCGCGAGGGCGATGACGATGGCGAACGGCAGGGTCAGCACGTGCCCCACCCCGATCACCTTGTACGGCCCGCTGTTGATGGTGATGATCTGCCCCTCGGCGATCAGCTGGGCGAGCCCCCGGCCGGCCACCATGAGGATCAGCGTGGCGATGATCGGTTGGATGCCGATCCCGGCGACCAGGATGCCGTTCCAGGCTCCGAGCAGCAGGGCGACGCCGAAGCCGAGGGCCACCGCGGTGAGCACCACGCCCACGCTGTTCTGGTCGGGCTGCTCGCTGATGTAGAGGCAGGCGACCGCGCCGGCCACCGCCGCCACCGCGCCCACCGACAGGTCGATGCCGCCGGTGGCGATCACCAGGGACATGCCCAGGGCGACCAGGATCAGCGGGGCGCTGAGCCGGACGATGTCGATCAGGCTGCCGTAGAGGTGGCCGTTCTTCAGCTCGACCGACAGGAAGCTCGGCCGGTAGACGGCGTTCGCCACCAGCAGCAGCACCAGCACCACGAGCGGCCAGAACAGCCGGTGGCCGGTGATGCCCGCAGCGCGGGCCCGTACGGTGCTCATGCCGGCACCGACCCTTCCTGGGAACTGCCGCTGGCGATGACCTGCATGACGCGGGCGGCATCGAGGGTGTCGTCGTTGGTGATCTCGGTGACCAGCTGCCGGTCCCGCATGACGGCGACCTTGTGGCTCAGCCGCAGCACCTCCTCCAGTTCGGCGGAGATGAACAGCACCGCCATCCCACCGTCGGAGAGCTGCGCGACCAGGCGCTGGATCTCGGTCTTGGCACCGATGTCGATGCCCCGGGTCGGTTCGTCGAGGATCAGCAGCCGGGGTTCGGTGATCAGCCAGCGGGCCAGCAGCACCTTCTGCTGGTTGCCGCCGGACAGGTTACGCACCGGCATCTCCGGATCGGCCGGCCGGATGCTCAACGCCTTGATCCAGTGCTGGACCAGCTCGTCCTGCCGGCGACGCGGCAACGGCCGCAGCCAGCCCCGGGCCGCCTGCATGGCGAGGATGATGTTCTCCCGCACCGACAGCTCGCCGACCAGTCCCTCGGTGCGGCGGTTCTCGGAGCAGAACGCGATGTCCCGGTCGATGGCGGCCACCGGGTTGCGGATCGTCACCGGGGTGCCGTCCACGCAGAGCCGGCCGGCGTCGGCGCGGTCCGCGCCGAAGAACAACCGGGCCACCTCGGTACGTCCCGAGCCGAGCAGACCGGCCAGGCCGACCACCTCGCCCTGGTGGATGGTGAGGCTGAACGGGGCGACGGAACCGGACCGGCCGAGCCCGTCGGCCGCCACCAGCGGGGTGCCCGACTCCAGGGCCGCCCGGTCCCCGCCGCTGGTCGCCTCGTCGAGGCGTTCCAGGGCGTCCAGCTCCTTGCCGATCATCTTCTCCACCAGCGCGATCTGGGGCAGTTCGCTGGTCAGGTACTCGCCGACGAGCCGGCCGTTGCGCAGCACGGTGATCCGGTCGGCGATGGCGTAGACCTGGTCGAGGAAGTGGGTGACGAAGATGATCGCGATGCCGTCGTCGCGCAGCTGCCGCATGATCCGCATCAGCTGGGCCACCTCGTCGGCGTCCAGGCTGGAGGTCGGCTCGTCGAGGATCAGCACCCGGGCCCGGATGTCGACGGCGCGGGCGATGGCGACCATCTGCTGCACGGCCAGCGAGTAGTTGCCGAGCAGTTCGGTGACGTCGATGTCCAGGTCGATGCGGGCGAGCAGGTCCTTGGCCCCGCGGCGCATCTCGCGCCAGTTCACCGCGCCGAAGCGGCGCGGCTCCCGGCCGATGTAGATGTTCTCCGCGACCGACAGGTTCGGCAGGAGGTTGACCTCCTGGTAGACGGTGCTCACCCCGGCGGCGGTGGCCTGCATCGGGCCGGAGAAGGAGACCTGTGCGCCGTCGAGGGTGATGGTGCCGGAATCGGTGCCGTAGACGCCGGTCAGCACTTTGATGAGGGTTGACTTCCCGGCACCGTTCTCGCCCATCAGGGCGTGCACCTCACCGGGAAAGAGCCGCAGGTCGACGCCGTCGAGGGCGCGGACCCCGGGGAAGATCTTGCTGATCGCGGTCATCGTCAGGACCGGATGCCTCTCCGACATCCCACCGAACCTTTCGTCGGAAGCGGAGGCCGCCGCGCCGAACGCGGCGGCCTCCGGTCGGATCAGTACTTCCGGTTGGGCAGGGCCGCCTTGGCCTGCTCCTGGGTGAAGGTGGTCTCCTCGGTCTCGACCCGGGCGGGGACCTCCTCGCCGGCCTTGACCTTCTTGGCCAGGTCCATCAGCTGCGGGCCGAGCAGCGGGCTGCACTCCGCGATGAAGTTGAACTTGCCGTCGGCAAGCGCCTGCATGCCGTCCTTGACCGCGTCGATGGTGATGATGGTGATGTCCTTGCCGGGCGTCTTGCCCGCCGCGGTGATCGCCTCCAGCGCGCCCAGGCCCATGTCGTCGTTGTGCGCGAAGAGCACGTCGATCTTCGGGTTGGCCTTGAGGAACTGCTCCATGACCTGCTTGCCGCCGGCCCGGGTGAAGTCACCGCTCTGCGAGGCGACGACCTTCAGGTTGGGGTTGGCGGCGATCGCCTCGGCGAAGCCCTTCTTGCGGTCGTTGGCCGGCGCCGAACCGGTGGTGCCCTGCAGCTCGACGATGTTCACCGGACCGGCCGCGGACGCCTTCTCCTTGACCAGCCACTCGCCCGCGAGCTTGCCCTCCTTGACGAAGTCCGAGCCGATGAAGGTCTTGTAGAGGCTCTTGTCGGCCGAGTCCACGGCCCGGTCGGTCAGGATCACCGGGATCTTGGCGTCCTTGGCCTCCTTGAGCACGGTGTCCCAACCCGACTCCACCACCGGCGAGAAGGCGATCACGTCGACCTTCTGCTGGATGAAGTTGCGGATCGCCTTGATCTGGTTCTCCTGCTTGCCCTGCGCGTCGTCGAACTTCAGCTCGTAGCCGGCCTCGGCGGCCGACTCCTTGATCGAGTTGGTGTTCGCCGTGCGCCAGCCGCTCTCCGCACCGACCTGCGAGAAGCCGATGACGAGCTTGTCGTTGCCGCTGCCGCCGCTGCTCTTGTCGTCACCGCCGGTGTCGCTGTTGCCGCAGCCGGCGAGTCCGCCGGCCAGCAGGCCGACGGCGAGCATCGCGCCGAGGCCGCGCCGGGTGAGGGTAATACCGGTCTTCGCCATGTGAAGACTCCTTGTACGGGGATGAGGTGGGGGATGGTGCGTGCGCGGAAGGACCGGCCGGCACGGCACGCCGGACGGACCGGACCTTCCAGGGGTGGTGCATCGGGTTGCGGTGGATCGACCGGTCCGCCGGGGCGGACCGGTGGCGAGGACGGGCGGTCGGGCGTTACGGCCCCGACTGCCCGTAGACGTTCTGGTAGCGGTCGTAGAGGGAGTCGATGTCGGCCTGGGCCATCGGCACCGGGGTGCCGAGCGTCCGGGCCAGGTGGGCGGTGCGGGCCACGTCCTCGCACATCACGGCGGCCTTCACCGCCGCGCGGGCGTCCTTGCCGATGGTGAACACGCCGTGGTTGCGCATCAGCACCGCCGGTGAGCGGTGCCCGGACAGGGTCGCCACGATGCCCTTGCCGATGTCGTCCCCGCCGATGAGCGCGAACGGACCGACCGGGATCTCGCCGCCGAACTCGTCGGCCTGGGCGGTGAGGTTGCACGGGATCGCCTCGCCGCAGGCGGCCCAGGCGGTGGCGTACCCGCTGTGGGTGTGCACCACGCCGCCGACCTCGGGCATCGCCCGGTAGACGTAGGCGTGGGCGGCGGTGTCGCTGGACGGCGAGAGGTCGCCGTCGACCACGACACCGTCGAGGTCACAGACGATCATGTTGTCGGGCCGCAGGTCGTCGTAGGACACCCCGCTCGGCTTGATCACCATCAGCTCCCGGCCGGGCACCCGGGCCGAGACGTTGCCGGCCGTCCAGGCCACCAGGTTGTAGCGCACCAGCTCGCCGTGCAGGGTGGCCACCTGCTCGCGCAGCCGGGCCACCTCGGCGTCGAGGTCGAGGGTCATGCCGGCACCTCCAGGGGGTCGGTGGTCGGTTCGGCGGCGGGCGCGACGGCCGGACGGCGGGCGGCGTTGCGGATCGCCCGCAGCCGCAGCAGCACGTCGTCGCCGCCCCGGCCGAAGTGGTCGTGCAACCGGCGGTACTCGGCGTAGAGGGCGTCGTAGGCGTCGGCGCGCTCCGGGTCGGGCCGGTAGACCTCGCGGTCGACCCGGCCCATCGCCGCCGAGGCGGTCGGCACGTCGGGGTACGCGCCGGCCGCGACCGCCGCGTGGATCGCCGAGCCCAGGGCCGGGCCCTGCGCCGAGCCGATGATGCCCAGCGGACGCCGGGTCACGTCGGCGTAGATCTGCATCAGCAGGCTGTTGCCGGTCAGCCCACCGGCCACGATCAGCTCGTCGACCGGGACGCCCGCCTCGGCGAACGCCTCGATGATCATGCGGGTGCCGAACGCGGTGGACTCCAGCAGGGCGCGGTAGACGTCCGGCGGCCGGGTGGCCAGGGTCAGCCCGACAAGCACCCCGCTGAGGTCGTGGTTGACCAGCAGCGACCGGTTGCCGTTCCACCAGTCCAGGGCGACCAGGCCGTGCGCGCCGACCGGCTGGGCGGCGGCGGCCTCGGTCAGCGCCTCGTGGGAGTCGAAGCCGGCGGGGGCGGCGTGCTTGACGTACCAGCCGAAGATGTCGCCGACGCCGCTCTGGCCGGCCTCGTAGCCCCAGGAACCGGCGCTGATCCCGCCGTCGACCACGCCGCACATGCCGGCGACCTCGGCCCGCTCGGTACCGTTGACCACGTGGCAGGTGGAGGTGCCCATGATGGCGACCAGCCGGCCGGGGGTCAGCGCCTGCGCGGCGGCGGCGGTGACGTGGGCGTCGACGTTGCCGACGGCCACCGCGATCCCCTCCGGCAGCCCGGTCCAGGCGGCGGCCTGCGCGGTGAGCCCGCCGGCCCGCGTGCCGAGCTGCGCCAGCGGCCCGTCGATCTTGGCGACGAAGTCGGCGAAGCCCGGGTTCAGCGCGGACAGGTACGCCGGCGACGGGTAGTGGCCGTCCTGGAGCAGCCCCTTGTAGCCCGCGGTGCAGACGTTACGGGTCTCGACGCCGCAGAGCTGCCAGACGATCCAGTCGGCGGCCTCGATCCAGCGCTCGGCGCGGGCGTAGATCTCCGGGTCCTCCTCCAGCAGCTGCAGCCCCTTGGCGTACTGCCACTCGGCGGAGATCTTGCCGCCGTAGCGGCCGATCCAGGACTCGCCCCGGGAGTGGGCCAGCGCGTTGATCCGGTCGGCCTGCGGCTGGGCGGCGTGGTGCTTCCACAGCTTCACCCAGGCGTGCGGGCGGGTACGCAGGTCGGGCAGCTCGCACAGCGGCGTGCCGTCGGCCAGGGTGGGCAGCACGGTGCAGGCGGTGAAGTCGATGCCGATGGCGACCACCTGGGCCGGGTCGACGCCGCTCTCGGCGAGCGCGGCGGGTACCGCCCGGCGCAGCACCTCGCGGTAGTCGTCCGGGTCCTGCAGCGCCCAGTCGGCCGGCAGGGGCTGGCCGTCGGCGGCGAGCGTCGTCTCCATCACCGCGTGGCGGTACTCGTGCACCGCCGTGCCCAGCTCGGCGCCGTCGCCGACCCGCACCACCAGCGCCCGACCCGACAGCGTGCCGTAGTCGACGCCGACGACGTACCGGTCCTGCGGCTTCGCGCCTGCATCCATGCCGTTCTCCGTTCAATCGTTGGGGGCAAGTGTTAGCGCTCACATGGAATCCGTCAAGGCGCATCCATGTAACACTGCCGTAACCATCCTGAGCGGCCCCGGCACGGCATCCACGATCACCGCTCCGACCAGCCATCGAACAGCCGACATGCGCCGAACAGGTGAGCGGTCACATCCGTTCGGTCGGGCCGACCCTTGACACGCCCGCGCGGGCGGTTCCAAACTTCGTGGCGACCGCGCGGCGGGCCCGGAGCCGGGCCGGACGGGCGGCGACCGGTCCACCGGCGTCGTCGCGTCCACCTGCCGTGCCCGCGCGACGGACCACGGCCCTCGTCCGCCCGAGACGGACCACACGGCCTTCGCCGCCACCCGCAGGAGGCCGTATGAGGATCGTCGACGCCCGGGTCATCGTGACCTGTCCGGGCCGCAACTTCGTCACCCTGAAGATCGTCACCGACGAGGGGGTCACCGGCGTCGGGGACGCCACCCTCAACGGCCGGGAACTCGCCGTCGCGTCCTACCTGCGCGACCACGTCGTGCCGCTGCTGATCGGGCGCGACCCGGCCCGGATCGAGGACACCTGGCAGTACCTCTACCAGGGCGCCTACTGGCGGCGCGGACCAGTGACGATGAGCGCGATCGCCGCCGTGGACACCGCGCTGTGGGACATCAAGGGCAAGGTCGCCGGCCTGCCGGTCTACCAGCTGCTCGGCGGCCGGTCCCGCGACGGGGTCACCGTCTACGGGCACGCCAACGGCGAGACCGTCGAGGACGTGCTGGTCGAGGTCGCCCGCTACGTCGACCTCGGCTACCGGGCGATCCGGGTGCAGTGCGGCGTGCCGGGCCTGCCGAAGACCTACGGGGTCAGCGCCGACAAGCTGTTCTACGAGCCGGCCGACGCGGCCCTGCCCAGCGAGGCCACCTGGTCCACCGCGCGGTACCTGGCGCACGTCCCGACGGTCTTCGCCCGGGTACGCGACGAGTTCGGCCCCACCCTGCGGCTGCTGCACGACGTGCACCACCGGCTCAGCCCGATCGAGGCCGCCCGGCTCGGCAGGAGCCTGGAGCCGTACGCGCTGACCTGGATGGAGGACCCGGTCCCCGCCGAGCTGCCGGAGGGGTTCCGGCTGATCCGGCAGCACACCACCACCCCGGTCGCCGTCGGCGAGGTGTTCAACACCATCTGGGACGCCGCCCAGCTCATCCGGGAACAGCTCATCGACTACATCCGCACCACGGTGGTGCACGCCGGGGGCATCACCCACCTGCGGCGCATCTTCGACCTGGCGGCGCTGCACCACGTACGCAGCGGCTCGCACGGGGCCACCGACCTCTCCCCGGTCTGCATGGCCGCCGCCCTCCACGTCGACCTGGCCATCCCCAACTTCGGCCTGCAGGAGTACATGCGGCACACCGACGCCACCGACGAGGTCTTCCCGCACGGCTACCACTACGCCGACGGCTACCTGCACCCGGCGGAGACCCCCGGACTCGGGGTGGACATCGACGAACAGGCGGCGGCCCGTTACCCGTACGCCCCGGCGTACCTGCCGGTCAACCGGCTGGAGGACGGCACCGTCCACCCCTGGTGACCGCGGGAACGACCGGACGTCTGGGCATCCGACCCGCCGGGGTCTACCGTACGTACACGGATGGACACTTTGGAGTGAGGACGGTGCCATGACGACAGCACGGACCGGCGCGGGCCGGCTCCTCGCCACGACCGTCGCGGTGGCGGTCGGTGTGACCGGCGGCCTGTCCGCCGGGACGCCGGCGCGGGCCGGCTCGAACGGGCAACAGGTCTACTTCGACTGGGGTCCCGCCTGGGGCCGCGCCACCCTCGAGGGCACCAACAACAACGGACAGTACGTGACCTCCCCGTCGATCTACCTCGGTGCCACCGGCTACGGGGCGTTGAACGACTGGTGGTGGAAGGGGTGGGTCACGGTGCACTTCTACTACGCCGACGGGGCCAGCCGGGACAGCCGTACCTGCTGGGTACCGACCGAGCAGAGCGGTTCGGACTGGACCTCCTGCTTCTGACGGCCACCGCCGCCCCCTGCGGCGGCAGGGGGCCCGGCCCACGCCCCTGCACCGCCAGCCACGTCGACGCCCCGGTCAGAAGAGGTGAACATGCGGATACCGACGAGAATCGGCAGGATCGCGGTCGGTGCGGCCGTCACGGTGGCCGCCGTGACAGCCGCCGCCCCGCCTGCGGTGGCCGGCTCCAACGGTCAGCAGATCGCGTTCAACTACAGCGGCCCGGCCTACGGGTTCGTCTACCTGGAGGGATACAACCAGTCAGGCGACTGGGTCTACTCCCCCTCGATCCCGCTCGACTCGTCCGGCTACGGCCAGCTCTACGGCTGGTGGTGGCGCGGGTTCGTGACCGTCAACTTCTACTACTCGAACGGGACCTGGGCCCGGGGCAGCACCTGCAACGTACCGATCGACCAGTGGGGCGACTGGACCTACTGCTGACCGACCACCCCACCGGACGGGCAGTCAGCGCAGCTCCTTGACCCGGATCAGGTTGCCGGCCGGGTCGCGGAAGGCGCAGTCGCGCACCCCGTACGGCTGGTCGATCGGCTCCTGGACGACCTCGGCGGCGCCGGCCTGCACCTTCTCGAAGGTGCCGTCGAGGTCGCCGGTGGCCAGCATCAGCCAGCCGTAGGTGCCCTTGGCCATCATCTCGGCGATGGTCCGGCGTTCCTCGTCGGTGACCCCGGGGTCGACCGCCGGCGGGGCCAGCAGGATCGACGTGCCGGGCTGGCCGGGTGGCCCGACGGTGATCCAGCGCATCTTCCCGGCGCCGACGTCGTTGCGGACCTCGAAGCCGAGGATGTCGCGGTAGAAGGCCAGCGAGGCGTCCGGATCGTCGTGCGGCAGGACGCAGGTGTCGATGGTGAGATCCATGCCGCTCACGCTAGGTGATGACCGGGGCGGGTGCTTCTCGATTCCTGACCGGTCGGGTCAGCTGTCTGGTCAGGCACGGCGGCAACTGGGCCGACCCCCGCGCCGCCAGCGCCCGGTAGCTGCTCGGCGGCATGCCGACCAGCTCGCCGAAGCGGGTGCTGAAGGTGCCCAGCGACGAGCAGCCGACCGCGAAGCAGACCTCGGTGACGCTGAGGTCGCCCCGGCGCAGCAGCGCCATCGCCCGCTCGATGCGCCTGGTCATCAGATAGGAGTACGGTGACTCGCCGTAGGCGCGGCGGAACTGCCGGCTCAGGTGACCCGCCGACATGTGCACGCCCCGGGCGAGCGCCTCGACGTCCAGCGGTCGGGCGTACTCCCGGTCGATCCGGTCCCGCACCCGGCGCAGCCGGGCCAGGTCACGTAGCTGCTGGTCGGGGGCGGATCGGCCGGTCATCCCGTGATCGTGCCAGGTTCCGCCGGCCGACGTCGACGCCACCCCGGGGCGGGTCGGGCGCGGGGGGTCAGTGGATGCGGCGGCCCCGGGCGTCGGGCACCCCGGACTTACGGAAGAAGTACGTGTTGACCTGGTCCCGCCACTCGGTCGCGCAGCGTAGCTGCTCGGCGAGACGCTCGGTGACCCGGTCGTGCACCGCCGGGTCGATCATCCCGGCGAGCCGGGACCACCGGTCCCGCATCGCCACCACCTCCTCCACCCCCGCGAAGTGGGTGTCGTAGATGTGCTGGATGACCGTGCTGCCGCTGTGCAGCACGTGGGAGTACGGCACGTGGTGGAAGAAGAGCAGCAGCTCGTCCGGGCACTGCTCCAGCGACTCGTACACCTGCGACCAGGGCGGCGGGTACTGGCCGGCGAACCCGGTGCCGGTCGCACAGGTCCGGTCCACCCCGACGCCGTCGCGGTCGGCGAAGTGGTAGGTGCCCCACCGGCTGTACTCGTAGCCGTCGACCCCCGGCCCGTAGTGGCCGGCCGGGTTCACCATGAAGCCGACGCCCAGCGGGGCGGTGTACCGCTCGTAGGTGCGCCACGAGTCGTCCAGCACGGCGTGCAGCGTCTCGCGGACCAGCGCCGGGTCACCGACCGTCGAGGCCGGGAAGGTCAGGTCGATCCACTCGTCGAGGAGCGCCACCGGGTCGAGCCGTGGGTCCCAGGCCAGCCGGCCGAAGGCGTACAGGTTGGCCTGGGCCAGTGGATGCCCGCACCAGAACGGGTCGTCGCCCACGTTGGCCACCGCCACCAGGTCGCCGCCCCGGTGCGGCCCCGGGCCGGGCACGTCGGCCAGCACGTCGGCGACGCTGCGTTCCGCCGGCCCCCACAGCCGGAACGCCAGCACCTCGTGCCACCAGGGGGCGAGGTAGCAGGCGTGCCACTGCTGGCCGGTGTACTCCTGGGTCACCTGCAACTCGACCGCCAGCCGGGTGGCCGGCATGGCGGCGATCACCGGCGAGACCGGCTCGCGGGGCTGGAAGTCGACCGGTCCGAACTTCACCTGGAGCACGACGTTCTCGGCGAACCGCCCGTCCAGCGGGGCGAAGTGGTCGTAGGCGGCACGGGCCCGGTCGGTCGTCCGGTCCCGCCAGTCCCGCCGGTGGTCGTAGACGAACGCCCGCCAGTGCACCACTCCCCCGTGCGGGGCGAGCGCGCCGGCCAGCAGGTTCGCCCCGTCGGCGTGGTCGCGGCCGTAGCTGAACGGGCCGGGCTGCCCCTCCGAGTCGGCCTTCACCACGTACCCGCCGAAGTCGGGGATGCGCGCGTAGACCCGGCGGGTGGTGCTCTCCCACCAGTCGCGCACCCCGTCGTCGAGCGGGTCGGCGGTGGACAGGTCGCCGAGGACGACGGGGGCGGCGAAGGTCACCGACAGGTGCACCCGGACGCCGTACGGACGCAGCAGGTCGGCGATCTCGGCCACGTCGTCGAGCCGGTCGGTGAGCAGCAGCGCCTCGGTGGGGCCGACGTTGACGTTGTTCACCGAGATCGCGTTGATCCCCATGGAGGCGAGCAACCGCCCGTACGCCCGCAGCCGGTGCCGGTCGCCGCGCGGTCGGCCGTCCCGCCAGAAGATTGACCCGCCGGCGTAGCCCCGCTCCACCTGCCCCATCACCGGGTGCACCGCCACATTGTCCCAGTGGTCGAGCATCCGGCGGCGCAGCACCGGCCGGTGCACCCGCGTCGGCTGCTCCCCGGTGAAGGCGGCCTCGCCGAGGCGGACCAGGTGGAACAGCCCGTACAGCAGTCCGGCCGGGGCGTCGGCCAGCACGACCGTGACGCCGTCGGAGCGGGTCAGCAGGAAGCCCTCGTCGCCCGGCGACCCGCCCCCGGGGCCCGGGGCCGCCGTCGCGGCGGGCGGCACCGCCTCGGGCAGCGGTCCCGAGTCGCGCAGGGCGAGCACCAGGTCGACCGGCCCGGCGACGGTCCGCTGCACCCGCCCGCCGTGCCGTGCGCAGGCGCGGGCCACCTCGTCGTGGACCGTGTCGACGAGCGTACCGTCGCCGTGCACCAGCACCCGACGGGCACCGATCGCCCGGAACGCCTCCGGCGGCAGCCACGCCGGGTGCGGCGGCGGTTCCCCCGCTCCGGTGGCGGTGGCCGGGGCGGTGCCGGTGGCCGGGGCGGTGGCGGGGCTGGTCATCGGGTGAAGTCCTTACGCACGAGGTCGGTCATCGGGGCGGCGACCCGCAGGTACGCCAGGACGAACGGCCCGGCCAGCAGCACCGGCAGCGCCTCGGAGACGAGCACGGTGAGCGCCCCGGCGGCGGCCAGCAGCAGGGCGGTGCCGACGGTGACGGTGGGCGTACGGACCAGGAAGTACAGCGCCAGCCGGAGCACGTCGCGGGTGCGGAAGGTGAACAGCGAGGCGATCACCAGCGCGTTGCCGCCGGCCAGGGTGAGCGCGCCCCCGATCGCGAGCAGCGGCACCGCCCAGCCGGTGGGGACGCCCGCGACGGACAGGTGGGCGAGGTTGACCGCGATGACCGTCAGCCAGAGCAGCAGCGGCACCCAGATCCGTAGCACCTGCGCGAGGTTGGCCCGGTAACCCTGCCGGAACCGGGCGGCGGGCCGCAGGTCGGTCAGGTCGGGGCGTTGGTGGTGCAGGGCGTACAGGGCGGCGGAGACGGCCGGACCGACCGGGACCAGGCAGAGCGCCACCAGCGGCAGGTTGCTGGCGTCACGGCCCAGCAGGAGCACCGGGACCAGCCCGGGGAGGGTGGTGAGGACCAGCAGGAAACCGACGACGAGCACCGTGTACACCGCGGCGGCGGCCCGCGACAACGGGCCGTCGCCGACCTCCCGCCAGGTCTGCGCGCTCACGACCGCTCCTGCCGGTCGGCCGCCGGGGGGCCGCCGAGCAGCCGCGCCTCGTCCCACCACGGCGGGGTCTCGTCGCGGACCGCGGCCAACTCGACGAGGGTGACCTCGTGCCGGGCCAGGTCGAGGTCGAGGTCGACCCGGCCGGCGGTGATCGGCAGGGCACGGTGGGAGCGGGCCGGTTCGGCGGCCTCCCGCAGGGCGTCGAGCTGCCCCGGGCGGGGGGACCGGGGGCGGCCCATCTCGCTCCAGGCCGTCCAGGCGTTGCCGACGTCCTCGTTGACCGAGGAGCGGAGCAGGAAGGCCGAGGTGACCTCCCCGCCCGTCGTCGGGGCGGGGGCCACCGGGACCGACAGGGCCAGCCGATGCCGGTCGGGCACCGGGTGCAGGCCGGTCACGTCCACCGGGGCCCAGGCCAGGATGGCGACCCGGCCGTCGGGGTGCCGGGTGACCAGGTGGTCGACGCCCCGCGCGAGCACGTCGCCGCCGAGGCGGGCCAGGAACGCGTACAGGTGGTAGGTGGGTTTCTTGATCTGGCGGTGGGTGAGCAGGCCGAACCCGCCGTGGAACAGCGCGGTCGGCACCCCCACCTCCTCGAACACGTCGCTGAACGTCCAGTACGAGAAGGAGTCGACCAGGTCGCCGCCGGCCGCCAGCACCGGGGCGAGGTAGGCCGCGTGGAAGGCCGTGTCGTGGATCGGGTTGTCCGGCCGGTAGGAGGAGTTGAACTCGGTGATGTGCACCGGCAGGTCGGCCAGCGCGGTGCCGTACAGGTGCCGGCGCGGGGCGGCGAACTGTTCCAGCAGCGACGACGCCGGGGCCAGGGTCTGGTGGGTGCCGAACGGCACGTGCTGGGCGGGACCGGAGGTGTAGGCGTGCCGGCTGACGAAGTCGACGGGCACGTCGTGCGTGGTGACGAAGTCGGCGAAGGGCTCCCACCAGTCGTCCGCGCCGGGCGAGATGGCCGGACCGCCGACCTGCAGCCCGGCGTCGACCTCCTTGACCGCGTGCGCGGTCACCTCGTAGAGGCGGTGGTAGGCGTTGCGGTCGGCGTCCTGCCAGAAGTCGGGCAGGTTCGGCTCGTTCCACACCTCGATCGGCCAGCCGCGCACCTCGTCGAGGCCGTACCGGTCGACCAGGTGGGCCACCGTGGCGCGGACCAGGTCGCCCCACTCCCTGAAGCAGCGGGGCGGGGTGACGTTGCCCTGCCACCAGAACACCGTCTGCTCGCCGGAGGCCAGCCCCTCCGGCATGAAGCCCAGCTCCACGAACGGCCGGATGCCCAGGCCGAGGTAGGCGTCGACGACCTGGTCGACGTACGTGAAGGAGTGGTGCACTTGACGTTCGCCGCCGTTGTGGTAGGGGCGGTGGACGCCGACGCCGTCACTGAGCAGGCCGTGCCCCCGGATGTGCCGGAATCCGATGTCCTGCTGGATGAGGGCCAGCGAGTCCTGGTAGTCGCGGCGCAGGGCCAACTCGAATCGTCCCGTGCCGACACACCGCCGCCAGGCGTCGGTGAGCTGCCCCACGGGTCGGGCGGGAACGGTGATCCGCATGGTGGTGTCCTCCGGTGCTCGCCGGTCCGGTGCCCGGCCCGGCCGGAACCCGTCTCGGGTTCCGGCCGGGCCGGGTCGGTCAGCCGTTGTCCTTCTCGAACCGCTCGTGCGCCTTGTTGACCAGGCCGATGTACTGGTCGGCGTTCTTGGCCTTCAGTTCGCCGACGTAGGCGTCCCACTCGGTGAGGGGCCGCTGGCCGAGGATGAACTTCAGCGTGTTCTGCACGACGTGGTCCTTCAGCGGCGTCTCCCACAGCGACGCCTGCTCCCGCTCCTCGTCGGTGAGCGGGGCCGGCGGGTCCACCGGCAGCGGCGTGCGGGCGTTCATCACCTTCTGGAACTCCATCTCCTCCGGGGAGAAGAACGACTGCACCAGGTCGAGCTTGCCGCCGTAGGCGAACACCCCGTTGCCGAAGCCGAAGTCCTTCTGCAGGTGCTTGCTGCCCTTGGGGTTGAGCCCGATCATGTCGACGTCGGGGTTCAGGGTGTACTTGCCGGCGGCGTCCTTGCTGTAGGTGGTGCCCTCGACGCCCCACTTGGCGAACTCCTGGCCGGCGTCGGAGTAGTACAGCCAGTCGATGAACTGCATCATCGCCACGAAGTTCTTGCTGTCCCGGGCCTTCTTGGAGATCATGACGCCGTTCTCCAGCCGGCTGGCCGGGTTGATCTCGCCGGCCGGGCCGACCAGCATCGGGATCTTCGTCAGCTTGGCGTTCGGTAGGGTCTTGGCCAGGTCGGGGCGGTAGTCGTTGACCAGGGTCTGGGCGTTGCTGCCGATGACGAAGGACTTGCCGTTGGCGAGCTTCTGCCGGGCCTGCTCATCGGTCTGGGTGAAGCTCTCCGGGTCGAGCAGCTTCTCCGCCACCAGCTTGTTGAGGTACACGATGACCTGCTTGTACTGCTCGGTGGCGCCGGTGTAGACGAACTTCTTCGCCGCCGGGTCCCAGGTGGCGGGGTTCCAGCTCCAGCCGGTCCGCAGGCCGTGCGCGGCGCCGACGATGCTCAGCAGCTCCCCGCCCGGGTTCGGCTTGCTCCACCGGTCCGAGTACGGGTACGAGTCGGGGTAGCGCGCCTTCATCGCCTTGAGCACGGTGTACAGCTCGTCCCAGGTCTTGGGGATCGGAAGGTTGAGCTGCTGGAGGATGTCGGTGCGCACCGCGATCGAGTACTCCGCCCACGGCTTCTCGTGCAGGCCGGGGAGCAGGTAGAACTTGCCGTCGGACTGTCGCAGCGTGTCGAACTCCGGTTGGAGGTTCCACTTGGCGATCTTGTCCTTGAGGTTGGGCATCAGGTCCAGGTAGTCGCTCACCGGCAGGATCGCGCCCGAGGAGACGAAGGCGTTCTCCGACGGGTGGTAGGTCTTCGGGATGATCAGTGGGGCGTCGCCGGCGCCGATGAGCAGGCTGCGCTTCTGCTCGTAGTCGCTCAGCGGCACGGCCACCGGGGCGAGCTTGACGTTGGTCCGCTTGGTCAGCTCCGACCAGAACAGCCAGTCGTCCTTGAGCGGGTAGTTGGGGTGGTTGTTGTAGAGGATGGGGAAGGACAGCGGCTCGGTGGCCTTGAACTGCTTGTCGATCCCGTAGTCGGCCATCGCGCCGGCCCGGTTGCCGTCGAGGTCCTTGGCATCCGGGGCGTCGTCGGAGCAGGCCCCGACGAGGGTGAGGGTGAGCAGCCCGGCAGCGGCTATCGCCACGCGGCGCCACGTCCTGTGGAACATGGCTCGTCCTTTCGATCAGGTGGGGTGTGGGGTGCAGTGGGTGCAGCGGTCGGCCGGGCTACCCCTTGACCGCGCCGAGCATCACGCCGGACACGAAGAACCGCTGGATGAAGGGGTAGACCGCGAGGATCGGCAGGGTGGTGAGCACGATGGTCACGGCCTGGATGGTGGCCGCCGCCTGCACCGCGTCGGACTCGGCGACGCCACCGGCGGACTGCGCCCCGGTCGCCCCGGCGATGAGGTTACGCAGGTAGACCGTGACCGGGAGCAGGTCCTGCTGGTCCAGGTAGAGGAAGGCGGTGAACCAGGAGTTCCAGAAGGACACCGCGTAGAACAGCACCATCGTGGCGATGATCGCCTTGGACAGCGGCAGCACGATCCGCAGCAGGGTGCCGTACGTGCTCAGCCCGTCGACGGCGGCGGCCTCCTCCAACTCCACCGGCAGGCTCTCGAAGAACGCCTTCATCACCAGCAGGTTGAACACGTTGATCGCGTTGGGCAGGACCACCGCCCAGATGCTGTTCTTCATGCCCAGGCTGGTGATGAGCACGTAGTTGGGGATCAGCCCGCCGGAGAAGAACATGGTGAACACGGCGACCCCGACGAGCACCCCCCGCCCCTTGAGCTGGTGCTTGGACAACACGTACGCGTAGCAGGTGGTCAGCACGATCGAGATCGCGGTGGCGACGACGGTGTAGACCACGGTGTTGCGGTAGTTCGTCCAGAACATCGGGTCGGACATCACCAGCCGGTAGGCGGTGAGGTTGAAGCCCTGCGGGACGAGGTTGACCTTGCCGGCGATGATCGGCGCCTCGTCGCTGAGCGACCGGGCCACGATGTTGACGAACGGGTAGAGCGTCACCACCACCACGAGGGTCAGCACCACGGCGTTGACCGCCTGGAAGACCCGGTAGCCCCGGGTCGGGCGGATGCCCCGGCGGCGGCGGGACGCGGGGCGGGCCGCCGGGGTCTTCGGGCCGGCCGTGCCGGGTGCCACGGTCACCACAGGCTCGTCCCCACCGTGCGGCGGGAGATGGTGTTGGCGCTCAGCACCAGGATCAACCCGATCACCGCCTCGAACAGGCCAATCGCGGCGGCGTAGCTAAAGTTGCTGGACTCGAAGCCCAGCCGGAACAGGTACGTGGAGATCACGTCGGCGGTCGGGTAGGTCAGCGGGTTGTACAGCAGCAGGATCTTCTCGAACCCGACGGCCATGAAGGTGCCGATGTTGAGGATCAGCAGCGTCACCATCGTCGGCCGGATCCCGGGCAGCGTGACGTGCCAGGTCTGCCGCCAGCGGTTGGCCCCGTCGATCCGGGCCGCCTCGTACAGGTTCTCGTCGATGGTGGTGAGCGCCGCCAGATAGAGGATCGTCCCCCAGCCGACGGTCTGCCAGACCTCCGAGGAGACGTAGACGGCCCGGAACCATCCCGGCTGCTGCAGGAACGGCACGCCCTCCCCGCCGAGCCCCCGGACCAGCTGGTTGACCGAGCCGTCCATCGACAGCAGCTGCATCACCATCGCCGCGACGATCACGATGGACAGGAAGTGCGGCAGGTAGGACACCGACTGGACGAACCGCTTGAGCCTGCGGGCCCGGACCTCGTTGAGCAGCAGCGCCAGCACGATCGGCAACGGGAAGCAGAACAGCAGGGTCAGCGTGCCCAGCACCAGGGTGTTGGTGAAAACCTGCCAGAAGGTCGGGTCGGCCAGGAACAGCCGGAAGTACCGCAGGCCCACCCAGTACTCGCCGAAGACGCTGCCGCCGGGACTGAACCGGCGGAACGCGATCACGTTGCCGATCATCGGCAGATAGCGGAAGACCAGGAAGAACAGCAGCGGCAGGACGGCCAGCGAGTAGAGCTGCCAGTCCCGGCGCAGGGCCCGCCGCCAGGGGTTGCGGCGACGCCGGGCCGGGGCGGGCGTCGCCGCGGCCGGTGGCGGTGGCGGCGGCCGTAGCGTCTGGGATGTCATCCTCGGCCTCCTATCCGGCCTGCGGGTCGGTGCCGGCGGACTCGACGCGTACCGCCGTAAGCAGGTGTCGTCGCGCGCCAACCTGCCGTTGCGCACCGGTCAGGCGCAGCGGCAGGGTCGCCGAGGTGTCGCCGCTGGAGCGGCCGAAGCGCAGTTCGACGTCGCCGGGTTCGACGATGCGCCGGCCGTCGCGCCCGGTGAACGAGGCGACGTCGGCGGGCACGGTGAAGCTGACCTGCGCTGCCGTGCCGGGGTCCAGCGGCACCCGGGCGTAGCCGACCAGCCGGACCACGGGTCGGGTGGTCTGGGCGACCGGGTCGTGCAGGTAGAGCTGGACCACTTCGGTGCCGGGGCGGTCGCCGGTGTTGCGCACGGTGATCCGTACCGTCGTCTCGCCGTCGACCGGCCAGACCGGCGGCCCGCCGGTCTCCCCGGCGCCCGACACCACCGGGTCGGTCCACGCGAAGGTGGTGTAGCCCAGTCCGTGGCCGAACGGGTACGCCGGGGTGGGGTCGATCGAGGACACCTCGGAGCGGCGGCCCAGCGGCGGGGTCAGGTAGGTGCCGGGCAGGCCCCCGGCGTCGCGCGGGACGCTGACCGGCAGCCGCCCGGACGGGTTCACCGCGCCGGTGAGCACCTCGGCGAGCGCCTGCCCGCCGCGCTGGCCGAGGAAGAACGCCTGCACGACGGCCGCGGCACCCTCGTGGTCGGGGCCGAGGGCGTAGGGCCGGCCGGTCATCAGCACCAGCACCACCGGGGTGCCGGTGTCGAGCACGGCCCGGACCAGGTCGGCCTGGACGCCGGGCAGTCGCAGGTCGGGCGCGTCGCAGCCCTCGCCGGAGGTGCCCCGGCCGAACATGCCGGCGCGGTCACCGACGGCGAGCACGCAGACGTCGGCCTGCGCCGCGGCGGTGACCGCCGCCGAGATGCCCGAGGTGTCGTCGCCGGTGATCGCACAGCCCGGCTCGTGCACGAGGCCGGGAACCAACCGGGTGAGTTCGTCGCGCAGCGAGGGGATCTCCAGACCCAGCCCGTGCTCGGGGTGGCGGACCCCGACGTGGTTGGGGAAGGAGTAGCAGCCGAGCAGGGCCATCGGGTCGTCGGCGACGGGGCCGACCAGGGCCACCCGCCGTCCGGGGGCCAGCGGCAGCACACCGTCGTTGCGCAGCAGCACCACCGACTCGCGGGCCAGCCGCAGCGCGACGTCCCGGCTGGTCTCGTCGTCGAGCCGCAGGTTCGCCGCGTCCTCGGGCAGTTCCTGCCAGTCCTCGTCGAGCAGCCCGAGTTCGATCTTCTGGATCAGCACCCGGCGCAGCGCCCGGTCGATCAGCGCCTCGTCGACCGTGCCGGCCCGCACGGCCGCCACCAGCGGTTCGCCGAACGCGTCCACGGTGGGCAGCTCCACGTCGATGCCGGCGCGCAGGGCGAGCCGGGCGGCGTCGGCGGCGTCACCGGCCACCCCGTGCAGGGTCTGCAGGAAACGCACCGCGAAGTAGTCGGCGACGACGGTGCCGGTGAAGCCCCACTCGTCGCGCAGCAGCCCGGTCAGCAGTCCCTCGTCGGCTGCGGCGGGCAGGCCGTCGATCTCGGCGTACGAGTTCATCACCGAACGGGCCCCGCCGAGGCGCAGGGCCATCTCGAACGGCGGCAGGATGACGTCGGCCAGTTCCCGGGGGCCCATCGACACCGGGGCGAGATTGCGTCCGCCCCGGGAGGCGGAGTAGCCGGCGAAGTGTTTGAGGGTGGCGACGATGCCGGCGCGTTCCAGGCCCCGCACGTACGCCGCCCCGGTGGTCCCGACCAGGTACGGGTCCTCCCCGATGGTCTCCTCGGTACGCCCCCAGCGGTAGTCGCGGGTGACGTCGAGCACCGGGGCGAGTCCCTGGTGGACCCCGGCGGCCCGCATCGAGCGGCCGATCCGGCCGGCCATCTCCTCGACCAGCTCCGGGTCGAAGGAGGCGCCCCAGCCCAGCGGGGTCGGGTAGACCGTGGCCCGCCAGGCGGCGAAGCCGGTGAGGCACTCCTCGTGCACCTGGGCGGGGATGCCGAACCGGCTCGCGGCGGCGATCTGAGCCTGGGAGGCGGCCAGCGAGCGGGCCCCGACCACGGGGTCGACGGGTGCGGTGCCGAACGGGCGGGTCAGCTGGCCGAGCCCGTGCCGGATGATGGTGCTCCACGGTGGCGCACCGTCGATCATGTCGGCCTGGTGCGGGGCGACCCCCTCGCCGGAGGCTTCCGCGCCGACCCAGACGCCGACGAGTTGGGCGATCTTCTCCTCCAGCGACATGAGCGGCACCAGTGCGTCGGCCCGTTGCGCGGGTGAGCGTCGGGGGTCCCGCCACGGTTGGGTTCCGCGGGGTGCCGGGCCGTCGTCGACGGGCACCTGACTTCTCATGCCACACCTCTCACCTTCGACGCTCCCCCGTCGGCGCCCGTCGGACGGGCACGACGCGGCGGCGGGGGGTTCGAAAATTTCGTAAACAGCGCGTCACCTTTTTCGGGCAACTTAGGAGGCATTGCCGGCGCATGTCAAGGGCCTCAATTGGGATATGTGGCCGCGTATTTCCCGGAAGGTACATTCACCCCCGTCAAAATCTGCCCGCACTGTCGAATCCCGGTTTCGAACCGAACGTGCTAGAGTTCTCCGAAACTTTCGGACGTGCCTGGTGAGGCTTCGATGACCGCGTCCCGCCCGCTCATCCCACAGGCCTCGGCCACGATCGCCACCATCGCCGAGGAGGTCGGCGTTTCGGTGGCGACCGTCTCGAAGGTGCTCAACGGACGGGCGGACGTCGCCGCCGAGACCCGGGCGCGGGTCGAGGAGAGCCTGGAGCGCCACCGGTACCGCCGCCGCATCCGCCGGCAGTCGCCCGGGATCGACCAGATCGACCTGGTCTTCCACGAGTTCAACTCCGGCTGGGCGATGGAGATCATGAGCGGGGTCGAGGCGGTGGCCTCCGCCGCCGGGCTGGGCATCGCCATCTCCCAGCTCGACGGGGAGCACCGGCCCGCGCCCCGCCGGCTGGACGCCCTGGTCGCCCGGCGTCCACTGGGCCTGCTCTTCGTGCTCTGCCACCCGACCCCGCCGCAGCAGCTCATGCTGGCCGAACACCGCATCCCGTTCGTGGTCGTCGACACCGACAGCGCCACCTCGGCGTCGGTGCCGACGGTCGGCTCCAACAACTGGAACGGCGGCCTGCTGGCCACCCGGCACCTGCTGGAGCTGGGGCACCGCCGGATCGCCGTCATCTCCGGGCCCCGCGACGTGCTGTGCAGCCAGGCCCGCGCCGCCGGCTTCCGCTCCGCCCACGACGAGATCGGCCTCCCCCTGGACGCCGACCTGGTGCGCTACGGCAGCTTCTACGTCGACGGCGGGCACGCCCACGGCCTGGAACTGCTCGCCGGGCCCGACCGGCCGACCGCGATCTTCGCCGGCTCGGACCTGCAGGCCATCGGCGTGCTCCGGGCCGCCCGCCGGCTCGGCCTGCGGGTCCCCGACGACCTCTCGGTGATCGGGTACGACGACCTGCCGGTCGCCGGCTGGACCGACCCGCCGCTGACCACCGTGCACCAGCCCCTGCGGGACATGGCCGGCACCGCCACCCAGATGCTGCTGGAGCTGGCCCGGGGCGCGACGGTGGCGACCAGTCGGATCGACCTGGTGACCGAGCTGGTCGTCCGGGAGAGCACCGCCCCACCCGCCACCACCCGTCCCTGAGCACCCGAGGAACCCATGACATCCAGCGAGGACCTGCGGCGGTACACGCCGACCGTCGTCGAACCGGCCGACTTCGACCAGTTCTGGCGGGACACGCTCGTCGCGGCACGTGAGCGGCCGGTGCTGGTCGACGTCCGCCCGCACCGGACCGACCTGCGGCTGGTCGACACCTGGGACGTCACCTTCGCCGGGTTCGCCGGTGACCCGGTGCGGGCCTGGTACACCCGCCCGGCCGGGGTCGGGACCGCACTGCCCGCCGTGGTCGAGTACGCCGGCTACGGGCGCGGCCGGGGCCTGCCGCACGAGCGGCTGACCTGGCCGGTGGCCGGGTACGCACACCTGCTGATGGACAACCGGGGCCAGTCCGGGCTGCACGGCGCGGGCGACACCCCCGACCCGCACGGCGCGCCCGGCGGCCCGTGGCCCGCCACCTGGGGCATCCTCACCCCGCACGACTACCACTACCGCCGGCTGATCACCGACGCGGTCCGCGCGGTCGACGCCGTCCGCGCGCTGCCCGGGGTGGACCCGGCCCGGGTGGCCGCCGTCGGCAACAGCCAGGGCGGCGGGCTCGCCCTGGCCGTCGCCGGCCTGCGCGACGACCTCGCGGCGCTGCTGAGCACCGCGCCGTTCCTGTGCGACGTGCAACGCGGGATCGAGCTGACCGACGCCGCCCCGTACGGCGAGATCGCCAGGTACCTGGCGGTGCACCGGCAGGTCGAGGAGGCCGTCCGGCACACGCTGTCCTATGTCGACGGGGTGACCTTCGCCCGGCGGGCCACCGCGCCCGCGCACTTCGGCATCGGCCTGCGCGACAACGTCTGCCCGCCGAGCACCGGCTTCGCCGCCTACAACCAGTACGGCGCGGCCAACGGCCGGGAGGGGACACCGCCACGGGAGCTGCACACCTACCCGTTCAACGGCCACGAGGGCGGCGAGGCGTGGCAGGTCGAGCGGCAACTGCGCTGGCTCGACCCGCTGCTGCGCCCGGCCACCGGCGATCCGACGCGGTGACCGTGGGGCGGTGACCGGTGCCGCGCGGGTGGGGACACCGGCCCGACCGGCGGACGGGACGCCGCCCCGCGCAGGGGCGGTCCGCGCCACCCGGCGTCGTCGGGGAACCGGCCGGTAGTTCACCCGGGCATCGTCGCGCACCGATCTGTTGCCGATGTTAGCGATAACACGATATGGTGCATCGCGGCGGGAGCGCAGGGCACGCTCCGGCCGTGGTCACCGGTTCGTCCACCCGCCGGGGTTCGTCCACCTGCGGGGGTCGGTGGCCACCGGCACACACGGCGTCCACCGCCGGTGACGCGGTCCGGGTTCCCGGTCGACGCGCGTGGCGCACCTCCGCCCGTCAGCTCCAGGGCAATCCGCCGGGTATCCGGCCGGTCGGTCCGTGCGCGCGGGCGACGTCCGGGCCCGTGCCGGCACACCCCCTTGTCCCCGAGCCGGACGAGACGGCGACATCCCGCAACGGTCGCCGCGCTGCACGTCCGCACCGCGCTCCGCACGCCACCCCAGGGAGTTTCCATGAGCGGCACGAGCTGCCCGAACGCCGGGCCACCCCCGTCCGACCACCCCCATCCCGCCCGTACCGCACCCGCCGGCCGACGGCTGCCCACCATGCGGCGCGGCCTGCGCCTGCTGGGCCTGGCCACCGCCGCCCTGGTGGCCGCCGTCGCCACCGGGTCGGTGGTGACCGCACCCGCCAACGCCGAGTCCAACGGCGGGGTACGGGTGATGCCCCTCGGCGACTCGATCACCGACGGCTTCAACGTCCCCGGTGGCTACCGCATCGAGCTGTGGCAGCGGATGGTCGCCGACGGCTACCGGGTCGACTTCGTCGGCTCGATGTTCAACGGTCCGTCCAACCTCGGCGACCACGACCACGAGGGCCACTCCGGCTGGACCATCGCCCAGATCGACGCCAACGTGGTGAACTGGCTGCGCAACACCACCCCGCGCACGGTGCTGCTGCACATCGGCACGAACGACATGTACAACGCCTCCGGCGCGCCGACCCGGCTCTCCACCCTGATCGACAAGATCACCAACACCGCGCCGAACGCGGACGTCTTCGTCGCCACGATCATCCCGCGCAACGGCACCGAGTCGGCGGTCCGCACGTTCAACGCGGCGATCCCCGGGATCGTGCAGAGCAAGGTCAACGCCGGCAAGCGGGTGCATCTGGTGGACATGTTCAGCGCGGTGGGCACGGGCGACCTGGCCGACGGCATCCACCCGAACGCCACCGGCTACCGCAAGATGGCCACCACCTGGTACAACGCCCTGCGGGCGGTGCCCGGCAGTCTCGGCGGCAACACGCCGACCACCCCGCCGACCACCGCCCCGCCCACCACGCCGCCACCGACCACCCCGCCGCCCACCACGCCGCCGCCCACCACGCCCCCGCCCACCACGCCCCCGCCGTCGGCGGGCTGCCGGGTCGCGTACACGGTCAACGCCTGGAACTCCGGCCTGACCGCCTCGATCAGCATCACCAACACCAGCAGCACGGCGGTCAACGGGTGGGCGCTGGCGTTCACCCTGCCCGGCGGGCAGACCATCACCGGTAGCTGGAACGCCACCTACACGCCGACCAGCGGGGCGGTCACCGCCCGCAACGTCTCCTACAACGGCACGATCGCGCCGAACACCTCGGTCGACGTCGGCTTCCAGGCCGAACACACCGGCAACGCGGCCAAGCCGACCGCGTTCACCCTCAACGGCACCGCCTGCTCGGTCGCCTGATCCACCCGTCCGGCACCGGTGTGCGTGCGCACCGGTGCCGGACGTCTTCCCACCACCGACTCCCACCACCCCCAGTAGGAGTACCGAATGCGACTCACCAGAACAGGACCGGGCCGGGTGCTCCTTGCCGCCGGCCTGATCGCCGCCGCCACGGCGGTCGCCCTACCGGCCCAGGCCGCGGCGGCCGGCTGCGCGGTCGACTACACCGTCTCGTCCGAGTGGGGCGGCGGCTTCGGCGCGAACGTCGCCATCACCAACCTGGGCGACCCGATCGACGGCTGGACCCTGACCTGGTCCTACGGGGCCGGGCAACAGGTCACCCAGGCGTGGAACGCCACCGTCACCCAGTCCGGCGCGCAGGTCACCGCCCGCAACGTCAGCTACAACGCCACGATCGGCACCGGCGCCACCGTGTCGTTCGGCTTCAACGGCTCGTGGAACGGCAGCAACCCGAAGCCGACGAGCTTCACCCTCAACGGCACCACCTGCACCGGCGGCACGACCACCCCGCCGCCCACCACACCGCCGCCGACCACCCCACCGCCGACCACGCCCCCGCCCACCACGCCGCCGCCGACCACACCCCCACCGACCACGCCGCCACCGACCACCCCACCGCCCACGACGGGCCCGTGGCCGCCGTCGTCCACCTTCAGCAACCCGGTGATCTGGCAGGACTTCGCCGACATCGACATCCTGCGGGTCGACGACACCTACTACTACTCGGCGTCGACCATGCACTACTCCCCCGGAGCGCCGGTGCTGCGCTCCTACGACCTGGTCAACTGGGAGTTCGCCGGCCACTCGGTGCCCAAGCTGGACTTCGGCCAGAAGTACGACATGTCCGGCGGCCGGGCGTACGTCGACGGGATCTGGGCGTCGTTCCTGGGCTACCGCAAGAGCAACAAGACGTTCTACTGGGGCGGTTGCGTCGACTTCAGCAAGACCTACATCTACACCGCGCCGTCGGCCGAGGGGCCGTGGACCCGGCACACCACCCTCAACAGCTGCTACTACGACGCGGGTCTGCTCGTCGACGACAACGACACGATGTACGTCGCGTACGGCAACACGAACATCAGCGTCGCCCAGCTCTCCGCCGACGGGAAGACCCAGGTCCGCTCGCAGCAGGTGTTCACCACCCCGTCGAGCGTGGGCACCCTGGAGGGGGCCCGGTTCTACAAGCGCAACGGCAGCTACTACATCTTCCTCACCCGACCGGCCAACGGTCAGTACATCCTCAAGGCGTCCAGCCCGTTCGGGCCGTACACGATGCAGCAGGTGCTGCTGAACCTGCCCGGACCGATCTCCGGCGGTGGCGTGCCGCACCAGGGTGGTCTGGTGCAGACGCAGAACGGCGACTGGTACTACATGGGCTTCCAGGACGCCTACCCCGGCGGCCGGGTGCCGGTGCTCGCCCCGGTCACCTGGAACTCCAGCGGCTGGCCGGTGATCCAGCTCGTCAACAACGCCTGGGGTGGCTCGTACCCGTACCCGAACGTGCCCCGGCCACCACGCCAGGTCAAACCCATGATCGGGACCGACACGTTCGCCGGCACCACCCTCGGCCCGCAGTACGAGTGGAACCACAACCCGGACGACTCGAAGTGGTCGGTCAACAACGGGCTGCGGCTGCAGACCGCGACCGTGACCAACGACCTCTACTCCGCGCGCAACACGCTGACCCACCGCATCCAGGGACCCCGGTCCACCGCCACCATCGAACTCGACTACTCCACCATGCGCGACGGTGACCGCAGCGGCCTGGCGATGCTGCGCGACCAGTCGGCCTGGATCGGTGTGCGGCGGGACAACGGCGCGACCCGGGTCGCCGTGGTCAACAACCTGACCATGGACAGCAACTGGAACACCACCAACACCGGCACCGAGGTCGCCGGGGCCGGCATCTCCGGCGGCAAGATCTGGCTGCGGATCAACGCGGACATCAGTCCCGGCTCCGGTCGGCAGGCCCGCTTCTCGTACAGCACCGACGGGGTGAACTTCACCTCGCTCGGCCCCGCGTTCACCCTCAACAACGCCTGGCAGTTCTTCATGGGCTACCGGTTCGCCATGTTCAACTACGCCACCAGCTCCCTCGGTGGTGCGGTGACCGTCCGGAAGTTCGACCTGGCCAAGTCGTAGTACCCCGTCCCTCCTCGCCGGCCGACCACCCCCGTGGTCGGCCGGCGAGGCGTATCCCCCACCCCCGACAGGAGCACCGCATGTCCGCCTCACCCGACCCCCGGTCGGCGGTCCCGCCCACCTCCACACCCCGCACCGCCCCGCCGTCCGGCCGCCGTCCCGGCCGCACCCGGTCGGCGGCGCTGCTCGTGCTGGCCCTGCTGGCCGGCCTGCTGACCGCCGCCGTCCCGGCCGGGGCGGCGCCCGCCGTGCGGGCCAGCAACCCGCTGGTCGCGCAGCGCGCCGACCCGCACATCGTGCGGCACACCGACGGCTACTACTACATGACCGCCACGGCCCCCGAGTACGACCGGATCGTGCTGCGCCGGGCCACCACCCTCCAGGGCCTGTCCACCGCCCCGGAGACCGTCATCTGGCGGCGGCACACCAGCGGCATCATGGGCGCGCACATCTGGGCCCCGGAGATCCACTTCATCGACGGCCGCTGGTACGTCTACTTCGCCGCCGGTGCCACCGACAACGTCTGGGCGATCCGGATGTACGTCCTGGAGGGCACCGGGGCGAACCCGCTGACCGCGAGCTGGGCCGAGAAGGGGCAGATCCGTACCCCATGGGAGACCTTCGCGCTGGACGCGTCGACGTTCGTCACCAACGGGGTGCGCTACCTGATCTGGGCGCAGGCCGAGCCGGGCATCGCCACCAACTCCAACCTCTACATCGCCCGGATGGCGAACCCGTGGACGCTCAGCGGCTCCCCCACCCGGATCGCCGTGCCCACCCTGGAGTGGGAGATGCGCGGCGGGGTGAAGGTCAACGAGGGACCGACCGTGCTGCAACGCAACGGCCGGATTTTCCTCACCTACTCGGCGAGCGCGACCGACGCCAACTACTGCCTCGGGATGCTGACCGCCTCGGCGGGCAGCGACCTGCTCCGGGCCTCGTCCTGGGTGAAGTCGCCGCAGCCGGTCTTCACCAGCAACGCCGCGACCGGCCAGTGGGGGCCGGGGCACAACTCGTTCACCGTCTCCGAGGACGGGCAGAGCGACATCCTCGTCTACCACGACCGCAACTACCGGGACATCAGCGGTGACCCGCTGCGCGACCCCAACCGGCGTACCCGTATCCAGAAGGTCTACTGGAACGCCGACGGCACCCCGAACTTCGGCATCCCGGTGCCCGACGGGGCCACCCCGGTCCGGCTGCGGTCGGACAACCTGCCCGACCGGTTCGTCCGGCACTGGGAGTACCGGGCCCGGCTGGAGGCGAACGTGACCAACCTCGCCGACTCGCAGTTCCGCCTGGTGCCCGGCCTGGCCGGCGGCACCACGGTCTCCCTGGAGTCCACCAACTTCCCGGGTTACCACCTGCGGCACCGCAACTGGGAGGTGTGGGTCGAGCGGGACGACGCGTCGTCGACGTACCGCGCCGACGCCAGCTTCGTGCAGCGGCCCGGCCTGTCCAACGCCGCCGGGGTGTCGTTCGAGGCCGTCAACTATCCCGGCCAGTACCTGCGGCACAGCAACGGCCTGCTCTACCTGCGGACCGTCACCGACGCCACCGGCAACGCCGAGGCCACGTTCGTGCTGGAGTGACCGCCGCCCGCCGGGCCGTCCGAACCCGGGCGGCCCGGCGGGCGCGTCCCGGATGGACGGTCCGGCGGGCCGGGCGGAGCGGGACGCCCCGGTGGTGAACCCGCTACGCGGGGGTGACCGTTCGGGGACGGAGCGCTACCCGGTCTTCGCCTATAGTGGCGTCCATGCCTAGCCGAGCTGTGATGTCGGTCGATGAGGCGCGGGCCTGGCTCGCCGAGGTCATCTCCGGCGCCGAGCGCCTGCGCCTGGAGTCGGTCGACGACGACCGGGTCGTCTCGGTGACCGGCCCCGACTGCCTCGAACTGCGCCTCGACGGCACGATCTCCGGGCCGGCCATGTTCTGGGCGATGGACCTGACCGGCTTCGTCGCGGTGACCGTGCTGATCGGCCCGACACCGGCGATGGTGCTGGCACACAGCAGCATCAGCTTCCTCGCACCCGCCGAGCCCGGCGAGCTGCGGGTCACCGCCGAGGTGATCAAGCTGGCCAGCCGGTCGGCGGTGGTGGACGCCCGCGCCAGCGACCGCCGGGACACGCTGGTGGCCGCGTCCACCCTGCACTTCGCGCTGCCGTCGCGGGCCACCCGGGCGGCCCTGCGCGCCGAGCAGGCCGTCCGGGCCGGTAGCTGACCCACCGGCCGGCCGGTTCATCCGGCGGCGGGGATGCCGGGCCGCTCAGTCCGGGCGGTCCACCACGTGGGTGCGCCGCTGCCACGGGTAGGTCGGCAGCGGAGCCACCACCCGGCCCTTCGGCATCGGCAGCGGATCGTCCGCGCCGAGCACCCGCACGTCCGGGTGGTCCGTGCCGGCGGCCACCGCGGTCAGCGCCTCGGCCGCCTGCGTCGGGCCGGACGCCCGCACCCACACCGCGTGCGCCAGCCGGGTCCGACCCCCTGCGGCGGTGCCGGCGAACGCCGGGAAGTCCGCCGCCGGCAGACCGGCCAACCGGTCGGCGTAGCGGCGGGCCAACTCGGCGAGCGCCGGCCCGGTGGCCGCCGACACCGGGAACCCGTCCACCGGCGGCGGCACGGCCGGCGGCACCGGCGGAGCGGGCGACAGCACCGCGAAGGCGTTCGTGCCGCTCATCCCGTACGAGCTGGTCGACGCGCAGGCCCCGAACCGGTCATCCCAGTCGACCGGGGCGACCGGGATCTCAATGCCGGTGCCGGTGAGGTCGATGCGCGGGTTGAGGGTGCGGAAGTTGGCCTGCGGGGCGATCGTGCGGCGCTGCAGGCAGAGCACCGCCTTCACCAGCCCGAGCACCCCGGCGGCGGACTCGGTGTGGCCGATGTTGCCCTTCACCGAACCCACGTGCAGCGGCGGGCCGTCGACGCGGCCCAACGCCGCCGCGACCGCCGACATCTCGGCCGGGTCACCCAGCGGGGTCCCGGTGCCGTGCGCCTCGTGGTAGCCGATCTCACCGGGGGTGATCCCGGCGGCGGCCAGCACCGCGTCGATCAGCCCCGCCTGGGCCGACACGTTCGGTGTGGTGAACGTCGGCGTCCGGCCGTCGTGGTTGATCCCGGTGCCGCGCAGCACCGCGAGCACCCGGTCACCGTCGCGCTGCGCGTCTGCCAGCCGCTTGAGCAGCAGCATCGCGCAGCCCTCACCCCTGACGAACCCGTTGGCGTCGGCGTCGAACGGACGCGACCGGCCGTCCGGCGACAACGCACCGGTCTGCGCCACCGACCTGGTGGTGCTCGGGGCGAGGATCAGGTTGACCCCGCCGGCGACCGCCGCGTCACAGTCACCCGCCGAAAGCGCCCGCGCCGCCGTGTGCACCGCCACCAGCGACGACGAGCAGGCCGTGTCCAGCGCGAACACCGGCCCCCGCAACCCCAGGGTGTACGCGACCCGCCCGGCGGTGAAGCTGTGCCCGTTACCGATCGTCCAGTACGAGTTCGGGTCCCCGGTCAGCCACTGCCGGTAGTCCCGGCCGGTGACCCCGACGAATACCCCGGTGCCGCCGGCCACGGTGGCGACCGGGATCGCGGCATCCTCGAACGCCTCCCACACCACCTCCAGCAGCAGCCGGTGCTGCGGGTCGAGGACCCGGGCCTCCCGGGGCGAGATACCGAAGAACTTCGCGTCGAAGTCGAACACGGCGTCGAGGTAGCCGCCCCGGGTGACCATGCCGTCCCACTGCGTGCCGAACCCGGCCCGGCGGTCGTCGGGCAGCTCGCCGGTGAGGTCCCGGCCGGCGAGGAGCGCCGACCAGTACGCGTCGGGGCTCGACACCCCGCCGGGCGCGCGGACCGCCATCCCGACGACCGCGATCGGGGTGGGCACTACAGCACCCGGCGCATCCAGCCGTGGGG
Source organism: Micromonospora humida (assembly GCF_016901255.1). Lineage (NCBI taxonomy): Bacteria > Bacillati > Actinomycetota > Actinomycetes > Micromonosporales > Micromonosporaceae > Micromonospora > Micromonospora humida. Next base: position 313,285 of record NZ_JAFEUC010000001.1, read on the forward strand.
GTCGGCAGCCCGGCCGGTCTGGATGTCGAGCAGCCGCTCCCGGAACTGCTGGGTGTACTTGCCCGGCGCCCCGTCACCGATGGTGAGGGCGAAGTCGTCGCTCTTGAGCCCGACGATCGGCGTGATCACCGCCGCCGTACCGGCCGCGAACGCCTCGGTCATCGTTCCGTCGGCGAACCCGGTGCGCATCTCGTCCAGGTCGATGGTGCGCTGCACCGGCTCCAGCCCGTGCTCGGCGGCGAGGGTCAACACACTGTCGCGGGTCACCCCGTCGAGGATGGTGCCCAGGCCGGGGGTGAGCAGCTGGTGGTCGCGGGTGACGAAGAAGACGTTCATGGTGCCCGACTCGTCGATGCTGCGCCGGCCCTCGCCGCCCAGGTAGAGCACCTGCTCGCAGCCGTGGCCGAGGGCCTCCCGCTGCGGGGCGAGGCTGGCCGCGTAGTTGCCGCCGCACTTGGCCGCGCCGGTGCCACCGATCGACGCCCGGCTGTAGGTGGTGCTGACCCAGAGCGTGACGCCGGTGACCCCGTTGGGGAAGTACGACCCGGCCGGGCAGGCCAGCACGCAGTAGGTGACGTGCTGGGCGGGACGCACCCCGAGGAACGCCTCCGAGGCGAACATGAACGGGCGCAGGTAGAGGCTCTGCTCACCGCCGTACGGCGGAACCCACGCCTCGTCGGCGCGGACCAGCGCGGCCACGCTCTCGACGAAGGTCTCCTCGTCCAGCTCCGGCAGGACCATCCGGCGGGCCGACGCGGCGAACCGGCGCGCGTTGAGCTCCGGGCGGAACAGCCAGATGCTGCCGTCGGCGTGCCGGAACGCCTTGAGCCCTTCGAGGATCTCCTGCGCGTAGTGCAGGACCGCCGCGCCGGGGTGCATGGTGAACGGCTCCAGCGCGCCCACCCGGTGGTCGTGCCAGCCGGCGTCGGCCGACCACACGGCGGTGGCCATGTGGTCGGTGAAGTAGCGGCCGAAACCCGGGTCGGCGAGGATCTCCTCCCGGGTCTGCGGCGGGGTGGGGTGGTCGGTGGGGATCAGCGGGAACTGCGCGGTCATCCGGACTCTCCTCGCGACGGGGTATCGGTGAACACGACGACGCAGTTCTGCCCGCCGAAGCCGAAGGCGTTGGTGAGCGCCACCCGCACCGGCGTCTCCCGGGCCTGGTGGGGCACGTAGTCCAGGTCGCAGTCGGGATCGGGCTGGTGCAGGTTGACCGTCGGCGGGACGACGCCCTCGCGGATCGCCAGGGCGCACACCATCGCGCCGAGGGCGCCCGCCGCGCCGATCAGGTGCCCGAGCATCGACTTGGGCGCGCTGACGACGACCCGGTCGGCCGCCGCCCCGAGAGCCGCCCGGATGGCGACCGTCTCGGTCAGATCGTTGGCCTTCGTCGAGGTGCCGTGGGCGCAGATGTAGTCGACCGCGTCGGGGCGGACCCCGGACCGGTCGAGCGCCTGCCGGATCGCCTCGGCGGCGAACACCCCGCCGGGACGGGGGGCGCTGACGTGGAAGGCGTCGCTGGTCAGCGCGCCACCGGCGACGGTCGCGTACGGGGTGGCACCCCGGCGACGGGCGTGCGCGGCGGACTCCAGCACCAGGATCACCGCCCCCTCGCCGAAGACGAAGCCGTCCCGGTCGGCGGCGAAGGGCCGGCTCGCGCCGGTCGGGTCGTCGTTGCGCTGGGACATCGCCCCCATGCTCACCAGGCCGGCGAACATGGCCGGGGTGATCGCCGCGTCGGTGCCGCCGCAGATGACCACGTCGGCCTCCCCGGACAGGATCAACCGGCGGGCGTCGAGCAGCGCGTACGCGCCACTGGCGCAGGCCAGCGCGCTGGCGTTGACCGGCCCGTGCGCACCCACCTCGATGGCCACCTCGCACGCCGGCATGTTGGTCAGCGACGACGGCACGAAGTGCGACAGGGGCGCCGTCGGGTCGGGGGCGAGCAGCCCGCGTACGGTGGCCTCGACGGTGTCGAAGCCGGCGACCGCGGCGTTGACCACCACGCCGACCCGGGCGGCGTTGCCGGCGTCGACGGTGAGCCCGGCGTCGGCGACCGCCTCGCGCGAGGCGACCACCGCGAACTGGCTGAACCGGGCCATCCGCCGCAGTTGCTTGCCGGTGAAGTGCTCGGCCGGCTCGAAGCCGCGCACCTCGGCGGCGATCCGGGTGGGCAGCGCGCCGGCGTCGAAGGCGGTGACCGGGCCGACGCCCGACTTGCCGGCGAGCAGGGCCTGCCAGGTGCTGTCGCGGTCGAGACCGAGCGGCGTGACGGCGCCGATCCCGGTGATGACGACGTCGTCGGTCATCATCTCGCCGTCGCCCCCCAGCATCGCGCCCCGGCTCCGTTCTCCCGCCACCGAACGACCGATAGAACACTATCAGTCACCATCGACGCCCGGCATCCGTCCACGGCATCCGGTGGCCCGCCCGCCGCCCTACGCATCGCGCCCCGATCCCCGGGCGGACACCGGCACGTCCCGCCAGGCGTCCGGTCCGGCCCCGACGGGCGGCGCGGACCGGCAGATCACGTAGCCGGCCGGCGCGGCCACCCCGGGCCGACCGGGCAGCGCGTCGAGGACCCGCCGGTGCAGTTCCCGCGGCGAGCCTTCGGAGGCGGCCACGTACACCGTCACCCCGCCGTCGCCCGCCGGGTCGACGAGGGCCGCCGCGGGGGCGCCCCCGGCCACCTCGCCGACCAGGTCCGCCACCGCCTGCGGACGGACCCAGCCGGTCGGGGTGGACACCCAGTCGGCCCCCCGGCGGGCCGGGGTCAGGCCGATCCGCCCGGCGATCTCGGCGACCCGCACCTCCTCGGTGACCGCGTCGCACAGCAGCGTCTCGATCCCCCGGATGACCGTCTCGCCGAGCGACCCCGGCAGGTACGCCGTGTCGACCAGCAGGCCGAGCCGGCACCGGCCGTCGCCCAGGTTGCTGGCGGCGACGTAGAACCTCATGTCGCTCTTGGACAGCGGCTCCAGCCGGGAGTAACGGGAGTCCCGGCGCAGCACGGCGAGCCGGTCCGGCCCCGGGTCCGGGTCGGGCGTGGCCCAGTCGCTGCCCCGGTGCCCGTTGTTGAAGTAGGCGGACAGGTCGAACGCCACCCCGCGCCGCCGGCCGACCCGCTCGACCACCCCGCGCACCCCGGCCGGGTCGCACTGGGCCCGCCGGTACGCGTCGAACGCCGGCCGGTGCAGGTTGCGGATCGCGGTGAGCAGGTCGACGTCGTCGTCGACCCGGTGGACCAGCAGGGCGTCGAGGGTGTTCAGGGCGATCAGGTCGCGGCTGTCCCGGTCCAGCCGGTTGCCGGCGATCAGCTTGAACACGGCGGTGCGGTGCCCGTTGTAGGCGGTCAGGATCAGGGTGGTCAGGCCGAGCAGCACGGTCGAGAACGAGGTGCGGGTCCGGGTGGCCAGCGCGGTCGCCGCCGCGGTGACCGCCGTGGAGTCCAGCAGGTGCCGTTCGACGGGCTGGTCACCGGTCGGCGCGGCCGGCAGGTCGAACATGGAGGCCGGCGCGACCGACAGCCCCTGCTCCCAGTGCCGCAGCCCCAGCCGGCTGGTCTGCTGGCCGGCCGCCGACTGCTGGAAGGCGGCCTGCGCCAACGGCTGCGGCACCCGGTCGGCCTGACGCACGGTCCCGTCCGCCGGCGACACGTCGGGGTCCGCCCCGGTGAGCCGGTCGCGCAGCACGTCGGTGAGGGTGGTGAAGGCCCAGCCGTCGAACGCCAGGTGCGAGCCGACGAGGGCGACGGCGCTGATCCGGCCGGCCCGGTCCCGCGCGCAGCCGGCCCGCAGCGGCCACTGGGCCTCGTGGTCGAACGCCGCCTCGGTCAGCGTGGCGACCAGCTCGTCACCGACCCGGGCCGGGTCACCCTGGTCGTCGACCACCACCACGTCGTACGTCCCGGTGGCGGCGACCTCCTGGCGGGGCCCGTCGGCCCGCTGGACGTACCGGGTCCGCAGGGTCTGGTGCGTCTCGACCAGGTGCCGCAGCACGGCGGTCAGCCGCTGCGGGGCGACCGGTTCGGGCAGCACGAGGGCCCGCCCGATGTTGAACTGGTTCGCCTCCTTGCCGAACCACTGCATCGGCCCCCACATGACGCTCTGTGCCCAGGTCAGCGGCCCGGTGCCGGCTCCCTGGCCGGTGAACGTCAGGCTGAGTGTGCCCGCGCTGGTGCTGGTGTCGGTCACCCGTCCCCCCTCTCCACGGTCCTCGTTCCCGCTACGCCCGCGCGAACGGGCCGGACGACCTCGGCGTCAGCCGCAGCGGCAGGTGGTCGAGCCCCCGGAACGCCGGACTGGCGACCTTGACCAGCTCACCGATGAGTTCGATGTCGTCGGTGCGTTCGAGCAGCATCCGCAGGAAGGTGGTGGCCTGCAGGCGGGCCAGGTGCGCGCCGACACAGGTGTGGATGCCCGCCCCGAAGCCGAGGTGACCGTCGGTCACCCGGTCGATCCGGTAGTCGTTCGGGTCGGGGAACTTGCGCGGGTCCCGGTTGCCGGCGGCGAAGGACAGCTCCACCCGGGCGCCCTGCGGGATGGTGGTGTTGCCGACCACCACGTCGGTCGTGGCGGTGCGGAAGACGTTCTGCACCGGCGGGTAGAACCGGGCGGTCTCCTCGATCGTCGGCCCGATCAGCTCCGGCCGCTCGCGGACCAGACGCAACTGGTCGGGGTGGTTGAGCAGCGCGTCGAGCATGTTGCCCAGGAAGTGCGTCATCGTCTCCTGCCCGCCGACCAGCAGGGTGAGGCACAGCCAGAGGATCTCGTTCTCGGTCACCCCGCCGGTGGCCGCGGCGGCGAACAGCTTCGACACCACGTCGTCGCGGGCCGGCTCGTCGCGCCGCCGGGTGAGCAGGTTGCCCAGGTAGCCGGAGAGTCCGGCGACCGACGACAGCGCCGCCTTCGCGGCCTGCAACCGCAGCGCGTTCTCGTCCGGGTCCTCCGGGGCGTCCTCGCCGACCTTCGCGTTGGCGATGAAGCTCTCCAGCACGCCGGCGGTGAGCTTGAGCTTGGCGAGGTTGTCGTCGGGCACCCCGACGATGGTGGTGATGACCTTCACCGGTTGCAGGATGATCGCCTGCTGGACGAGGTCGATGTCGCCGGTGGCCACGGCCTCGTCCAGCAGGTCGCCGCAGACCCGCTCGATGAACGGCCGCCAGAACTGCACCCCGCGCGGGGAGAAGTCGTGCCGGATCAGGGCGCGCAGCCGGGTGTGGTCCGGCTGGTCGAGCCCGAAGAGCACCGGCAGCGTCGAACGGTGGTAGGCGATCCCGTCGGCCGAGGACAGGCCGGCGTGGTTCTTCGCCGCCAACCGGACGTGCTCGTAGCGGATCACCAGCCACATGTCGCGCTGGGCCAGGTACAGCGGCTCCTCGGCGCGCAGCAGCTCGGCGTAGGCGGGGTACGGGTCGTCCATGGACTCGGGCGAGAAGGGGTCGAACTCGTCGGTCCGGGTCGCGCTGGTCACTGCATCGTCCTCCGCAGTCGTTGGGGGCCGGTCACCGGTACGCCCTGGCCTGGATCTCGAACATCTCGGCGTACCGACCCCCGGCGGCGAGCAGGTCGGCGTGGCTGCCGGCCTCGGCGACGCCGCCGTCGGCGAGCACCACGATCAGGTCGGCCAGTTGCACGGTGGAGAACCGGTGGGACACGAACACGCTGACCGCGCCGGTCCGGGCGGCCACCTCCCGGGCCTGCTCGCGGTACCGGGCGAACAGCGCGTACTCGGCCTCCGCGTCGAGCGCGGCGGTCGGCTCGTCCAGCACCACCAGCAGTGGGTCGTCGCGCATGAACGCCCGGCCGAGGGCGAGCTTCTGCCACTGGCCGCCGGACAGCTCCGCCCCGTCGGTGTGGCTGCGGCCCAGCGGGGTGTCGAGTCCCTCGTCGAGCTGCCCGACCAGGTCGTCGGCACCGGCCCGGCCCAGCGCCGTGCGTACCGCCTGGTCGTCGTCGCGGCGGGGCAGGTCGCCGACGCCCACGGCCTGGCGGGCCGGCAGCTCGAAGCGGACGAAGTCCTGGAAGCCGGCGGCGATCCGCTCGCGCCAGCCCGGCATGGACAGCGCGGCCAACTCGACGCCGTCGACGAGGATCCGGCCGGACGTCGGCGTCAGCAGGCCGCAGAGCAGCTTGACCACTGTGGTCTTGCCGGCGCCGTTCTCGCCGACCACGGCGACCGTGGCACCGGCCGGCAGGTGCAGGTCGAGACCGGTGACCACCGGTTCCGCGCCGCCGGGGTAGCGCAGGGTGACTCCGGCCAGCCGGATACCCTCCCGCAGCCGGGCCGGTGGCGCACCGGCGGCGACCGACCCGAAAGCGGCTGTCGACCCGACGCCGGCATCCGACCCGAGAGCGATAGCCGGCCCGACACCGATGGTCGGCCCGACGGCGGTGTGACCGGGCGTCGGGTCGGCGGGCGTCGGGTGCCGGTCGGCGGCGCGGACCAGGTCGTGCACCTCGTCGAGCCGGCGGTAGACGCTGCGCAGCCGCTGGAGGTCCTGCAACACCCCGACCGCCGCGGCGACCTGCTGGTTGACCTGGGCGGCGATGGTGACGACCAGGACGACGTCACCCACCCCGCGCCGGCCGGCGACGGCGTCGCGCAGGATCAGCAGCACCGCCAGCACGTATCCGGCGGCGAACGCCAACTGCCCGGTCATCCGGACCAGGCTCGCCACCAGCTGGGCCCGCCACAACCGTCGGGTGGCGTCCTGCCAGTGGCCGCGGTGACGCCGTCGCACCTCCCCGGTGAGCCCGAAGACACGCAGTTCCTTGCCGGCGGCGGCGTCGGTGGCCAGCCCGAACAGCCCTGACGCCCGGCGGGTGGACTCGGCACCGGCCTCCCGGGCCCGGTTCACGATCCGCTCCGCCCACCGGCCGGCCAGCAACGGCGGCACGGCAGCCAACGGCAACAGCAACAACAGCGGATGGAGTACGGCCAGCAGCACCGTCGTCAACGTCATCGCCACGGCCAGGCCGACGCCGGTCAGCACGGCCTGCAGGCCGACCCGGAGCTGCTCGACGTCCTCCTCCAGCACGGTGATCTTGTCGGCGAACTCGGACCGTTCGAAGTGCGCCATCCCCGGCGTGCCGTTGGTGGCGTCCATCAACTCCTGGTGCACGTGCAGGACGTCGAGTTCGGCGAGTTCGAAGTAGGCGATGTGGGCGAAGTGGCCGAGGGTCAGCCCGGCGATCAGGCCGACCGCCACGCCCACCCCGGCGAGGCTCGCGGCGACGGGCCGGCCGGCCGTGACGGCGTCGAAGAGCACCCGCAGCAGCACCGCCACCAGCGGCCACGCCACCGCGCCCGCGACGACCAGGACCAGTGCGGTGAGCGCCTTGCGCCGGTCCTGCCGCAGCGACGTACGCCACAGCGCCCAGCCGGCGGAGAGCAGGCCCCGGTTCACCTGACGCTCCGCGTCGACCCGACGTCCACCGCGCCGCCGTCCGGACCGTCGACCGGCGCACCGGTGCCGGGATCACCCACCGGCGGGCCGGCGTCGGGATGGCCGGTCGGCGGGCCGGCGTCGGGACGGTCGGCCGGCGGGGTGTCGGCGGCGGGGGTGGCGAAGCGTTCCGCCTGGAGGGTGAACAGCCGGGCGTACCGGCCGCCCCGGGCGAGCAGTTCCGCGTGCGAGCCCTGCTCGACCACCCGCCCCTGCGCCAGCACGACGATGTGGTCCGCCCGGCGGACGGTGGCGAACCGGTGCGAGATCAGGATCGTGGTGACCCCCGTGGTGGCGGCGATGATCTCGTCGAAGAACCGGGCCTCGGCCCGGACGTCCAGGCTGGCCGTCGGCTCGTCGAGGACCAGCACCGACGCGCCGTGCCGGATGGCGAACAGCGCCCGCGCGATGGCCACCCGCTGCCACTGCCCGCCGGACAGGTCCACCCCGCCGCGCAGCTGCCCGCTCAACGGGGTGTCCAGCCCACGCGGCAGCGCGTCGAGGGTGGCGAGGATGCCGGCGGCCTCCGCGGCGGCCCGGATGCCGTCCCGGTCGTCGGCGTGCCGGATCGCCCCCAGCGCGATGTTGTCCGCCGCGCTCGTGGCGTACCGCAGGTAGTCCTGGAAGATGACGGCGAGGTCGCGTCGCCAGCGGGCCGTCGGCAGCCCGTCGATCGGCCGGCCGCCGACGGTGATCCGGCCCGCGTCCGGCAGCGCCAGCCGGGCCAGCAGCTTGACCAGCGTCGTCTTGCCCGCGCCGTTGAGGCCGACGATGGCGGTGCACGCCCCCGCCGGCAGGGTGAGATGCAGGTCGGTGAAGACCGGCGTCGCACGGTGCGGGTAGCGGAACGACACCCCCTCGAAGCGGATGTCCGCCGCCGGGGCGTGCTCCACGGCCGGGGCCGGGGCGGCGTCGGTCGGGTCGTCCCCGGGGGACGTCCGGTCGCGCATCCCGGCCCGGAACTCGCCGACGGCCCGGTAGGCGTTCATGCCGAACTGGGTCTGCACGTCGGCCTCGGGATAGAACTCGCCGAGCTGCACCGCCGCCAGCACCGCCTGGATCACCAGCGCCAGTTGGGTCAGCCCCACCCGGCCCTGCCCGCCGGCCAGCCCCAACGCGGCGAGCACCGCCACGAGCACCGTCAGGCCCACGGCGGTGTAGAGGAAGTACGGCCGCAGGTAGACCCGCCGCCGCTGCACCCACACCGGACGCATCCAGTCCAGGTACGCCTGCCGGTACTGCTCGCGCAACCACGGCAGCAGACCGAAGACGCGGATCTCCTTGGCGGCCGGGCGCCCCATCGCCACGCCCCGGAAGTAGGTCAACCGGCGGACCCGGGCCACGATCGCCCCGTAGATCGCCGCGTAGCGGCGCAGGCCGCCGCGTTGACCGTGGCGGAACGCGAGCACGGCGACCAGCAGGCCGAACCCCGCCGCCCAGGCGAAGGCCGCCCCGACGACCACCGCGTACCCGAGGAGCTGCCCGTAGCGAGCGAGCAGTGCCAGCATCCCGGCACCCGCCGCACCCGGGCTCTGGATGCCGTGCTCGACCTCGCGGGACGCCTCGGTGAGCTGTTCGAGCAGCGCCTGATCCTCCAGCGGGGCGGTGCTGGTGCTGCCCAGCGCGGCCGCCATCAGCTCGTCGGCCACCGCGCCGTCGATCCGACGTTGCACCAGCAGGCCCGTGGTGACCTGGAGCTGGGCCAGCAACTGCTGGGCGCTGAGCGCCCCGGCGGCCACCACGAAGGCGGTCACCAGGTGCCCGAAGGCCGGCGACTCGACGCCGTCGCGGACCGCCTGCGGCAGCCAGCCGATCATCCGGCTCGTCGCGACGACGAACACCACCGGCGCGGCGGCGAGCAGCAGGTTGACCAGCACGGCGGCAGCCACCGCCGCAACGCCCGCCCGGGGCAGCAGGGTGACGATGCGCCACCGGTCCACGGCGGTCCGGCGGACCACCCCGGCCACGGAGCCGGCCGTCGTCGCGTCGTCGGTCATGCCGGCTCCCCCACCCGCTGGGTCCGTACGGCCCGCTGGAACGCCAGCGCCGCGTCGTGTCCCTCGGCGAACGCCCGGACCGCGTCCAGCCCGCTGGTGTCCCGGGCCCCGCCGACCACCCGGTGCCACACCCCGGCCCGGCGTACGGTGCGCACCAGGTCGTCGGCGGGCAGTTGACCGGCGGCGACCACCACCGTGTCGGCGGGCACCGACCGGTCCGCTCCGGTGCCGTCGACCAGGCGTACGGCGTCGGGGTCGACGCGCAGGTCCCGCACGCCCGGCACCACCTGGACCGCTCGGCGGCGCAACTCGGCCAGCACCGCCCAGCGGGTGGAGCGGCCCATCCGGGGGCCGAGCCGTTCGCCGCGCAGCAGGACGGTGACCTGCCGGTCCGGACGCTGGCTGGCCAGGTGGGCGAGATCCACGGCGATGCCGCCGCCGCCGATCACGACGACCCGCCGCCCGAGCGCGTCGTCGGCGAAGGCCGAGCCGTAGTCGCGGACGTGCGGCAGCCCGTCGCCGGGCAGGTCGATGCGGCGCGGCAGCACCCCGGTGGCGACGATCACCCCGTCGTGGCGGCGCAGCAGCTCCTCGTCGGCGTCGGTGATCCGCCGTCCGGTGTGCAGTTGCGCGCCGAGCCGGGTCAGTTCGGCGGTGAGGAACCGGATCGTCTCGGCGTAGTCGGCCTTGCCCGGCACCCGGCAGGCCAGCCGGAACTGGCCGCCGGGCTCCCCGTCGGCCTCGTAGACGGTGACCCGGTGCCCGGCCAGGGCCAGGTCGTGGGCGGCCCGCAGCCCGGCGGGGCCGGCACCGACCACGGCCACCGTCCGTGGCCCGTGCACCGGCGTCGATCCGGCCCGCACCGCCGGGTCGACGTGCGGTGCCGACCCGGACGGCGTCGCCGGGTCGGCCTCCCGGCCGACGAGCGGGTTGACCATGCAGGACACCGCGGCCCCCACCAGCGACCTGTCGATGCAGGCCTGGTTGCAGGCCACGCAGACGTTCACCGGCCGGCCGTGGCGGCTCCGCGTCACCAGGGCCGGGTCGGCCAGGAACGGCCGGGCCATCGAGACCAGGTCCAGCGGGGTGCCGGCGAGGACCGCCTCGGCCTGGGCGAGCCGGTTGATCCGGTTGCTGGCCAGCACGGGCAGCGCGCCCACCGCGGCCTTGACCGCCGCCGCGACCGGCACCCAGTGCCCCGGCGGAACCAGCGCCTGCACCGTCGGCACCGGCGACTCGTGCCAGCCGACCCCGACGTTGAGCGCGTCGGCCCCGGCGGCGGCCAGCGCGCGGGCGTACGCCGTCACGGTGTCCCGGTCGGTGCCGTCGGGCAGCAGGTCGTCGCCGGTCATCCGCATCACGACCGGGAAGTCGGGGCCCACGGCGGCGCGGACCGCCGCCACCACGGCCACCCCGAACCGCATCCGGCGCTGCGGGTCGCCACCCCACTCGTCGTCGCGCCGGTTGGTCAGCGGGGAGAGGAACTGGTCGATCAGGTACCCCTCGGAGCCCATGATCTCCACGGCGCTGAACCCGAGGTCACGGGCGTGCGCCGCGCCCCGGGCGAAGTCCTCGACGATCCGGGTGACCGCGTCGGCGGGCAGCGCGGCCGGGGTGAGCCGGGAGAGCGGGCTGGGCACCGCCGACGGGGCGACCGGATACGGGCCGCCGGTGGCCGGTCGGGCGTACCGGCCGGCGTGGAAGAGCTGGAGGGCGAGCAGGCCGCCGGCCGCGCCGACCTCCCCCGCGACCCGGCGCAGCCGCTCCCGGAAGGCGGTGTCGTCGAGCACCCCGGAACTCGGCACGTCGACGCCGGCCGGGCTGACCGCCGCGCCGCCGGTGACCATCAGCCCGGCGCCGCCGCGCACCCGGGCCAGGTAGAACGCGGCCAGCGTCCGACCGCCGTCGTCCCGGTGGTCCCAGCCCAGGTGCATCGCCCCCATCACGATCCGGTGCGGCAGCACCAGCCGACCGATCCGGCCGGGCCGCAGCACCCTGTCCAGTCCGGCCGTCATGCCAGCGGACCACTCAGATCCCGGCTGAACGGCGGCGAGACGATCGACAGGCCACCGTCGACCACCAGGGTCTGCCCGGTGACGTACTCGGCGGCCGGGGAGAGCAGGAAGGCGATCACGTCGGCGACCTCCTGGGCGGTGCCCATCCGCTGCTTGGGAATCAGCGGCAGCACCCCGGACAGCGGGGCCATGCCGGGCACGTCGTAGAAGTAGCCTGACGACTCGGTCTCGATGATGCCGCCGTTGACCGCGTTGACGTTGATGCCCCGGTCGGCGAACTCGACGGCCATGTACCGCACCCATGACTCGATCGCCGCCTTGGCCGCGCCCAGGTTCGCGTACGTCGGGTAGGCGCGGATGCTGCCGTAGCTGGACAGCGCGACGATCCGGCCGCCGTCGGGCATCAGCCGCACCGCCTGCTGCGCGCCGAGCACGAACGAGCGCATGTTCATCGCGTACGACCGGTCGAGGTGGTGCGGCTTGAGGTCCATGATGTTCTTGAAGGAGCTGGCCGCCGCGTTGCACACGAAGTAGTCGAGGGTGCCGAACTCCTGCGCGGCCACCGCGAAGAGCCGTTCGATCTCCTCGGGTTGCTCCATGTCGGCGGCCACGGTGACGGCCCGCCCGCCGAGCTGCGTGATCTCCTTGCGGACCTGCTCGGCCAGTTCGGCGTTCTTCTTGTAGTTGACCACCACCGAGCCGCCGCCCCGGGCCAGGGTGAGCGCCAGCGCCCGGCCGATGCCCCGGGAGCTGCCGGTGATCAGCGCGGTGCGGTCCTGGAAGGCGGTCATCGGCCGGCCGCCAGGATCTCCCGGGCGATGACGGTCTTCTGGATCTCGTTGGTGCCCTCCTCGAAGCGCTGCGCGCGGGCGTCGCGGTAGACCCGTTCGATGGTGCTGCCCTCCCAGTAGCCGATGCCGCCGTGCGCCTGCAACGCCTTGTCGGTGACCCGGGTCAGCATGTCCACCGCGACCAGCTTGGCCATCGAGGACAGCGCCCCGGCGTCGCTCTGGCCCGCCTCCCAGCGGCGGGCGGCGTGCAGGGTGAGCTGCCGGGCGGCCTCGATGTCGGCGGCGTTCTCGGCGAGCGCGAACGCCACCGCCTGTCGGGCGGTCAGCGGTTTGCCGAAGGTGACCCGGTTGCGGGCGTGCTCGACCGCCAGCTCCTGCGCCCGGCGGGCCAGCCCCACGCAGGTCATCGCCACGCCGATCCGGCTCGGGGTGAGGAAGCCGCCGAGCGCGACGGCCAGTCCGTCGCCCTCCTCGCCGAGCCGGTTGGCCACCGGCACCGGTGCCCGGTCGAAGATCAGGTGCGCGTGGTCGGTGCCGCGTACGCCCATGGTGTCGGGCATCGGTTCGACCCGGACGCCCTCGACGTGCCGGTCGACCATCAGCGCCACCGTGCCGTCCTTGCCGGTGCTGCCGTCGAGCCGGGCGAACAGCAGCCAGTAGTCGCAGCTCACCCCGAAGGTGATCAGGTGCTTCTCGCCGCTGAGCAGGTAGGTGTCGCCGTCGCGTACCACGCTGGCCCGCAGGTCGGCCCCGGTGCCGGCGGTCGGTTCGGTGAGCGTGAACGCGACCCGCAGGTCCCCGGCGACCTGCGGCAGCACGAACTTCTTGCGCTGCTCGTCGGAGGCGAACTGGTCGATGGAGCGCCACACCCCGTTGCAGACGTGCACGATCATCCGCAGCGACGCGTGCGACATCGAGAACAGTTCGAGCAGGTGCAGGTACTGGGTGAAGGACAGGCCGGCCCCGCCGTAGTCGACCGGCGCGGCGAGCCGCAGGTAGCCCCGGTCGCGCAGGTCCGTCCAGAGTTGCGCGGGGACGCTGCGGTCGCGTTCGATCGCCGCCGCGTACTGCTCGCCGGGGCCCCGGACGAACGCCTCGACCTCGCGGGCCAACGTCGCGAACGACGTGCCATCGGCCTGGGTCACTCTGCCTCCTCGCCGATCGTTGCGCTGATCTGGTCACGCAACACGAACTTCTGCACCTTGCCGACCACGTTGCGGGGCAGCGCGGCCACCGTCTCCAGCCGCTCGGGCCAGTACTGCTTGGCGACCTTGTGGCCGTCGAGGAACCGCTGCATCCCGGCGAAGGTCAGCTCCGCCCGGGTCACCACGAACGCGCAGGCCCGCTCGCCGAGGCGCGGGTCGGGCATCGCCACGATCGCCACCTCGCGGACGGCGGGGTGGGTGTGCAGCAGCTGCTCCATCTCCGCCACCGGGATCTTCTCGCCGCCCCGGTTGATCACGTCGGTCACCCGGCCGGTGATCCGCAGGTAGCCGGCGTCGTCGATGGTGGCCAGGTCGCCGCTGCGGTACCAGCCGTCCGGGGTGAGCGCCGCCGCGGTCAGGTCCGGGCGGTCGAGGTAGCCGGCGAACAGGCAGTCCCCGGCGACCTCGAAGTTGCCCTCCACGCCGGGGCCGAGCACGGTGCCGGCGTCGTCGGTCACCCTGATCCGGATCCCCTCCAGCGCCCGCCCGTCGGTGCCCCAGGCGTGCGCGGGCGCGTCGGTCGGCGCACAGAGCGTGCCGAGGCACGATTCGGTGGAGCCCCAGGCCCCGCAGACGGCCGCGCCGAGGGTGCGGGTGGCGTGCTCGGCGAGGTTGCGGGGCACCGCCGCGCCGGTGGCGACGAAGACCCGTAGCGCCGGTGGCGGCTGCCCGCCCGTCTCCACGGCCTCGACGAGGTCGGCGAGGAAGGGGGTGGCCGCCTGGACGAAGGTGGCCCGGGTGTGGTGCAACGTCTGCAGCGCGGTCCGGCCGTCCCAGATCGGTTGCAGCACGACGGGTGCGCCGATGGTGAAGCCCAGCCACATGCCGTAGAGGAAGCCGGTCTGGTGGGCCAGCGGCGACGGGATGAACAGCCGGTCGGCGGCGGTGAGGCCGAGGTGCCGGGCCTGCATGGCGGCGGCCCGGGTCAGCGTGTCGACGCGGTGCAGCACACCCTTCGGCTCACCCGACGTGCCGGAGGTGAACATCAGCTGGGCCAGTGCCGCCGGGCCGGGCCGGCCGGTGGCCGGTGCGGCGTCGTCGGGACGCTGTCGGGCCAGCGCCGGGCCGAACCACTGCCAGCGCGGGCCGGCGGTGTCCGCCGGCAGTCCGGCGGCGTCGGCCGGTGCGGCGGTGCCGTCCGAGGTGGCGGTGCCGTCCGAGACGGTGTGGCTGGCGACGACGAGGACGTGGGCCACGCCCGGGGCGTCCGGGCCGGTCAGCATCGCCGCGGTCTCGGCCAGGTGCGCGCGGCCCCGGAACCGGTCGGGGATCACCAGCACCCGGGCCCGGGAGCGGCGCAGCAGCCGGCTCACCTCGCGTTCCCGGAAGAACGGCATCAGCGGGCAGCAGACCGCCCCGATCCGGGTGGCGGCCAGCGTGAGCACCACGAACTCCGACCAGTTGGGCAACTGCCAGGCGACCACGTCGCCGGGGCCCACGCCCAGCTCCCGCAGCAGCGACGCGGCCCGGTCGGCGGCCCGGTCCAGGTCCCGCCAGCTCAGCGTGGCGCCGGCCCGGCCGGGCGAGGCCGCCTCGACCACGGCCTCGTCGTCGCCGCGCGTGTCGGCGTGCCGACGGACCAGTTCGGCCACCGGGATGGCGGCCAGCTCGGCAGGCGTCGGCAGGGCGGCCGTCGGCACGGACGGTCCGGCGGAGCGGGCCGGCGACGCGGCCGGCGCGCCGGCCGTACGTCGCCCGGCGGGCGGGAGGTCGGCGGGTGCCGGGCCGGCGGGGCGGGGCAGGCGGCGGGCGCGGGCCCGGTCGACCGACATGTTGAGGCCGACGCCGTTCATCTGGTCGAGGAACTGCGGGAAGGAGATCCGGTGGGCGTTCGGATAGGTCAGCCGGCTCTCGCCGGTGGCCCGGGAGGCGGCCACCGCCAGCGCCATCAGCACCCGGTGGTCGTTGAACGAGGACAGGTCGGCCTCCCGCAACTGGCCGACGCCCTCGCAGAGGAGCCGGTCGCCGTCGAGCCGCAGCCGGCCGCCCATCCGGTTGAGTTGCAGCATCGCCGTCACCCGGTCGGACTCCTTGAGCCGTACGTGGGCCACGTGGTCGAGCACGGTGGTGCCGTGCGCGTGGGAGCCGAGGACGCTGAGCACCGGCAGCATGTCGGGCACCGCGCGGCAGTCCACCCGCACCGGGGCCAGCCGCAGCCCGTCGTGGCGCACCCTGATCCAGCCGGTCGCCGGGTCGCGGGTCAGCGGCACGCCCATCGTGGTGAGGCTGTCCAGCAGGTGCGCCTCCGGATGGTCCAGCTCCCCGGTGGGGACCGCCGGCAGCCCCCGGAACAGCACGTCGGACGGGTGCAGGGCGGTCGCGGCCAGGCCGAACGCGGCGGCGCCGACGTCCGGCGGCAGCCGTACCACCGCCGGGGTGGGCCGCTGGCCGGGCTCGATGTCGTACCGGCGGCCGTCCGCGCTGACCTGCACGTACAGGCCGAACTGGCGCATCATCGCCACGGTGAGGTCGACGTAGGACCGCTCGTTGAACTCGCCCACCACCTCGACCACGGTGTGGCCGGTGGCGAACGGGCTGACCAGCA
Source organism: Micromonospora humida (assembly GCF_016901255.1). Classification (NCBI taxonomy): domain Bacteria; kingdom Bacillati; phylum Actinomycetota; class Actinomycetes; order Micromonosporales; family Micromonosporaceae; genus Micromonospora; species Micromonospora humida. Next base: position 329,285 of record NZ_JAFEUC010000001.1, read on the forward strand.
GCAGGCTGGAGATCCACTGGGAGAGCGTGCCGGGGATCCGCACCCGGCCCCCGGTCGGCGGCTGGGCGGCGACCCGGATCGGCAGCAGCCCGCCGGTGGAGGCGATCTGCACGCCGATGCCCGCGAGGGCGTCGAGCAGCGGGCGGATCGGCCGCCGCCGGAAGTACTTCTGCCCGGTGATGCCGACCGGCGTCTCGGCCAGGGCGGCGAGCCCGGTCAGGAAGTAGAGCGTGGTGCCCGAGCTGCCGACCGAGACCTCCGGACGCACCGGCCGGTACCGGCCGCCACGGACCACGAACGCGTCGCCCTCGACGGTGACGGCCGTGCCGAGGTCCCGCAGCGCCCGGATGGTGTGTTGCACGTGGCCCGCGTGGCAGGCCCCGTGGATGCGACTGGTCCCGTCGGCCAGCGACGCGAGCATCAGCGCCCGGTGCGCGTGGTACTTCGACGCCGGGACGTCGAACTCGCCCACGAGTGGCTCGGCCGTGCCCTTGATGACGAGACGCACAGTCCCTCCCCGCAGTGTGTGTCAGCCGGCGGTGTCTGGTGGCGACGGTGTCGCCGGAGCTGGGCCCGACTCCGGTCCCGCAGCGGGGCCGGGGGCGGCAGCCGGGCCGGGGGCCGGGACGCCGCCGAAGACGGCGTGCATGCCGCCGTCGGCGTGCACCACCTGCCCGGTGGTGTACCGGGACAGGTCCGACAGCAGGAACAGCACCGCCCCGACCACCCGGGCCGGGTCGGCCCGGTCCCAGCCCAGCGGCGCCCACCGCTCGTACTGGTCGGCCAGGGCGGAGAAGGTGCGCACCCCGCGCGCCGACACGGTCTCGACCGGCCCGGCGGCGACCAGGTTGACCCTGATCCCGGCCGGGCCGAGGTGCAGCGCCAGGTAGCGGCAGACCGCCTCCAGCGCCGACTTGTAGACCCCCATCCACCCGTATCCGGGCAGCGCCCGGGTCGAGTCGACGGTCAGCCCGACCACCGCGCCGCCGCCGGGGGCCCGGCTCAGCAGCGGCGACAGCGCGGAGGTGAGCTGCTGCAACGAGTACGCCGACGCGCGGAACCCGTCGAGCACCCCGTCGGCCCCGGCGGTGGCGAACCCGGCCCCCAACGCGTCAGGCGGGGCGGCGGCGATGCTGTGCAGCACCCCGTCGAGCTGCCCCCAGCGGCTGCCGATCGCCTCGGCCAGCGCGTCGACGCTCGCGTCGGACATCACGTCCAGTTCGAGCACCTCGGGGCGGGACGGCAGCAGGTCGGCCACCCGGCGGGTGATCCGGCCGACCCGCCCGTACGAGGTCAGGATGACCTCGCAGCCCTCGCGTTGCAGGGCCGCCGCGACGTGCCAGGCGATGGACTCGTTGTTGAGGACCCCGGTGACCAGGTAGGTGCGCTTGTCCAGGCTCAGCGACGAGGTCAACTCGACGCGCCCGCCACGATCCGCTCGACGAGTTGACCGATGGTGACGTCCGCGAGTTCGCTACGCGGGATCTCCACCCCGTACTCCTTGACGACCATGGCCATCAGGTCGGCGACGTCGAGCGAGTCGATGTCCAGCGCGTCGAACTTGGCGTCGGCGCTGATCGCGTCGTCCTCGACGCCGAGGTCGATCAGTTCGGCGCGCAGGCGCTCCTCGACGGCGGGGGCGGTGATCTCGGTCGATGGAGAAGACATCCGGGTGCTCCTTGTCTCGCAGGGGAATCGGTCAGGCCGTCAACGGGGCGCGGCGGGCGAAGTTGGTGTGGTGCCGCTGCGCCCAGTACCACTGACGCCAGTAGCTCTCGGCCAGCTCCAGCCAGGTCTCCAGCCGGCCGGTGTCGTCGAGGAACCGGTTCATGCTGACCAGCAGCCAGCTGTAGACGCCCTGGCTGTCCCGGCAGTCCGCGCAGTTGCCGGAGGTGCAGCAGAACTGGAGGGTCTGGTAGTCGGCGCCGTAGACGGCGAAGCCGTCCAGGACCGGGTTGCCGTTGCGGATCCGTTCGGCGTGGTCCGGGTGGTCCACGCTGATGCTGGGGCAGACGTCGTAGCCGAACTGGCCGTCCCAGTGGGTGCGGCCGGTGATCAGCGACTCGATGAAGTACGGGTGGCAGACCACCGTCTCCGGGTACGCCTGCTTGACCCGCAGCGCCTCGGCGAGGGTGCGCTGCTCGTTCTCGATCCGCAGGGCGTGGTCGCTGCCGTGGGCGGAGTAGAAGTTGAAGGTGACCTGGTTGCCGTTGTCCTGGATGGCCCGCACGGTCGGTTCGACGTACTGCAGGCCCTCCTCGGACAGGGCGTACACGAAGATCACCCGGGGGTCGTTGCGGTAGTGCCCGAGGGCGGTCTCGAAGAGGCCGGAGAACGACGAGCCGTTGACCCGGTAGCCGCGCAACGCGTCGTCCAGCGGGCCGCCGCCGAACAGGCTGATGGCGACCGCGACCTGCTCGAAGCCGACCATGGGCAGCGGCCGGATGCCGTTGGTGGAGATGGTCACGTACGGCAGCCGCTCGACGAACGGCACGACCCGGGGCAGGACCAGCGTCGGCTCGCCGCCGATCAGGGTCGCCTGGGTGACACCCTTGGCCACCAGCGAGTCCACGAACCGGGAGATCAACGCCGGGTCGGAGGTCTCCGGGACGGCCGCGTCGAAGCCGCCCTCGAAGTACCAGCACCCCTTGCACCGGATGTTGCAGGTGGTGGTGAGGTGCACCTCGGTCGCACTGACCCGGCGGCCCATGTCCCGGACGACCTGCAACCGCGCGGCCAGGTCGGGTCGGTCGGCCAGCAGGGACGCCAGGCGGACCTTGGCCTCCCGCCGGGACAGCGGACGGGGATTGATCGCGATGGGGGTGGGCATGGGCGGGGCGTCCTCTCAGGTGGCCACGGCGGGGACGACGAGCCCCAGCGCGTGGATCCGGGGGATGACGGTGTTCTCCCACTGCTGCAACGCCTCACCGTTGGTGGTGCGTCGCAGGCCGTAGCGGACCGCCCGCTTGGACCGTTCGGACTCCGGGGTGCCGAACAGGTCGCGGAAGACCGGCCAGAGCCGGTCGAGCGCGGCCTGCAACTGCTCGCGGCCCTCGTCGGTGGCGGCGAGGTTGCGGCAGACCCGGGCGCCGTGGGCGATGTGGATCTTCTCGTCCAGGATGATCGTGCGGACCGCGTCCGCCCACGGCTTGTAGCTGCCCTGGGCGAACTCCTTGATCATGATCAGGGCGCTCTCCTCGCCGATGTACGAGTAGATCCCCCGCTCGGCCCAGGTGGTGCACTGGTGCAGTCGCTTGTCGGCGAAGAGCCGACGCTCCTCGATGGACTGGGATTCCATGTGCGAGGTGTCGATGCCGATCTCGGCCAGCACCCGCTTACCGATCTTGTAGTGGTCGTACTCCTCGGCGGCCCGTTCCGCGCACACCTGACGCTCCTCGGCGTTGGGCGCCAGCGGCAGGAACATCATGGTGTAGTCGTCTCCGCCGGAGAGTTCACCCTCCGTGTTGATCATGATCTGGCTGATCAGCGCCTTCTGGTAAGCCCGGGGCATGCGCTTCAGCTCGTCGGGGGTACGTACCACTACTTCTTCGTCGTCAAAGATCTCCACCGGCATAACGCAGCTCGCCTCCTGTTGGCATTCACGCCCGCGAATTATGGAAAAAGGGACACCGACACTGGCGCGGTACGACGACGGACCCGCAGGTGCCCCCGGTGAACCGATCTCCTGGCAGACCCCCCGTTCCTCCTCGTCCGACACCGACGGTGACTCAGGTCAGGTTCGTGACCGCCAACCGCCGCACGTCCGACCGCTGGATCTTGCCGAGCGGGGTACGCGGAAAACTGTCGACCCCGAGCTGCGCCAGCGGGACGAACCGGCGCGGCACCTTGAACGCGCTGAGCTGCTTGAGCAACAGCGCGCGCCATTCGTCCTCCCGGGCGACCGCGCCGGGCAGCAGGGTGTAGACCAGCACCAGTTCCACCCCGGTCACCGGGTGCGGCAGCGCGGCGACCACCGCGTCGGCGATCCCGTCGAGCTGCGGCACGACGTTCTCGATCTCGGCCGGGTAGACGTTCTCGCCGCTGACGATGACCATGCTGTCCATCCGGTCCACGATGGTCAGCTCGCCACGCTCGTCGAGGTGGCCGAGGTCGCCGCTGCGCACCCAGCCGTCGACCAGCCGCCCGGCGGTGAGTTCCGGCGCGGCCTCGTACCGGGTGAAGATGCTCGGGCCGCTCAGCAGGACCTCCCCGCTCTCCCCCGGCGCGACGTCCCGCCCGTCTGCGTCGACGACCCGGACCCGGGCGAACGGCACCGGCAGGCCGGTGGTGCGCCGGTCCCCCGGCTGGCGGTCGCGGGGTTCCACCACCGTCAGCGAGGTCATCTCGGTCATCCCGTACACCTGGAACACCGGGATGCCGAAGGTGCTCTCGAACCGGTGGATCAGGTCGGGGCTGAGCGCCGAGCCGCCGGCGAGGACGCCCTTGAGCCGGCTGTCGGCCGGTCGCTGCGGCCGCTCGACCAGGTGCGCGAGGTAGGCGTTGACCACCAGGGTCCAGGTCGGGCGGTGCCGGTCCACGTAGTTCCAGAACCGGGCCAGCGCCACCTCCGAGCGGACACAGACCGTCCGCCCCCCGGACCACAGCGGGGTCAGCGTGGGCAGGCCCTGCCCGCCGACGTGCAGCATCGGGATGACGTTGAGGAAGACGTCGTCGCGGCCCGCGTCGGCCCACCGCACCATCGCCAGCGAGTTGGCCAGCAGGGCCCGGTGGGACAGCACGACGCCCTTGGCCGCGCCGGTCGACCCCGAGGTGTAGACGACCTCGGCGTCGGCCGCCCCGCCGTCCGGGGGCGCGACCAGCTTCCCCCGGTAGGCGACGCCCCGGTCGAGGACCGCGGTGAGGAACCCCTCCGCGTCGTCCACGGTCAGCCAGCGCCGGCCCGGCGACGCCTTCGCGGCGGTCGACGACGGGCCGAGCACCAGCGCGACGTCGGCGTGGGCGAGCAGGGTGTCCAACTCGGCCGGGCCGGACTTCGGGTTCAGCGGCACCAGCATCCGCCCGGCGGCGATGACGCCGAGGAACAGCAGCGCGGCCAGCGACGAGTTGTGCAGGACCACGGCCACCCGGCCGCCCGGCGGCACCCGGTGCTCGTCGAGCAGCGCCGCGCAGCCCCGGGTGAAGGTCAGCACGTCGGTGAAGCTGATCTGGCGGCCACCGGGTTCCGCCGGGAGCAGGTACGGGTCGTCCCCGTAGGCCGCCGCGGCCTGGGTGACGAGGTCCAGCAGGTTCGCCGTGTCGGCGAGGTTCGGCTCGGCCAGCGGACTAGGCATGCGACTCGTCGCGGACGGCGGCGGATTCCACGACCGCGCAGAGCCGGTTGACCGTGGGAGTGTCGAAGATGACGTCGACCACGTCCACGCCGTACGCCGCCTCGACCCGGGTCACGATCTCCACCGCGCCCACCGAGTCCATGCCGAGTTCGACGAGGTCGTCGTCGGGACCGACGGTGGGTCGGTGGAGGACTTCGGCGCAGATCGACGTCATGTTCTCGTGCAGATCGGTCGTGGTCACTGAAGCGGTCCCCCCATGTCAGATCACCACACGGGCCACGGCAACGTTGCGGTAGCGGCCCCTTCCCCCAAGTCCGGGACTCGTCGGGACCATACTCAGTCCCGTCGTGAACCGTCCAGGGCAACCGTCCGAGCAATCGACCGTGACCGCTCCCACGATCGCGATGCGCCATTAGTCCATGTCATATCCGGATAGGATCGTGGCATGGGGAAGGGGCGGCCGAAGGCCAGGCTGGTGCTCACCGACGAGGAACGGGAACAGCTCACGAAGGGGGCCCGCGCGGCCCACTCGACGCAGTCGTTCGCCATTCGCTGCCGAATCGTTTTGGCCTGCGCCGAGGGGGCCACGAATATCGAGGTCGCGACCCGGTTGAACGTTTCACCGGCGACGGTCGGGAAATGGCGTTCCCGGTTCGCCGCCGCGCGGCTGCCGGGGCTCGCCGACGACCCGCGTGCCGGCCGGCCCCGCTCGGTCCGGCCCGAGCAGGTGGACGGGGTGGTCGCGGCCACCCTCGATGCCACGCCGGCCCCGGCACGACGGTGGTCCCGGGCGTCAATGGCCGTCCACAGCGGTCTGTCGGCGTCCACGGTCGGCCGGATCTGGCGTCGGTTCGACCTGCGTCCCCACCTCCAGGACGGCCTCACCCTGGCCACCGACCCGGGGTTCGTCGCCACGGTGGTGGCCCTGGTCGGGCTCTACCGCCAGCCGCCGGGCCAGACCCTGGCGCTGTGCGCCGCACCCCGCGACGAGCGACCGGCGAGCGGCGACCCGGCCGGCCCGGCGTCGGCCCCGGACCGGGCACCGGCCGACAGACCACCGCCGGCGCACCGGCCGGTGATCGCCCCGCGCCGGCCGGAGCAGCTCGTGGCCGCCGGCGAGGCCACCCCGGACCGGCACCGGCGTGCCGGGGCGTACCGGCGGTTCCTCGTGGCGGTGGACCGGGCGGTGCCCGCCGACCTGGAGGTGCACCTGGTCGCCGACGATCCGGCGCTGCACGACGCCCCGGTGGTCCGGGGCTGGTTGACCCGACACCCCCGCTTCCGCCTGCACCTGCTGCCGGCGGGTGACGCCTGGGCCGGGCAGGTCCACCGCTGGTCGCGCCTGCTCGCCGACCGTGCTGCGGTGGCCGCCGGGCCGCCACCGGGCCACGCCGCAGGGCCGGTCGCCCGCAGCGCCGACAGCCCCGGACCCGGTGCCGGGCAGGCCACCGGTCGGACGGCGGCGCGCTGGGTGGCCGGCGCGGAGGAGATCCGCCGGGCGCGGGCCCGACATCATGAACGGACTTCGGGCGCATCGATATCGGTCGACTGACAGGCAGTCGGTCGCCCGCCCACCCCGACTACCGGCATGTGAGATGACGAAGTCGCATCGCGCCCCGGCCGGGAACCCCGGGACGCGGACGCGCCGCCCGACCGTGTGTCGGGCGGCGCGTCCGGCCGGCGGCTACCGGACCGCCGGCACCCGCAGCACGGCCACCTCGCCGACGTTGCCGGCCACGTCGACCGCGCGGTAGCGGACCCCGTGCGCCAGGTCGTCCAGCGGCACCGGCCCGGTCCAGGTGGTCCACTGGCCACCGTCGAGGCGGTACTCGACCCGGGCCACCCCGGAGTCGGCGTCCCGGCCGGTGACGACCAGCGCCCGGTCGACCAGCGTCGCCTCGGCGGTCGGGGTGACCCCGTCCACCTGCACCGACGTCGCCCAGGGTGTGCTCCAGAGCAGGTTGACCCCCTGCGCCCGGTACTCGATCGTGTGCCGGCCGGCGGGCAGGGCCACCGGCTCCCGGTACGGGAACCAGCCACCCCCGTCGATCTGGTACTCCACCAGCCTGATCAGCTCGCCGTGGGCCAGGGTGAGCGCGGCGTTCGCGCCGTACCAGCCGTCGGCGCCGGGGCCGGTGATCCGCAGCCGGGGCTGCCCGCCCCGGTAGCGCAGCGGCTCCACCCCGGTCAGGGTGGGCACCACCGGTTCGATGGTGCCGTCGTCGGCGAAGTGCAGCCGGTCGATCGTGGTCTCCCGGTGGGTGCCGTCGCCGCCCGGGATGGCGAACCGGTGGTACGCCACGTACCAGTCGTCGGTGCCGGGCACCTGGATGATGGAGTGGTGCCCGGTGCCCAGGATGCCCTGGGCCGGGTCCTTGGTGAGGATCTCCCCCCTGCTGGTGAAGGGCCCGAGCGGGCTGCTGCCCGTCCCGTAGCCGACCCGGTAGTTCTCGCTGCCGGTGTCGTCGATAGACCAGGACAGGTAGTACACGCCGTTGCGCTTGTGCATGAACAGGCCCTCGCGGAAACCGGTGAGCCCGGTCAGCCGGACCCGCCGGGTGACGTCATAGGAGATCATGTCGTCGTTCAGCGGGACCACGTACGGGGTGCCGTTGCCCCAGTACAGGTAGCTCTTCCCGTCGTCGTCGGTGAACACCGCCGGGTCGATCTGCTGGGCGTTGCCGTAGTCGGCCTTGCTCACCAGGGGCCGGCCGAGCGGGTCGACGAACGGCCCGAGCGGCGAGTCGGCCACCGCGACGCCGATGTTCTGCTGGGCCGAGAAGTACAGGTAGTACTTCCCGTTCCTCTCGATCGCGGCCGGCGCCCAGGCGTTGGTGTCCGCCCAGCTGACGTCCGGCCCGAGGTCGAGAATGGTGTCGTGGGCGGTCCAGTCGACCAGGTTGCGGCTGGACCACACGGTGAACGTCGAGCTGCCCCAGCCGGGGAAGCCGTCGGTGGTGCCGTAGATGTAGTACGTGTCGCCGAACCGGACGATGTTCGGGTCGGCGTTGTACCCGGGCAGCACCGGGGTGTTCATCGGCACCGCCCGCACCGTCCAGGCCCGGCTGGCCCCGGCGGCGCTGGTGACGGTGACCGTCACCGGTCGGGTGTAGTTGCGCGGCCCGGCGGGCCTGACCGTCGAGGTGGGCGCGACCAGGTAGCGCGGGGCGAGCCTGGTCAGGTCGGTGCCCGGCCGGACCGGCAGGGTGATCGTGCCGCTGCCGGCGTCCACGATGGCCGGGACCCTGAGGCTGTCGAGTTCGACGGCGACGACACTGGTGCCGTTGCTGCCCAACGCGGCCACCTCGGCGTCGCTGAGCGCCCGGTTGTAGAGGGAGAAGTCGCGGATGCGGCCCTTGAGGTAGCGGTCGCTGGCGTACTGGGAGCGGCCCAGGTAGTTGGCGGTGGTCCGGCCGCCGCCGATGTCACCGGGTGCGACGGTCAGCCCGGTCTTCTCGGCCACCCGCACCCCGTCCAGGTAGATCCGGGCGGTGCCGGCCCGGTTCAGGGTGTACGTCAGGGTCTTCCACACCCCCCGGGGCAACGCCCGGCCGCCGGTGACGGTCTGCTCGCCGGTCCAGTTGCCCAGGCTGATCGAGGTCCGGTAGTCGTTGCCGGTGGTGAACAGGTAGCCGTTGCCGACGCCTGCGGAGTCGGTGTTGCCGAGCCCCCAGACGAAGTACGGGGTGGCCTGGTCGGCGGCGATGTTCACGTCCATCGACACGGTGATCTCGTCCAGCCCGGACATGATGTTGTCGGGCAGGTCGACGTGGCCGTTGGTGCCGCCGAGGGTGAGGCTGCCTGCGTCCCAGCGGGCGTCGCCGGCCAGGGTGGCGTGGTGGCCGTTGCCGGAGTCGTCGGTGACCGTGCCACCGGCCGCCTGGTCGAGCCGGTAGTGGGCCACCACCCCGTCGGCGTTGGCGTCCACCGGGGGCGGCGCGTCGGTCAGCGCGTCGAGTTCGGCGCGGGTGACCGGGATGACCGTGCCGTGCCGTGGGCTGGCCGGCAGCCGGTAGGACGCCGGCACCTTCCAGTTCGGCCTGGCCAGGTCGTCGGTGCCCAGCGGGATGTAGCCCCGGCCGCCGTACTCGTCGACGAACAGGTAGTACCGCGAGCCGGAGGTGTCGCCGGGGTTGGCCTTGAAGACGGTGGGTCCCTCCACGGCGGAGGTGCCGGCGTCGCGGCCGATGCACGAGTCGAGCATCGTCCACGACGGTCGGCCGGGCAGGTCGACGGCGGTCAGCGAGGGGGACCTCTCCTGGATGATGTCGGAGCAGCCGGTGCCGCCGCTGCCCTCGTCCTTGGTGAACCGGTAGTAGGTGTCGCCCTCGCGGATCATCGTGGAGTCGATCCGCGACTCGCCCCGGTCCTGCCAGATCGTCGCCGGGCTGAACGTGACGAAGTCGCGGGTGGTGGCGGCCAGCATCCGGTTGTACGTGTTGCCGGTGTGGTCCGGGTCGTTCTCGGCGAACAGCTTCGAGGCCCAGAAGACCAGGTACTCACCGCGTTCGGCGTCCCAGTACGCCTCCGGCGCCCAGGTGTTGCCAGCGGTGGGTGGGGAGACCTCGACGTGGCGCTGCGCCGACCAGTTGACCAGGTCGGTGGACTCCCACACCTCCAGGTAGCGGCTGCCCCGGCGCTGGGCGGCGTCCCAGTCGCCGTTGCGGCCGATCGACAGGTCGGTGGCGATCAGGAAGAACCGGTCCCCCTCCGGGCTGCGGATCAGGAACGGGTCGCGCAGGCCCAACGTGCCGTGGGTCGACTCCAGTTTCGGCTGGCCGCCGTTGACCTCCGTCCACTGCAGGGCGTTGTTGCCCCGGCTGGCGGCGAAGTAGATCTTCTCCCCGGCGATCGAGTTGCCGGTGAAGTAGCTGAACGCGTAGCCGGCGTACGGCGCGGGGGCCGGCAGCTCACGGACGGTCAGCGTGATAGTCCGCTCGACGGTGGCGGCGCCCACGGTGACCGTGGCGGTCACCGGCACCGTCGTGTCGCCCGCGCCGTGCGCGGGACGACGCACCACACCGTCGGCGGCGACCGCCTCCGGTCGGGCCGAGCGCCAGCGCACCGTCGCGTCGTACCGGCCGGTGGCGGGCATGGTCAGGTTGCCACGGACGTCCTCGGCGTGCACCAGGGTCAGGGCGGCGGCGGCCGCCTCGGCCCGGGTCTGGTCGGACTCACCGGGTTGCGCGACCACCGCGACCTCGGCGGCGGTGAGGGCGCGGTCGTAGATCCGGAAGTTCGCCACCCGTCCCTTGAGGAACCGGTCGGTGGCGTAGTTCGACCGGCCCAGGTTGTTGGCGGTGGTGACGCCGTTGCCGACCGCGCCGGGCGGCACGGTGACGGCGGTGTTGCGGGCCACCTGCACGCCGTCGGCGTAGAGGGTGCCGGTGGTGCCGGTCTGCGTGTAGACGACCGACTTCCACACCCCCCGGGCCAGGTTGCCGCCGGTGCCGGTGACCTTCTCGCCGGCCCAGTTGGTGGTGGTGATGCCGGCGCGGAAGGCGTCGCCGCTGGCGAACAGGTAGCCGGTGCCGGCGGCGGAGGTGGCCGGGTTGCCCAGGCCCCAGAGGAAGTACGGGGTCTGCTGTGCCGGGTCGACCATGACGTCCAGGGCCACGGTGAGCGAGGAGCGGCCGGCCAGCAGGTTGTCGGGCAGTTTGACGTGGTCGTCGACGCCGTCGAGCAGCAGCCCGTCGGTGCCGGTCCAGGTGCCGCCGCCGACCAGGGTGCCGTCGTTGCCGCGGCCGGAGGTGTCGACGACGGTGGTGCCGGTGCGTTGGTCGAGGTCGTAGCGCAGGAGCAGACCGTCGGTGACGTCGTCGGCGGCGGCCGGGGCCGCGGTGGCGGGGGCCAGCGCGGCGAGAAGGGTGAGCACGGTGGCGGCGACGACCGTGCGGGTGCGGCGGGGGGTGGGGTGGTGGTTCCGGGGAACTGCTGAGGGCATGGGGGGATTCCTCGGCGTCATGTGAGCGTTAACAGGCTGGAATTGTCAACGCAACAATCAGACGCCGTCAAGGATGCGCCGCCCGCCGATGCGCTGCGCACCCGCCCGCTCACCACCCGGGGGGCCGCCCCCGGGCCGCCGGGCTACTTGATCCGGCGGGTGGAGCGGGCCACGATGTCCGCGTACTCCGGGTGCCGGCCCAGCCAGTCGGCGAGGAACGGGCAGATCGGCACCACCGTACGGCCCCGGGCGCGGGCGTCGTCCATGACCGCGCGGGCCAGCGTCGAGCCGACGCCCCGCCCCTCGAACGCCGGGTCGACCTCGGTGTGCGTGTAGGCGATGATGGCACCGGTCAACTGGTAGGTGACCAGCCCGGCCAGCGCCCCGGTCTCGTCGCGCGCCTCGAACCGCTCCCGGTCCGGCACGTCCGTCACAGTCAGATCCACCGGACCATCCAAACACGCCCGAGGGCCGCCGGCCCGGCCGGGCGCGCGCAGCTCACGGGCGCGCCCCCACCCGACGGGTGGGCGACCCGTCGACGACGGGGGCAGGGCCCACGATGCGTTAGAGTCCGGCCGCATGGACGGCACCACGCTGCGTACGCCCCGCCTGACCCTGCGCCCGGTGGGTGACGGCGACGTCGACCGCATCCTCGAGTACCGCAACCTGCCCGAGGTGACGTACTGGCTGCTGCGGACCGAGGTGGAGCCGGCGGCGTTCCGGGCGGCCTGGCGGCGCGCCGCCGACGACCCCGACGACCACAGCCGGGCGGTCGTCCTGGACGGCCTGGTGATCGGCACGGTCTCGCTCGACGTGCTGGACGGGATGGGGCAGCCGGGCATGCCGACCCGGACCGAGGCCCAGCTCGGCTACATCTTCGACCCGGCCCACGGCGGGCGGGGCTACGCCACCGAGGCGGTCGCCGCGATGGTGGCGTACGCGTTCACCCGGTTGGGCGTCCGCCGGATCACCGCCGGGTGCTTCGCCGACAACCTCGCCTCGGTACGGGTGCTGGAGAAGGTCGGCATGCGCCGCGAACAGCACGGCGTCGGAGACTCGTGGCACGCCGAACGGGGCTGGGTGGACGGCTACACCTACGCCCTGTGCGCCGGGGACCGGCCCCCGACGCCCCGGTAGGCGGGTCGGGCGGCACCGGTCACGGGACCTGCGGCGGCCGGGCCCGCTGCGGGTGGGGCGTCTCGTGGCGGGCCAGCATGGCGACGAACTCGGCGATCTTCCGCTCCCGGGTCTGCGCCCGTTTCACCGCGTTGAGCCGGTGCACGAGCGCGAACAGGTTGGTCCGGGTGAGCACGTCGAACATGGCCTGCGCGGCGGGATCGGCGGCGACCGCGGCGAGCAGGTCGGCGGGCACCTCGACCTCCGACGGCGGGGCGTAGGCCGCGGCCCACCGTCCGTCCGCCTTGGCGGCCTCCACCGCGGCCCGGCCCGAGGGCTGCATCCGGCCCTGCTCCTCCAGTCGGGCCACGTGGGCGACGTTGCGTTGCGACCAGATGCTGCGCGCCCGGCGGGGGGTGAACCTGATCCAGGAACTCTCCTGGTCCCGCTTGCGGGCCTGCCCGTCGATCCAGCCGAAGCACAGCCCCTCGTCGACCGCCTGCTGCCAGGTCAGGGTGGTGACCGTGCCGCCCTTGCGGGTCAGGGCGAGCCACACCCCGGGGGAGGTGTCGTGGTGGGCCGACAGCCAGGCGCGCAGCGCGTCCGCGTCGGGGACGACCAACTCATCCAGTTCCGCGCTCGCCATGACGGCAGGCTAGCCGCTACCGGTGACAATCCCGCCGGGGGCGCGGAGGCCGTCGACGAGGACGGCCAGCAGGCGCGGCCCCCGGCTGTCCAGCTCGGTGTCGTCCAGTCGGGAGAGCCAACTGATCAGGACGATGACGTCCCGGGCCTCGACGTCGGCGCGGATGCTGCCGGCCGAGCGGCCGGCGGCGAGCAGCAGTTCCACCGCTTCGCCGATCGGGCCGAGACTGTGCGCGGCGAGGTCACGCCAGGTCGCCGCCTCGACGGCGGCGAACACGTCCCGCTTGACCCGGGCGTAGGCGGCCACCCGGTCGAACCAGGCCGCCAACGCCGCCACCGGCGGGTGGGTGGCCAGCAGGTGCGGGGCCGCGGTGACCAGGTCGTCGACCTCGTGCCGGTACACCTCGACGAGCAGGTCCTCCCGGGTGGGGAAGTGCCGGTACAGGGTGCCCTGCCCGATGCCGCAGGCCTTCGCCACCGCGTTGAGTTTCAGCTCGCCCGGCTCGTGCACCAGGTCGCGGGCCGCGCGCAGGATGCGTTCGCGGTTGCGCCGTGCGTCGGCGCGGGACGCCGCCGCGCCCTTGACAGAAGCGGACACGTGTCCGCTAAGCTCGTCGGGGTAACCGGACATGTGTCCACTCTACCCCGAGGAGAATCATGACCATCCCCGGAAAGGTCGTCGCGATCACCGGCGCCAGCAGCGGTATCGGCGCGGCGACCGCCCGCCACCTCGCCGCGCTCGGCGCGTCCGTCGTGCTCGGTGCCCGCCGCACCGACCGGCTCGACCGCCTGGTCGCCGAGATCGAGGGCTCCGGCGGCAGGGCGGTCGCCACCCGGGTGGACGTCACCGCCCCGGACGACCTGCGGTCCCTGGTCGCCCTCGCCGTGGAGCGGTTCGGGCGGCTGGACGTCCTGGTCGGCAACGCCGGGATCAGCAGGCTCGGCACCGTCGCCGAGCTGGACGTCGAGGGCTGGTCGGCGATGGTCGACGTGAACGTCAAGGGCGTCCTGCACGGGATCGCCGCCGCCCTGCCCGTCTTCACCCGCCAGGGCAGCGGTCACCTCGTCACGGTCGTCTCGACCTCCGGCCTGAAGATCGTTCCCACCCAGGCGGTGTACGCCGGGACGAAGAACGCGGTGCGCACCCTGCTGGAGGGCCTGCGGCAGGAGAGCACGAGCGGAGCGCTGCGGACGACCTCGATCTCCCCCGGTTACGTCCGCACCGAGTTCGTCGACCGGGCCATCGACGACCCCGCGGTACGCGCGGAGGCGCAGCGGACCATGGCCGAGATCGGCCTCGACCCCGACGCGGTCGCCCGCGCGATCGCCTTCGCCGTCGACCAACCCGACGACGTCGAGATCGGCGACCTCACCATCCGACCGACCCGCCAGGGCTGACCGTGGCGGCGGCCCGGCCGGTCCCACCCGGGCATCCGGCGGAGCTGCCGGCACTGCCACGTCGGCCGCGCCACGCGGCGACCCCGGCCGGGCTGTTCAGGCCACGAGCAGGCGCAGGCCCAGCTCCGCGGTGTCGCGACGCAGCAGGTCCCCGTTGCGCTGCGCCCACCGGCCCGACGCCAGGTCCTCCCGGAGCATCCCGACGGCCCGTCGTTCGGCCTGCGGCCCGACCCGGGTCCACACCGACACCGCGCGCCGCACCCGCTCGTCCAGGTACGCCTCCGGCCGTCGCCAGTACGCCTCGAACAGGCCGTCGGCGCAGTCCCACGGGACGTCCACCGGCTCGGCGCGCCCACCGATCGCGGCGGTCAGCTCGCCCAGCGGGGGCCAGTCGACCAGCAGGCCGGCGAACTCCGGCAGGTAGTCGCGGGTCAGCCAGAACCGTTCCCGCCAGCCGGCGCCGTCGGCGTCGTAGGTGAACACCACCACCCGCCGGGCCACCCGACGCATCTCCCGCAGCCCGGCGACCGGGTCCGGCCAGTGGTGGACGGTGCTGACCGCCATCGCCGCGTCGAAGGAGCCGTCGGCGAACGGCAGGTCCCCCGCGGCGGCGGCCACGCACGGCGCGGCGTCGGCCGGACGCAGCGCCCGCATCACCGCCGACGGCTCCACCGCCGTCACCGCACGGTCGCCGGGTTCGTAGGAGCCGGTGCCGGCCCCGACGTTCAGCACGGTCCGGGCGTCGCCCAACGCCGCCCAGATGCGGGCGGCGATCCGGGGGTCGGTGCGCCGGGTCGCCGGGTAGGCGCTGCCGATGGTGTCGTACAACCGGCCGCCGAAGACCCGTAGCTGCTCCTCCGGGGTGGTGGCGATCCCCAGCGCCCGCGCCTGCAACTCCCGGTCGATCGCCGCGACCAGGGCGGCGGCCCGGTCGCGCTGGTCGGTCAGCAGGCCACGCAGCCGGCACAGGTGCGCGACGGGGTCGGTCGCCGGATCGTCCACCAGGTCCGCGATCTGCCGGAGTCCGAACCCGAGCCGCCGGTAGCCGAGCACCTCGCGCAGCCGCCGTACGTCGGCGGGCGAGTACGCGCGGTGTCCCGCCGCCGTCCGCGCGGACGGCGTCAGCTGGCCGATCTCGTCGTAGTGGTGCAGCGTCCGGACGGTGACCCCGGCCAGTTCCGCCACCCGTCCCACGGTCAGGTGTTCGTCCACGGCACCGACTATCTGCCCTCACGCCGCGTGAGGAGCAAGCACCCGCAACGGGTACGGCCGCCGCGGTGTCCGCGGCGGCCGTACGGGGTTGCTCCGGTCGACCGGTCAGGCCACCGTGCAGGGGATGCCGTTGAGGGTGAAGGCGGTCGGTTCCGCGGTGTTGCCGGTGTGGTCGGCCTGGAAACCGACCTCGACGGTGCCGCCCGGGGCGATCGTGCCGTTGTAGCTGACGTTGCGGGCGCTCACCTGGCCGCTGGACGGCGAGAAGGTGGCGTTCCAGCCCGAGGTGATGGTCTGCCCCGACGGGAGGGTGAAGGCCAGCGTCCATCCGTCGATCGTCGAGGTGCCGGTGTTGGTGATCGCGATGTTCGCGGTGAAACCCGAGGCCCAGGTGTTCATGGTGTAGACGACCCGGGGTCCGCTGCCGCCCGCCGTGGGGGTGGGGGTCGGGGTGGGCGTCGGGGTCGGGGTCGGCGTCGGGGTGCCCGTGGGCGTCACGGTCGGGGTGGGGGTCGGCGTGGTGCCGTTGACGCTGGTCACGAACGTCATCACGCTGCGCGCGGGCAGGTTGACGGTCAACGAGCCGTTGGACATGGTCAGCGCGCTCTGCGGGGCGACGTTGCGGCTGCCGTCGGTCAGCCAGTTCTGCACGCTGCCCGACGCGGTGGCGCCGGAGAGGGTGAACTGCTGGCTCACCGCCGAGGTGTTCTTGTTGACCGCGACGATGACCACGGTGTTGCCGCCCCGGTAGGCCGAGACGTAGACGTTCGACGCCGGGTTGGCCGTGGCGTCGACGCGGACGTATCCGGGCCGCACGAACCGGGCGTACTGGGCCATGATCGCGCCCCGCTTGCTGATCTGACCGTCCTCGCGCATGGGGCCGTAGCTGCGCCGCAGGTACCACCAGACGTACGTCTGGAACTCGGCGTCGACCATGGACCGGTGGATGTGCTCGCCGACGTCGAGCGCCTCCGGCCAGGCGTCACCCGAGTTCGCGTTGCTGTTCGGGTAGTAGACCTCAGTCATCCACAGTTCCTTGCCCGCCCCCTTCTGCTTGAACAGCGGGTACGGGAAGTTCGAGTACGAGGTGCCGTAGAGGTGGGCCCCGATGATGTCGACGTTGGCCAGCGCGGTGGCGTCGTTGAGGATCGGGTCCGACATCGACTTGACGTACTGGAACGATTCCGGTGCCATCACCCGGGTGCTGATCACCCCGGAGTTCTCCTTGAGGAACTTGATGATCTCGCCGGAGGTCCACCACGTCCAGTCGTGGGCGTAGTCGGGCTCGTTCTGCACGGAGATGGCGTAGAGGTTCACCCCGTTGTTGCGCATGTACACGGTGAAGTCGTTCAGGTACTGCGCGTACGCGGCGTAGGAGCTGGCCCGCAGGCGCTTGGCGTTGGTCTGGCTGCCCCGGGTGAACGTCTCGATCATGCTGGCCGGGGGGTTCCACGGCGAGGCGAAGACGGTCACCCCGAGTTCGGCCGCGCGCTTGGCCGTGGCCAGGTCACGGCTCCAGTCCGCCTGGCTCTCGCCGACCGGGATGCGCAGCACGGAGAAGCCGAGCCGGCCCTCACCGGTGCCGAACGCCGTCTCCCGCTGGGCGGCGGTCAGGTCGCCGATCCAGCCGGCGTGGGTCATCGCGCCGTAGCCCTTGATCGTCTGCCGGGACGCCGACAGGTTGATGCTGGCCGGGGCGGCCGAGGCCTCCGTGGCCCCCAGGGCCGCCGTGGCCGCCGCGACGGGCAGCGCGCCCAGCGTCGTCAGGACGACGCGACGGCTCAGTGTTTTCCGCTCGCCGGCGGCCGGCCCATTCTGATCCTGCGTCATTTCTTTCGTCCTCCTGGTGGTGGTGATACGCGCCCTGCCGGTTCCATCGAGCCGGTCGGCACCGATCTGCTGCGCCGCCACGGGGATGACCTGGACGTCACCGTCGGCGTTTCGACAGCACATATCGACTGTAATGATTGTGAACGTTAACGGCCGGAGTTTAGTTTCCCCTTCCATAGGGGTCAAGCACGCCGGCCGCATCCGGGTCCGCACCGATCCCGCGCGTCCGGTGGTCGTCGCACACCGCCACGACGCGGGCGGCGACGGTGGGCGACCGGCGCGCACGGCCCGCCACCCGACGGTTGCTAGCGTGACCGTCGTGACGGAGTTGGCGGACCTGGCCCTCACCCCCGACGAGCGGGCCCGGGGCGTCGGGGTCGACAGCGTGCTGTTCGTGATGGACTGGACCGGCGAGGAGGAGCCCGGCGACCTGGCGGCGTTCGTGGCCGGGCGGGTCCGGGTCTTCGGGGCACAGCCGGACGGCGTCGACACCGACGTCGTCCAGCGGGCCGCCGAGGCCGACCCGACGCTGGGCCGGGGCGACCTGCCGATCCGCCAACTCGACCACCTGTCCGGCGTGCTGGCACCGCTCGGCTTCACCCTCGCGGTGCACGACGACGGCACCGACAGCTACCCGGTGCTGGTCCTGCGGACCGGCGGGCAGCCGCCGACCGGGCTGACCCACCAGGGCCAGCCGGTACGGGACTGGGCCTCGCCACCCACCGAGACCCTGGTCAGCCTCGACTGCCCCGGCTGCGGGGCGATGCTGGTCTGGCAACTGCCGGCGGCCGGGAGCCTCGCCGACGAGCACTGTGACTGCGGAACCGCGCTGTTCGACGCCACCGGCCGCCCACTGCCCGACGTCACGCTCCACGACTGAGTCGTTCCCGGCCACGGACGATCACCGGGTAATGGGGTACCGCCACCCGGCGTGGTCCGAAACACCCGGCAGAACACAGGGCACTCGGGATCGGCGGGACCGGTTCGATTGTGGCGGGCATGGCGACTCCGGCGGGCAATTGATCTGATGTTCCACCCTTTCCGCATCGTCGAACGGGAATGCCCCGCAGTAACTGTCGGACCGGCGCGACCCGGTCCACCGCGTGGTGGTGCGCGGTCCGGCGTACCCCCGACCGGCGCTGGCCCGGCCGCTGCCGACAGCCGTCCGGCCACCGCCGTCCCCGCCGGTCGCCCGACGGGGCGGGCGGCACACCACCGGAGCGGGCCGGCCGGGCACCGGCTCCGCGAAACGTCCGACCACGCGCCGGTCCACCGGCCGGTTCCCGAACGGGCCCGACGTCGACGCTGGCCGGGCCGCCGTACGCCCCAGGCCCCGGGCGTCGACGCCTCCAGCCGGCGGACCGCCCGGCTGGACACCATCCCGAGCACGGAGAGCACCACCAGCGCGGCGAGGATCAGCAGGGTGTCGCGGGTACCGACCACCGCGGCGGCCGGCCCGACCGCCACCTGCCCCAGCGGAATGGCCACGAACGAGCCCAACATGTCGTACGAGTAGACCCGGGCCAACCGGTCGGCCGGGACGTGCTGGGCGATCGACGTCTCCCAGGCCACCGAGAACTGTTCCACGGCGATCCCGACCACCAGCGCGGCGGCCAGCAGCGCCACCAGCGTCGGGGTCAGGGCCAGCGCCAGCAGCAGCAACGACTCGGCGACCATGCAGACCACCCCGAACAGCAGCAGCCGGCGTACCCGCAGCCGCAGTGCGACGACGCCGCCGACGACCATCCCGACGGTCTGCGCCGCCAGCACCAGGCCCCAGGCGCTGCGGCCGATCGTCGCGTCGGCGACGGCCGGGCCGAGCACGCTCACCCCACCGGCGAGGGCCGCGTTGAGCACCATGAACCCGAGCACCACCACCCACACCCAGGTCCGGGCGGCGAACTCGGTCCAGCCCTCCCGCAGGTCGGCGACGACGCCGGTACGGACGGCACCGCCGCGCGCGGCGGGCACCCGGACCCCGGCGAAGGCGACGGCCGCGACGGCGAAGGTGACCGCGTCGACGGCGAGCCCCCAGCCCGGGCCGACCGCGGCGACCAGCAGGCCGCCGAGCGCCGTACCGCCGATCATGCCGGCGTTCATGCCGAGCCGGATGATCGCGTTGGCCGGCTGGATCAGTTCCGCCGGGACGGTCTGCGGCGTCGCGGCGGCCGAGGCGGGCTGGGCCAGGGCGCTCACCACCCCGTTGGCCGCGCCGAGCGCCAGCAGCAACGGGATCGTCGCCGTGCCGGTGAGCACCAGGGCGGCCACCGCCGCCTGGGTCGACGCGCCGAGCAGGTTGGAACCGACCAGCACCAGCCGACGGGGGACCCGGTCGGCGAGCACGCCGCCGAAGAGCACGAACAGCACGTTCATCAGCGAGCGGGCGCCCACGACCAGCCCCAGGTCGCGGACCGAACCGGTCAGGTCGAGCACGGCGAAGGCCAGCGCCACCGGGGCGACCGCGTTGCCCACCATGTTGACCAACCGGCCGGCGGCCAGGCGACGGAAGGCGGCGTACCGCAGTGGGGCGAGCATGTTCTCCTCCGGGACGCGGTCGCGCGACCCGAGCACCCTAGCCAACGCCGGCCGGCGGCGCGGCCCCGCTGCATCGGCCCGGCCGTCCACTGTCGTGCCCCCGTACAGGGGCATTGACCTGCGTGGCTTCACGACGCCGAGATCAACATGTCACGTCCGCGACACGATCTGGCTCGACAGTGGGGCATCGTCGCCCACCCCTCAAGGAGCGTCATGGCCCCCACCCCACCGACCGACGCGGAACTGGACGTCCTCATCCGCGCCCGGCTCGCGTCACTCGGCATCGACCTCGACCAGCTTCCCCCCGGAACCACCGCCGACCCGCAGACCGGCTCCCCCGGCCGGGACTCCGTGCTGGCCTCGCTGCGCTCCTTCGTCCGCGGCACCGTCGGCACCCTCGCCGCCTACCAGCCGCCCGCGCCGGCCGGTACCGACCCGGCCGTGGCCATGGCGCTGTCCCAGCAGCCCGCGCCGATGCTCTACCCCTCGATCAGCACGGAATGGCGGAAGTGATGAGCACAGCACCTGCCGACCGCGGCGTCGACCGTCGCGCCTTCCTCGCCCGGACCGCCGCGCTGGCCACCGCCTCGGCGGTAGGTGGCGTCGTCGGGCTGCCCGCCGTCGCCTCGGCGGCCGGCGTCAGCCGCGCGGCGGCCGCCCCGCCCGGCCGCTACAACCCGGCGCTGGCCGTGCCCAACGCCTACGTCAAGCCGCGCCCGGAGGCGGTGGCCGACCCGACCGAACTGACCGTCGCCGAGGCCGCCTGGCTGATCCGGGCCGGGAAACTCACCCCGGAGAAGCTGGTCGAGGCGTACCTGGCCCGGATCAGCCGCTACGAGACGACCTACCAGGCGTTCAACCTGGTGCTCGCCGAGCAGGCGGTCAAAGCGGCCCGCGCGATGGCCCGCAAGCCGCACCGGGGCGCGCTGCACGGCATCCCGCTGGCCATCAAGGACAACTACTACACCGCCGGGGTGCCGACCACCGCCAGCTCCTACCTGTTCGCCGACTTCCGGCCCCCGTACGACGCCACGGCGGTGACCCGGCTGGTCACCGGCGGCGGGGCGATCGTGCTGGGCAAGACCCAGATGGGCCCGCTGGCCACCACCCGGGCCACCACCCCCGCCGGGGTGGTCACCACGGTCAACGCCTGGACCCCCACCAATCCGGCCACCGACCCGGGCGGATCGTCCACCGGCACCGCCACCGCCGTGGCCGGACGGCTCGCCGCCTGCGGCACCGGCACCCAGACCGGCGGCTCGATCACCGCGCCGTCCAACGCGCAGAACCTCACCGGACTCAAGCCGACGATGGGACGGGTGTCGTTGCACGGGATCATCCCGCTCAGCTACACCCGCGACCACCCCGGCCCGCTGGCCCGCGACGCCAAGGACGCGGCCATCATGCTCACCGCGATGGCCGGTGAGGACCCGGCCGACCCGCGCAGCCAGGGCCTGCCCGCGGTGCCCAAGCTGATCGACGCGGCCACCCCCACCTACCAGGGCGGCAAGCTCAAACTGCGGTGGAAGACCCGGATCGGGGTGCTGCCCGGCTTCACCGCCGGCACCTCGGAGACCGCGCTGGCCCGGCAGGCTTACCTGGCGAAACTCGCCGCGATCACCGGCGCGACGATCGTCGACGTGCCGCTGCCCGACGAGTGGGACCTGCTCACCGGCAGCGCGTTCAACAACGTGCGGCTGCCCGAGCGCACCGAGCCCTTCCTGCCCTACCTGCGTACCGACCTGCGGGGTTTCGGGGTGTCGGTGACCGGTTGGTTGCAGGGGGCGCTGCTGGGCGGCGGTGAGTTCATCACCGGTCAGCGGGCCAAGCTGCTGCTGATGGAGCGGGTGCTGGACCAGCTCTTCGCGCACTGCGACGTCGTGGTGCAGACCGGTCCGGTGCCGTTCGACATCCTCGGCCTGCCCGAGATCGGCTTCCCGATCGGGTTCACCGGCGCGGGCCTGCCGATCGGCACCATCCTCGGTGGCCTGCCGTACGGCGAGGACCGGTTGTTGTCGGTGGTCGCCGCCTACCAGGCGGTCACCGACTGGCACCTGCGCCGGCCGGTCGACCCGCCGACCACCCCGGCGACGGGGCGCAGCGCGGCCCCCGCCGGGCTGCGGCTCACCGCCGACGAGGTGGCCCGGCTCAGTCAGTGACCGTCAAGGTCGTCCGCCCGCCCGCCGGCTCGGCGGCGGGCGGACGACACCGGCGGCGGACCACGACCGGCGGGCGGTGTGCGCCCCCGGCGCATTCCGCCCCGGCCGGATCGCCGGCAGCGCGGCGGCGGGCGGCTCGGCCCTCAGCCGATCGTGGTCAACTTCGGCAGCACCTCGTCGGCGATCCGGTGGGTGAACTCCACCGGGTGCCGGTCCGGGGTGACCTGCACCTCGGTCACCCCGAGCGCGGCGTACCCGGCCACCTCGGCGAGGAACGCGTCCACGTCGGCCAGCGGCGGCCGGATCACGATGACCGTCTTGTCGATGGTGTCGTAGTCGCGGCCCTCGGCGGCGCAGTGCCCGCGCAGCACGTCCAGCTTGTGCGCCACCTCGGCCGGGCTGCTGCCGAACAGGTTGCAGGCGTCGGCGTAGCGGGCCACGAGCAGCAGGGTCTTCTTCTCGCCGCTGCCGCCGATCATGATCGGTGGGTGGGGCCGTCGCAGCGGCTGCGGTGAGTTGAGCGTCTCGGCCAGCCGGTAGTGCCGGCCCTCGAACGGCCCGTTGTCGTCGCTCCACATCTGCCGGCAGATCCGCAGCGTCTCCTCCAGCCGTTCGAACCGCTCGGCCACCGGCACCACCGGCACTCCGAGCCCTCGCTGCTCACGCTCGTACCAGGACGCGCCGATGCCGAGCCGGGCCCGGCCGCCGGAGAGCACGTCCAGCGTGGTCACGATCTTGGCGAGCAGCCCCGGGTAGCGGTACATCACACCGGTGACCAGCACACCGAGCGTCATCCGGGAGGTCCGCGCCGCGACGAAACCCAGCGTCGTGTACGCCTCCAGCATCGGCTCCTCGGCCGGGGCCATCGCCTCCATCTGGAAGTAGTGGTCCATCACGGTGAACGACGAGACCCCGGCCTCCTCCGCGATCGTCGCGGTCTCGATCAGCGTCGGTGCGATCGCCGCCGGATCGGTCGGGGTCGAGTAGTTCCAGTAGTGCAGTCCGAGTCTCATGCCTCGTCCACCTCCACACCGATCCTAGTGGCGCGTGGGGCCGTCCGCCCCGGCTGCCGCCGGGGACGCGTCACCGTCCAGCACCGCGCGGGTCAGGGCGGCCAGCCCCGCCTCCCAGCGCTCGTCGGGCCAGTCCCGCAGGTGTTCCACCAGGTCGCTGCGTACGGCCGCCAGCAGGGCGTGGGCGAGGTAGTCCGCCGACGCGGGGCCGCGCGCCTCGGTGACGAGCGCGACCAACAGGACGTGCCACTCCTCGTACGACCCGGTGCGGTAGGGGCTGCCGTCGCCCGCGTTCTCCAGCGCCAACGTGAGCACCCGGCTGTCCCGTTTGAACCGCACCACCTCGCGGAGCAGGTGCAGGGCGCGCTCCGCCGGTGGGCCCGCTGGCGCAGCCGCCGTCAGTACCGCCCGCAACCGGTCGCCGCGCTGCGCGTACAGGGCACGGAGCAGCCCCATCCGGTCGCCGAAGCGGCGGAACAGCGTGCCCTTGCCCACTCCGGCGGCGGCGGCGATGTCGTCCATCGAGATCTGGTCGGGGTCGGTCGCGGCATCGAACAACCGATCCGCGGCGGCCAGTACGGCCGTCCGGTTCCGTGCCGCGTCGGCGCGCACGCCCTCTCCCCTCGCAAAGCGGACCATCAGTCCGCTACAGTGAAACGGACCGACCGTCCGCTATCGTAGCCACGCAGCGGCACGGCACCGACGACCAGGGGACAACCGTGTCCAACCCTTCCACCGCCCTGTTCCATCGGGCCCCGCACCTGCTGCTCGCCAAGGACATGCCGGGAGTCATCGCCCTGTTCGCCGACGACGGCGTCATGGGGTTCCCGTTCGCCCCGGCCGGGCAGCCGAGCCGGATCACCGGCCGGGCCGCCGTCCACGACTACCTCATCGACTACCCGGCGATCCTCGACGTTCGCGAGATCACCGAGGTCACGGTGCACGAGACCACCGACCCGGCGGTGCTCGTCGCCGACTTCACCGCCGGTAGCGTCGTCGTCGCCAGCGACCGGCCCTACCGACTGCGGTACGTCGCCGTGCCGACCATCCCGGACGGCCACATCGTGCACTACCGCGACTACTGGAACCCGCAGGCCGCACAGGACCTGCTCGGCGGCGGGCTGGTGCGCTCGTGATCCTGGTCATCGGCGGCACCGGGACGACCGGTCGGCTCGTCGCCACCACCCTCGCCGACGCCGGCCGCCCGGTCCGCGTCGCCAGCCGCCGGGCCTCCGCCGGGGACGTCCGTTTCGACTGGTACGACCCCGGCACCCACCGCGCCGCGGTGGAGGGCGTGACGGGCGTGTACCTGGTCCCGCCCGTCGGTGAGGTCGATCCCGCACCGGTCATGCTGCCGTTGCTGGAACTGGCCCGCGCCCGGGGAGTACGGCGGGCCGTCCTGCTCAGCTCCTCGGCGATCGAGGCGGGCACTCCCGGCCTGGGTGAGGTGCAGGCCCGACTGGGCGGGTTCTTCCCCGAATGGGCGGTGCTGCGGCCGTCCTGGTTCATGGAGAACTTCGTCGGCGACCACCCGCACGGAGTGAGCGCCCGGGAACGCGGCGAGATCATCAGCGCCACCGGCGACGCCCGGGTCGGCATCGTCGATCCGGCCGACATCGCCGAGGTGGCGGTCCGCGCCCTCACCGATCCGACCTCGCACGACACCGACCACCTCGTCACCGGCCCCGAACGCCTGAGCTACGCCGACATCGCCGCCGTCCTCACCGACACCGGCGGCCGACCGGTCCGGCACCGTGCCGTCAGCGAGGCCGAACTCACGGCGTACCACGAGGCCAACGGCCTGCCACCCGACTTCGCCCGGTTCCTCGCGAGCCTGGACACGGCGATCGCGGCCGGCGCGGAGGACCGGACCACCAGCACCGTGGCGGACGTGACCGGCCGCCCACCCCGCTCGTTCCGGGACTTCTGCCGCGACCGGCTGCCCGGCGGCCCCCGCTCCACCCCGGACTGACGATCCGTCCACCGGCACCGACGGTGCGCGGGGCGGGCGACCAGGTCGTCGCCCGCCCCGCGCCCGGGTCGCTCAGCCGCGCCGCCACTTCTGGTTGGCACCGCCGGTGCACTCCCAGATCACCAGCCGGGTCCCGTCGGCGCTGTTCGCCCCCAGCACGTCGACGCACTTGTTGGCCTGCGGGTTGACCAGGTCGCCGGCACCGCTGAGGACGAACTGCTGGGCCGGGTTGCCGCTGCACCGGGCCAGCTGGACGACCGCCCCGTTCGCGGTCGAGCCCCAGGCCACGTCCATGCACAGGCCGAAGGCCCGCACGGTGCCGTCCCCGGCGAACGTCCACCGCTGGGCGGCGGTGCCGTTGCAGGTCCACAGGTGCAGGTACTGGCCGTCGACGCCGTTGGAGCTGGGCACGTCGATGCACTTGCCGGCGTACCCGACGAGCTGGCTGGTCCCGCCACCGCCGGTGGTGGTCAGCGACAGCCCGTACGCGCCGAGGATCTCGTTGACCGGCTGGTAGACGGTGGTGCCACCGGAGTTGCAGTCGCCACCGGCACCCGAGGTGACGCCCTGGGCCTGGTTGCCGGAGATGAACGCGCCGCCGGAGTCACCGGGCTGCGCGCACGCGCTGCTCGCCACCAGGCCGTACACCAGGGAACCGGAGTAGTTGACGGTGACGTCGCGGGCGGTGATCGTGCCGCACCGCCAGCCGGTGGTCCGGCCGGACCGGCAGACCGCGCTGCCCACCGCCGCCTCCGCCGAGCCGACCACCGCCGTCGTGCCACCGTTGTAGGTGTTCACCGTGGGCGTCGACACCCAGGAGGAGTTGGTCTGCACCCAGGCGTAGTCGTTGCTCGGGAAGGACGAGCCCCGGAAGGTGCCCTGGGCGACGCCGCTGCCGCTGGTGGTGCTGCCCGTCGCGCCGCAGTGCCCGGCGGTGACGAACCCGCCGGCGACGGCGAAGCCGACCGAGCAGAGCACGTTGTTGTTGATGACGTACTGGTCGCCGCCGCGGATGTCGTAGACCGGGCGGTACGGCTGCGCGGGCACCGCCCGGGTCACCTCGGCCGTGCCGGTGTCCCGGGTGAACGCGCGGGCCGCGGCGGTGTCGGCGGCCTGGACCACCACGCTGTTGCTCGCCGGGTCGACGTACCAGGAGTGCACGCCCGGCCCGGCGCGGCCGGCGGCCCGGTCGAGGGTGGCCCGGGCCCGGTCCAGGTCGGCCAGGCTCCACCGGACCGGCTGCGGGTGCGCCCCGGCGCGGCGGACCCGGGCGGCGTCGGCGGCCGTGGTCACCCCGACCACCAGGGCGTCGCCGTCGGCCGCGATCCACGCGCCGCCGTAGCGCGTGCCCAGGTCGGCGCGCAGTCGCCGCTCGGTCGCCGGCGCACCGGCCTCGACGACGGTACGGCGGTCGAGTTGCGCGTCGGTCAGGCCGAGGTCGCGGCGCAGCGCGGCCCGCTGGTCGGCGGGCAGGCCGGCGGAACGGTCGACGGCGGACGGCACGGCCGGCGCGGGTGGCGCGACGGCCGGCGCGGCCCCGGCGGGTGCGGCGGCCAGCGCCCCGACCAGCGTCGCGGCGGCGAGGGTGGCGCCCAGGTGACGGATCATGTTCGGCATCCTCCAGGGGGTCTCGGAGTCGTGAGAGCGCTCTCAGACAACAAGCCTTACTAATTGACCGGCATCTGTCAATGCGCTCACCGTCCCGCCCGACCACCCCGGGATCGGGTTCACGAGCACCCTTCGCATTTCCGAAGATCGGCACTAGGCTCTGCGCAGTCCGGAGTGGACGACCACGGAGGTGCCCATGAAGAAGATGACCGTCCGTCGTACGAGTGCACTGCGTCTGGTGTCCGGCGCCCGCCGGCTCTGGATCGAGTGGTGCTGGTAACTGCCGGCCCGGCGGGCGCCCCCGGGCGCCCGCCCTCGGCGACACCGGACCATCCGTGACCGACGAGCCACCCCCCTACGACTGCCACCGCGACCTCGGGCCGTACGCCGGGGTCGCCGACCTGCTCCAGCGGATCGCCGTCGACCGCCCCCGGCTGGCCGCCCGGCACCGGACCGAACTGCGGGCCGTCGCGCCCCGGCTCGACCCGACGGCCCGCGCCGCCGCCGACGAGGCGCCGATCCGGTTCCACCCCGCCCGACGCACCGCCGCCCTGGCCTACGGCGCGACGGAGTTCGTGGCGGCCTGGGCGGGCACCCTGCGCCGCCCGGTCACGCTCCGGTTCGTCCACGTCGGCGCGGCCGACGAGACCACCCGCGAGCTGCTGGACGCGCTCGCCGGCCGGCTCGGGGCGTACCCGGTGCGGCTGGAGCTGTGCGACGACGGGCCGGCCCGGCCAGCGGTCGACCCGAGCCCGGCGGCCCTGCGCACCGCCCTCGGCGAGAGCCTGGCCGCCGGCTTCTACCACCACGCGGCCCGCACCGCCCGGCACGGACGCACCCTGGTCACCCCGCACGACGACCTGCGGCACTGGTGGTCGTTCACCACCGGCCTGGCCACCGCCCTGGCGGCGCTGGACCGGGCCACCGAAGCGCTCGACCTCTACCACGAGACCCGGAGCGTCACCGACGATCCGAAGATCACCATGTCGGCCGCGTACGCCACCGCCATGCTGTACGCGCGCCACCTGCCCGCCGACGCGCAGGACCCGGCGCGGGCGCGGCACTGGCTGGCGCAGGCGCTCCGGCTCGCCCGCACGGTGCCCGACGCGCGGCGGCGGGTGCTGTCGACCGTCTTCTACGAGCAGGGCGTGGCCCTGCTGGACAGCCGGGCGGGCGAACCGGAACGGGCGCTGCGCCTGATCGACGACGGGCTGGCCCGGCTGACGGCGGTGCTCGCCCCGGGCGAACGACCGCAGGACGTGGCCCGGCTGCGGCACAACCGGGCCCAGGTCCACCTGGCGCTGGGCGACCCGGAACGGGCCCTGGCCGAACTCGACACGGTGATCGGTCACGACCCCGACAACTGCGAGTACTACGTGGACCGGGCCGCACTGCACCGGGCCGCCGGACGGCGCAGGGCCGCGATCCGGGACTACGGCAGCGCGATCCGGCTCGGCCCGCACCTGCCGGAGGCGTACTACAACCGGGCGGTGCTGCACCAGGAACGGGGCCGCACCGGGCGGGCCCGCGACGACCTGGACCGGGTGCTCGCCATCGAGCCGGGGCACCTCGACGCCCGGATCGCCCTGGTCAACCTGCACCTCGGCCGGGGTGCGCTCGACGCCGCCGAGGCGGGGGCGCGGGCCGGGCTGACGCGGGACCCGGACGAGCCGGCCCTGCTGTGCACCCTCGGGCTGATCCGCTCCGAGCGCGGTGACCCCGCCGGGGCCGAGGAGTTGTTCAGCCGGGCGTTGGCCGGCGATCCGGAGCTGGTCGAGGCGTGGACGAACCGGGCCGCCGTCCGGTTCGACCGGGGTGCGGTGACCGACGCCGTGGCCGACCTGGACCGGGCCGTCGCGCTGTCGGCGGCACCGGTGCCCCGCTACAACCGGGGCACCGCACTGGTCCGACTCGGCCGCTGGGATGACGCCGCCCGGGATTTCACCGCCGCGCTCGCCGCGCCCGACCTGGACCGGTCACTGCGCCGCGAGCTGCGGGCCGCACTCGCCCGCTGCCGCCGGCACACCTCCTGACCCGCCGCGCCGCGCGGCGGCGAACCCGGGCGGCGACGTCGGGGTGCGCGCGGCCCGCGCACCCCGACGGTCGAGCGGTCAGCTGCGCAGGCTCCACTGCTGGTTGGTGCCGCCGTTGCAGGCCCAGAGGATCAGCTTGGTGCCGTTGGCCGTACCGGCGCCGTTGGCGTCCAGGCACAGGCCGGACTGCGCGCCGGTGATCGTGCCGTTGGCGTTGACGTTCCACTGCTGGTTGGTCTGCCCGTTGCAGTCCCAGATCACCACCTGGGTGCCGTTGCTGGTGCCCTGCCCGGAGGCGTCCAGGCACTTGGTGCCGTAGACCATGAGCTGCCGGCCGGTGGTCTGGGTGAACCGCTGGTTGGCCGCGCCGGTGCAGTCCCAGAGCTGGGCCTGGGTGCCGTTGGTCGTGCTGGAACCGCCGATCTCGGCGCACCGACCGGACTGCCCGCCGACGATCTGCACGCCCTGCGCCGGCGGATTGCTCGTGCCCTGCACGCCCGCGTTGGCGATGACGGTCTGCGCGCCCGAGGGCCAGTTGTTGTTGCTGACCACCGTGTTGTTGTTGACCACGTTGCCCCGGTCACCGTTGGTCACGTTGGTGCTGTTGTTGGTCGACCAGTTGTTGGTGACGGTGAAGTTGCCCATGTTCTCGGCGTACCAGTAGTTGGCGGTGGCCCAGGTGCCGGTGCTGGCGAACACGTTGCTGCGGGCGGTGTAGTAACGGGAGCCCTCGTCGAAGTAGAGCCCGAACCAGCCGTTGGTCCGCAGGCAGTGGTTCTCGGTGATGCTGCCGCCCGGGTTGGCCGACAGCGTGTAGATGCAGCCGCCGTCGGTCATCTGCTGCATCACGTCGTGCACGTAGTTGCCGACGACCTGGTTGTTGGCCGCGGTGGTGGCCGTCGAGTAGCGCGGCTGGTAGTTGTACAGCCCACGGTTGGCGTAGTGGTTGCTGCCGCCCGCGTCGTTGGCGCCCCAGCCGTACCCGACCGACAGCCCGGTGTACGGCATGTTGTAGACCTCGTTGTGCGACACCAGCGAGGTGTTGACGTACGTGGTCAGGATCGACACCACGCCCCGGTACTCCAGACCGAGGTCGTGCACCCGGTTGTTGCTGATGGTGATGTTCCGGTTGACCATCCGCTGGTCGCCCGGGTGGTGGGCGTCGGCGCGTACCCCGCCGACCACCACGCCGCCGGCCGAGCTGCGGGCGATCTCGGAACGGGTGACGGTGATGTTGCTGGCCCCCAGGCCGACCCCGCTGGCGTGCGCGTTGGCGTCGTTGCCGATGCCGATGGCGGTCTGCCCGAGGTTGACGAACTGGGAGTCGCTGAAGGTGATGGTGTTGGCGGCGGAGACCTGCACGGCGGCCGGCATCTGGTTCCAGTTCGGCCGGGTCGCCTCGAACAGCGGGCAGCCCTCCTGGCAGGAGGTCAGCGCGTCGGCCGGACGGGCCCAGGTGCCGGTGATGTGCGCGCCGGTCTGCTGGTCGGCGAAGCCGTTGCTGCTGCTCGGGCCGAGCCAGCTCGTGCCGGTGAAGGTGATCCCGCTGAACGCGATGTGGTGCGCCGGGGCGTCGTACGTGCCGCCCACGTTGACCAGGGACTGCAACTGCGGCAGCTCCACGCTGACGCTGTTCATGTTCTGCCCGGCCAGCGGGATGTAGTTGAGCTGCCCACTGCCCGGGTTCAGGTACCACTCCCCCGGGCTGTCCAGGAACTCGTACGCGTTGGCCAGGTAGAACGGGCCGGCCCGGTGCGGCTTGGAGAGGGTGTCGAAGCCGAAGGTGTTGTTGTTCCAGGCCGGCTGCTGCATCGTGAGGAAGTTCCCGCTGATGCTCTGCACCGGGGAGTACCGGTCGGTGAACGAGCCGACGCTCTCCACCTCGACCCGGTTCTGGTTGCCCAGGTTGTTGAGGTAGCTCAACGCGCCGTTGCTGAACCGCATGCCGCTGGTGGTGAACGTGAAGTCGGCCCGGTTGACGGCGGTGCGGGCCCGGGTGGCGACCGCGCCGTTGACGTAGAGCTGCCGGCTGTCGAGCCCGGCGGGCACGTTCGCCCGCCAGATGTTCTTCCCGGCGTCGACCTGCGACCAGCCGGTGACGGCGCGCGCCCCGCTGATCTGCGGCCGGGCCGACGCGGCGGCCCGCCAGGTCACGGTGTATCCGTTGGTGCCGGAGTCGGCGGCGGTGAACCGCAGCGGCGCGGCCAGCCGGTAGACGCCGTCGGCCAGCTCGACGACGATGTCGCCGGACATCCCGGCGGTGCGGGACCGGACCGCGTTCTGCGCCTCGGTCAGCGCGCAGGGCTGGCTGGTGGAGCAGGCGGTGCCGCTGCCGGCGGGGGACGCGTAGAGGGTGGTGGTGGCGGCGAGGGCGGGACCGGCCGGGGCGAGCACGGCGACCGTGGCGGCGAGCGCCGTGGCGGCCAGGCCGGCCAGCACCGGCCCGCGCCGGGCGGGTGGTGTCGGGACGGACACGGGTGGGACTCCAATCGTGGTGGGGTGGTGGGGTGCCCGGCGTCGCGGTGAAATCATGCGGCGGCCGGGGTGAGCAGCCCGACGTCCCGCAGCGCCGGCCACAGCGCCGCCGGGACGTCGGCGTCCGCGCGGGTCAGCGTCTGCGTGACCTGCGCGCGGTTACGCAGGCCGACGACCGTCGAGACGACCGCCGGATGGGAGCGGACGAAGGCGAGCGCCGCCTGCGGCAGGGTGACGCCGTACGCCTGGCAGACGTCGGCGATCCGGTGGGCCCGGTCGATCAGCTCCGGTGGGGCCTGCTGGTAGTTGTAGGTGGCGTCGGCCGGGGGCCGGTCCTGCGACAGCAGTCCGGAGTTGTAGACCCCGGCGACCACCACGCCGACGCCCCGGCGCTCGGCGGCGGGTAGCAGGTCGGCCAGCGCCCCCTGTTCCAGCAGCGTGTACCGGCCGGCGCACATCACCACGTCGACGTCGGTCTCCTCGACGAACCGGGTGAGCAGGTGGGACTGGTTCATGCCGGCCCCGATGGCCCCCACCACGCCCTGGTCGCGCAGCTCCACCAGGGCGGGCACCGCCTCGGCGGCGGCCTGTTCCCAGTGGTCGTCGGGGTCGTGCAGGTAGACGACGTCCACCCGGTCCAGGCCGGTGCGGGCCAGGCTGGACTCCAGCGAGCGGAGCACGCCGTCGCGGCTGAAGTCCCAGACCCGCCGGTGGTCGGCGGGCACGTCGAAGCCTTCCGGGTCGCGCCGGTGCGCGTCCTGCGGCGACGGTACGAGCAACCGGCCGACCTTCGTCGACACCACGTACTCGTCGCGTGGCCGGGTACGCAGCGCCGCGCCGATGCGCCGTTCGGACAGTCCGAGCCCGTAGTGCGGCGCGGTGTCGAAGTAGCGCAGGCCACCCGCCCAGGCGGAGTCGACGGCGGCGGCGAACTCCTCGTCGGTGGTGGCCCGGTAGAGGTTGCCGGCCTGTGCCGCGCCGAATCCCAGCCCGGTGAGGCGTACCGAGGGCCGCCGTGGCAGCGGACGGGCCCTCACGACGACTCCGGTCGGTAGACCCGGCGGGCGGTGTGCCGCCAGATCGCCGCCCGCTCGTCGTCACCGAGCGGGTCGAGCAGCTCCGCCAGCGTGTCGACCCACCTGTCGTACGTGCTGGCGAGCAGGCAGACCGGCCAGTCGGAGCCGAACATCAGCCGGTCCGGGCCGAACGCGTCGAGGGCGTGTTCGACGGCCGGGCGCAGGTCCTGCGGTGTCCAGGGTGCCCGGTGCACCTCGGTGACCAGGCCGGAGAGCTTCGCCGTGGTGTTGGCCGGGGCGGCCAGGGCGCGCAGGTCGCGGGCCCAGTCGTCGAGGTCCGTCCCGCCGAGGGCGGGCTTGCCGAGATGGTCCAGGACGAACCGCACCTCGGGCAGGTCGCGGGCCAGCCGGCCGGCCGCGCCCAGGTGGTGCTGCCGGACCAGCAGGTCGAAGGCGAGACCGGCGGCACCCACCGCGGTGATCCCCCGCCGCACGTCGGCCCGGTCGAGGAACCCCGGGTCGGGCTCGTCCTGCACGCTGTAGCGGACGCCGACCAGCAGGTGGCCGCCGCGGGCCGCCCGCAGCCGGGCCAGCCGGTCGGCGACGTCGGGCGTCGTGACGTCCAGCCAGCCGACGACCCCCCGGACGAGCGGGTGGTCGGCGGCGATGCCGAGCAGGTCCACCGTCTCGGCCTCGGTGGAGTTGGCCTGCACCAGCACGGTCTCGGTGACCCCGGCGGCGCGGGTGACCCGGGCCAGGTCGTCCGGGGTGAAGTCGGCGTCGATGGCGGCCATGGTGGCCGGGTCGATCCAGGGCTGCGGGTGCCGGGCCCGCACCCAGAGGTGGTGGTGGGCGTCGACGGTGCCCGGTGGCGCGCTCATCGGCCCAACCACCCGCCGTCGACGGGCAGGACGATGCCGTTGACGTAGTCCGAGGCCGGGGCGGCCAGGAACACCGTCGCGCCGGCGAGGTCGGTGGCGTCCCCCCACCGGCCGGCCGGGATGCGGGTCAGGATGGCCCGGTCGCGTTCCGGGTCCTCGCGTAGCGCCCGGGTGTTGTCGGTGGCGATGTAGCCGGGGGCGATGGCGTTGACGTTGACCCCGTGCGCCGCCCACTCGTTGGACAGCGCCCTGGTCAGCCCGGCGAGGCCGGACTTCGCGGCGGCGTAGCCGGGGACGGTGATGCCGCCCTGGAAGCTGAGCAGCGACGCGGTGAAGATGATCTTTCCCCGGCCCCGGGCCACCATCTCCCGGCCGATCTCCCGACTCAGCACGAACTGGCTGGTCAGGTTCACCTCGATGACGTGGTCCCACATCTCGTCGGGGTGCTCCGCGGCCGGGGTGCGGGCGATCGTGCCGCCGTTGTTGACCAGGATGTCGACCGGGCCGAGGTCGTGCAGGTCGGCGACGAGCCGGCGGACCGCGGCCCGGTCGGCCAGGTCGGTACGCAGCGCGGTGAACGAGCGGCCCGCCGCGCGTACCCGCTGCTCCACCTCGCTGCCGGTGGCCTCCATGGTCGCCGAGACGCC
This sequence comes from Micromonospora humida, assembly GCF_016901255.1. Taxonomy (NCBI): domain Bacteria; kingdom Bacillati; phylum Actinomycetota; class Actinomycetes; order Micromonosporales; family Micromonosporaceae; genus Micromonospora; species Micromonospora humida. The sequence continues at coordinate 363,060 of NZ_JAFEUC010000001.1, forward strand.
GACGACGTCGGCCCCGGCGACGGCCAGCGCCTCGGCCATGGCCAGCCCGATGCCCCGACGCGCGCCGGTCACCACGGCCGTGCGGCCGGAGAGGTCGAACAGGGCGTTCACCGGTCGGCCTCCCGCCAGTCGAGCAGCACCTTCAGCACGCCGCCGCCCTCCTCCAGGGCGGTGAACGCCGACGCCGCCGCCTCGACGGGCACCACCCGGGAGATGAGCTGCCCGGCCGGCACCACACCGGAGGCAACCAGCCGGACCGCCTCCACCATGTCCTCGCGCTGGTAGAGCCGCGCGCCGAGCAGCTCCAGCTCGCGCCAGAAGACCCGGTGCAGGTTCACCGGCCGGGGCTGCGGATGGATCGCCACCATGACCAGCCGGCCCCGGGTGGTCAGCACGTCGACGGCGGTGCCGACCCCGGCGGCGGACCCGGACACCTCGAAGGCCACGTCCGCACCCGCCCCGTCGGTACGCTCGTCGACCAGCGCCACCACGTCGGTGTCGGCCGGGTCGACCGCGTCGATCCCGATCCCGGCGGCCACCGACCGGCGGAACGGGTCCGGTTCGACGAGCAGGACCCGCGCGCCCCGGTGCCGGGCGACGGTGGCGACGAGCACGCCGATCGGCCCACCGCCGACGACCACCACCTGGTCGGCGTCGGTCACCCGGCCCCGCCGCACGTCGTGCACGGCCACCGCGACCGGTTCGACCAGGGCGGCCCGGTCCAGGGGCAGGTCGTCGGGGAGCGGCACCACCAGGTCGGCCGGGACGGTCCAGGAGGACTGCATCGCGCCCGGCGAGTCCACGCCGAGGAAGTCCATCGCGTGGCAGACGTGCGCGTTGCCCCGCCGGCAGGCGGCGCACCGGCCGCAGAACCGGGTCGGCATCACGGTGACCGGCTGGCCCACGGCGTAGCCGGTGACGCCCTCACCCACCTCGGCCACCCGGCCGGACATCTCGTGCCCGATCACCGCCGGCGGGCCCACCCGGGCGTCCATGTCCCCGTGGTAGACGTGCAGGTCGGTGCCGCAGATCCCGGTGTAGGCCACCGCTATCCGCAGCTGGTCCGGCCCCGGTGGCTCCGGCGCACGCCGCTGCACCTCCAGGTGCCGGGCGCTGCGGTAGACCACTGCCTTCATACGTGCTCCCTCGCGGTCGGGTCAGTGCGGGACGGCGGACGGCAGGCCGTCGTGGTGGTGGTGCGTCGGGGCCCCGGGCGGCGGGGTGACGTACCGGCCCGCCGGGGTGACGGCCGGGTCGGCCACGGCCAGCAGCCGGCGGCCGGCCCGTTCCGGCCGTACGTTGGGACCGTCCGGCGTCGGCACGTCGGAGCGGCGCGGATACCTGCCGATCTCCTCCTCGCAGACCGTGACGCCCAGCCCCGGGGTGTCGCCGAGAACGAACGCGCCGTCCTCGACGTGCAGGTCGCGGGTGATCCCGACCGGCGGGTGGAGGTCCTGCAACTCGCTGACCATGTGGTTGGGCACCGACGTGGCAGCGTGCAGCAGGCCGACGGGGTGGTTGCCGATCGGGCTGACCGGCAGGTCGTAGGCGTGCGCCAGGGCGGACACCCGCAGGAAGTGGGTGATCCCCCACACCGCGGCCATCTGCACGACGTCGACCGCCGCCGCGGCGATCAGCGGCCGGTACTGCTCCAGGCCGGTGAGATTCTCCCCGGTGGCCACCGACGCCCGGATCCCGCGTCCGACGACGGCCAGGCCCTCGGCGTCCCACCGGCGGACGGGTTCCTCGATCCAGACGAGGTCGAGGGTGCGTTCGAGTTCGCCCACGTGCCGCACGGCCTGCTTGCGGGTCCACGCCTCGTTCACGTCGAGCATCAGCCCGGGCCGCTGGCCCCGACCGGCCTCGGTCAGCACGTCGCGGACCACGTGCAGCCGGTGCCGGTCGCGCTCGATGTCGAGGCCGCCCTTGAGCTTCGCGGCCCGCAGCCCGTGCCGGGCGTAGACCGTGTACGCGGCGGCGAGCGCGTCGTCGTCGAGGCCGATGTCCAGGCCGGAGGCGTAGGCGGGCACCCGCCGGTCGCGCCCGCCGAGCAGCCGCCACAGGGGTTGCCCCGCCGCCTGGGCCTTGATGTCCCACAGCGCGGTGTCCAGCGCCCCGATGGTGCCGAACACCGAGCCGGCGTGGCCCGCCTTGAAGGTCTGCCGCAGCATCCGGTCGTAGAGGGTGGTCACCGCGCGGGGGTCCTCCCCGTCGATCGCGGCGAAGATCCGTTCGAGGTCGGTGTGCGGTCCGAGGCCGACGCCGGTGATGCCCTCGTCGGTGTCGACCAGGATGATCGGCACGGCGGTCACCCCGTCGGCGAACACGCCGTTGGCGTCGCCGACGGGCCGCCCCCACTCCTGCACGGTGGTCAGGGTCCGGTATCCGGTGATCCGCATGTCAGCCCTTCGTGGCGCCGGCGGCGACACCGTCGGCGATCTGACGCTGGAGGAAGAGGTAGATCACCAGGACGGGTACCGCGGCGATCAGCACCCCGGAGGCGAAGGTGGGGATGTCGTCGGAGTACTGGCCGCGCAGCGAGGTCACCCCGACCATCAGCGTGCGGTGCTCGGCCGAGGGCATCAGCAGCAGCGCGATCAGCACGTCGTTCCAGCAGAACAGGGCGTCGAGGATGCCGACCGACAGCAGCGCCGGGGTGCCCAGCGGCAGCATGATCCGCCGGTAGACCCCGTAGACGCTGTTGCCGTCGATCCGGGCCGCGTCGATGATCTCGGTCGGGATGGTCTTGTAGTAGCTGGTCATCAGGAAGATCGTGAACGGCAGGAACTGCGCCACGTAGGCCAGCACGAGCCCCGGGTAGGTGTCGACCAGGCCGGCGTCCGCCATGACCCGGGCCAGCGGCACCATGATCACCTGGAACGGCACGAACAGCGCCGCGAGGCAGCACAGGAAGAGCACCGACGAGCCCCGGAACCGTAGCTGGCTCAACGCGAAACCGGCCATCGAGCCGAACAGCAGCAGCAGGAGCACCGAGGCCGTCACCACGCCCACCGAGTTGGCCAGGTAGCGGGCCATCCCCACGCTGTTCCACGCCGCGCCGATGTTCTCGAAGCGTAGGGCGTCGGCCAGGGAGAACCGGTCGAGGACGTACTCGCGGCGGGTCTTCATGGCCACGTTGAGGGTGAACGCCAGGGGGTAGACGGTCGCCAGGGCCAGGACGGCCATCGGGAGGGCGAGCAGCCACCGCCCCCACCGCAGGTGGGACATCACGCCTCCCTCACCGCCCGCCGGAGCAGGCTGATCTGCAACAGCCCCACCACGAGCATGATGAGGAAGAGCACCGTCGAGGCGGCCGAGGCGAGCGCCGGCCGGTTCAGCTGCCCCTGCTGGATCCAGATGTAGTACTCCGGCAGGTAGGTGGAGCCCTCCGGGCCACCGCTGGTCATCACGTAGAGCAGGCCGAACATGGAGGTCAGCATCCCGATCATGGTGGTGACGACGACGAACTGGATGGTGCGGGAGAGGCTGGGCACGATCACGTGCCGGATGGTCTGGGGCAGTGACGCGCCGTCCACCCGGGCGGCGTCCAGCAGGGAGGCGTCCAGGGTGGCGAAGCCGGCGAGGAACACCACCAGCGCCATCCCGAAGGTCGCCCAGACGTGCACCCCGACCACCACGAACATGGCCACGTCCGGGTCGCCCAGCCAGTCCACCGGCCCGAGGCCGACCCCGCCGAGCAGGGCGTTGAGCGGGCCGTCGAAGGCGAGCAGGAGGTTGAAGATGGCCCCGACGATGACCGGGGACAGCACGGCCGGGAAGAAGTAGACGCTGCGGTACAGCCGGTGCCCGGGGACCCGCAGGTAGATGAAGGTGGCCAGCAGGCCGGGGATCGCCACCGCCACCGGCAGCAGCAGCACGAGCAGCCCGACGTTGCGCAGCGCGCCCAGGAACAGCGGATCCCCGAACAGCTCCCGGTAGTTGTCCAGCCCCACCGCCAGCCCGTCGCGGTCGCCGTCGCCGGTGAAGGAGAAGTTGACCCCGAGCAGCAGCGGCCAGAACCGCAGCAGCAGCAGGATCAGCAGGGCCGGGGCCAGCAGCACGTACGGGGCGAGGCGCTCGGCGCGCCGGCCGCCGCGACCGCGACGCGGGGTGACCCGCGCCCCCGACCCGACCCGTCGCGGCGGGCCGGCGGCTGCGGCCGGGCGGACCGCCGGCGTCGCCTCGTCGACCGGCACGGCTCAGCCGGCCTGGTCGGAGGCGGCCAGCTGCTTCACCGCCTCGTCGACGGTGATCGAGCCACTGAGCAGCTGCTGGGAGAGCCGGCCCATCAGGTCGAGCGTCTTCGAGGACAGCGCCACGTGCAGGGCGGGCTTGCCGGCCTTGAGGTCGGCGACGATGGTGCCCACCGCCGGGCCGCCCTGGGACACGTCGATGGTGGTGTCGGCGGCGATCGCCCCGGCGTCGGCGTAGAACGACTTCAGCGCGTCGGTCGAGGTCAGCGAGCGCACCAGGTCGGCGGCGACCTTCGGGTCCTTCGTCCACTTGGCGACGCCGTACCCGATGCCGCCGTCGAAGGGCAGGTTCGGGGTGGCGCCGGGCTCGACGACCGGGGCGCGCATCACGCCCAGCTTCTCGGCCGGAACGAACTCGCTGAAGTCCTTCCAGTGCCCCACGTCCGACATCAGGCCGATGACGTGGGCCGCCTTCGCGGACTGGAAGATCGCGAAAGCGTCGTTGAACATGGCCGTCGAGTTCGCCCCGTCGCTGTTCAGCTTCGCGTCCTGGGTCTCCTTCCAGAGCGCGAAGATCCGCTTGACGTGGGGGGAGGTCCAGTCCCGCTTGCCGGCGATCCAGGCGTCCTGCTCCTGCGGGGTGAGCACGCCGGTGCCGAAGGCGGAGAGGAAGAACTGGATGCCGAAGCCCTCCTTGTTGCCCAGGGCCAGGCACTTCGCGCCGGTCCGCTGGGTGAGCGTGGCGCAGTTGGCGACGAACTCCGGCCAGGTGGTGGCGGGCTTGGCCGGGTCGAGGCCGGCCTTGTCGTAGAGGGTCCGGTTGTAGTAGATCGGGTGGCCCTGCAACGTGACCGGGCCGGCGTAGGTCTTGCCGTCCTTGCTGAACGCCTCCCAGCCGGTGAGCCGCTGCCGGTCCTCGGCCAGGTATTCGTCGAGGGGCAGCAGCGCGTCGGCCCGGTCCCGGATCTGGCCGCCCCCGTTGAACAGGATCACGTCCGGGCCCTTGCCGGCCTGGATCGCCGTGCCCAGCAGCGTGTAGTACTGCTCGAAGGGCTGGGCGACGAACTCGACGGTGACGCCGGGGTGCTTGCGGGCGAAGTCGGCCTTCGCCTTCTGCAGGTACGCGGCGGCGGAGGCCTCGCCCGACTTCCAGTCCCAGACGACCAGCTTCCCGGCCGCCCCGCCTGACGGGGAACGCGTCCCGCCGGCACTCCCGCAGCCGGCCAGCGCCAGCGTCGCGACGAGGACGGCCGACCACACTGCTCGCTGCTTCATCGCTGCTCACCTTCGAACTCGGTCGATTGCGCTGATCGAGACGCATGAATTGACGAAAAAGTAACTCGTATGACGTATGACGTCAACAGTGGGACGTAGAATTCGCGGCAGTCAGGTCGTGGCGCGGTCCGCGGGAGTCACTGGAGGGGACATGACGGCACGAGAGGTCACCCTGAACGCGTCGGCGCCGCCGAGTTGGGCACGGCGACCGGCCAACCTCGCCACGGCGGTCACCGCGGAACTGGTGGAACGCATCGTACGCGGAGTTCACCCGCCCGGCGCCCCACTGCCGCCCGAGCCGGCGCTGTGCGAGGCGTTCTCGGTCAGCCGCACGGTCGTCCGGGAGGCGGTGAAGATCCTCCAGGAGAAGGGCCTGGTGCAGGTCCGCCAGGGCAGCGGCACCATCGTCACCCCACCGTCGATGTGGGACATGCTCGACGAACTCGTGCTCGCCGCGACCATCGCCGAGGACGACAGCCTGACCATCCTCGACGACCTGGTGGCCACCCGGCGGGTGCTGGAGTCCGACATGGCCAACGTCGCCGCCCGGCTGGCCGACCGGGACGCCGTCGACCGGCTGCGCGCCCTGGTCGACCGGATGGACGAACTGGTCGACGACCAGGTCGCCTACCACGAGCACGACCGGGCGTTCCACGACGTGATCATGCAGGCGTCCGGCAACCGGATCGCCCGGGGCGTGGTGCGGTCGCTGGAGAGCCAGGTGGTCAACACCGCCCGCTACATGGGCCGGTCCGAGCGGGCGTTGTGCGTGGCGTCCAACCGGGGGCACCGGCGGATCTACGAGCGCATCGCGGCCCACGACCCGGACGGCGCGGCCGAGGCCATGGTCACCCACATCACCGAGGCGTGGCTGGTCCGGCGCGGCGGACCGGACACGGGGCGGCTGGTGCGCTGACCCCCGGCGGCGGGTGGATCATCCGCCGCTCCCGCCCGGTGGAGGGACCCCGATGACGGCCGCGTAACCAACGAACGTCAATGGCTTGCGGGTGTTAACGATAACAAGATACCGTCGGCCGCGGGAGCGAAGGGCACGCCTCCCCCGCTCCACCCCCCGGATCCGGGCGGCGGAGCGGAGTGCGGGCACGGGCGACGTCGGTGGGACACCTCCGGGCACCTCCGTGGACGCTGCGCGCCGCCGGGTCGCATCGACACCTCGACGCGCCCGGATCCCCCGGCGCACGTCGTCCACCGCCACCGTGGGGTCCTGACACGACCGCGCGCCGACCGCGGTGCCGTCCCTGGTCGGCCGGGAGCGCGATCGCCGACCGTGACGCCACACCCGCGTACCCGCACGGCGGGCGGTCCGGACGAGTCCCGACAGCACCGGCTCACCGGCCGGGGCGTCGGCGGAGTCCGGGCAGGCCACCGAGGCGTGACGCCCCACGACACGCATCGCCCACACTGGGAGGTACTGGTGAAACCCGCACTGCCACCGCTGACCCGACTGCGGCGCACGCTCGCCTGGCTGACGGCCCTGCTCCTGGTCTCGACCCTGCTCCCGACCGGCACCGCCAAGGCCGACAACCCCATCGTCCAGCACATCTACACCGCCGACCCGGCCCCGCTGGTGCACAACGGCCGGGTGTACCTCTACACCGGCCACGACGAGGACGGCTCGACCTGGTTCACCATGAAGGAGTGGCGGGTCTGGTCCTCCGCCGACATGGTCAACTGGACCGACCACGGCTCGCCGCTCAACGTCGCCACCTTCAGCTGGGCGAAGGCGGACGCCTGGGCGGGCCAGGTCATCGCCCGCAACGGCAAGTTCTACTGGTACGTGCCGGTGACCGCGAAGTCGACCAACTCGATGGCCATCGGGGTGGCGGTCAGCGACAGCCCCACCGGCCCGTTCCGGGATGCCATCGGCCGCCCGCTGGCGGCCAACGGCGAGATCGACCCGACCGTCTTCATCGACGACGACGGGCAGGCGTACCTCTACTGGGGAAACCCCAACCTGTGGTACGTGAAGCTGAACGCTGACATGATCTCGTACTCCGGCAGTGTCACCAAGATCCCGCTGACCACCGCCGGCTTCGGCACCCGTAACGGCAACGCCACCCGCCCCACCCTCTACGAGGAGGGCCCCTGGGTCTTCAAGCGCAACGGGACCTACTACAACGTCTTCGCCGCCGAGTGCTGCAGCGAGTTCATCGGCTACTCCACGGCGCCCGGCCCCACCGGGCCGTGGACCTACCGGGGCACGGTCATGCCCCGGCAGGGCGGCAGCTTCACCAACCACGCCGGAATCGTCGACTTCAACGGCGGGTCGTACTTCTTCTACCACAACGGCGCGCTGCCCGGCGGTGGCGGCTACACCCGGTCGGTCGCGGTGGAGAAGTTCACCTACGGCACCAACGGCACCATCCCGACGATCAACATGAGCAGCACCGGCGCACCGCAGATCGGCACGCTCAACCCGTACGTGCGGCAGGAGGCCGAGACGATCGCCTGGGGCTCCGGCATCGAGACGGAGGCGTCCAGCGAGGGCGGGATGAACGTCGGCTTCATCGAGAACGGCGACTACATCAAGGTCAAGGGGGTCGGCTTCGGTACCGGTGCGACGTCCTTCAACGCCCGGGTGGCCTCGGCCGGCAGCGGCGGCACCATCGAGGTCCGGCTGGACAGCGCCACCGGCACCCGGGTGGCGAGCTGCTCCGTGCCGGTCACCGGTGGCTGGCAGAACTGGCAGACCGTCTCCTGTCCGGTGTCCGGCGCGACCGGCACCCACGACATGTACCTGCGGTTCACCGGCGGCAGCGGCACCCTGTTCAACGTCAACTGGTGGCAGTTCAGCGGCAGCGGCACCACGCCGACGCCCACCCCGACCACGACGCCCACCACGACGCCCACCGCGACCCCCACCCCCACCCCGACGACCCCGGCCCCGACGACGCCGGCTCCGACGACCCCTTCCGGGACGACCTGCGCGGCCACCAACACCGTGGTCAACACCTGGCAGGGCGGCTTCGAGGGCAAGCTGACCATCACCAACGGGTCCACCCCGATCACCGGCTGGCGGGTGTCGTTCACCCTGCCCAGCGGGCAGACGGTGGCCCAGGCGTGGAACGGCACCCTGACCCAGCAGGGCAACCAGGTGACCGTCACCAACGCCGCCTACAACGGGCAGCTCGGGGCGGGTGGCTCCACCACCGTCGGCTACATCAGCTCGACCACCGGCAGCAACCAGCCACCGACCGACCTGACCTGCACCCCCGCGTGACCGCGTCACGCGGCTGACGGTCGCGCCGGCCCGCTCCGCCCCACCGGGGCGGGCCGGCACCCCACCACCCGGCACCACCATCCGTACGACCCACCCGGACGGGCGCTCGCCCGTGATCCGGTCCGCTGGAGGTTCCCATGTCCTTCCCGTCCCTCAACCGACGCCAACTTCTCCAGGCCGCCGGCGCCACCGCGCTCGCCTCCGCCGCAGGTGGCACCCTGCTCGGGTCCGGGCCGGCCAGCGCGGCGCTGGTGGTCCCCCCGGCCCGGGCTGACCTGGGCGTCTCGGCGTACCCGTTCGAACTGGGTCAGGTCCGGCTGACCGCCGGCCGGCTGCTGGACAACCAGAACCGGACGCTGAGCTACCTGCGGTTCGTCGACGTCGACCGGATGCTCTACAACTTCCGGGCCAACCACCGGTTGGGCACCAACGGGGCCGCGACCAACGGGGGCTGGGACGCGCCGTCCTTCCCGTTCCGCACCCACATGCAGGGGCACTTCCTCACCGCCTGGGCGCAGGCGTACGCGGTGCTCGGCGACACCACCTGCCGGGACAAGGCCAACTACATGGTGGCCGAGCTGGCGAAGTGCCAGGCCAACAACGGTGCGGCCGGGTTCACCGCGGGCTACCTGTCCGGCTTCCCCGAGTCGGACTTCTCGGCGCTGGAGGCCCGGACCCTGTCCAACGGCAACGTGCCCTACTACTGCATCCACAAGACCCTCATGGGGCTGCTCGACGTGTGGCGCTACATCGGCAACACGCAGGCCCGCTCGGTGCTGCTGGCGCTGGCCGGCTGGGTCGACACCCGCACGTCGCGGCTGAGCTACAACCAGATGCAGGCGATGCTGGAGACCGAGTTCGGCGGCATGAACGAGGCGCTGACCGACATCTACCAGCACACCGGCGACGGGCGCTGGCTCACCGTCGCCCAGCGGTTCGACCACGCGGGCGTGTTCAACCCGCTCGCCAGCAACTCCGACCAGCTCAACGGCAAGCACGCCAACACCCAGGTGCCCAAGTGGATCGGCGCGGCGCGGGAGTTCAAGGCGACCGGCACCACCCGGTACCGGGACATCGCCAGCAACGCGTGGAACATGACCGTCAACGCGCACACCTACGTCATCGGCGGCAACAGCCAGGCCGAGCACTTCCGGCCGCCGAACGCGATCGCCGGGTACCTGACCAACGACACCTGCGAGCACTGCAACACCCACAACATGCTCAAGCTGACCCGGGAGCTGTGGCTGCTCGACCCGAACCGGGTCGCGTACTTCGACTTCTACGAGCGTGCCCTGCTCAACCACGTCGTCGGCGCGCAGAACCCGGCCGACGGCCACGGCCACGTCACCTACTTCACCCCCCTCAAGCCGGGTGGTCGCCGGGGGGTCGGCCCGGCCTGGGGCGGCGGCACCTGGAGCACCGACTACAACTCGTTCTGGTGCTGTCAGGGCACCGGTATCGAGGCGAACACCAAGCTGATGGACTCGATCTACTTCTACAACGACACCACCCTGACGGTGAACCTGTTCGTGCCGTCGGTGCTGACCTGGTCGCAGCGCGGGATCACGGTCACCCAGAGCACCAGCTACCCGGCGAGCGACACCAGCACGCTCACCCTCTCCGGGTCGATGAGCGGCTCGTGGAGCATCCGGGTCCGGATCCCGGCCTGGGCCACCGGCGCGACGATCGCCGTCAACGGCGAGACGCAGAACGTCGCCACCAACCCCGGCAGCTACGCCACGGTCACCCGCACCTGGGCGGCCGGCGACACCGTCACCGTACGGCTGCCGATGAAGGTCGTCGTGCAGCCGAGCAACGACAACGCCAACGTCGCGGCCCTCACGTACGGCCCGGCGGTGCTGGCGGGCAACTACGGCAACACCGGCCTGAGCGCCCTGCCGTCGTTGAACACCGCGTCGGTGACCCGGACGAGCACCAGCACCCTGGCGTTCACCGCCACCGCGAACGGCTCCACGGTCAACCTCGGACCGTTCTACGACGCCCACGGCTTCAACTACACCGTCTACTGGAACACCACCGGTGGCAGCACCGGCGGCGGCAGCACGCGCATCGTCAACGTGGGCAGCGGCCTGGTGCTCGGCATCCAGAACATGTCCACCGCCGACGGCGGGCTGGCCCTGCAGTGGGGCGACACCGGCACCGCCGACCACAACTGGGTGGTGGTGACCGACGGCGACGCCGTCCGGTTCCGCAACGTCAACAGCGGCAAGGTCCTCGGCGTGGAGAACATGTCCACCGCCGACAACGCCCGCGTCCTGCAGTGGGCGGACAACGGCACCGCCGACCACCGGTGGACCCTGCTCAACCAGGGCGACGGCACCTACAAGATCCGCAACGTCAACAGCGGGAAGCTGCTCGGCATCCTCAACGGCTCGACCGCCCAGGGCGCGCAGGCCGTACAGGACTCCGACAACGGCAGCGCGGACAACCGCTGGCGGTTCGTCGCCAACCCGTGAGGACCACCGCCGGTTCCGCACCGCCGGCGAGACGGTGCGGGACCGACGGTCCCACGAGCGGGGCCGCCCTGTGCGGGGGCGGCCCCGCTCCGTGTGTGCGGGGCGTCGGGCGGCACCGCCCCCGGGCGCCGACGGACCGGGCGGCACCGTCCCGGACCCGACGGACCGGGCCGCCCGCACCGACCGGCCCGCACAGCGGTGCCGACGGTACGGGCGGCCCGGTTGCTCCGCTGCCGTGACCCGGGTCGGGTCAGGGGGTGCTGAGCTGGAACTGACGGATCGTGCTGGTGCCGCCGAGGGCCTGGGTGGCGTGGTTGAACAGGGCGAACCGGTAGCCCATGAAGAACTGCCAGTTGCTGTCGAGGGTCAGCGCGTTACCCAGGGCGGTGAAGTTGGTGCCGTCGGTGCTGTAGGAGAACCGGGCCTGCCGGCCGGAGCCGGGCCGGATGTCGGCGGTGGCCCGTAGCCAGATGCGTCCCCCGCTGACCGGGGCGGAGGCGATCTCCGAACCGGTGTTGGTGGTCCGCCAACTGCCGTCCATGGTGAGGTTGTTGGTCATCGACACCCGGGTGGCACCGTTGTCCCGGCGGACGCCGATCCAGGCCGACGAGTTGCGCAGCACCGCCAGCCCGGTCCGGTCGCCGTCGCGCAGCGCCGAGTAGTCGAGTTCGACGGTGGCGGTGGAGGTCGGCCCCTGGATCCGGTGGGTCACCGTGTTCCGGGCGCTGTAGAGGTCGTTGGTGACGGTGGCGGTCTGCAGGCGCAGGCCGTTGTTCACCGACCACTTGGTGTTGTCCGGGTTGTGGTTCCACTCCCACTGCGGGCCGAGGGTGCTGCCGCTGAAGGTGTCGGTGCCGGTCAGCGGCTTGACCGGTCGGGTCGGCAGCGGGTTCGGGTACGACGTGCCCCAGCCGCCGTTGACCGTCTGGATCTGCGGCCAGCCGTCGGCGGTCCAGGTGATCGGGGCCAGGGCGGGCACCCGCCCACCGGGGTAGGCGTCCACGAAGGACATGTAGTACCACTGGCCGGCCGGGGTCTGCACCAGACCGCCCTGGTGCGGCACGCCGCCGCCGGAGATCGGGCCGGGCATGTTGAGCAGCACCTGCCGCATCTCGTACGGGCCGAACGGGCTCGACGACTTCAGCACGTACTGGCCGTTGGCCGGCCGGGTGAGCCAGATGTAGTAGCTGCCGTTGCGCTTGTAGAACCGGGCCCCCTCCAGGGTGCCCACGCTCGACGGGGTGGAGAACACCTGCTGGCTGCGTACCTCGCTCTTACCGTCCGCCGAGAGCTGCGCCACGCTGATCTGGCTGTTGCCGTACGCGACGTACATGGTGTCGTTGTCGTCGACCAGCATGCCGGCGTCGTAGTAGCACTTGTTGATGGTGGAGTGCTGGTTCCACGCCCCGTCGACCGCGGCGGCCGTGTAGATGTAGGTCTTGGCGAAGTCGATGCAGCCGGCCCAGTAGTAGGTGCGGTTGCTCGGGCGGTAGTTCAGTGTCGACGCCCAGATCCCGTTGACGTACGCCCGCGCGCCGTTCAGGTCGTACTTCGTGCCGAAGTCCAGCTTGGGCACCGAGTGCCCGGCGAACTCCCAGTTGACCAGGTCGTACGAGCGCAGGATGGGAGCGCCCGGCGAGTAGTGCATGGTCGAGGCGGACAGGTAGAACGCGTCGCCGACCCGGATGATGTCGACGTCGGCGAAGTCCTGCCACACCACCGGGTTGGTGAACGAGCCGCTCGCCGGCGGCGTGGTGGGCGGCGGCGTGGTCGGGGTAGTGCCGCCGTCGACCCGGACGAGCTGCCACTGCTGGTTGGTGCCGCCCCAGTCGGCGTACTGGACGATGTTGCCGCCGTCGGCGGTGGAGGCGTTCTGCACCTCGACCGCCTTGCCACTGTTGCGGTTGAGCAGCCGGACGTAGCCGTCGGCCGAGTCGGCGAGCCGGAACTGCTGGTTGGAGCCGTTGCCGTCGGTCCACTGCACGATCGACGCGCCGTCGGCGGTGGAGAAGTTGTAGACGTCGAGCACCTTGCCCGACAGCCGCGACTTCAACCGGTAGTAGCCGCCGCCGGAGTCGACGAACTGCCACTGCTGGTTGGTGCCGTCGCCGCGGGTCCACTGGGTGATCCGCGCGCCGTCGTTGGTGGCGAAGTTGTACACGTCGAGGGCCTTGCCGCTGTTGCGGTTGACCAGCACGTACCAGGCGGTGGTGTCCACCGTCGCCGCCGCCGCGCCGGTCGACTGGACCACGACGAGCCCACCGCCCACCAGCAGCGTCATCAGGGCGGCGACGACCCGTGACCACCAGCCGCGCCGTCGCCGGACCGCGACCGGCACCTCACCCATGGCTACCATGACCCTCCTTCACCAACGGTGGGACGACGGTCGCGCCGGGAACGCGGGGCACCGTCGTCGCATTGTTCGAAGCCTGCCGATGTCAACGTTCACTCGGCGGCGCGTCCGCGATGGCGCACGACGCGGCACAGCGACAGGTCGGGGCTGCCGACCAGCCGCTGTGGGAACGGCTTCAGCTATCCATAGACTGTGAGCGATAACATGATGCTCGTCAAGCTGAAACGGCGCGGACACGATCGACTGGCGCAGATGCCGACACCCCGGGCCGGGTCGGATGATTCCGACCCGGCCCGGGGTGTCCGGGCGAAGGGGACGACGCGGTCGGGTGCCGCGTCACCGGTCAGCGGGAGGAGCCGGCGCGGCGCTTGTTGTAGACGTCGAAGGCCACGGCGACGAGCAGCACCAGGCCCTTGACCACCGACTGGATTGACTGGTCGACGCCCATGAGCTGCATGCCGTTGCTCATCACCGCCATGATCAGACCACCGACCATCGCGCCGACCACGGTGCCGACCCCGCCGGTGACCGCCGCCCCGCCGATGAACGCGGCGGCGATCGCGTCGAGCTCGAACATGTTGCCCGCGGCGGGCTGGGCGCCGTTGGAGCGCGAGGAGTAGATCACCCCGGCCACCGCCGCCAGGAAGCCCATGTTGACGAACATCCAGAAGTTGACCGTCCGCACCTTCACGCCGGACAACATCGCCGCAGACAGGTTGCCGCCGATCGCGTAGACCTGCCGGCCGAAGACCGTACGCCGGGTGAGCAGACCGTAGACCAGCACCAGCGCGGCCAGGATGATCAGGACGATCGGCAGGCCCCGGGCGTGCGCCAACTGCCAGGCGAAGTACATGATGACCGCGCCCACCAGCACCACCCGGGCCACGAACAGCGGGAACGACTCCACCGGCTGCTGGTAGCGCACCCGGGCCACCCGGGTCCGGAAACCGCTCACCGCGTACCCGGCCACCGCGATCGCACCGATCAGCAGGGTGAACGCGTCGAAGCCCTCCCCACCGAGCAGACCGTTGAGGAACCCGGCCGCGACCTGCTGGTAGTCGGCGGGGAACGGGGACAGCGAGATGTTGTCCAGCACCCGCAGGGTCAGACCCCGGAACAGCAGCATGCCGGCGAGCGTCACGATGAAGGCCGGGATGCCGGCGTACGCCACCCAGAAGCCGTGCCACGCGCCGACCGCGACCCCCACCGCCAGCGCGGCCAGGATGCCGACCCACCACGGGAAGCCCTCCCGGATGACCAGCACGGCGGAGACCGCCCCGGTGAGCGCCACCACCGAGCCCACCGACAGGTCGATGTGCCCGCCGATGATGATGATCACCATGCCGATCGCCAGCACCAGGATGTAGGAGTACTGGAGCACGATGTTGGTGATGTTGCCGGGGCTCAGCGACACCCCGTCGGTGAGCACGGCGAAGAGCCCCACGATGACGACCAGCGCGACGTAGATGCCGCTCTGCCGCAGGTTGTTCATGATCAGCGAACGCAGGTCGCTGGTGCCGGCGTGCAGGGCGACGCCCGGACTCTTCCCGGTGGGCGGCGGGGACGGCGGCGATGAGGTCTTGACGCTGGTCATCCCACGCGCTCCTTGTCCTTCGTCATCAGATCCATGAGGTTCTCCTGGGTCGCCTCGGCCACCGGCACCTGGCCGGTGATCCGACCGGCGGCGAGGGTGTAGATGCGGTCGCACATGCCGAGCAGCTCCGGCAGCTCCGAGGAGATCAGGATCACCGCCTTGCCGTCGGCGACGAGCCGGTTGACGATCGTGTAGATCTCGAACTTCGCCCCGACGTCGATGCCCCGGGTCGGCTCGTCCAGGATCAGCACGTCCGGGTTGGTGAACAGCCACTTCGACAGCACGACCTTCTGCTGGTTGCCGCCGGAGAGCTTGCCCACCACGGCCATCACGCTGGTCGTCTTGATGTTCATGTCGCGCCGGCTCTGCTCGGCGACCTTGATCTCCTCGTTGCCGTTGACCCAGCCGAAGCGGGCCAGCCGCCCCAGCGCGGCGGCCGAGACGTTGCGCCGTACGTCGTCGATGAGGTTGAGGCCGAACCGCTTGCGGTCCTCGGTGACGTAGGCGATGCCGTGCTCGATGGCCTCGGCGACACTGTGCGCCCGGACCTCCCGGCCCCGCACGAACAACCGGCCCCGCACGTCCCGGCCGTACGACCGGCCGAAGACACTCATCGCCAACTCGGTGCGCCCGGCGCCCATCAGCCCGGCGATGCCGACCACCTCACCGGCGCGGACGTCCAGGCTGGCGTCGTCGACGACGAGCCGGTCCTGGGTGGGGTGCCGCACGCTCCAGTTCTCGATGCGCAGCACCTCCTCCCCCGGCGACGAGACCCGGTCGGGATAGAAGCTGTCCAGGTCCCGGCCGACCATGCCCCGGATGATCCGCTCCTGGGTGACCTCGCCGGAGGCCAGGGAGAGCGTCTCCACGGTGCGCCCGTCCCGGATGACCGTGGTCGCGTCGGCGATCGCGGTGACCTCGTTGAGCTTGTGCGAGATCAGGATGCAGGTGATGCCCTGGTCGCGCAGCCGGCGCAGCAGGTCGAGCAGGTGGGCCGAGTCGATGTCGTTGAGCGCGGCGGTCGGCTCGTCCAGGATGAGCAGCCGGACCTTCTTGGACAGCGCCTTGGCGATCTCGACGAGCTGCTGCTTGCCGACGCCGAGCTGGATCACCGGGGTGACCGGGTTCTCGTGCAGGCCCACCGAGGCCAGCAGCTCGGCGGCCTCGGCGTTGGCCCGGTTCCAGTCGATGAGGCCGCCCGGACCGCGCCGCTCGTTGCCGAGGAAGATGTTCTCGGCGATCGACAGGTGCGGCACCAGGGCGAGTTCCTGGTGGATGATGACGATGCCCTGGGACTCGCTGTCGCGGATGCCCCGGAAGTGCACCGGCTTGCCGTCCAGCACGATCTCGCCGTCGTACGACCCGGTCGGGTGCACTCCGGAGAGCACCTTCATCAGGGTGGACTTGCCGGCGCCGTTCTCGCCGCAGATGGCGTGGATCTCCCCCCGGCGTACCGCGAGGGAGACGTCGGCCAGTGCGGTCACCCCGGGGAAGGTCTTCGTGATGCGTCGCATCTCGAGGATGGTGTCGTCCATGGTCAGCGTCCTGATCGTCGAAGCCTGAGGCGGGCTTGCGATGCGTCGGGCGCGGCGGCCGGTGACCGCCGCGCCCGACGACCGACTTACTTCTTGGCCTGACCGGCGGCGACCTCGTCGGCCGACCAGTAACCGGAGTCGACGAGCACCTTGGTGATGTCGTCCTTGAAGACGGTCTCGATCGGCAGCAGGTACGACGGGACGACCTTGACCTTGTTGTTGTAGGTCTTGGTGTCGTTGGCCTGCGGCTCCTTGTCCTGCAGGAACGCCTCGGCCGCGATCACGGCCTGCTCGGCGAGCAGCCGGGTGTCCTTGAAGACGGTCGAGCTCTGCACCCCGTCGTTGATCAGCTTGACCGAGGCGATCTCGGCGTCCTGGCCGGTCACCACGGGCAGCTTCTTGGCGCCCTTGCCGTAGCCGGCGTTCTGCAGGGCGGTGATGATGCCCCGGGAGATGCCGTCGTACGGCGACAGCACCCCGTTGACCACGGTGCCGTCGTTGTAGCCGGAGGTGAGCAGGTCCTCCATCCGCTTCTGCGCGGTCTCCTGCTGCCAGCGCAGGATGGCCGCCTGCTCGATGCGGGTCTGGCCGGACTTGACCTTCAGCGTGCCGTTGTCCATGAACGGCTTGAGGGTGTCCATCGCCCCGCCCCAGAAGTACTGGGTGTTGTTGTCGTCAAGCGAACCGGCGAACAGCTCGACGTTGAACGGGCCGGTCGCGGTGCCCTTGCCACCGTCCTTGGTCTGCAGGCCGAGGCCGACCAGCAGGGCGGTCGCCTGGGCGACGCCGACCTTGTAGTTGTCGAAGCTGACGTAGAAGTCGACGTTCTTGTTGCCCAGCAGCAGCCGGTCGTAGGAGATTACCGGGATCTTCGCGGCGGCGGCGGCGTCCAACTGGCCGCTGAGCGCGGTGCCGTCGATGGCCGCGATGATCAGGACGTCCGCGCCCTGGGTGATCATCTGGTCGACCTGCTGGGACTGGGTGGGGATGTCGTCGCCGGCGTACTGGAGGTCGACCTTGTAGCCCTTGGCCTCCAGCTTCTCCTTGACCGCCTTGCCGTCGGCGATCCACCGCTCCGAGGTCTGGGTCGGCATGGAGACGCCGATGGTCAGGTCGGCGGGCTTCTTGTCGCTGCTGTCACCGTCGCTGCCGGCGCCCCCGCCGCTGCACGCGGCCAGGCTGAGCGCCAGTGCCGCGCCGCCGAGCGCGACCAGGAATTTCCTGCGCACAGGTTTCTCCTCTCCAGAACTCCCGCCGACTGCGGGGACCACCTGTCACCTTTCGGGGTAGTGTTAGCGCTCACATCGCCGCCGTCAACAGTCCCTCGGAAATCCGGACGTCACGGTCTCGTAACGGGGCACACCGCGTGGATCACCCGTCCGCCGGGTCCGACCGGCCCCCGGGGCCCTGGCCAGCGAACCGGTTCGCCGCGCGTGCCCCGGCGTCCGAGCACCGGGCCGGAGCCCCCGGCGGGATCGTCACGCCAGGTTTCCGACCTGTTACGACAGCTCCGCCAGCGCCACCGCCGTGGGCCATGGCCGGGCTGGTCACCGGGGCCCTCCCGGTCGGCTACACCGAGCACCCCGGCGGCGTTCGTCCCGCCCGGCCACCCCGGCGTCGGGCCCGATCTGTTCCGCCGGTCGCCGCCGACGCGCCGACCAGGCGCAGGCCCGGCCGTCGGGTCGGCCCGACGGCGGACGGCAGCGCGCCCCGGGTGTCCCGTCGTCGGGACGCCCGGGGCGCGTGGTGTCGTGTCCGGCCGGTCAGTCGTCCAGGCAGGACCGCAGCGCGGCGGTCAGCAGGTTGGCGCGTTCGTCGCCCATGCCCTGCATCTGGTTCACCACGTAGCCGAAGCCGACCTGGTGGGCGTCGTCGCCGAAGCCGAGGTTGCCGCCCGCGCCGTCGTGGCCGAAGCTGCGCTCGGACAGCAGCGGCCGGGCCGGCGGGGAGTGCAGCAGGAAGCCGGTGCCCCAGCGCTGGCCGGTGTCCGGCGGACTGTGCCGCTGCTGGCCCCGGGACCGTACGACGGTCGCGTCGTCGACCGACGTCCGGTCGAGCAGGGGCGGTCCCGCCACCGGCGACACGCAGGCGGCGTAGAGACGGGCCAGCCCGTCGGCCGTGCTCACCGCGCCCGCGCCCGGGATGCCGGCGGCCTGGATGGCCGGGTCGTTGAAACTGACCAGACCGGCGGCGTCGGCGGGGAACGCGAACGCGCCGCCCATGGTGATCCCCCGGTCGGCCACCGGGTCGACGAACGGCTCCGCCTCGGGCGGCGGGGCGATGTTCCAGGCGACCGTGTCGCGTTCGGCGGCCGGCAGCCCGAGCCAGGTACGCAGGCCCAGCGGCCCGGCCAGGGCGTCCCGGAAGAATGCGCCGGGCAGCTGGCCGGTGATCCGGTGGATCACCTCGCCGATCAGCCAGCCGTAGGTCATCGGGTGGTAGCTGTGCGCGGTGCCCGGCTGCCACAGCGGGGCCTGGGCCTCGATCGCCGTGATCACCGGGTCCCAGGCGAGCACCTCGTCGAGGGTCAACGGGCGGTCGAGCGCGGGCAGGCCGGACTGGTGGGTGAGCAGCCAGCGCACCGGGATGTCGGCCTTGCCGTGCTGGCCGAACTCCGGCCAGTAGCGGGTGACCGGCGCGTCCAGGTCGAGTCGGCCCTGCTGCACCAGCAGGTAGGCGCAGATCGCCAGGATGCCCTTGGTGCAGGAGTAGACGACGACCGGGGTGTGCGCCGTCCAGGGCCGGCCGGTGCGCGGGTCGGCGGTCCCGCCGTACAGGTCGACGACGCGGCGGCCGCCGACGTAGACGGTGACCGCCGCGCCGACCTCCCCCCGGTCGGTGAAGTTGGCGCGGAAGACGTCGGCCACCCGCCCGTACCGTTCGTCGGCGTCGCCGTGGATCTGCGGGGCCACTGCTATCCCTTCAGAGAGCCCTGGATCAGGGCCTTGATGAACTGACGCTGGAAGATCAGGAAGACGATCAGGGTCGGGGTGAGGATCAGCAGCGATCCGGCGCACAGCAGCACCAGGTCGGTGCCCCACTGCCCCTGGAACGCCCCGAGCGCGCCCGCCATCGTCCGCTTGGCCGGGTCGTCGACCAGGACGATGGCCAGCAGGAACTGGTTCCACGTCCAGAGGAACATCAGGATGGTCAGCGACGCGATGGCCGGGCGGGCGAGCGGCACCTGGACCCGCCAGAAGAGCTGCCAGGTGCTGCTGCCGTCGACCCGGGCCGCCTCGGACAGCTCGACCGGCACGTTGCTGAAGTGGGCCCGCATCCAGAACACCGCGAACGGCATGTAGAGCCCGATCAACGGCAGGATGATCGCCCAGCGGGTGTTGAGCAGGCCGAGATCCTGCATCTGGTAGTACAGCGGGGTGACCACCGCCTCGAACGGCAGGGTCAGGCCGAGCAGCAGCAGGGCGAACACGATCCGGCCACCGGGGACCCGGAGCTGACCCAGTCCGAAGCCGGCCATGGTGGCGATCAGCACGGAGACCGGCACCACCCCGGCCACGATGAGCAGGCTGGAGCGCAGCAGCGCGCCCATGTTCGCCACCGTGAAGGCGTCGGCGAAGTTGCTCCACTGCGGGTCCGACGGCCAGGCCAGGCCGCTGGGCACGGTGCCCCGGGGCTGGAGCGCCGCGGAGAGCATGCTGACGAACGGCAGCAGGGTGACCACGACCAGGACGAGCAGGAAGACCCGGCCGGTCAGGTTCTCGCGCCGGCTGAGGTTCATGACTTGTCCCCCCGGGTCAGTCGCTGGATCGGCAGCACGCAGAGCACCACCAGCAGCATCAGCACGACGGCCAGCGCCGAGGCGAGCCCGACCTGACGCTGCGAGAAGGCCAGCCGGTAGATCTCCAGGCCGGGCACCGTGGTCTGCAGGCCGGGGCCACCGCTGGTGGAGATGTAGACGATGTCGAAGCTGGCCAGGGCGGCGATGATGGTCACCGTGAGGCAGACGCCGATCTCCTGGCGCAGGCTGGGCAGGGTGACGGCGAAGAACTCGCGGACCGGGCCGGCGCCGTCGAGGCGGGCCGCCTCGTACAGCGCGGGGTCGATCTTGCTCATGCCGGTGACCAGCAGGATTGTGCAGAGGCCGAGCAGGACCCAGGCGCCGATCACACCGACGGCGGGCAGCGCGGTGTCGAAGTCACCGAGCCAGGCGCGGGCCACCCCGCCCAGCCCGACCGCGCGCAGCACCTGGTTGACCAGCCCGTTGGACGACAGCAGCCAGCTCCACGCGATGCCCGCCGCGACCAGCGGGATGACCTGGGGCAGGAACAGCACCGTCCGGACGACGGTGCCGAACACGCCGGTGGTGATCCGGCGGACCAGGCTGGCCACCAGCAGGCCGAGCGCGACCGGGACGAAGCTGAAGAAGACGATCAGGACGAGCGCGTTCCCGATGATCTTCAGCAGGTCGCTGTCGGTGAACACGGTGAGGTAGTTGTCCAGCCCGGCCCAGCGGGCCACCCCGATGCCGTTCCAGTTGTAGAACGAGTACTGGATGGTCAGCGCGAGCGGGCGCAGCACGAACACCGCGTACATCAGCACGGCGGGCAGGACGAAGAGCCAGCCCGTCCCGCCCGCGCGGGCCCACCGTTTCCGGGGGGCCCGCGCGGGCGACGGGCGGGTGGGACGGTCCGGCGACGGCGCCGTCCCACCCTGCCCGGTCGGTACGCTGCCGAGGGCAGACGTCATCGGGACAGTTCCTTCGCGTACTCGGCCTGGACCGCCTTCACGTACCCCTCGGGGGTCTGCTGACCGGCGATCAGCTTCTGCATCTCGGGCGTGATCGCGGCGGCGAAGATGCCACCGGTGGCGTTGGCGGTGAAGTCCACCGCGCCGTTCTCCTCACCGAGCTGCTGCGACGCCTTGAGCGTCTCGGCCAGCACGGTGCCGGGGGCGGCGGCCGGCACGGGCAGGTCGCTCGGGCCACCCGGGCTGGAGCCGCCGATCTTGACGGCGATCTCGCGGGCGGTGGCGTTGGTGTGCGCCCAGTTCAGGAAGTACGCCGCGGCGTCGGGGTTCTTGGCCTTGGCACCGATGCCGAAGGTGTTCGGGGCGGACATCGCCACGTGCTTGCCACCGGCCGACTCGGTCGGGAACAGGAAGAAGCCGACGTTGCCCGGCATCGTCTTGTCGAGGTTGGCCGACTCCCAGTCACCGTTGAACATGAACAGGCCGTTGTTCTTCTGGAACTCGCCCACCATGCTCGCGTAGTCCAGCGCGTTGGCGTCCTTCGGGAAGTAGCCGGCCTGGGCCCACTTCTGGATGGTCTGGGTGGCCTTGAGCGCGGCCGGGGTGTCGAACGTCGCGCCCGGCTTCTGGAAGATCCAGTCGGCCACCTGGGCCGGGTCGCCGAACTGGTTCTGCAACGCCTGGTGCGGGAAGTTGATGCCCGCGGTGTTCTTGTTGAACTGCATGATCGGCTGCACGCCAGCGGTCTTGGCCTTGGCCAGCAGCTCCTCGAACTCGGCGATGGTGGCCGGCGGCTGGGTCATCCCGACCTGCTCGGCCAGCTTCTTGTTGTAGAACACCCCGGTGACGCTGTAGCCGAGGCCCATCCCCCACAGCGACCCGGTGCCCCGGGTGGTGCCGCCGTCGCCGACCCGCAGCTGCACCAGCTGGGAGGCGGGGAACTTGTCCCAGCCGTACGCGGTGAAGTACGGGTCGAGGTTCTTGAGCAGGTCGTCCTTGACCAGGTCGACCATGGTGGGGAGCCGGATGATGTCGGGCGAGTTGTCCGAGGCCATCACCCGGGGCGCGTTCTCCACGATGACCGTGAACTGGTCCTCACGGATGTTGAACTTGACGTTCGGGTACTGCTTGGTGAACTCGTCGGCCAGCGCCTTGGCCAGCGGGAAGCCGGTCTCGGCGTACATCTCCAGGGTGATCGGGTCGCTGCCCAGCTCGGTGCTGACGGTGGCGTCGCCGCCGGTGCGCGGCGCGTCGTCGGCCCCGGGGGCGCTGCACGCCGTGGCGGCCAGCCCCAACGCCAGCACGGGGGCCAGGAGCGCCGTCCGGCGGGAGAACCTTGCCAGTGGTGTAGCCAATTGAGGACTCCTCGACTCTTCCGTGCGTGCCCCGGCCGCGGTGCGGGCCGAGCCGGCAGACCGTTACGGTGGGTGACCAGCCGCAACAGTACGTCGCCGTCGGCGTGCCGCCGCAGCACGCGTTTTCGTTACCGATGACCATGCCGAGGGTCACCGAGGGTGCCGCCCGACCTGTCAAAAGTAGCCGCTAAACTGATTTAGCAGAGCATGCGCGCGGCGACCTGAGCTGTCAAGGACCAAAAGGCAACGGTCCGGAAACATCCGGTTCACGCTCGGCCACCCGCTCCACCGGCGGTCGCGGGTGGTGACCGACACACACCCGGGGTGACCGCCGGCACCGGGCCGGGCCAGACCACGCATCATGATGGGCGGGAGCGCGGCCGCGACGCCGCCGGCGATTCGGAGGACTGATGGGCCGCAACAGAGCAACCCTGGCCGACGTCGCGCGGCGGGCCGGGCTGTCCAAGACCGCCGCGTCGATGGTCCTCAACGGCCGGGAGGGCACCCGGCTGTCGGCCGAGGCGCACCAGCGCGTCTTCGCCGCCGCCGAGGAACTCGGCTACCGGCCCAACCTGGCGGCCCGCAGCCTGCGTACCCGCAAGACCGCCACCATCGCGTTCGTCTCCGACATCGTCGCCACCACCCGGTTCGCCGGCGGCCTCATCCGGGGCGCGCTCGACGCCGCCCGGGAGCGGGACCACGTGCTGCTCATCACCGAGACGCAGGGCGACGCCACCTTCGAGCAGTACGCCATCGAGGCGATGCTCGACCGGCAGGTCGACGGCGTGATCTACGCCGCGATGGCCACCCGCCGGCTGACCGTACCCCCGGCCATCCTCGGCGGACCGGTGGTGCTGCTCAACGCCACCAGCTCCGACGAGCTGCCCTGCGTGCTCCCCGACGACGAGCGGGCCGGCCGTACGGTCACCACCGCCCTGCTCGACCACGGCCACCGGGACCGGATCGCGCTGATCGGCCGCAACCGGCTCAAGGAGGACGACGCCGAGGTCTCCCTCGCCGCGCGGGCCCGGCTGCGCGGCGTCCAGCGGGCGCTCGACGACGCCGGGGTCGACCTGCTGACCGAGTGCTTCTGCGCCGAGTGGCTGCCCGAACACGGCTACGCCGCGATGCGGACGCTGCTGGGCCGACCGACCCGACCCACCGCGATCATCTGCATGAACGACCGGTTGGCCTTCGGCGCCTACCAGGCGCTCGCCGAGGCGGGGCTGACCGTCCCGGACGACATCTCGGTGGTCTCGTTCGACGACGACCCGATCGCCGCCTGGCTGCGCCCCGGCCTGTCCACCACCGCGCTGCCGCACGAGCAGATGGGTCGGCGGGCGGTCGAGATCCTGCTCGACGGGGGTGGGGCCGCGCCGTCGCTCGTGCCCATGCCGCTGCGCCGCCGCCGCTCCCTGGCCGCCCCGGCCTAGCCCTCCCCCACCGCCCGCCGAACCGCGCCCACACCGGTCGTCGCAGGAGTGCCGACCTGGCCGCTAAAACGATTTAGTGCTAGCTTCCCCGGCATGCTACGTCTACCCGACCACTGGGTGTGGGACAGCTGGTACGCCCGGGACGACACCGACCGGTGGCACGCGTTCTTCCTGCGCGCCTCCCGCGCCCTGCACGACCCGCACCGCCGGCACCGCCGCGCCACGATCGGCCACGCCGTCTCCACGGACCTGCGCACCTGGCAGCTCGTCGCCGACGCGATCGTGCCGGCCGACGCGCCGAGCTGGGACGACATCGCGACCTGGACGGGGTGCACGGTGCGCGGCCCGGACGGGCGGTGGTACCTGTTCTACACCGGGGTCGGCCGGGCCGAGGACGGGCTGGTGCAGCGGATCGGCCTGGCCGTCTCCGACGACCTGACCACCTGGCACCGGCACGGCACCGGACCGCTGGTGGAGGCCGACCCCACCTGGTACGAACTGCTCGACCGGACCCTCTGGTACGAGCAGGCCTGGCGTGACCCGTGGGTGTTCCCCGACCCGGACGGCGACGGATGGCACATGCTCGTCACCGCCCGGGTGAACACCGGGCCGACCGAGGCCCGGGGCGTCGTCGGGCACGCCACCTCACCGGACCTGCTGCACTGGACCGTGCAGCCACCGCTGTCGGTGCCCGCCGGATTCGGGCACCTGGAGGTGCCGCAGGTCGCCGTCGTGGACGGGCAACCGCTGCTGCTGTTCTCCACCGACGCCGCCGGCACCCGCCGCGACGGCCACCGGATCTGGGCGGTCGAGGGGCACGACGTACGCGGCCCGTGGGACATCGCCACGGCCCGCCCGTTCCCGCACCCGCACCTGTACGCGCCCCGGCTGGTCGCCGGCCCCACCGGCGACTGGTCCCTGATCGGGTTCCTCGACCACGTCGACGGGGAGTTCGTCGGCGCGCTGACCGACCCGATCCCGGTCCGCTACCGGGCCTCCACCGGGCTGGCCCCGGTCGGCACGCCCGCCGCCACCGCGACCGGCTGAGAAGTTTCCGACCACCGCCCGGTCGTCCGTCCGGGCGGGACGACGCCCACCGCCACGTCGACGGGGGCGTCGGACGACCGGCCCGGACGGTGCCCGCACCACACCGTCCGGGTCCGGCAACCACCGGTCGTCGGCCACCCGGGGTTCCGGGTGGCCGACGACGTCGCGGTCAGATCCGGTTCCACCGCTGGTTGGCCGCTCCGGTGCAGGTCCACAGGAGCACGGTGGTGCCGTTGGCCGTGCCGTTGTTGTTCACGTCGAGGCACAGGCCGGACTGCACGTTGCTGATCGTGCCGTTGGAGTTGAACGTCCACTGCTGGTTGGTGCCGCCGTTGCAGTCCCAGATCTGGGCCTTGGCGCCGGCGGTGGCGTTGAGCGGCGCGTCCAGGCACTTACCGAGGGCCTGGAGGGTCTGGCCGTTGGCCGTCCAGCGCTGGTTGGCCGCCCCGTTGCAGTCCCAGATCACCGGCTGGGTGCCGTTGGCGGTGTTGCTCTGCGGCACGTCCAGGCAGCGCCCCGAGGAGACGCTGGACAGCGCGTTCGCCGTGGACGGCGGCGGCGTCGTCGGCGGGGCGGTCCCACCGCCGCTGACCCGGTAGACCACCGTGCCGTGCGACGGCACGCTGGCCGAGATGGTGCCGGTGCTGGTGGTGCTGGCGTTGGTCCAGGCGTCGACCAGGGTGAAGGAGGACCCGGACTTGCCGATGGCGGCGGTGGTGGTGGTGATTGTGGTGGTGGAGCTGCCTTGGTTGAACAGGGCGACGGCGGTGTCGCCGTTGGCGAGTCGTTTAGCGAGTACCCGGCGGGTGCCGTCGAAGGAGATTTGGGTGGCTTGGAGGGCGAGGGGGTCTTGGCTGATGCTGATGAGGTTGGCGTTCTTGAGGATGGTTTGGGTGGCGGTGTTCATGTTGCGGAGGTCGTTGCCGGCGATGAGTGGTGAGGCGAGGATGGCCCAGAGGGCGAAGTGGGAGCGCATTTCGGTGTCGGTCATGCCGCCGCGGCCGACTTCCATCATGTCCATGTCGTTGAAGGCGCCGGGTTTGGCGCGGGCGGCGAGGGGGACGGTGACGTCGATGATGTTTTGGATGCCCATGGGGTAGCCGTTGGTTTGGCCGCTGTTCCAGGTGTTGGTGATGTCTTCGGTGGTGCGCCACATGTTGGACACGTCGCCCCAGTCGCGTTGGGGTCCGGTCTTGGAGTGGATGCTGTTGCTGTTGATGCTGAGCACGATGGGGCGGCCGGTGGCGGCGAGGCCGTCGCGCATTTTGGCGAAGGCGCGGACCTGGTCGTCGATGGTGCCGGTGGGTGAGCACCAGTCGTATTTGAGGTAGTCGACGCCCCAGTTGGCGAACTGGCGGGCGTCTTGGGCTTCGCGTCCTTGGCTGCCGGTGGCGCCGGGGTAGGAGTTGAAGTACTGGGCGCAGGTTTTGTCGAGGGGGGCTTGGTAGATGCCGAATTTGAGTCCGCGGGCGTGGATGTAGTCGCCGAGGGCTTTCATGCCGGAGGGGAAGCGGGTCGGGTCGCCCTGGAGGTTGCCGGCGGAGTCGCGGTTGGGGTTCATCCAGCAGTCGTCGACCACGACGTACTGGTAGCCGGCGTCTTTCATGCCGGAGCTGACCATCGCGTCGGTCATCTGCCGGATCAACGCCTCGCTGATGTTGCAGCCGAACGTGTTCCAGCTGTTCCACCCCAGCGGCGGCGTCCGCGCCACACCGTTGTCCAACGCCTGCGCCATCGGGGCGCGTACGCCCACCAGGACGCCCGCCAGGAGCAGGCCGGCCGCTGCCGCCCGCCCCCAGCTCCGGGCTCGCACGAATCGCTTCACGAGGTCTCCAATCAGTGGCGCCGCCCCGGCCGGGGCCGGTGCGGGACACGGGAATCCGTCCGCTCGACCACCCGGTGTGAGCGCTAACAATGGTCCCCCATGTTACGGAAGCGTTTCGGGGTATTCAACTGCTTCCATGCATCGATCCACTGCGGGTCGCCCCACCGCCCCGCCCCGACGGCAGGGGCGGCGGCGGAACGGACGGAGCGCACCGGGCGGGCGGCGGCCACCCGGGCCGGCGGACGCGGGAGCACCAGATCATGGAGCCATCATGGAGCCACCGGAGCACCTGACATCGAATACGATAGCTCCATGTCAGTTGGCTCCAGGCCTGGTCGACGGGCCCGTGGTGAGATCGAGGAGCTGCCCAGCGGCTCCCTGCGGGTGCGGGTGTACGCCGGCATCGACCCAGCGTCCGGGCGGCGGCGCTACCTCACCGAGACCGTACCCGCCGGGCCGGCCGCCGCGCGGCACGCCGAATCCGTCCGCAGCCGGCTGCTCGACACCGTACGACGGCAGCACGCGCGCACGCCGGCACCGCGCACCCCGGCCGACGACGCCCGGCCCGTCCCCGTCGACCCCACCCGCGACGCGCCCGTACCCGTCCCCACCACGGCCACCGGCACGCCGACCGGGCGGGCGGCGGGGCCGCAGCGGAGCAGCCGCCGGCGGGGCGAACCCACGCTGACCACCATCGCCCAACTGGCGGACGTGTCGGCGCCCACCGTGTCGAAGGTCCTCAACGGCCGCTCGGGGGTCGCCGCGGAGACCCGCGCCCGGGTGGAGGCGCTGCTGCGCGAGCACGGCTACCGCCGGCCGGAACTGGGCACCCCGCACGCCAGCATCGAGGTGGTCTTCTACGGCATGCAGAGCAACCTGGCGGTGACCATCATGCAGGGGGTGCAGCAGGTCGCCGGGGCGCACCGGTTCGCCGTCGGTTTCACCGACGCCCGCCGGCAGGTCTCGGAGGGCCGGTTCTGGGCCCGCGACCTGCTGGCCCGCCGCCCGACCGGGGTGATCGCGGTCCACCTCGGCTTCACCTCCGAACAGCACGCCCTGCTGGCGGCGAGCGCGATCCCGCTGGTGGTCCTCGACCCCACCGGCGAGCCGCCGCTGCACGCCGTCCCGTCGGTGACCTCGACCAACTGGAGCGGCGGCTTCGAGGCCGCCCGGCACCTGCTCGACCTCGGCCACCGCCGGATCGGGGTGATCTCCGGACCGACCGAACGGCTCTGCGCCAAGGCCCGGCTGGACGGCGCGCGGGCGGCCCTGGAGGCGGCCGGGGTCGGACTACCCGCGCGCTGGCTGCGCCACGGCCACTGGTTCTCCTTCGAGGACGGCCTCAACCACGGCCAGGAACTGCTCCGGCAGGACCCGGCACCGACCGCGATCGTGTGCGGCAACGACCTGCAGGCGCTCGGGGTCTACGAGGCGGCCCGGCTGGCCGGTCGGCGGATCCCCCGGGACCTCAGCGTGGTGGGCTTCGACGACATCCCGTACACCATGTTCTGCGGGCCGCCGATGACCTCGGTGCGGCAGCCGTTGACCGAGATGGGCGCCGTGGCGGCCCGGATGGTGCTGACCCTGGCCGCCAACGAGAGCCTCGCCCAGACCCGGGTGGAGCTGGCGACCACGCTTGTGGTGCGGGACAGCACCGCCGTCGCGTACGACCACTGAACCGGGCGGTGTCGGCGGATCGCAGAAACCTGTCCTTGTCGTTACCGAACGGTTTCGAGTAGCATCCGATTCGATCGATACGGCAGGTCGTCGTGGCATGGCTTGCCCACCGGTGGCGCACCGTCGACACGCCTCCGACGCACCGGTCGAGGACATGCTGCACCACAGGTCGGCCGGCCCGGCGCGACGCGGGCCGGGCCCCGCGAGGATCCAGGGAGGGACCAGGCCACCCGTAACCGCCAGTTCGCCCACCGCCCGCGCTCCGTGATGACGAATATCACGGCACGCGGACGACACTCGGCCGCGTCACCGACCCATCCGGGGCGACACGCCGCGTAGACTCTCGCTGATCCAGCGTTGTCCACGGCGTGTGCGCCCATGCCTCGTGTCCGTCGTCCCTGCCCGGACGCCGAGCCGGGTCGCTGCGCCGGCAACGGGCTGCGGGGCGGACCGAGAGGTGTGGGATGACTGTG
Source organism: Micromonospora humida (assembly GCF_016901255.1). Classification (NCBI taxonomy): domain Bacteria; kingdom Bacillati; phylum Actinomycetota; class Actinomycetes; order Micromonosporales; family Micromonosporaceae; genus Micromonospora; species Micromonospora humida. The sequence goes on from NZ_JAFEUC010000001.1 coordinate 392,245, forward strand.
CGCGCTCCAGCGATGAGAGACGTGGCCCGCCTCGCCGGAGTGTCCCACCAGACCGTGTCGCGGGTCCTCAACGGGCATCCGCACGTGCGGGAGCAGACCCGCCTGCGGGTCCAGGCCGCGATCACCGAACTCGGCTACCGGCCGAACCGGGCGGCCCGCACCCTGGTCACCGGACGGTCCCAGGTGCTCGGTGTGGTGGCGCTCAACACCACCCTCTACGGCCCGGCCTCCCTGCTGTCCGCGTTCGAACTCGCCGCGGCCGAGGCCGGCTTCGCGGTCAGCGTGGGCAGCGTGCGCAACCTGGACCGGACCTCCATCACCGCCGTCGTCGAACGGCACCTCGCCCACCGGGTCGCCGGGATCGTGGTGATCGCGCCGGTGGAGTCGGCCGGCGAGGCGCTGGAGTGCCTGCCCACCGACATTCCGCTGGTCACCGTGGACGGTGACCCCCGTCGACCGGTGCCGCTGGTCACCATCGACCAGGTGGAGGGTGGCCGGTTGGCCACCCGGCACCTGCTGGACGCCGGCCACCGCACGGTCTGGCACGTGTCGGGCCCGGCGGACTGGTTCGACAGCGCCGGGCGGATCGCGGGGTGGCGGGAGACGTTGCAGGCGGCGGGCGCGGAGATCCCGCCGGTGCTCCAGGCCGACTGGTCCGCCGCCTCGGGATACCGCTGCGGGCAGATGCTGGCCCGGACCCCGGAGGTGACCGCGATCTTCACGGCCAACGACGACCTCGCGCTGGGCGTGCTGCACGCGCTGCACGAGCACGGTCGGCGGGTGCCGGAGGAGGTCAGCGTGGTCGGCTTCGACGACGTGCCGGACGCCGCGTACTTCATCCCGCCGTTGACCACCGTCCGGCCGGACTTCGACACCGTGGCGGAGGCCAGCCTCGACCTGCTGCTCGCGCAGATCGACGCGGGCGTCGACCACACCCTGCGGCGGACCGTCTCCCCCACCCTGATCACCCGGGACAGCGTCGCCCCACCCCGGTGACCGGCCGGCCGCGTCGCCGCTGTCACCGTCGCAGGGCCCACCGCCGCCCCAGGCCCCGGCCGCGCCGGCTCCGTGCCGCGACCGCCAGCTATGGACAGCGGTCACTGTTAACGTTAACGTAACGACGTTCGTCAATTCTCGGGAACGACCCTCGGACCGCCCGGTGACCTCCTGTCGATCCCGGGCCCGGCCGACGCCGGCGTGGCGGCCCGTACCGCCCCCGGCGCGGCGCTCCCACCCCGGAAGAAAGGCCACCGATGAAGGGCAGTCTGCGCGCCGCGCTGGCAGCCGTCGTCCTCGGTGTCGCGGCAGCCACCGTCCTGGTGACGGCACAGCCAGCGACCGCGGCGACCCTGACCAGAGTGACGGGATTCGGCAACAATCCCACCAACCTCAACATGTACCTGTACGCCCCGAACAACCTGGCGCCCCGGCCGGCGCTGCTGCTGCTGGTGCACTACTGCGGCGGCTCGGCCAGCGGAATCTTCAACGGCAACGGGCGCGACTTCGTGACCGCCGCCGACCGCTACGGCTACCTCATCGTGGTGCCCGAGGCCACCCGCAGCGGGAACTGCTTCGACGTCTCCACCCCCGCCGCGCTCACCCGCAACGGCGGCGGTGACTCGACCGGGATCATGTCCATGGTCGCGTACGCCCGGCAGCGTTACCCGGTCGACCCGGCCCGGATCGTGGTCTCCGGCTTCTCCTCCGGCGCGATGATGACCAATGTGCTCGCGGCGCAGTACCCCGACGTGTTCTCCGCCGCGTCGGCGTTCTCCGGCGTGCCGGCCGGCTGCTTCGCCACCACCGACGGCTCACTGTGGAACAGCAGGTGCTCCGGCGGCAACGTGATCAAGACAGCGCAGCAGTGGGGCGACCAGGCCCGCGCCATGTACCCCGGGTACACGGGCCGCTATCCCCGGATGCAGCTGTGGCACGGTGCGACGGACACCACCCTGGCGTACCCCAACTTCGGTGAAGAGATCAAGCAGTGGACCAACCTGCACGGGTTGAGCACCACGCCCACCGTCACCGACCGTCCCCAGTCGTCCTGGACCCGCACCCGGTACGGCGGGACGGGGTCACAGGCCCCCGTCGAGGGGATCAGCATCGCCGGGGTGGGTCACCAGCTGCCGATGGCCGGACAGCTCGCGTACGCCATCACCTTCCTCGGCCTGGACGGTAGCGCCCCGACGCCGACCCCCACCCCGACGGCCACCCCCACCCCCACCCCCACGCCGACGGTCACGCCGACCCCGACGCCGACGGTCACCCCGACCTCCACCCCGACGCCCACGCCGACGTCGTCGCCGCAGTCGGGGGCCTGCCGGGTCACCGACACGATCAGCGCGTGGAACAACGGGCTCACCGCGAGCATCACCATCGTCAACACCGGGAGCACGACGATCGACGGCTGGTCCCTGGGGTTCACCCTGCCCGCCGGGCAGGTGATCACCGGCGGCTGGAACGCCAGCTACGCGCCGAGCAGCGGCCAGGTCACCGCCACCAACGTCAGCTACAACGGCACGCTGGCCCCTGGGGCGTCGACGACGATCGGTTTCCAGGCCACCCACACCGGCAACGCCGCCGCCCCCGCGACGTTCACCCTCAACGGTGCGACCTGCGTGACCGCCTGACCCGCCACGGCCGGGTCACCCCGTCGTCGTCCCCGCGCGGCGGCGGAGGGTGACCCGGCCGCCGGGGCGTACCGCACCATCCGTCCACCACCAGGAGATCCCGTGCGAGAAAACCGATTCCTCCGCCGACGGCCGGCGCTGGTCGCCGCCACCGCCACCGCCCTCCTGCTCGTCACCGCCGCCGCCACCCAGACCCCGGCCTCGGCCGCCACCGCCGGCTGCCAGGTGAACTACACCGTCAGCTCGTCCTGGCAGGGTGGTTTCGGCGCGAACGTGACCATCACCAACCTCGGCGACCCGGTGGACGGGTGGCGGCTGACCTGGAGTTACGCCGCCGGACAGACCATCACCCAGCTCTGGAACGGCAGTTTCACCCAGGCCGGCGCCCAGGTCACCGTCACCAACGCCAGCTACAACGGCGCGATCCCCACCAACGGCACCGCCAGCTTCGGCTTCAACGGCTCCTGGACCGGCAGCAACCCCGCCCCCACCGCGTTCAGTCTCAACGGCACCACCTGCACCGGCGGGGTGAACCCCACCACCGGGCCACCGCCGACCACCCCACCGCCGACCACGCCGCCGCCCACCACCCCGCCACCGACCACGCCGCCGCCCGGCACCAGCCAGCCGTGTGACATCTACGCCGCCGGCGGCACCGCCTGCATCGCGGCGCACAGCACCACCCGGGCGCTCTACGCCGCCTACAACGGCTCGCTCTACCAGGTGCGCCGGTCCTCGGACAACACCACCCGCAACATCGGGGTGCTGTCGCCGGGCGGGCGGGCCAACGCCGCCAGCCAGGACAGCTTCTGCGCGAACACCACCTGCGTCATCACGATCATCTTTGACCAGTCCGGACGCGGCAACAACCTCGGCTACCAGGGTGCCGGCGGCGTCGGTGGCGCCGTCCAGCCGGCGGTCGCGAACAAGGAGTCGGTGACGGTCGGCGGGGACAAGGTCTACTCGCTCTACATCCCCGGCAAGAGCAGCTACTGGCGTGACGGGCACCTGACCGGGGTGCCGACCGGCTCCGCGCCCGAGGGCATGTACATGGTCACCAGCGGTACCCACGTGAACAGCGGCTGCTGCTTCGACTACGGCAACAGCGAGACCACCAGGCGGGCCGACGGCGCGGGCGCGATGGACGCGATCTACTTCGGCACCAGTTGCTGGTTCGGCGGCTGCTCCGGCTCCGGCCCGTGGGTGCAGGCCGACCTGGAGTACGGCCTCTACCCCGGCGGCAGCAGCTCGTGGAACTCCAACCAGCGGGCGTTCACCAGCAAGTTCGTCACCGCCACCCTGAAGAACAACGGCACCTCACGCTTCGCCATCAAGGGCAGCAACGCCCAGTCCGGCAGCCTCTACACCCTCTACGACGGGTCGCTGCCGCGCGGGTACAGCCCGATGCGCAAGCAGGGCGCGATCATCCTGGGCAGCGGCGGGGACTGCTGCATCGACAACACCAACCAGAGCGTCGGCACGTTCTACGAGGGCGCGATGGTCGCCGGCTACCCGTCGGACGCCACCGAGAACGCGGTGCAGGCCAACATCACCGCCGCCGGATACCGCTGACCCCGATGGCCGAGGAGGTCCGATGCAGCACCGTGTCACTTCTGCGGCGACCCGACGGGTGGCCGTCCTGCTCGCCACCGCCCTCCTGCTCGTGACGGGCCTGGTCGGCGCGGCCGGGCCCCAACCGGCGCAGGCGTGGGACAACGGCGTCGCCGACACCCCGCCGATGGGGTGGAACAGCTACGACTCGTTCAACTGGAGCGTCACCGAGGCCGACGTGCGGGCCAACGCCGACTACATGGGCGCGAACCTGCGCCAGTACGGCTGGCAGTACATCGTCGTCGACTGGGGCTGGTACTTCCCCGGGCAGCACAACGGCAGCCCCAACCAGGACGCCAACCTGCAACCCCGGCTCCGGATGGACGCCAACGGGCGGCTGCTGCCCGACACCACCCGGTTCCCGTCGGCGGCCGGCGACAACGGGTTCAAGCCGCTGGCCGACCACGTGCACGCCCAGGGGCTGAAGTTCGGCGTACACCTGATGCGGGGCATCCCGCGGCAGGCGGTCGCGGACAACGTGCCGATCCTCGGCACCTCGTGCCGGGCCAACCAGATCGATGCCGGCAACAGCGCGGCCTGGCTCAACCTGATGTGGGGGCTGGACATGTCCAACCCCTGCGCGCAGGCGTACCTCGACTCGGTGTTCCAGTTGCTGGCCGGGTGGGGCGTCGACTTCGTCAAGGTCGACGACATCGCCGCGCCGACGTACCGGCAGGCGGAGGTCGAGGGCTACCGGACGGCGATCGGGCGCAGTGGCCGGCCGATGGTGCTGAGCCTGTCGCCGGGGGCGACGCCGCTGTCCGCCGGCCCGCACGTGCAGAGCAACGCGCACATGTGGCGGATCGTCAACGACCTGTGGGACAACTGGTCGTCGGTGGACGCCCTGTTCGACCAGTTACGCAACTGGACGCCGTACCGCAGGACGGGGGCCTGGCCCGATCCCGACATGATCCCGATCGGCCGGCTGTCGAAGTACGGTCCGGTCGGCTCGCCGCGCTACTCGAACCTCAGCGCGGACGAGCAACGCACCCTCATGTCGCTCTGGGTGATCAACCGGGCCCCGCTGATGTGGGGCGGCAACCTGGTGGAGAACCGGCCGGCGGAGCTGGCGTTGATGACCAACAGCGCGGTGCTGGCGGTCGACCAGCGCAGCGCCAACAACCGGCAGCTCACCGGCGGCACCCGGCAGGTGTGGGTCGCCGACGTGCCGGACAGCACGGACCGGTACGTCGCGCTGTTCAACCGGGAGGGTGCGGCGGCCACCGTGTCGCTGAACCTCGCCGAGCTGGGCATCGGCTCGGCCACCGCGACCGACCTGTGGTCCGGTGCGGCCCTGGGCACCTCGACCGGGACGTTCAGCCGCTCGCTGCCCGCCCACGGCGCCGGGCTCTACCGGCTGACGCCGCAGACCACCACCCCGACCCCGACGACCGCGACGCTGACCGCCCGGCACAGCGCGAAGCTGCTGGACGTCAGCAACGCCGCCACGACCGACGGCGCGAACGTCGTGCAGTGGGCCGCGAACGGTCAGGCCAACCAGCGGTGGCGGTTCTCCGACGTCGGCGGCGGCTGGTCCACGGTGGTGAGCGTCAACAGCGGAAAGTGCCTCGACGTCTACGGCGGTGCCGGCACGACCGCGGACGGCGCCCGGGTGGTGCAGTGGACCTGCAACGGGGGCACCAACCAGCAGTGGCGGCTCCAGGACGTCGGTGACGGCTGGGTGCAGCTGGTGGCCCGGCACAGCAACAAGTGTCTCGACGTGCTCAACGCCGGGCTGACCGACGGGGTGCAGGTCGTGCAGTGGACCTGCGGCACCGGCGCCAACCAGCAGTGGCGGCGGACGCCGGTGTGACGCGGCGGGGACTCCTCCGCCGGTGAGGGAGGCGCAGGGCCGGGTTCGCTCCCCGGCCCTGCGCCCTGTCGGAGGTCGCCCGGGTGTTCGGGCGCGACGGGGCTCCGGGCGGAGCACCTCTGCGGGGGGTGCGCCGCCCGGAGCCGTCGGCCGCGTCGGTCAGCTGGCGGTGCAGGTGGGGGTCATCCCCGCCCCGCTGCCGTTGCCCTGGAACCCGAACTCGGTCGACTGACCCGCACCGAGCGCACCGTTGTAGTCCACATTCGTGAACCGCACCGTCCCGGAACTACCACTGGCCGTCGCCGACCACGTACCGGTCACACTCGAACCACCAGGCAACGTCATGCTCACCGTCCACCCACGCGTACCCGACGAACCCGCGGTCACCTTCACCGTGGCCACGAAACCACCGGTCCACGAATTCAACGACACCGACGCCGAACAGCCGCCCGTGGCCGGCGGGGTCGTCGGCGGCGGGGTGGTCGGGTTCGGCGGCCCGGTGGTGGGGTTCGGCGGGGTGGTCGTCGGGTTCGGCGGCGGGGTGGTGGGGCTGGCGCTGTCGAAGCCGAGGAAACGGACGGCCTGGGCGGCGTCGAACGGGATGGAGTGCCCGTAGCCCTGGAAGCTGATCGCCTCCACCGGCGGCGTGCCACCGGTGCCGCCGTAGCGGGTACGGGTGGCGCTGGTCTGCGGGTAGTCGGTGGAGCTGGGGGTCTGCGAGACACCGAGCACGTTGGTCCACTGCTTGACCTGCTCGCCGAAGTTGACGTAGCTCAGCGTGGTGTCGGTGGTGCCGTGCCAGATCTGCATCCGGGGCCGCTTGCCGGTGTAGCCGGGGTAGGCGTTACGGACCAGGTCACCCCACTGCTGCGGGGTCTTCACGATCCGCCCGCCGGAGCACTCGCTGTTCCACTCCGAGCCGTTGGTGGTGGCGAAGCAGCCGAACGGCACGCCGGACGAGCTGACGCCGGCGTTGAACACGTCCGGGTAGACCCCCGCCATCACGTTGGTCATCATCGCGCCGGAGGAGAACCCGGCGACGCCGATCCGGTTCGCGTCGACCGGGTAGCGGTTGCGCACGTAGTCGATCATCGACATGAGGCCCACGGGGTCGCTGCCGCCGTTGCGCCGCAGCGCCTGCGGGGAGGAGACGTCCCAGCACTTGCTACTACGGGTCACCGACGGGTAGATCACGATGTAGCCGTAGCGGTCGGCCAGCGAGCTGAGCCCGTAGCCGGTGTGCAGCGCCGGGCCGCTGCCGGTGCAGTAGTGCAGCGCCAGCAGCAGCGCCGGCCGGGCGGCCACCCGGTCGGGCACGTACAGGTGCATCTGCAGGTTGGTCGGGTTGGTGCCGAAGTTGGTCACCTGGGTCAGCGTCGCGGCCGACGCCGGGTTGGGGGCCGCGACCACGGCGGTGACGGTCGCCAGCGCGGTCGCCAGCGCGGCGGCCAGCAGTGCGAGTCGGGGTTTCATCGACGGTTCCTCTGTCGGAGTCGGTGGTCAGCGACGGACGACGGGCCGTCCCGGCGTACGGGGCGACGGTCCGGACTGGCCTGGTCCGGGGCTGGCCGACGATGGTCCGGCCGGGCGCGTCGCACCGGCCGGCGGGTGGGGGATGCACCGCCGGCCCGACCCGGTGCACCCGGGTCGGGCCGGCGGCGGTGGTAGTCAACTCACGGTGGTACTCAACTGACTGTGGTACTGGAGTGAGGCGGTACTCAGCTGGCGGTGCAGGTGGGGGTCATCCCCGCCCCGCTGCCGTTGCCCTGGAACCCGAACTCGGTCGACTGACCCGCACCGAGCGCACCGTTGTAGTCCACATTCGTGAACCGCACCGTCCCGGAACTACCACTGGCCGTCGCCGACCACGTACCGGTCACACTCGAACCACCAGGCAACGTCATGCTCACCGTCCACCCACGCGTACCCGACGAACCCGCGGTCACCTTCACCGTGGCCACGAAACCACCGGTCCACGAATTCAACGACACCGACGCCGAGCACCCCGACCCACCCGGAGGGGGCGTCGTCGGGTTCGGCGGCGTGGTCGTCGGGTTCGGCGGGGTGGTGGTCGGGTTCGGCGGCGTGGTCGTCGGGTTCGGGATGCCCGGACCCGCGTTGAGCGCGTTCAGCACCGAGTCGTACGCCGGCTTCTTGTTGCCGTTGCAGTCGAACAGCAGGGCGTTGTCGGAGCCGCGCCACGAGTCGCAGTCGCGCACCCCCCACACGGTGATGCCGGCACACCGGGAGATGGCCATGCAGGACCGGGTGACCGTGCCGAAGATGTTGGCCTGGTTGCCGCCGGTCATCACGTCCAGCTCGGTGATCTGCACCTCCACGCCGAGGTCGGCGAAGCGCTGGAGGTTGGCCTGGTAGTCACCCGGGATCGTGGTGCCCAGGTGGGACTGGAAGCCGACGCAGTCGATCGGCACGCCCCGGGACTTGAAGTCCCGCACCATGTTGTAGACGCCCGTCGACTTCGCGTTGACCCCGTCGGTGTTGTAGTCGTTGTAGCAGAGCTTCGCGCCCGGGTCGGCGGCCCGGGCGGCCCGGAACGCCGCCTCGATCCAGTCGTTACCGGTGCGCTGCAGGTTCGAGTCACGACGCCCACCGCTACCGCCGTCGGCGAACGCCTCGTTCACCACGTCCCACGCGTAGATCTTGCCGCGGAAGTGGGTGGCGACCTGGGTGACGTGGTTGATCATCGCGCTGCGCAGCGCGCTGCCCGACATGCCCTGCGCCCAGCCCGGCTCCTGCTGGTGCCAGAGCAGCGCGTGGCCACGCACGCTCATCCCGTTGGCCTGGGCGTGGCTGACGATCCGGTCGCCGCCGGTGTAGTTGAACCGGCCCTGCTGCGGCTCGGTGGCGTCCCACTTCATCTCGTTCTCGGCCACGATCGAGTTGAACTCGCGGTTGAGAATGGTGGTGTAGGTGCTGGTGGACAGCTTGCCCGTCGCGACCGCCGCGCCGAAGTAGCGGCCCTTCTCGGCCGCCGCCGCCCGCAGGGTCGTCCCGGCGCTGGCTGCGGGGGCCATCGCCAACGTCATCCCGACGGTGAGTGCGCCGGCCACGGCGAGGGTCGCCGTGGCCAGTAGGGCTCTCTTGGGTCTCATGTCGCATCCTTCTCGAGGTGGGTGCAGCGGTGGTGGTGCTGAGTTGCCCGGTTCCCGGTGCGGTGGGTCGTGCCGGCCGGCGGGGTCCGCCGTCCAGTCGGCCAGGACGGACCATCGTGGCCGCCGTACCCGGCCCGGACGAGGGACAGTCGGCGATGTCCCGGTCGCGGTCCGTGCCGGCCGTCGACCCCGGTGACCTCGACGCCGGGGCCGCAGCCCGGATCGGCGAGAGGATCACCCGCTGTGGGCAACGGCGCAGCGCCTCCCGAAAAGGGCGCCATGATCCTCCTTCGAGGAGACCGGGCCGGCCGTCGACGGAGTCGTCCCGCCCCTGCTCGGGGCCGGTCGCGCCGTCGCCGGCAGCTACTGATGGGAAATCCTGACCCGACGTCCCACATGCCCTGGGGGGACGTCGCGATCCGAGGCTCGACCAGCACGGCTCGCCCGGTGAGCCATCAGGTGCGGTGGTCCTCGACATCGACTGTGAGCGATAACATGTGTTTCGTCAAGTCGTACCGCAGTGAGCTGGGTCGATCGTGGCGACCAGATTCACTTAGGGGGCGTGCGGGCCGTAGAGTCTCTCGCCGTGATCGAGATCGGCACGCAGGTCGACCTGCCGCACCCCGCCGACCGGGTCTGGCGCGCGGTGACCGATCCGGCGCTGCTGGCCCGCTGGTTCGCCGGGGCCGAGGCGGTGCCCGACCGGCCGGGCCGGTGGCGGGTGGGCACCGCGGGGCTGCCCGGCTTCGACGGCGACGTCGAGATCGCGGCCGTGCGCCAGCGGGCGCCGGAGCTGCTCGTGGTGCGGTGTGTCGAGGGGACGCGGCACACCGAGCTGACCTTCGTCCTCACCACCACCGCCGAGGGCTGCCGGGTGACCGTCCGGGAGACCGTGCAGCAGGGCGACTGGTCCGCCGGGCAGGGCGCGCGGCGCGAGGAGTGTTACCGGCAGTCGCTGGCCGGACGCCTGCCCGCGCTGCTCGACTGGCTGGCGTTCCGCGAGGTCGACCTGCGGCGGGACAGCGCCGCGCCGACCGCCGTGCTGCCGGTGGCGCTGATGGCGGACGTGGCCCGGCCGTCGACCCGGGGCCGTACCGGTTGGGTGGTGGTCGGGTCGGGCACGGCGGCGCTGGCGCTCGGACTGGCCGGCTGGGCCCTGCTGCCACCGGAGCGGGAGGAACCGACCGGGGCGGCTCCGGTGGCGCCGTCGGTGCGCCCGACCGCCACGCCGAGCCCGTCGCGGTCCGTCGTGTCGGCACGCCCGACGTCGGCCCCGCCGTCGCGCAGCGCCCCGCCGAGCCGGTCGCCGTCGGCTACCCCGTCGCGGACCCCCACCCCGACCCCGGCGGTCGCGGGGCCGCTGGACGCCCGGTACGCGACGGTGTCGACCCGGGTCTTCGGGTACACCGGGGAGGTGGTGGTCGCCAACCCGGGCGCGACGCCGGCCACCGGTTGGACGGTCGTCGTCACGCTGCCCCGGGGCAGTTCGGCGGCGGAGGTGACCGGCGCCGACTGGCGACAGGACGGGCAGTCGGTCACCTTCACCGGCCCGGCCGTCGCGGCGGGCGGGACGCAGGCCATCCGCTTCGACGTCCGCACCGCCGACCCGGTCACCAAGGCACCCCAGGGCTGCACGCTCGACGAGCGCCCCTGCGCCGGGCTGTGAGCGACGCCCCCGCGCCGGCCGGGGTCCGTCGTGAACCCGGGCGGCGGCGACCCGGCGTCGCCGGTCAGGCGGGCGGTGGCGCGGTGCTGTGGCGTACGGTCAGGGTGGTCGCCAGCTCCAGGCGGACCTGGCCGGTCGGTTCCCCCCGCCCGAGGGCGAGCGCCAGTTCGGTGGCGGTGACCGCCATCTCGCGCAGCGGCTGGTGCACGGTGGTCAGTGCCGGGTCGACCAGGGTGGCCACCGGCAGGTCGTCGAAGCCGACCACGCTGAGGTCGGCGGGAATCCGTAGCCCGAGCGCGCGGGCGGCCTGGTAGACCCCGACGGCCTGCAGGTCGTTGCCGGTGCACACCGCCGTCGGCCGGTCGGGGCGACGCAGCAGGTCGAGGGCGGCGGCCCGGCCGTCGGCGTCGGTCAGGCCGGCGTGCCGGACCAGGTCGGACGCCACCGGCAACCCGGCGGCCTCCAGGGCGGAGCGGTAGCCGTCGAGCCGGGCCCGGCAGCACAGGACGTGCTCCGGGCCGGCGACCATCGCGATCCGCCGGTGGCCGAGCCCGATCAGGTGGCGGGTGGCCGACCGGCCGCCGGCCCAGTTCGTCGCGCCGACGAACGGGACGTCCTCGGGCAGCTCGGTGGTGGGGTCGAAGACCACGAACGGAATGCCCCGGGCACGCAGCAGCCGGTGCTGTTCCGCGTCCAGCTGGGCCACCATGACCAGGCAGTCCGGCCGCCGGGCGAGGGTGTCGTCGATCCAGTACCGGATCGCGTTGCGCTGCGGCCCGAACTCGGTGAGGACGACGCCGACGCGGTGCTGCCGGGCCACCCGCTCGACCCCCCGGATGATCTCCAGGCCCCACATGTCCTCGATCTCGTCGAAGACCAGTTCCATCATGTTGCTGCGGGTGACGGGGGCGGCCCTGCGGTAGCCGTGCCGGCTGATCGCCGCCTCGACCCGGGCCCGGGTGTCCGCCGCGACGCCGGACCGACCGTTGATCACTTTCGACACGGTCGGCACCGACACACCGGCCGACGCGGCGATCGCCGCGATCGTCACGGGTCTGCCGGGATCGGCGAGCGACACCAGGTCGCCGCCCGGCCCGCCCGACTCGACGTGGCTCAACCCGGCCTCCTCCCCGGCGGTGGCTGCCGGTCACGCCGGCGGCTCCGCACGCGACCGGGCCGCCGGCACCGCCGCGGGGACCGCCGGCATCGTTCAGGGGGACCCAGGATAACCCGACCATCGATGTCCGCTCTCCGGGTGCGGGGTACCGCCGGGACGGAAACTTTCCCTCAGTTACCGAAACTGTTCCGTGAGCACACCCGATCCGGCGGCGGGTCATCGCCGTCGGGTGGACCCAGGGGGTGAACCGACCAGCTCATTGACGCACGTCGACCGATACTTGTAAGGTCTGCGACGGAAACTTTCCGGGAGAGTTGTCCGATCGTTTCCAGGCGGGAGCCTCGCCACTCACCGTGGACGCCCCGGGCAGCGTCCACACCCGCCCGTTCCGGCCGGGCCGCCGGACGGCCATCCCCCACCCACCGGTGTCATCCCGGCGAGGAGTTCCCCTGATGAGTACCCAGCACCTCCGACGAATGCGACAGCGGGCCGGCCTGCTCGCCGGCACCCTCGCCGCGCTGCTCCTGGCGGGCCTGATGGTCGCCGGCAACGCCCAGGCCGCCGCCGGCTGCCGGGTGGCGTACACCGTGCCGGCCCAGTGGCAGGGCGGTTTCACCGCCGACGTCCAGGTCACCAACCTCGGCGACCCGGTCAACGGCTGGAGCCTGGCCTGGACCTTCCCGGCCGGCCAGCGCGTCACCCAGGCGTGGAACGCGACGACCACCGCCGCAGGCGACCAGGTCACCGCGAAGAACCTCAGCTACAACGCGGCGATCGCCACCAACGGCACCGTCTCCTTCGGCTTCAACGGGTCGTGGACCGGCAGCAACCCGGTGCCGACCTCGTTCACCCTCAACGGGGTCGCCTGCACCGGGGGTGTGGGCACGCCGACGCCGACCGGCACCACCGCGCCGCCGTCCCCGACGGTCTCCCCCTCCCCGACGACCTCGCCGACGACCTCGCCGTCGCCGTCACCCGGTGGCGACCCGATGGCGGCGGTGGCCGCGATGCAGCCCGGCTGGAACCTGGGCAACACCCTCGACGCGATCCCCGACGAGACCGCGTGGGGCAACCCGCTGACCACCCAGGCCCTGCTACGGCAGGTGCGCTCGCAGGGCTACCGCAGCATCCGCCTCCCGGTGACCTGGACCGACCACACCGGGCCGGCCCCGACGTACACCATCGACCCGGTCTGGTTGGCCCGGGTCCGCCAGGTGGTCGACTGGTCGCTCGCCGAGGGCTTCTACGTGATGATCAACCTGCACCACGACTCGTGGCAGTGGCTCAACGGCTACCCGGGCGACCGCACCACCGTCATGAACCGGTACACCGCGCTGTGGACCCAGATCGCCACCACGTTCCGCGACCACTCGGCCAAGCTGGTGTTCGAGAACATCAACGAGCCGCAGTTCACCGGCACCGCCGACGACGCCCAGGGCGACGAGGTGCTGCGGGAGCTGCACCTGGCGTTCGTCCGCCTGATCCGCCAGTCCGGCGGCGGCAACGCCACCCGGCTGCTGGTGCTGCCCACCCTGCACACCAGTGGCGAGCAGGCCCGGATGGACGCGCTGAACACCACGATCAGCCAACTGCGCGACCCCAACATCGCCGCGACCATCCACTTCTACGGGTACTGGCCGTTCAGCGTGAACATCGCCGGGGGCACCCGCTACGACAGCAACGTCGAACAGGACCTCGTCGGCACCTTCGAGCGGGCCCGTGCCTCGTTCGTCGCCCGGGGCATCCCGGTGATCATCGGGGAGTGGGCGCTGCTCAGCTACGACTACACCCGGCCCGGCATCATCGAACGCGGGGAACTGCTGAAGTTCTTCGAGGCGGTCGGCTACCACGCCCGCACCCGCAACCTCACCACCATGCTCTGGGACGCCGGCTCGTTCCTCAACCGCAACACGTTGCAGTGGCGGGACCAGGGCATCTACGACCTGATGAAGGCGAACCTGACCACCCGCTCGGCCACTGCCTCCTCCGACCAGGTCTACCTGCCGCGCAGCGGCACCATCACCGCCAAGTCGCTCACCCTCAACCTCAACGGCACGTCGTTGCAGGGCCTGCGGCAGGGCGGCACCAACCTGGTCGCCGGCACCGACTACACCGTCTCGGGCAGCACCCTGACGCTGACCGCGTCGGCGCTGACCCGACTCGCCGGCAACCGCGCCGCCGGGGTCAACGCCACCATCGAGGCCCGCTTCTCCCAGGGCGTGCCCTGGCAGATCAGCATCATCTCCTACGACCCGCCGAGCCAGTCGGCGGCCAGCGGGACGACCGCCTCGTTCGCCGTCCCCACCCAGTTCCGGGGCGACCAGCTCGCCACCATGGAAGCCAAGTACGCCGACGGCAGCGGCGCCGGACCGGCCAACTGGACCTCCTACAAGGAGTTCTGGACGCACTTCCAGCCGGACTACACCGCCAACACCATCCTGCTGAAGCCGGAGTTCTTCGCCGAGGTCAACGACGGCCAGGTCACCCTGACCTTCCACTTCTGGAGCGGCACGCAGAAGACGTACCGGATCACGAAGTCCGGGAGCACCGTCACCGGCAGCCCGGCCTGAGCCGGCCGGGGCGTCGCGGACGATGGACCGCGACGCCCCGGCCGAAGGGGTGAGGGTGTCCCGCCGGGCCTCAGGGACACCCTCACCCCGCCGGGGACCACGGCCAGGGCACGTCGTGGAAGGCGGCCTCGACCAGCAGCGCCTCCACGCCGGACAGCAGCCGCCCGGCCCGCTCCACCGGCAGGTAGCGGGTGTCGGCGGTGACGGCCAGCTCCACCGCGCCGGGGGCGTCGCGCACCTGCACCCGGCAGCGCCACGCGAACCGGTCCAGCTCCCCCACCCAGCGCACCGCGTCCGGTACCACCATCGCCCGCAGGGCCGCCTCGTCCGGGCCGGGCACCCCCGGGTGCACCTCGGGGGCGAGCCGGGTGTCGTTGAGGTAGCACAGCGGGGCCAGCACGCTGCGGTGGTCGTCGCCCCGCCCGGTGAACGCCCGCTCGAACTCCACCGGGTCGTAGTAGGCGTGCCGGTAGGCGTCCAGGCCAGCCCGCCCGGCCCGGGACAGCAGGGTGCCGAAGTCGGGCCGCCCGGTCAGGTCGAGCCGGCACAGCCCGATCTGGTTGAGGGTGGCGACCGCCCGGTCGTACCCGGGTGGGAACCGGTTGTTGGCCATCACCACGATGCCGCAGGCGTCCTGCCCGGTGCCGCCGTCGAGCACGGCGGCGGTCGCGGCGAGCAGGGCGGTGGAGGTGCTGACGCCGTGCCGGGTGGCGACCAGCCGGGTCGCGTGCAGCACCGCCGGGGAGACCAGTGAACCCTGCCGGTAGCGGGGCCCCGGACCGGTCCCGACCGGGTCGGCCAGGGTCATCGGCAGGCCGGGGAACTGCCGCAGCCAGTACGCCACCGCCCGCTGCGACCGCCGCTGCTGCACCGTGCGCTCCTGCCCGGCGACGTCCAGCGACTGGAGGCCGGGTGGGTCGTCGGCCGTCCCGCGCAGCAGCAGCAGACGCAGGTCCCGCAGCACGGTGGCCGCCGCGTGGAAGTCGACGGCGCAGTGGCTGAACACCAGCACGACCTGTCGTACCGTGTCGGCCACGGTGACCAGCGCGACCCGCAGCGGATACTCGACGGCGTGGTCGAACGGCGACCCGGCCAGTCGCGTGGCCAGCTCCGCCGCGACCCGCGCGCCGTCCGGGTCGTCGGCCGGCCGGGGTACGGCGTGCACGCCCACCGGCAGCCGTCCCGCCGCCGACGCCTCCTGGCACAATTGCCCGTCATAGGGGCGGACCCGGGTACGCAACGACTCGTGCCGGGCGAGCAGCGCACCCATCGCCCGTACCGCCCGGGGGACGTCCACGCCGGCCCGCACCGAGACCGCCAGGGTGCGGGGCAGGGTGAGCACCCGGTACGCCGCGGGGGCCTGAAACTCCGCCACCGTCCGCCACATCGCCCGCTGCCCCCAGGTCAGCGGCGCGGTCGCGACCCGTCCCCCGGCGAACTCGGCGTACGTCGACCCGTCGGCGGCGGTCGTCCGCTCGACCGGCTCAGCGGCTGCGGTCGCGGTGAGGGCTGTCCCGGTGCCAGTTGTCACGGTGCCAGTTGTCACGGTGGGGGGTGACCAGGGCCAGGGGACGTCGTCGAAGGCGGCCCGCACCAGCAGCTCCTCAAGGCCGCGCAGGAACGGCTCGACGGTCTCCAGCGGAAGCTGCCGGGTGTCGACGGTGAGCGTGACGCCCACCCCGGCCGGCTCGTCCACCACGTGGGTCAGCAGGTGCCAGGCCGCCCGGTCGAGCCCCGCCGTCCAGCCGAACGTGCTGCCGGTCGTGGCCGCCCGCAACGCCTCCGGGGTCACCGCCGGCAGCCGGTCGACGCCGCCGACCGGCAACCGGACGTCGTTGAAGTAGTGGTACGGCTGGAACGCCGACGCCGGGTCGACGCCCCGTTGCTCGAATCCGAGCCGCAGCGCGACCGGGTCGTAATACGCGTGCCGCAACGCGTCCAGGGACACCCGCCACACCCGGGACAACAGCTCCCCGAAATGGGGGCGACCGGACAGGTCCAGCACGCCGAAACCGATCTGGCCGAGATTGGCGACGGCATTGGCGTACCCGGCCCGAAACCGATTGTGGGCCATCGGGAAAATGCCGGTGCGCTCCCGGTCACCGTGGCCGGCGGCCATCGCCGTCACCCCGGCCAGCAGCACCGCGGAACCGCTGACCCGGTGCCGGGCGGCGATCAGCCGGATGGCCGTGTCGACGGCCGCGGAGACCAGCACGCCCCGTCGCCACGGCGGGGTGAGGCCCGGACCCGGCGCGGGCAGCGGCGACGGGGGCAGCATGTCGAACTCCCGCAGCCAGTGCCCGACCGCCCGCGCCGAACGACCCTGGTCGGTCCCGTGCTGCCA
Source organism: Micromonospora humida (assembly GCF_016901255.1). Lineage (NCBI taxonomy): Bacteria > Bacillati > Actinomycetota > Actinomycetes > Micromonosporales > Micromonosporaceae > Micromonospora > Micromonospora humida. The sequence goes on from NZ_JAFEUC010000001.1 coordinate 409,112, forward strand.
GCGGGCCACGTCCACCGACTGCGGGCCGGCCGGGGTGGGCAGGCCGCCGCGCAGCACGAGCAGCCGCAGGTCCCGCAGCACCACCTCGGCGGCGTGCGCGTCCACGGTGGAGTGGCTGAACACCACCACGATCTGCCGTACCCGGTCGCCGACGGTCACCAGCGCGACCCGCAGCGGCCACTCGGCGGCGTGGTCGAACGCGACGTCACCGAACCGGCCGGCGACCTCCCGGGCGGCCCGCGCACCGTCGTCGACCCCGGGGCTGACCAGCAGCGGCAGCACCCCGGCCGCCGCCGTCTCCTGGCGGGGCACGTCGTCGACGACCCGTACCCGGGTGCGCAGGGCACCGTGCCGGCCGACCAGCGCGCCGACCGCCCGGACCACGGCGGCGGGGTCCGCCCCGGCCCGCGCGGACACCGGCACGGTGCGGCGCAGGTTGAGGAAGACGTGGTTGGAGCCGTACCGGGCGAGGGAGCGCCACATCACCTGCTGGGCCCACGTCAACGGCGCCGACCCGGCCCCGTCGCCGGAGAACTCGGCGGACAGCAGCGTCTCCGACGCCCATTGCGCGGGCACCACCACGTCAGCGAATCGCATTCCCGACCGTACGACGCACCGACCGTCGCCGAATCGCTCGAAGGTGCTTTCCATAGTGGACCGATCAGCCGATCCGACGGTTCGGGCCCGCCGGGCAGACTACTGGCCACTGCCCGCACCGTTTCGAGTAAGGCGCCGCGTGACGAACGTTGACGTACCGACGCGGGCCGCCCCGCCGCATTCCACCATCCCCCGGGCCGAAGGATTTCCCCGGCTGTCATTCGCCCAGGAGCGGATCTGGTTCACCGAACAGCTCTCCCCCGGCACCGCCGCGTACGTCGTCCACGCGACGGTGCGGCTGCGCGGGGCGTTCGACGTCGACCTGCTGCGCGCCGCCCTCGACGCCACCGCCGCCCGGCACGACAGCCTGCGGATGCGGTTCACCGAGAACGCCGACGGGGAGCCGGTGGTGACGGTGCTGCCCGAGGTACGGGTGCCGGTGACCGTCGCCGACGCGCCGGGCACCGACGCCGCCCACGCTCTCGTCGCCGACTCCGTGCACACCCCGTTCGACCTGGCCGTCGCGCCGCTGCTGCGGGTGCTCGTCGTCCGGCTGGCCGACACCGAGCACCTGCTGCACCTGGCGATGCACCACATCGTCAGCGACGGCTGGTCGCTGGACCTGCTGCTCGGCGAGATCGCCGCCGGCTACGCCGCGCTGCGCGACGGCGGCGACCCGCCCGAACCGCCGACCACCGGGTACGTCGACTACGCCGGCTGGCAGCGGGACCGGCTCGACGGGCCGCCGACCGGCGACGGGTTCACCCACTGGATCCGCGCGCTGGCCGGGGTGCCGCCGCTGGAGCTGCCCACCGACCGGCCCCGCCCGGCCGTGCAGTCGTACGCGGGCGCGACCCACCGGTTCACCGTCGACGCCGACCTCACCGACGGGCTGCGCCGGCTGGGCCGCGCCCACCGGGCCACCCTCTACATGACCCTGCTCACCGGCCTGCAGGCCGTGCTGTTCCGCTACAGCGGGCAGCGGGACTTCGCCGTCGGCTCCCCGGTGGCCGGGCGGGTGGTGCCCGAGCTGGAACACCTCGTCGGCCTGTTCGTCAACACCCTGGCCCTGCGCGCCGACCTCTCCCCGGACCCGGCGACCGCCGCCGAGCCGGGCTTCGCGACCCTGCTGCGCCGCAACCGGGGCACCGTGGTGCGCGCCCTGGCCCACCAGGAGATCCCGTTCGAACGCCTGGTCAAGGAGCTGAACGTCACCCGCGACGTCGCCCGCGCCCCGGTGTTCCAGGTGTTGTTCACCCTGCAGAACTACGCCCGGGGCGGCAACCGGTGGCCCGCCGGCCTGCACGCCGAGCCGGTCGGCACCGACGCGGCCAGTGCCCGCTTCGACCTGGCGCTGTACGTCGCGGAGAGCGCCGACGGGCTGCGCGGCACGTTCGTCTACCACACCGACCTGTTCGACGCCGGCACCGTCGCCGGACTGGCCGAGAGCTTCCGGGCCCTGCTGCGCGCCGCCGTCGCCGAACCAGACCGGCCCGTGGTCGACCTGGACCTGCTCGACCCGGCCGGCCGGGACCGGCTGCTGGCCCTCGCCGGGGACCCGGCCGGCAGGCCACCGTCGGGCACCGGGGTCACCGGGGCGGCGGTCACCCTGGCCGACCTGATCGACCCGCACGTCGCCGCGAGCCCCGACGCGCCGGCCGTGGTCTGCGGCACCGACCGGATCGGCTACCGGGAGCTGGACCGGCGGGCCAACCGGCTCGCCCACTGGCTGCGGGCCCGGGGGGTGGGCCCGGACCGCCTCGTCGGGGTGCTGCTGGAGCAGTCGGTCGAGCTGGCCGTGACGCTGCTCGGGGTGCTGCGGGCCGGCGGCGCGTACCTGCCGCTGGACCCGGAGCAGCCCGCCGCCCGGCTGGGGTTGATGCTCGCCGACGCCCGACCGACCGTGCTGCTGACCGGCACCGGGCTGCGCGACCGGCTGCCCGCCGGGACGGCGGCGACCTGCCTGGACGAGATCACCGCCGAGGTCGACGCCCAGCCGGACGACCGACCTGCCACCGGGGTGGGCGGCGGGCACCTGGCCTACGTCATCTACACCTCCGGCTCGACCGGCACCCCGAAGGGGGTGGCCGTGCCGCACCGGCCGGTGCTGCGCTATCTCGACGGGGTGGCGGACCGGTTCGGGATCGCCCCCGCCGCCCGGTACGGGCTGTTGCAGTCGATGTCGTTCGACTTCGCCGTCACCGTGTTCTATCTGGCGCTGGCCACCGGCGGCGCGGTGCACCTGCTGCCCCGCCGGGGTACCGGCGCCGAACTGGCCACCCGGCTGCGCGACGAACGGATCGACTACCTGAAGATCACCCCGTCGCACCTGGCCGCGCTGACCGCCGACACCGCACCGGAGGACCTGCTGCCGGCCCGCGCGCTGATCCTCGGGGGTGAGGCGTCCGACCTGGAGCGGATCGCCCCGCTCGCCGCCGGGCCGACCCGGGTGTTCAACCACTACGGGCCCACCGAGGCCACCGTCGGCGTGGCCACCTACCGGGTGCCGGCCGACGCGCCGCAGGTCGGCCCGGTGCCGGCCGACGCGCCGCAGGTCGGCCCGGTGCCGACCGGCCGGCCGCTGCCGTACGCCTCGGTGCACGTGCTCGACGAGCGGATGCGCCAGGTGCCGGTCGGGATGCCCGGTGAGCTGTACCTGGGCGGTGACCGGCTCGCCCGGGGCTACCTGCGCCGGCCCGGCCTGACCGCCGAACGGTTCGTGCCCGACCCGTACGGGCCGCCGGGGGCCCGGCTGTACCGCACCGGCGACCTGGCCCGCTGGCGGGCCGACGGGGAACTGGTCTTCCTCGGCCGGCGCGACCACCAGGTGAAGATCCGTGGTTACCGGGTCGAGCTGGGCGAGGTGGAGGCCACCCTGCGGGACTGCCCGGGGGTACGCCAGGCGGCGGTGCTGCTGCGCGACGACCGGCTGGTGGCCTACCTGGAGGTGGAGCCGGACGCGGCCGGCCCGGACCCGGCGCGCTGGCGTCGCCTGCTCGCCGGGCGGCTGCCCGAGCACATGGTGCCCACCCGCTGGGTGGTGCTGGACCGGCTGCCGTTGCAGGAGCACGGGAAGGTGGACCGACGGGCCCTGCCCGAGCCGACCGACGACGGCCCGACCGGCGAGCGGGTGCCCCCGGTCGGGCCGGTGGAGACGCTGGTGGCCGACGTGTGGCGGGCGGTGCTCGGGGTGCCCGAGGTCGGCGTCACCGACGACTTCTTCGACCTGGGCGGGCACTCGCTGCTGGCCACCCGGGTGGTGGCCCGGCTGCGCCGGGAACTGCCCGCCGTCGTCGACGGGCCCCCGCCGACGGTCAGCGTGATGGACCTGTTCCGCCACCGCACCGTACGCGAGCTGGCGGACCTGGTCGCCGGGCCCGACGCCGGCCGGGCCGGGCTGCTGCACGAACTCACCCCGCCGGTGCCCGCCGCCGACCGGGTCGCCACCCTGCTCTGCGTCCCGTACGGCGGGGGCAGCGCGGTGGTATACCAGCCGCTGGCCGACGCGCTGCCGGCCGGGTACCGGCTGCTGTCGGTGGCCGTACCCGGACACGACATCGGCCTCGCCGACGAGCCCGCGCCGATCGCCGACGTCGCCGCCGACGTGGTCGCGGAGGTGCTGGGCCGGGTCACCGGCCCGCTGATCGTGTACGGCCACTGCGGCCCCGGCGGGGCGCTGGCCGTGGAGGTCGCCCGCCGGTTGGAGGCCGCCGGACGGGACCTGCTCGCGGTCTACCTCGGTGCGGTGTTCCCGTTCGCCCGGCCCGCCGACGGGCCGCTCGCGCCGCTGCTGCGGCTGCGGCTGGCCGAGCGGCTACGCAGCGACCGGATCTACCGCACCTGGTTGCAGGCGCAGGGCACGGCCGTCGGCTCGCTCGCCCCCGACGAGGTGCGGTTCCTGGTGCGGGCGATGCGGCACGACGCCCGGGTCAGCGAGGACTACTTCACCACGCTGATGCGTCAGCGGGTCACCCCGCTGCGGGCACCGGTCGTTTCCGTGGTCGGCGAGCGGGACCGCAGCACCGACTACCACGAGGAGCGGTACCGGGAGTGGCACTTCCTCAGTGACCGCACCGCCCTCGCCGTGATCGACGAGGGCGGGCACTACTTCCTGAAGTACCGGGCCGCCGAACTGGCCGAGATCGTCACCGACGTGCACCGGCGGCTCGACGCCCCGCCCCGGCCCGTCGCGGACGGGTCACCGGCCATGCCACCGCCCTGGCAGCTCGCCGCCGTCTCCCGCACCGACGGGCCCCCGACGGACGACGGTGACCGGGACCGCGGCGACCCGCCGCCGAGCCTGCGCCGCTTCGGCCTGGTCGCCGGCGGTCAGGTCGTCTCCGGGCTGGGCACCGCGCTGACCACCTTCGCGATCCCACTGTGGATCTACACGCAGACCGGGTCACTCGCCCGGTTCGCCCTGTTCGCCGTGCTCGGCCTGCTGCCCGGCCTGCTGGTCGCGCCGCTGGCCGGGGCGCTGATCGACCGCACCAGCCGGCGGCGGGTGCTGCTGTGCGCCGGGCTCGCCGCCGGCAGCGCCAACGCGGTGCTCGCCGGGCTGGTGTTCACCGACCGGGTACAGGTGTGGCACTTCTATCCGCTGGTCGGCTGGCTGTCGGTGGCGCTGGCCTTCCAACGGCTCGCGTTCGTCTCGGCGGTGCCGCAACTGGTGCCCAAACGCTTCCTCGGGCACGCCAACGGCCTCACCCAGACCGCCGTCGGCCTCACCCAGTTCACCGTGCCGCTGCTCGCCGTGGCCCTGCTGGAGACCGTCGGGCTGCGCGGCATCCTGCTCATCGACGTGGCGTCGTACCTGTTCGCGGTGGGGGTGCTGGCGGTCGTCCGGTTCCCCCGCACGCTGGCCCTGCGCCGCCGCGAGGGCATCGGCACCGAGATCGTCGCCGGGCTGCGCTACGCGCTGCGGCGTCGGGAGTTCCGCGCCATGCTGGCGTTCTTCGCCGCGCTGAACTTCTTCCTGTTCCCGGTGCTGTTCCTGCTCTCCCCGCTGGTGCTCGGCTTCGCCGACCTCACCGACGTGTCCCGCGTCGCGCTGACCGGCGGGGTCGGCGCGGCCACCGGCGGCCTGGTGATGCTGCTCTGGGGTGGCCCCCGCCGCCGTCGGATGCGGGCGGTGCTGCTGGGCACCCTCGGCATCGCGGTGGCCGCCGTGCTGACCGGGCTGCGGCCCAACCTGCTGCTCATCGGGGCCGGCGCGTTCGGCATGTACCTGGCGCTGGGCATCGTCAACGGCGTCTACCAGACGATCATCCAGACCAAGGTGCCGGCGCGGGTGCACGGCCGGGTGTTCGCGGTCAACCAGATGGTCGCCCAGTCCACCCTGCCGCTGGGCTGGGGCCTCGTCGCCCCGTTCGCCGCCCGGGTGGTGGAGCCGACGCTGCTGCCCGACGGGGCGCTGGCCGGCACCGTCGGCGCGGTGCTCGGGGTCGGACCGGGTCGCGGGCACGGGCTGCTCTACGTGTTGTTCGGGGTCTGCATCGCGCTGACCGCGCTGGTGTCGCTGGCCACCCCCACCCTGGCCCGGTTCGACGACGAGGTGCCCGACGCGCCCCCGGACGACCTGGTCGGCCTCGAGGAACGCCGGACCCGGACGACCGGCCCCGCCGACCGGACCCCGGTGGGCGTCGGGGCGGCGGGAGGGTCGCGGTGACCACGACACCCGCCGGGACGCCACCGCCGCGTACCCTGCCGGAACTGCTCGACTGGCGTACCGGGCTGCACCCGGACCGGGTGGCGGTCGAGGTGCACCAGGTGGCCACGCTGACCTTCGCCGGGTGGTCCGCCGGGGCACGGGCCGTCGCCGCCGCGCTGCGCCGTCGGGGGCTGCGCCCCGGCGACCGGGTCGGCCTGGTCTTCGGCCCCCGCGACTGGGTCCGGTACGCGGTGACGTACTGCGGGGTCCTGTGGGCCGGCGGGGTGGCGGTGCCGCTGTCCGACCGGCTGGCCGCCGGGCAGCTCGGCTACGCGCTCACCCACTGCGCGGCCACCGCCGTCGTGCACGGCGACGACACCCCCGCCCCGCCGGCCCCACCCGGCGTGGCGGTGTACGGCGACGCCGAGCTGCGCGCCGACCGGCCCGACGACGGGGACCCGTCCGCCGCCCGCCCCGGCGACCTCGCCCAGATCCTCTACACCTCGGGCACCACGGGCCGGCCCAAGGGGGTGGCCGCCCGGCACGCCAACCTCACCGCCGGTGCGCCGCACCACCCACGCCGGCTGGCCCTGGCCCACTCGCAACGGTTCCTGCACGCCTTCGCGATCGGCACCAACGCCGGGCAGACGATGCTGCTCAACGCGTTGACCGCGAAGGCCGCCGCGCTCACCCTGCCCCGGTTCACCCCGGTCCGGTTCGCCCGGCTGGTCGCCGCCCCCGGCACCGGGACGGTGTTCGTGGTCCCGTCGATCGCCATCGAGCTGCTCGACTCCGGCGCGCTGCGGGACCGCGACACCAGCGGCGTACAGCTGATCGGGTCCACCGCCGCGCCGCTGCCACCGGCGGTCGCGGCCCGGCTGGCCACGGCCTTCCCGCAGGCCACGATCGTCAACTACTACACCTCCACCGAGGCCGCCCCGGCGCAGACCACGATGATCTACGACCCGGCCCGGCCGGACGCGGTCGGCCGGCCGGTCGGCGGGCAACTCATGGTCGCCGACGCCGACGGCCGCCCGCTGCCCGCCGGGACGACAGGCGACGTGTGGCTGCGCGCCCCGCACCCGCGCGCCTACTACCGCGACGACGCGGCGAACCGGGCCACCTTCCGCGACGGCTGGGTGCGGATGGGCGACGTGGGCCGGATCGACGCCGACGGCTACCTCTACCTCACCGACCGGCACCAGGACGTGATCAAGACCGGTGCGTTCAAGGTCTCCACCGTCGAGGTCGAGGCGGCGCTGCACGAGCATCCGCTGGTCGCCGAGGTGGCCGTGGTGGGGGTGCCGCACCCGGTGCTCGGCTCGGCGGTGGCCGCCGCCGTCGTGGCCCGACCGCAGGCCGGCCCGGACGGGCTGACCCTGCCGGCGCTGCGTGGCTTCCTCGCCGACCGGCTCGCCGACCACCAGCTGCCCGCCCGGCTGCTGCTACTGGACCGGCTGCCCCGCAACGAAGGCGGCAAGGTGCTCAAACGGCAGCTCACCGCCCTGTTCGACAACTGACCACCCGCACCGACAGCACGACCATGGGAGAGCATGTGGGCACCGCCGAGGCGACCTTCGCGCAGCACGCCGTCTGGTTCACCGAACAGGCCGGGGTCGCCGGCACGGCGTACCACCTGGCGGTGGGCATCCGGTTCGGCGCGGAGCTGGACCGGGCGGCCCTCGTCGCGGCGTGCGCGGCGACGGTCGCCCGGCACCCCGTCCTGGCCACCCGGATCGACACCGACGAGGACGGCACCCCCCGGTTGACGCCCGCCGACACCCGCCCGGCGGTCACCCTCGGCGCGCTGACCGACGCCCGGGTCGCCGAGGAGATCGCCCGGCCGTACGACCTGCGGACCGGCCCGCTGGCCCGGTTCACCCTGCTGACCGGGGCGGCGGGCGACCACCTGCTGCTGGTCACCGCCCACCACCTGGTCTTCGACGGCACCTCCAAGGACGTGCTGGTCGCCGACCTCGCCGCCGGATACGCCACCGCCCGGTCCGCCAACCCGACCCGGGGCACCGGCACCGCGCCGGGGCAGCCCGGCGACGACCATGCCGGCCTCGCGGCGGCCGAGCAGCAGCGGATCGCCGCCGACCTGCCGGCCGCCCGCGACTTCTGGGCGCGGCACTGGTCCGGCCCCGGCGACGTGCTGCTGCCCGGCCTGCGCCGGCTGCCCACCAGTGCCGAGCCCGGCGTCGCCGTCGAGGTGGCGCTGCCCGCCGACGTGGTCGACGGCATCGACCCGGCGGCCCGGTCGCTCGGGGTCACCCGTTTCGAGCTGCTGTTCGCCGCGCTGCACGCCCTGCTCGGGCGGTACGGCAACCGGGACCTGCCGATCGGGGTGGCGCTGTCCACCCGCACCCCGGACCAGGCCGACCGGATCGGTTTGTTCGTCAACGAACTACCGGTCACCGTCGCGCCGGCCGACGGCACGTTCCGGGCGCACGCCCGCGCCGTCCGGGACCGGCTGCGCGAGGTGTACCGGTACCGGGCCGTGCCGCTGGCCCACGCGGTGCCCGGCCTGCGCCCCGCCCCGGCGCTCACCCCGGTCAGCGTCGGCTACCGGCGACGCGGCGGCGAGCCGACCTTCCCCGGGGTGGCCGGCGAGGTCGACTGGACGCTGTACGGCGGCGCCGCCCGCAACGCCCTGCACGTGCAGATCGTGGACGCCCCCAGCGGCCTCACGGTCAGCCTCCAGCACAGCCCGGCGACGATCCCGACCGACGCGGTACGCCGGATCGGGGCGCACCTGCGTACCCTGCTCGCCGCCGCGCTCGCCGACCCCGACCGGCCGGTGGCGCAGCTGCCGGTGCTGCCCGCCGACGAATTCGACCGGGTCACCCGGGAGTGGAACGGCACCGGCCGGGCGTACCCCGCCGGGGCGAGCGTGCCCGGCCTGTTCGCCGCCCGGGTCGCCGCCGACCCGCACGCGCCGGCCGTGGTCGACGACGACCTGACGCTCAGCTACGCCCAACTCGATGCCGCCGCCGACCGGTTGACCGGGCTGCTGCGACAGCGCGGGGTCGGGCCGGGGACGATCGTCGCGGTCGCCCTGGACCGGTCCTGGCAGGCGGTGGTCACCCTGCTGGCGGTGCTGCGCTGCCGGGCCGCGTACCTGCCGGTGGACCCGCAGCACCCGCCGGCCCGCCGGGCTCTCGTCCTCGACGACGCCGACCCCGCGCTGGTGGTGACGCCGACGGCGAGCGGGCTGTCCCGGCCCACCCTCGCCTTCGACGGGGTCGACCTGCTCGCCGGGCCGGTGCCGACGCCGACCGGCCCCGTCGCGCCGCCGGCCGCCGACGACCTGGCCTACCTGCTCTACACCTCCGGCTCGACCGGCCGACCCAAGGGCGTCGCGGTGCGGCACGGGGCGCTGACCAACCTGCTGTTGGGCGTCCGGGACCTGCTGGGCAGCGGTCCCACGCACCGCTGGCTGCACCTGACCTCGCTGTCGTTCGACATCTCCACCGTGGAGGTCTTCCTGCCGTTGGTCACCGGCGGCCGGGTGGTCGTCGCCTCGACGGTCGGCCCGCTGGACGGCGCGGGCGTGCTGCGGCTCGTCCACACCGCCGGGGTGACCCACGCCCAGGCCACCCCCTCGGGCTGGCGGGTGCTGCTGGAGGCAGGCCTCGGCACGCCCGGACCGGACGCCACCGGGGTCGCGCCGACCCCGCTGGTCGCCGTCACCGGCGGCGAGGCCCTGCCGCCCGCCCTGGCCCGCGAGCTGCGGGCCCGCACCGCCCGCCTGGTCAACGGGTACGGTCCCACCGAGGCGACGGTGTACGCCACGATGGCCGACGTCGACCCCGACGAGGTCACCATCGGACGCCCCCTGCCGAACGTGCGGGCGTACCTGCTGGACGCCACGGGACAGCCGACGCCGATCGGGGTACCGGGCGAGCTGCACCTGGCCGGCGCCGGGCTGGCCGCCGGCTACCGGGGGCGCGACGACCTGACCGCCGAGGTGTTCGTGCCGGACCCGTTCGGACGACCCGGACAGCGGCTCTACCGCACCGGTGACCGCTGCCGGTGGCTGCCGGACGGGCGGCTGGACTTCCTCGGCCGCACCGACGACCAGGTCAAGATCCGGGGGCACCGGGTCGAGCTGGGCGAGATCGACGCCCGGCTGCTCGACCATCCGGACGTGGCCGACGCGGCGACGGTGCTGCGCTCCGACGCCGACGAACCTCGGCTCGTCGCCTACCTGGTGCCCCGCGCCGGCACCGTCGTCGAGCCGGCCGGGCTGCGCCGGCACCTGGCGGCGAGCCTGCCGCAGGCCGTGCTGCCGACCGACTTCGTGCCGCTCGACCGGCTGCCGTCGAGCCCGAACGGCAAGGTCGACCGGGCCGCCCTGGCCGCCCGGGACCGCACGGCCGACCTCACCCGACCGCCGGCCACCGACCCGGTCCACCCGGCCGGGAGCGGTGGGCCGCCCGGCGACCCGGCACCGGGCGGGGCCGTCACCCCGCCCGCCGACGACCCGGTGGTGGCCGAGTTGCGGACGATCTGGCAGGAGGTGCTGCGGATTCCCGACATCGGCGTGCACGAGGACCTGTTCGACCTGGGCGGCCACTCCCTGACGATCACCCGGATCAGTGGCCGCATCCAGCAACGGCTCGGCGTCGAGGTGCCCCTGGACGCCTTCTTCGACACCCCCACCATCGCCGAGATCGCCGAGATCGTCCGGCCGTCCGTGAAGGAGTGCTGATGGACACCAGCGACACCACCGACCTGCGGGGGCGGCTCGCCGACCTGGTCAGCGAGGCCACCGGCGGTGAGGTCGCGGCCACCGACCTGCTCACCGGCGGTTCGATGGTCGCCCTCGGCGTCGACTCCCTCGGTCTGCTGCGCATGGTCGACGCGATCGAGTCGGAGTACGACGTCGAGGTCGAGCTGAACGGTCCGGGTCGTCCCCTGGACACCCTCGACGACCTGGTCGCGCTGCTGACCGCCGCCGGGCCCGACGACCACACCCACTGACGGCGTGCCACCCGGGCGTGGACGGGGTCAGGGCAGCCAGGACGCCTCCGCCGACGCCCGGGATGCCGCCTCCTCGTAGACCGCCACCGCCAGCCAGGACTCGGCGAACGCCTGCCCGTCGTCGTCGGTGAGCCGCCCGAAGGCGTCCCGGGGCCGGGCCCGGGCCACCGAGCCCATCGCGGCGAGCAGGTGCGCGCCGAGGTCCAGGCGGGCCAGCCGCAGCGTCCGCTCCGTCGGGTCGGCCAACGCCTGGATCGCCCGGCCACCCGAGACGACCCGCTCCACCTGCCGGCGCAGCAGCCCCAGGGCGGGATCGCCGAGCCGGGGACGCGGCACGGCCGCCTCCGGGAGCCGGTCCGGTGCCACCGCCACCGCGCCGTCGCCCGCCCTGAGCTGGCTCGCGTGCAGCCGGTCGTAGCCGAGGTCGGCGTGTCCCGCCCAGCTCGGCGGCAGGGTGAGCCCCGGCCCGTCGCTGTCGACAGGTGCCACGGCGAGCGCCTGCACCGTCGCCCGGCGGGTCGGATCGAGGCGGCCCACCAGGCGCAGCCGCGCCCCCACCGCCTGCCCCAGCAGGCGCAGGTTGGCCCGGTGCGGCAGGGCGGCGTGCTCGTCGGCGACGGTCAGCGTCAGGACCACCCCGTCGTCGGTGCCGACCAGCACGGTGTGGTCGTGTCCGCCCAGCACCCGCACGGTCACAAAGAGCAGGTCGGCCCCGGCAGGGCGCTCCGGCAGCGGCAGGGCCACCGCGCCGAAGGCCCGGCGGACCTGCTCGGGCAGGGGCTGCGCCCAGAGCCCGGCGAGAGGTTCGTCGGCCCAGCCGACCCCGGCGGCCCGCGCCGCCCGGACCGCCTTGCCGGCGCCCAGCTGCCCCGACTCCGAGGCGGTGCCGCCGGACACCACCAGCCCGGCCCGGGTGAGCTGCCGGTGGCTGAGCCCCGACTCGCCCACCGCCACCGTCGCGTCGCCCGCCCCGGCGGCCCGGCCCACGTCGCCCGGGGCGAGATCGGCGACCGTCCAGAGTCGACCGGTGCGGTCGGCCAGGTAGGTGACCACCCCGGCGTACCCGGAGTCGGCCACCACGGGGACCGTGCAGAGCCCGTACAGTCGCAGGCCGGCCTGCGGGTCGTAGGTCCGCCGGGCGGTGCCCAGCAACGCACCCGGGTCACCGGCCGGCGTGTCCCCGCGCAGCCGGCGGGACACGGACAACAGCTCCCGCAGGTCGTCGGTCAGGTCGGCCAGCCGGTGCTGGGGTTCGCCCTCCCGGGCGGCCCGCAGCCCGGCCGCGACCCGGGTGCCGGACGCCGCCGCCCGGTGCAGGCCGTTGGCCCGGGCCTCGTGCACCGCCCGCAGCAGGGCGGTCCGCAGCACCACCCCGCAGCCGACGGTCCCCGCCGCGAGCACCGCCACGCCCACCCGCCACAGCCCGTCGGCCGCGGCCCGCTGTCGACCGGTGGGCGCGGGGGGCGATCCGGCGCCGTCCGCCACCGCGTCTCCGGTCACCCCGGTGGGCGGGCCGGTGGCGGCAGCCGGATCGACGGGCCGGTCGGCGGCCGGCGGCGGGGCCGCGTCGCCCACCAGGGCCGCGTCGTCCACCGGGGCCGCGTCGCCCACCGGGGGCGTGTCGTCCACCGGGGCCAGGGCGAGCACCGCCATCCGGTGCAGGCAGTTCGGCGCGAGCAGGCAACTGCACCGGGCGTCGGCGGCACGGCGCACCACCCCGTCGACCGTCACCAGGGTCACCGTGGTCGCCTCGTCGACCTGGACGTTCACCCCACCGGCCGTGCCGGTGACCGGCCAGCCGCCGGCCCGCACGACCGCGTCGTCGACCTTGCGGCGCAACCGGGCGGGCAGCGCGTCCAACGCCTCGGCCAGCACCGGTGCGGTCACCGGTGGCAGGCCGGTCACCGCCGCACCTGCTCGCCGACCCACCGGGCCAGCTCCAGCGGGCTCAACGCGGCCACCGGCATCCCCGCCGCGACCAGTTGGCCCGCCGCCGCCACCGAGTACCGGGGTCGGCCGGTGTCGTCCAGGCTGGCGCAGCCCAGCACCTGACAGCCCGCCTCGACCAACGCCCGGGTCTCGGCCAGCAGACCACCCATCGGGTACCCCTCCTCGAAGTCGCTGATCACCACCACCATCGTCCGCTGTGGAACGGTGACCAGGGACCGGGCGTAGCGCAGCCCGGCCGCGATGTGCGTGCCCCCGCCGACACTGACCTCCAGCAGCAGGGCCAGCGGGTCGTCCACCCGCTCGGTGAGGTCCACCACCTCGGTGGAGAACGCGACGAAGTGCGTGCTCAGCGCCGGGACGCCGGCCAGCACGGCGGCGGTGAGCGCCGACCAGATCACCGACTCCTCCATCGATCCGGAGACGTCGACGACGAGCACCAGCCGCCAGTCCACCCCCCGGCGGGCCCGGGTGCGGAACACCGGCCGGTCCGGCACCAGCAGCATCCGGCCCTGCGCGTCACGGCGGGCGGTGGCCAGGTTGGCCCGCAGCGTCCGGGGCAGGTCCAGCGGCCCGCCCGGCCGGTAGGTGGGGCGGGGGGTGGTCAACCCGGTCAGCGCCGGGCGCAGCCGGGCGGCCAACCGCCGGGTCAGCTCCGCCACGATCCGGGCCACCAGCGGGCGCAGCCTCGCCACCGTGGACTCCGGCAGCCCACCGGCGAGGGTGAGCACGTCGCGGAGCAGTTCCACGGACGGACGGACCGCCGCCGGGTCCAGCTCGGTGACCGCGTCCAGCCGGCCCGCCTCCACCGCCCGGGCCAGCACCTCCTCGCGTACGCCGGGGCCGAACAGGGCGGACAGTTCCTGCGCCCACTCCCGTACGCCGGGGAAGGACGCCTCCCGACCGGCGCGACCGGCCGCCTCGGCCGCCGCCCCCTCGCCCCGGCCCGCCCCGTACAACTCGTCGAGGGCGGTGGCGTACCGGCGGGCGCGCGACCCGACCCGGGTCGACTCCCTGCCGAGCACCAGCCGCCACCGGTCCACGGTCGACAGCCCGCCGGCCGCGGCCCGCCGGGTGGCCGGCCGCGTCGCGTCGGCGGCCGTCGGCGGCTCCGGCGGCTCGGCGGCGAGCAGGCCCTGCGCCAGGAGCGCCCGGCGGCCCGCCGCGTCGGCCCGCAGCCGGACCAGCAGGGCGTCCGGATCGTCGAGCACCGCTACGTCGGCGTCCGGGCCGGCGTCGTCGAGCCGGCCCCGGACCACGTCCAGCAGCCGGTCCCGGCCGGCCGGGCTGACCACGTGGAAGCCGGCGCGCAGCGCCGGCAGCCGGGTGAGGAACTCCTCGTCGGGCAGGGTCTCGACCCGTTCCAGGAGCCCGTCGAACACCTCACCGCTGGCCCGCAGCAGCGGTTCGGCGACGACCAGCAGCCCGGTCAGGTGGCCCTGGAGCTGCTGCCGCCCGGCGGGCGTGGACGCCGTGTCCACCCAGGACGCGACGAGCCGGCCGAAGGCGGCGGGTTCCCGCAGGCCCAGCAGCACCCGGACCGCCCCGGCGGCGGCGGCCATCAGCGGGGTGCCCCGGGCGGCGAGCCGGGCCAGGCAGTCGGCCAGCCGCAACCCCGCACCGGCGGCGTCGGCCCGCTGGGCGAGCGTGGCCAGCGCCTCGGCGTCGGCCACGTCCTGCGCGCCGGCCAGCCCGTCGACCTGGCGGACCGCCGCGCTCTCCAGCGCCTCGGCGACCCGGCCCAGCTCGTCGGGCGGCAGGTCGGCACCGCCCGGCAGGTGACCCAGACGCAGCCGGTCGAGCAGCGCCAACGCGGTGACCAGCTCGCCGAGGGTGCCCTCGGCCGGCACGGTGACCGCCACCTCGGCGAGCCGGCGGGCGGCCAGCGCGGTCAGGTCGCACCGCGCGGCGTCCGCCAGGCCGGTGATCACGGCGGCGACGGTCGGGCCGTCCTCGGCGCGTTCCCGCCGTCGCCGTTCCACCAGCGCGCCCTCGGCGGCCTGCCCGAGGGTCACCCCGCGCAACCCGGCCACCTCGATCGTCGCCTCGGTCCGGGGTGACCAGTGCACCCGCCACCTGGTGGTGACCGGGTCCACCCCGCCGACGCCCGCGCCGCCGACCTGTTCGGCGTACGCGACGTCACAGACCTGGAGCCGGTGCAGCGTGACCTCCCGCCGCCGGTCCAGGGCGGAGCGCAGCGGGTCCAGCCGCAGCTCCCTGGCCGGGTCGCCGGCACCGGGCAGCCGCAGCCCGGCCAGCAGCTCACGGACCGCCGGGGCCAACCCGGAACGGGGGGTGCCGGGGGCCAGCACGCCACGCCGGTCCCCGACGAGCACGTGTTCCATCGCGTGCGCCACCGCCCGGCCCCGGCCGAGCACCTCGCCGTGGGCCAGCACGCTCTGGATCGCCTCGACCAGTTCACCCCGGCCCGGCGCGGGCAGGCCGCGCAGCCGGGCCAGGTCGAGCGCGAGGCGGACGGTCTCCCGGGCCTCCCCCGGGCCCGCCGGGTGACCGGCCCGGCGGATCGCCGCGCAGACCGCCACCACGGCGTCCGTCGTCGCCGACTCGACCGCGACCGGGTCGCCGTCGGCGGTGAGGACCGACTGCTGCCACTGCGGGTCGCGGATGCCGGCGGGATAGCCCGACCGGGCGTCCAACAGCCCGAACGTGTACGGCACCAGCGAGGTCACCACCGTCGCCGGGCCGGCCGGGCCGGCCGGTGGCGGGGCCTCCCGCCCGGTCAGCAGCGCCGGGGCCTCCGCTCCGGTCAGCAGCGCAGGGGCCTCCTCCCCGACCAGTAGCGCCGGGGCGTGGAACGCGCCGACCAGGGCGGCGACCCGCCGCTGCCCCGCCCCGGCCAGGCACTGCCGCATCCGGGCCTCGCGGCGCAGGTCCAGGGCGGACACCCCGGCCCCCCGCTCGGCGTCGGCGCGCAGCGCCCACCCGACCGCGAGCGCCGCCCGGCGTACCGCCTCCGGGTCGGCGCCCGGGGCGCGGGCCTCGACCGTGCGGTCCCACAGGTCCTCGTCGGCCCGCCCGCTGCCGGCGGCGCGCAGCGCGTCGGCGAACGACCGGCCCGGCGTCGGGGCGGCACCCGGTTCGCGTTCCCGCCAGACCGGGTCGGCCAGCGGCAGGTCACACGGCACGACCGGAACCCCGTTGCGGGCGGCCCAGCGCACCGCGGCCAGCTCCGGGGAGAAGTCGGCGAACGGGTAGAACGCCGGCCCGCCGCCGTCGCCGAGGACCCCGGCCAGCGCCACCGGGGCGACGGTGGCCGGGTCGGCGAGCCACGGCAGCCACCGCCCCAGCTCCGGCGGGAGTTCCAGGAGCAGCACCTCCGGCCGGTACCCGGCCAGCAGCCGGGGCAGGGCCACCGCCAGCGCGGGCGAGTGGTGCCGTACCCCGATCAGGTACGGGCGGCGGTGCCCGGCCAGCGCGGCGACCGCGACCGTGGGGTCGACCGCCGTCGGCTCCCCGGTGGCGGGTGCGGGCGGGTCAGTCGGTGAGGACATCGCGCAGTTCCCACAGCCGCCGCCACAGGCGTGCGCCGTCCTCGGCCCGTCGCCGCACCGCGCCGTCCCAGTAGCCGAGCAGCTTGGCCCCGTCGGCCGGGTCGTCCTTGCGGACCACGCCGAGCAGGTGCCCCGGCAGCAGCGACACCACGTCCCGGTCACCGGGGAAGTAGGCCGCCGCCAGCGCCAGCGACGACGCGACCGCCACCGCCTCGGCGGTGCTCATCACGGTGGACGGCCGCTCCACCTCCCAGCCCTCGACCGACCGCCCGGCCCGCAGGTCGCGGAACGCGGTGACCAGCGCCTCCAGCACGGCGTCGTCGACGGCGAACGGGGCGTGCACCCGCTCCAGCGTGGCGCGGGCCTGCCGCTGCACCAGGGCGATCTCCTGGGCCAGGTCGCCGATCGGGCCGACGGTCTCGAAGTTGAACCGGCGCTTGAGCGCGGCCGACATCTCCGACACCCCCCGGTCGCGCAGGTTGGCGGTCGCGATCAGGGTGAACCCGGGTGCGGCGGGAACGGTGGCGTCGGCGGTGCCGGACAGCTCCGGCACCGCGATCCGCCGGTCGGACAGGATCGACACCAGGGCGTCCTGGACCTCCGGCAGGCAGCGGGTGATCTCCTCCACCCGGGCCACCGCGCCGGTGCGCATCGCGGCCAGGATCGGCGAGGGCACCAGCGCGGCGGCGCTCGGCCCGTGCGCGAGCAGTAGCGCGTAGTTCCAGCCGTAGCGGAGCTGGTCCTCGGTGGTGCCGGCAGTGCCCTGCACGACAAGTTCGCTGCTGCCGCAGATCGCGGCGGACAGCAGCTCCGACAGCATCGACTTCGCGGTGCCCGGTTCGCCGACGAGCAGCAGGCCCCGTTCCCCGGCGAGGGTCACGACGCAGCGTTCGACGAGCGCCCGTTCCCCGACGAACTTGGCGGTGACGGTCAGCGTGCGGGGCAGGTCGTCGCGGCGGGCCTGCCGGGGCAGCTCCAGCGCGACACCGCCGCTGCCGACGATGAACGTGACGACCGCGCGCGGGGTCAACCGCCAGCC
The DNA here is from genome assembly GCF_016901255.1 of Micromonospora humida. Classification (NCBI taxonomy): domain Bacteria; kingdom Bacillati; phylum Actinomycetota; class Actinomycetes; order Micromonosporales; family Micromonosporaceae; genus Micromonospora; species Micromonospora humida. The sequence goes on from NZ_JAFEUC010000001.1 coordinate 426,843, forward strand.
CGGCGGCCGGGGCCCGTCGTCGTACGCGGCGAGGAACGCCAGTTCGGCGGCGTGCGCGTGCTCGGCCGGCTGGACCTGCCGGGCCGCAGGCGTGGTCGTGGTGGTCATCGGCGCCCTTCCGTAACGAGATCGTCGAAGCGGGGTGCGTCGCCGTCGCACAGCCGGGCCCAGGCGAGCGCGAACAGCCGGGGCGGGGGGGCCACCGGGGAGACGATGCCGAGGGCGGTCACGCCGCCCTCGCCCCCGATCAGCAGCGGGAGCTTCCACCGTTCCAGCGGCAGCAGCGGCGCCTTGAGCGCCAACCAGCCGCCGGGCAGGAACAGCGACCGCCCGGCCCGGGGCCGCTTCGCCACCACGACGTGCCCGGTCGCGGCCAACTCGGCGCGGGCCGCCTTGAGCCGGGCCGGCTTCCAGCCGGTCCACCGGGCCACGTTGCGGTCGGTCGGGTCGGGCAGGGCGAGCAGTTGCAGGTACAGCGCCGCCGCGTCGACGCCCAGTCCGAGCGTCGTGGCGACCGTGGTGACCAGGTCCGCGGCCGAGCGGGTCGGGTCCTGCGCGAAGCCGTCGTCCATCGCCGGGACGACGTGCGACACCACCTCGGTGAGCTGGCCGCCGACCAGCGCCCGCAGCGCCGCGAGCAGCTGCTCGTTGACGTGGTCGAGGCGGGCCCGCAGCACGGCCAGCGCCGGATCGTCCGTTCCGGACAGCCGGGACGGGTACAACCGGACCCGGTGCCAGCGGTCGGTCGGCGGGACCAGCACCGGACCGACCTCGGTACCGGCCGGACCGGTCGTCACCGGCAGGCCGAACGCGGCGGTGAACGCCGGCAGTTTGGCGCCGTCGACGTGCCCGATGGAGACGGTGAAGCCGGGGTCGGCCAGCCGCTGCCGGGCCAGGTCGGCGGCGACCGGCAGCGCCGCCCGCATCGGGTCGTCGACGGCCAGGTGGTACGCCAGCCACGGCAGCGTCCTGGTCAGCGCGATCAGCGCGTCGTCGTCGTCGACGCCGGTGTCGGACCCGGCCAGCCACCGGCCGGTGGCCGCGTTGGCGACCCAGTGGAGCACCGTCGAGGCCGGCAGCGGGCTGGTCACCTCGGCCTTGTCCACTCCGACGATCAACTCGTCGGGCACGGGTCGCCGGGGCCCGTGCCGCCGCACCCACTCTTCGACGATCAGATCCTGTCGGGGCCCGTCGACCCACAGCCGCGCCGGGTCCTCGGGGATCAGCCGCCCGAGCAGGTTGGCGAAGGCCTGCCGGCCGCGACCGCCGGTGCCCCAGAACCGGGCCGCCGCGGCGGGTGCCGCCGGGTCGGGCAGTTCCAGGATGGTCAGCAGTTCGGCGGGGGCCTTCTCCCACACGAGCCGGGGCAGGCCCGCCAGCAGCAGCACCGCCTCGGCGTGGCTCATGCCCGCCGCCTCGGACAGGGTGCGGGCCCACTCGGGCTGCCACTCCAGCGGCTCGTTGGCCCGGGCGAGCCGGAGGAACCCGTCGATCCGCTGCGGCGTGACGTCACCGGTCGGCAGGATCTGCTCCTCGGTGATCCGGAAGCCGGGCACCGCCGAGAACCGCCCGGTCGGCGTCCAGTCGAGGACGTCGACCTCCCGGTCGTCGGTGTCGACGGCGAGCACCAGCAGCCGCCGGTCGCCTGCGGTCAGCAGCTGCCCCCGGACCTGGTCGACCGGCTGGTGGGCGTCGGCGACCAGGGTGGCCCGCCGCAGCCGGCTGCCCGGGGCGAGGAGCCCGGAGCGGGCGCACACCTCCAGCAGCGTCAGCAGCGCCTCGCGGACCTCGGACAGGCAGATCGGGGCCACCGCCCGGTACATCGCGGCCGGCAGCACCCCCAGCAGGTCGAACCAGTCGAGGTCACCGTCCAGCTGGACCCGGGCGGCAGGCGTCGGGTCGGTGCCGGTGAGCGCGGCGCCCGCGCGGGAGATCAGCCGCAGGGAGCTGTCCTCCGCGCTGTAGCAGTACTGGATCAGCCCGGCGAGTCCCTCGGAGAGCAGCCGGTCGACCGCCGGTGCCCCGGCCGGGGCCTCCTGCGCCGGCAGGGCGTTGTCCTGCTCGCCGTCGAGCACGGCGGCCAGCGTCCGCAGCCGCGTCACCTGCTCGGCGGCCCGGGTGACGAGCCCGGCGACCCCGGCGACGAGGGCGGGCGCGGTGAGCTGCGGCAGGTGCCGGGCGACCAGGGCACGCACCTGGTCGGCGTCCAGCCCGGCGGCCTCGGCCAGCAGGGTGCCGGCCTGCGCGTCGGTGACGTCGCGCAGCGCCGCCGAGCCGGTCTCGTCGCGGGGTCGCAGGAAGTGCCAGTACTCCGGCGGCGGCACCAGCCGGCTGCCGGCGGCGAAGGCGGACCGCTCACCGCCGGACGGGTAGCGCCCGAGCAGGAAGCCGTCCTCGGCGCAGAGCAGCAGCTCGCCGTTGGCGCCCCGGCCACCGTGCAGCAGTCCGAAGGTGGTGTCCGCGCCGGGGAACCGCACCGCCGCCGCGAGCCTGCCGTCGGCGGCACCCGCCGGCAGGGCGAAGGACCGCCCGTTCACGGCCTCGCCGGACCAGCCGCCGTCCGCCGTGCGCCGCACCCGCCAGCCGGCCAGCCCGTCGGCGCGGCCCAGCGGGCTGTCGGACGACGTGGTGGGGCGCAGCCAGGACGCGCCGGCGTCGAGGGGTCGGCCATCGACGGTGCCGTCCTCGAAGAACGTCGGCCGGGAGAACCGTCCACGCTCGCCCGTCGTCGGGTCGTACTCCTGCCAGCCGAGCGGGTTGTCGGCGGCGCGCAGCCAGTAGGTGGTGCCGTCGCTGATGACCCGACCACCGGTCCGCTCGGCCCGGTCGCCGACCCGCAACGGACGCCGCCCCATGGTGCGCCCGCCGCCGGGCAGCGGCAGCGACAGCTGCGGATAGGTGGTGAAGGCGTCGTCGGCGAGGGTGAAGACGTCGTCCGGGGTGCCGCTCCAGTAGGCGGCCCGGTCCCGGCCCCGGTCCCAGCAGACCAGCAGTTGCCCGTCGACGTGGCGCAGCACCAGCCGCCAGCGGTACCGGTTCTCCCCGGCCGGGATCCGCATCAGGTGTTCCTGCTCCACCCCGTCCGGCCCGATGACCGTCACCAGGTCACCGGTGAGCAGCAGCAGGTTCGGCCACTGCCCGGTGAGCTGCACGTCCGTCGTCGACCCGGTGAGCCGTTCGGCGGCGGTGTCCAGGGCGGGCCAGCCGTACTCGTCGAGCAGGCCGGAGCGCAGCGTCCGGCCGAGGACCGGGCCGAGGTCGTGGTCGACGAGCCGGCGTACCGCGTCGGGGTTGACGGCGAAGCCGGTCGGGCAGGCGACGGTGCCGACCCGGTCGAGGTGGTGGTCGAGCGTCGGCAGCCCCTGTCGCCCGACGGCGTCGGCGAGGGTGTCCAGCCAGCTGCGCAGGGCGGTCCGCAGGCCGGACACCGCGACGATCTCCCGTACCCGGGGCGTCGGGTCGCGCTGGTCCCGCCCGCCGGTGCGCAGTCGCCGTTCGACGCCCTCGACCAGCATCGGCAGGAACCGGGGGTCGGCGGCGACGGCGACCAGGTCACGCCGGCCGTCGGTGTCGTCGGAGAACCAGTTGTCCAGCCGGTGCCGGACGTCGCCGTCCGGCTCCGCGACGGGCACCCCCAGCGCCAGGCAGGTGTCGAGCAGGTCGAGGTCGACGGCGTCGTGGGCGCGGCAGAGCGCGACCGGCACCCCGTCGGCCTTGAGCCGTCCCGCCATCCGCTCCACCAGGGCGAGCAGCCCGGGGTGCCGCTTGCGGACCCGCCACGAGCGGCGTTCCCGGTGCTCGTCGAAGCGGCGCAGCCAGCCGGCGGGCCCGTCGGGCGACTCGGCCTCGGCGGGGACGGCACCCGCCGGCCCGGTCAGCGCGCGGGTGGCGTCGGCCTCCTCCAGCACCGCCAGCCAGACGTCGTCGCCGCAGTTGCGGGGGGTGAGCCCGAGCAGCCGGCCGCGCAGTGCGGGGTCGGCCGTGGCGAGCCGGGCCAGTGGCTGCCGGTAGGCCGTCCAGAACGCCTCCGGGGCCCGGTGCAGGGCCGGCGCGGCCAGCAGCTCGCCGAGCACCCGCTCGTCCTCGGTGGCCGGGTCGAGGCCGGCGGCGCGGGCCAGCCGACGCAGGTCGGTGTGCATCGCCGCGTACGGCGGCAGGCCGCCCAGGGTGCGCTCCACGCACAGCCGCAGGAACATCGCGTACGCGTCGGCGGGCGTGCGCCGGGTCGCCAGGTCCCGGGCGTGGCCGGAGAGCGCCTTCGCGGTCAACGCCCCGGCCAGCGCGAACTCCAGGAACACGGCGTGCTGGCGGTCCTCGTCGATGGTCAGCCCGTAGGCGCGTTCGGCGTCGCGGGCCTTGCCGAACATGGTCGCCGCGTGGGTGACGCTGTCGGCGGCGAGGAACGCCCGGCCGGCCTCCTCGTAGAACGTCGGCAGGAAGTGCGGCACCGACCGGGCCAGCCGCTCGCCGAGGGCGTTGAAGCCGTCCTTGGCCGGGCCGACCCGGGAGCGCGCCGTGCGGGCCAGCCGCTCGATCTCCTTGACCAGGGCGAGCGCGTGGTGGCCGTTGGCGGGGTCGTTGACCAGCGCCCACGCCGGGAAGCCGAGCGCCTGCTGGCGGACCACGCCGACCGGGGTCACCCGCTCGGGTCGGGCGAAGCCCAGGAACTCCATGGACAGGTCCTCGGCCTCGCCGAGCGCGCCGCTGACCAGCCGGACCACGGTCCGTCCGGCGAGGACGGGGTGGGTGTACCGGCGGGCGGTGAGGGTGTCGGTGGTGTCGTCCTTGGCCACCACCGTGCCGACGGGCAGCACCGCTCCCGCCTCCAACAGGTCCGTCGCGTCGACGCTCACTGGTCCTCCTCCTGCTCTGCTGCCACGACCCGGCCGGCGTACAGCGCGGCGGCCATCCGGGTTCCCTCCGACCAGGCCACCGGGCCGACCTCGCCCAGCGGCAGGGCGGTGCCGTGCCGGTCGGTGAAGACGAGGTCACCGGTCTCGGTCTCGTAGTACGGGTCGTCCGCGCCGACCCAGGAACGGGCCTCGACGGTGACGCCGTTCTCGACGATCCGGCAGACCGCGTTGCCGCCGCGGACGGGGTAGCCGAGCGACGTCGCCCGGGCGGTCAGGTGCCGTAGCTGGTCGTACCGGCCGCCGGCGTAGCCGCCGTAGCGGGTCGCCGTCGCGTCGACGTCCGTGCCCCGGACCCAGGTCTGCCGGAAGAGCTGGTCGACGGACTGGCGGACCTGGAGTTCGGCGGCGAACTCCCGCAGGTCGTCGAGGTCGTCGAGGGTGACCGGGTGGGGGATGACGACCCGGTCCGCGCTACGGCGGACGCTGTCGCCGTCGAGGTCGACCAGTCCGACCTGGCCGTCGCCCACCTCGCGGAGCAGGCCCACGCCGTCCGGGTCGCGCCGACCCTCGTCGTCGAGCACCGCGACGACGAGGTCGGTGAGCGCGGTGCGCCACGCCTCGTCCGGCCACACCTCGGTCAGGACCGCGACCGGCACCGGCAGCGACCGCACCATCCAGCGTTCGATGTCGGTGCGGCACTGGGTCTCGTGCCGGCCCAGCCACTCGGTGAGCTGCCGCAGCCCCACCACGGTCGGATCGTCGCGCAGGGACGCCGGGACGGAACGCAGTTCCCGCCCCTTCGCGTTCCGGGCGACGACGTCGCCATCGCGGAGAGTGACCTGGTAGCCACCCGACACCTCTGACCATCCCATGTGGACACTCCACGTCTCGACGGAAGAAGACACCGGAGGCTAGCCCACCCGGGCGACAAAGTCGGGGGGTCGTCCCGCCACCCGGTGACGACCCGGCAACGACACGACGACCTCACTGTCGGTGACCATTGATGGGCGTGCCGGGAAATGTCCAGCGGGCCGCGCCACCCCGCCCGCCCGGCACCGCGCCGCACCCGCGACCGGCAAGCCGCCGTACCCGCGACCGGCAAGGCTTCGCGGACCGCGACCGGCGGACCACCCCGGGGTGTGGCACCACCCCGGGGCAACGGCCCCGGCCCGCCGCGCCGGCCGGGGCAGGGCGGTGGAGCACGGCCGGCGGCTCACCGCCAGTGATGATTCTTACTCGATGTCGACCGCCGAGGGCACCGTGACCGGCGGGGCCGGTGAGTCGGTTGGGACGACCGTGAGTCAGGACACCGGGGCGACAACGACGCGTCCGGGCTGCCACCGCGCCGAGAACTGACCGAACGGACAGTCACCGACCGTAGTCTTTCTGCGGCCGGGCGGCTGTTCGACGGACAGCCGACGGGGCGACCGGATCGGCACTCTGGGGTCATCCCCGTTCACCTTCCGTGAGGGCCACCGACCATGTCGCAGCTCCTGCCCGCCGCCCGGGCCGACGTCCCGACCACCGCCCCCGTCTCCCCCGTCGCCCCGCCGGAGCCGGCCGTCGCCGGCCCCGGTGCGCGTACCGCAGTGGTGGGCCTCGGCTACGTGGGCCTGCCGACCAGCCTGGCCCTGGTCGCCGGCGGCGCCCGGGTGACCGGGGTGGACATCTCCCCGGACCGGCTCGACGACATCCGGGCCGACCGGGCCGACCTGCTCGACGACGACCGGAGCCGGCTCCGCGAGACGCTGCGGGCCACCGACCCGGCACTGCGCCTCACCACCGCGGTCGCCGAGATCGCCGACGCCGACACGGTGTTGATCTGCGTGCCCACCCCGGTGGACCGGCACCTCGCCCCCGACCTCACCGCGTTGCGGGCCGCCTGCGCGGCGGTGGTCGCCCACGCCCGCCCCGGCCAGACCATCGTGCTGACCTCCACCAGCTACGTCGGCACCACCCGGGAGCTGCTGGTCGAGCCGCTGGCCGCCCGGGGCCTACGGGTCGGGCAGGAGGTCTTCGTGGCGTTCGCCCCGGAACGGGTCGACCCCGGCAACGACCGGCACCGGCAGGAACTCACCCCCCGGGTGGTCGGCGGCACCACGCCGGAGTGCACCGCGCGGGCCGCCGCCGCGCTGGCCCGGATCACCCCGCTGGTGCACCGGCTCGGCTCCCCCGAGGCCGCCGAGATGACCAAGCTGCTGGAGAACACCTTCCGGGCGGTGAACATCGCCCTGGCCAACGAGTTCGCCGACCTCTGCCGGGACCTGCACCTGGACGTCACCGAGGTGATCGACGGGGCGGACACCAAGCCGTACGGGTTCATGGCCTTCCAGCCGGGCCCGGGGGTGGGCGGGCACTGCATCCCGTGTGACCCGCACTACCTGCTGTGGCAGGTCCGTGGGCAGCGCCGCGAGGCACCGCTGATCGAGACCGCGATGCGGGGGATCGCCGCCCGCCCCCGCCGGGTCGTCGACCGGATCCGGGAACTGCTCGCCGGGGCCGGCCGTCCGCTGCTCGGGGCCCGGGTGCTGCTGGCCGGGGTGACCTACAAGCCCGGGGTCGCCGACGTCCGGGAGTCGCCCGCGCTGGAGATCATCGGTGAGCTGGTCCGGGCCGGCGCGGACGTCGCCTTCGTCGACGACCTCGTCGACACGGTCCGCACCCCCGACGGCCAGCTCCTGCACCGGGTCGCCGACCCGGCCGACCGGGAGTGGGACCTGGTGGTCGTGCACACCCGCCAGTCCGGCCTGGACGAGGCGTGGCTGCGCGGGCAGCCGATGGTGCTCGACGCCACCTACCGGCTCACCGGACTGCCCCGGCGGGAGGTCGTCTGAGATGCCGGCGACCGCCCCCGTCCGGCGCGGCCTGCGCCGGCTGCTCACAGTGCTCGCGCTGCTCCCGCTGATCGTGCTGCTGGCCCGCCAGCTGCCCCTGCTGCCGTACGCCCCGCTGCTGGCGTTCTACGGCTTCGCCGTGCTCACCGCCACCGTCGCCGTGTTCTACCTGGCCTACGCCCGCTACGTCGACCCGGCCGAGGCCCCGGCGCAGCCCCGGCACGCCGCCACGTTCCCGCCGCTGCCGCCGTCCCCGACGGTCAGCCTGCTGGTGGCCGTGAAGGACGAGGCCGACGGCATCGAGGCGTGCGTCCGGTCGATGACCGGCAGCGGGTACCGCCCGTTGCAGGTGATCGTGGTCGACGACGGCTCCACCGACGGCACCGCCGAGGTGCTCGACCGGCTCGCCGCCGAACTCCCGGTCACCGTGCTGCACCTGCCCCGCAACGTCGGCAAGAAGCGGGCCCTGGTGCACGCCGCCCGGCACGCCACCGGCGAGGTGCTCGCCTTCACCGACTCCGACTGCGTACTCGCCCCGGACGCGGTGGGACGCTGCGTCGAGGCGCTGCTGCGGCAACCGGACCTCGGCGCGGTCAGCGGCCACGCCCGCGCGCTCAACCCCGACGAGTCGCTGCTCAGCCGGGTGCAGGACGTCTGGTACGAGGGCCAGTTCCGGGTCTCCAAGGCAGCCGAGGCGTCGTTCGGGGCGGTCACCTGTGTCTCCGGCCCGCTGGCGGTGTTCCGGCGGGAGGCGGTGCTCAACTACCTGCCTGCCTGGGCGGCCGACCGGTTCCTCGGCGGCGAGTTCCGGTTCGCCACCGACCGGCAGCTCACCGGCTACGTGCTGGGGCAACGCTGGATCGGCGACCGGCTCAAGGCGCGCTTCGCCGACTCGCCGTTCGTCCGCGACGAGGACCACCCACCGCGCGCCTGGCGGGTCGGCTACGTCCGCTCGGCGAAGGTGTGGACCACCGTGCCGGCCCGGCTGCGGCCGTTCCTGCGCCAGCAGACCCGCTGGAAGAAGAGCTACGTGCGGAACCTGTTCTTCACCGGCACGTTCATGTGGCGGCGGGGGCCCGGCCCGGCCGCGCTCTACTACGGACACGCGCTGTGGGTGGCGCTGGCCCCGGCGATGGCCTTCTCCCACCTGGTCTGGGCGCCGCTGCGCGGCTGGTGGGCGGTGCCGCTGCTCTACCTGTGCGGGGTGCTGCTCAAGGGCACCGCGTGGGGGCTGGCCTACCGGCTGGACAACCCGGGTGACCCGCGCTGGGCGTACCGGCCGTTGATGAGCGTGCTGTCCGCCACCGTGCTGTCCTGGCTGCTGCCCTGGTCGGTGGGGACGATCCGGCGCGGCGTGTGGTCGCGGAGCACGGTGTGAACGCCGGGCGGCGGGTGCTGACCCGGCTGGCCCGGGTCGCGCTCACCCTCGCCGGGGCGGGGACGCTGGTGCTGCTCTACGCGGTGGTGTTCACCCGGGGCGAGGTGCTCCGGTGAGCCGGCTCTGGCCTCGCGCGCTCGGCGGGCTGCTGTCGCTGGTCACCCTGTTGGTGGTGGCGGCGCCCTTCGGGGTGTCCTGGTACCTCGACGACCTGCGCCGCCACGTCAGCGGGCAGCACGACACCCCGGTCACCCGGGTCGACCCCGCCGACCTGCGCCGCTTCACCGAGACGGCCGGGCGGCTGCCGGACCGGGCCGCGCCGGTGGTGGTCGCGTACCACGACATCCGGCCGCACGGCGACGACCCGGCGGCGACCGAACCGACCGGCCGGGAACACTACGTGGTCACCCCGGAGGCGTTCGACGCCCAGCTCACCGCCCTGCGCACCGCCGGCTACCGGACGATCTCCTCGGCCCAGTACGTCGACTACCTGCGCGGCGGGAGCGTCCCGCCCCGGTCGGTCTACCTCACCTTCGACGACGGCACCCGGGGCCTGTGGTCGTACGCCGACCCGATCCTGAAACGACACCGGATGGTGGCCGCCTCCTACCTGATCACCGGGCAGGTGGGCACCCACCGGCCGTACTACCTGAGCTGGGCGGAGATCGACCGGATGAGCCGCTCCGGCCGGTGGGACTTCCAGGCGCACACCCACGACCTGCACACCCGGGTGCAGACCGCGCCGGGGCGGCTCGGCTCCCCGCTGACCCACCGGCGCTGGGAGCCGGCCACCGGTGCGCGCGAGAGCCTGGCCGGCTACCGGCAGCGGTTGACCGCCGACTTCGACGCGATGTTCGCCGCGTTCACCGACCACCGGCTGCCCCGCCCGCAGTTGTTCGCGTACCCGTTCTCCGAGATCGGGGACGCGACGACCGACCCGGAGGCCGCCGCGTTCAGCCGCGACCTGATCGCCACGCGGTTCGTCGCCGCGCTGACCAACAAGTCGCTCGCCCCGCAACCGAGCAGCCGCCGGTCGGCCGCCGACGGGCAGGTCGAGCGGGCCGAGGTGTACGCCCGGACCACCGCCGCCGAACTGGTCAGCGCGGTCGTCGAACGCACGGCCGTGCCCGCCGTGGTGACCGACCCGTTCGCCCGTTCCTGGGACTGGCGTGACCAGCACGGTGAGCCGATGACCGACCTGTCCCCGCTGACCGGCGGCCGGTTCCCCGCCGACAGCCCACGTCGCGCCTACGGCACCCTGCTCGCGTACGCCAGCGCGGACTGGACCGGCTACACGGCCGACGCCACCGTGCGCGGCCTGCGCGCCGACGGCGGCACCGTCACCCTGCTGGTCGGGGTCAACGGCGACGCCACGGTCTCGGTCCGGGTGACGCACGGCCGGGTGGCGGTGCTGCGTGCCGGCCGGGTGGCCGCCGAGGCCGCCGTGGACCCGGCGGCCACCCACCGGGTCACGGTCACCGTGCGCGACGGCGTGACGGTGGCCCGGGTCGACGGCGGCCCGGCCCTGCGGGTGTCCACCCCCACCGGGCCGGGTGCCACCGGCGGGTTGGCCGTGGCGATCGACGACGCGCAGGGGCGGCCCCACCCGTCGGTCGCCGCGCTCACCGTGACGGCCGTCGGGTGACCGCCGCGACCCGCCCGGCCGGCCGGGCGGGTCGCGGCGGGAACGCGGTCACTCCCGCCAGCCGGCCAGCTCCACGCCCTTGCCGAGTTCGACCCGGAACCCGAGGGTGATGTCGCCGCCCTCCCCCGGCCCGAGCCGCAGCCGCCAGGTCAGCTCGCCCAGGTCGGTGCGCTCGTCCGGCGGCGGGACGACGGTAGCCTCCCGGACGGTCACCGCCTCGTCGCGGGAGACCGGCAGTTGGTCGCGGACCTCCACCGTCGCCGGTCGCGGGGTGTGGTTGGCCACGCTGATCCGGTACTCCACGTCCCGCCGCCGGGTGGAGCCGAGCGCGGCCCGGGTGTCGGAGCGCCGGGTCAGCTCGCGTTCCACCCGGACCCGGTCGTCCACCCCGAGTGCCACCTCGGTCTCCTCACCGGGCGCCCAGGTCGGCAGCCGGGTGGTGGCGACGAAGTCGGCGTCGTGGAACACCGCCGCCGGGCCGGGCAGCAGGGTGTGCGTGGAGGTGTTGCGGACCGTCGCCCGCAGGTGCGCCTCGGCGGCCCGCAGCGGCACGGTCACGTGGTCGAGGCGGACCGGCAGGTCCAGTACGGCGATGACGGCCCGGTAGGCGCTGCCGTCGGCGGGCACCGCCACCGGGCGGGCCGGCCGGTAGGTCGCGGCGGTGACACCCTGCTCGACCTCGGCGACGCTCTCCCGCACGACCGGGCGCGGCCCGCCCGCGCGGGCCGCCCCACCGCCGCCGGCCGGGGCCGCGGCGGGCGCGGGCGGCGGCGGCGCACCGAAGCTCGCCGCCGCCCGCGCCACCGGGACCGGCCGGACCCGGTCGAGGTACCAGGGCGACAACTCCGGTACGCCGGAGGCCGCCGCCGGGCGGGCGGTGGACAGTTGGAGCACGCACTCCGGCCAGTCCTCGCCGGTGTCCTGGGTGACCAGGGCGGACCAGGTGACCGTCATGGCGTCGCCGACCAGCCGCAGGTCGTAGGAGGACTGCCAGCGGGCCCCGTCGACCAGGTAGGTCAGCTCCAGGTCCACGGTGGTGTCGTCGGCGTCCACGGCGACCGTCACGTCGGCGGCCAGCCGGTCCGGTGCCTGTTTGCCGCCCGCGTCGGCCACCTGCCGCTGCACGGCCGCCAGTTCCTCGGTCAGGTCGACACGTCGCCGGGCCAGCCCGCGTCGGCGGCGGTGGGAGTCGGTGAGCTGGGCGGCGACCGCGTCGGCGAAGGACGTCACGTCGGCCGGGGCGGCGTCACCGGCGGCCAGCGTACGGGCGTAGGTGCCGCCGGCCCGGTCGGCCAGCCGGGTGAGGAACTGTTGCCGCTGCGTCTCGACCTCGGCGGCGTCGTCGGTCTCGGCGAGTTCGTCGGCCAGTTCCCGGGCCCGCCGGGTCAGCGCGTCGACCTGACCGTCGGTGCTGCGGGCCTGCCGCCAGGTGCTCACCTCCACGCCGAGGACGGTGGCCGGGCCCCCGCCCCCGGTCCGCAGCGAGTCCCGGCGCAGCCGCAACGGCAGCGGGGCGATCCGGAGCCGGTGCTCACCGGCGGCCAGCCGGATGCTCGCCCGGCGGGTGACCCGGGCCCGGTCCGGATACACGGTGACGGCGACCACGGGTGCTTCGATCTCCACAGCGTCCACGGCGGCGAGGGTAGCCGGGGTGCGCACGCCGGCCGGAACGACGGGTGGGCCGGCTACGCCGGTGGCAGGCAGACGATGTCGAGGCGGCGCGGGCCGTGCACGCCCTCCACCCGGCTCAGCTCGATGTCGCTGGTCGCGGAGGGCCCGGAGATCATCGTGACGGGGCGGGTCGGGTCGGGCAGGGCGCGCACCAGGTCGGGCACGTCGGCCACGATCTGCGCGGCCCGGACCACGCAGACGTGGTGGTCGGGGACCAGGGTGAGCAGGCGGCGGCCCTGCGCGGGGCCCCCGTCGAGGACCAGGGTGCCGGTCTCGGCGACGGCGAGCGCGCAGCCGGTGAGCACGGCCAGGCCGGGCGCGTCCAGCTCGGTGGCGGTGAGGGTGTCCCCGGGCAGCGTGGGCGGGCCCAGCCGGGCGGTCCACTGCGGCGGTGTCCCGGCCGGCAGCACCACGGCGGTGGCCCCGGCGAGCAGGGTGGCGAGCAGGTCGGGCAGCTCCGCCGGGGTGCAGGGGTGCACCCCGGCGCGGTAGTCACCGGCGCGGGCGGCGAAGAGCGCGCTCAGCTCAGGAGTCATGGGTCCGCCGCCACCAGTCGCGGAAGGACTCCCCGGCCGGCAGCGGGGCGTCCCGGTGCGCCGTCCAGGCCGACAGCGGCCACGGCGCCCGGCGCAGCCGCCCGCCGTGCCGCCGGGTCAGCACCCGCAGTGGCCGGCCGCCGGAGCGGACCGTGCGCAGCGCCGCCCGCCACCGCCGACGGTCACGCATCGTCCAGGCGAGCCACGCCATCGCCGCGCGTTCGGCGGCCGGCTTCGGCCCGGTCTGGCGCAGGTGCACCAGGATCGCCGGAATGTCGATCTTGACGGGGCAGACGTCGTAGCAGGCCCCGCAGAGCGTCGAGGCGTACGGCAGGGTCGCGTTGTGGCCGGCGTCCTGCCCGGTGAGCTGGGGCGACAGGATCGCGCCGATCGGCCCGGGATAGACCGAGCCGTAGGCGTGGCCGCCGACCCGCTCGTACACGGGGCACACGTTCAGGCAGGCCGAGCAGCGGATGCAGCGTAACGCCGCCCGCCCCACCGGGTCCGCGGCGATCCGCCGACGACCGTTGTCCAGCAGCACGACGTGCAGCCGGCGCGGCCCGTCGCCGGGAGTCACCCCGGTGACGATCGAGGTGTACGGGTTCATCCGCTCCCCGGTCGACGAACGCGGCAGCAGCCGCAGGAAGTCACCGAGATCGGTGAACCGGGGCAGCAGCTTCTCGACCCCGACCACGGCGATCAGGGTGTCCGGCAGGGTCAGGCACATCCGCCCGTTGCCCTCGGACTCGACGACCACCAGGGAACCGGTCTCCGCCACCGCGAAGTTGGCCCCGCAGATGGCGACCCGGGCCGACAGGAAGGTCCGCCGCAGGTACTCCCGGGCGGCGCCGGCCAGCACCGCCGGGTCGTCCGAGTCGGCGGTGAAGCCGGGCATCCGGCGGGCGAACAGCTCGCGGATCTGCCCCCGGTGGTAGTGGATCGCCGGCACCAGGATGTGCGACGGGGTGTCGTCGGCGAGTTGCACGATCAGCTCGGCCAGGTCGGTCTCCACCGCCGTGACACCCGCTGCGGCGAGCGCCTCGTTGAGGCCGATCTCCTGGGTCGCCATCGACTTGACCTTCACCACCCGGTCGACGCCCCGCGCCCGGACCAGCTCGGTGACCAGCGCGTTGGCGGCGGCGGCGTCCGCGGCGTGGTGCACGGTCGCCCCGGCGGCGGTGGCCGCCTTCGCGAACTGGTCCACCAGCTCGGGCAGCCGGTCGATGACGTCGTCCTTGACCCGGGCCGCCCGCTCGCGCAGCCGTTCCCAGTCGGGCACCTCGGCCACCACGGCGGCCCGCTTGTCCCGGATGGTGCGGGTGGCCCGGCCCAGATTGGCCCGGAGCTGGGCGTCGCGCAGCGCGCCGGCCGCCGCCCGGGGGAACGGGGTGGCCGCCACGATGGGCAGGTGCCGGCCCGGCCGGGGCGTCATCCGATCGCCTGGCTGCCGGTGGCGGCGAGGATCTCGGCGTAGTGGACGGGTCGCGGGGCGTCGGGTCGGCGGGCCAGGCCACCGCCGATGTGGGCCAGGCACGAGCTGTCGGCGGCGGCCAGGTAGTCGGCGCCGGTGGCGACCGCGTGGGCACACTTGTCGGCGAGCATCGCCCCGGAGACGGCGGCGTTCTTCAGCGCGAAGGTGCCACCGAAGCCGCAGCACTGCTCCGGCTCGGGCAGCGGCAGCAGTTCCAGGTCGCGCACGCCGGCGAGCAGCCGCAGCGGCCGGTCGCCCAGCCGCAGCATCCGCAGCCCGTGGCAGGTCGGGTGGTAGGTGACCCGGTACGGGAAGCGGGCCCCCACGTCGGTCACGCGGAGCACGTCCACCAGCAGCTCGGACAGCTCGTGCACCGGCAGCCGGGTGTGCGCCCGCAGGTGGGCCACGCAGGAGCCGGACGGCGAGACGACGACGTCGTGACCGGCGAACGCCGCCTCGGTGTGCCGTTCCAGGTCGCGGGCCGGGGCCCGGTGGCCGGTGTTGGCGTGCAACTGGCCGCAGCAGCTCTGCCCGGCGGGGAAGGTGACGGTGTGGCCGAGCCGCTCCAGCAGGGTCACGGTGGCGATGCCGACCCGGGGGAAGAACGCGTCGTTGAGGCAGGTGACGAACAACGCGATACGCACCGTGCCCCCTCGCCAGGCCCCCTCGCCGTTCCCCCTCGCCACGCCCCCTGGCAGCCCGCTCGCACGGCCAGGACGTGATTGACGGATTCTATATGATCTATGCAGTCGGCGCGGGGTGCGACATTCTGCGCACCGGCGGGGCGGGCCGGTGGCCCGTCGGTCGTCGCGGCGTGCCGGCCCGGTGGGCGTCGGGCGCGGGTGGGCGTCCCCCGGCCTCCACCGCCCGTCGACGAGGTGCCGAGATGACGGATTTCCAGGGCCTGGTGGCCGCCGTGACCGGGGGTGGCTCGGGCATCGGCGCGGCGGTCGCCGACCTGCTGGCCGTACGCGGGGCGCGGGTCGCCGTGCTCGACCGCGATCCCGGGGCCGGCGGGGCGCACCTGCGGCTCACCGCCGACGTCACCGCCCCGCTGGAGCAGACCATGGACCGGGTCGCGGCCACTCTGGGCGGTCTCGACGTGCTGGTGAACTGCGCGGCGGTCAGCGCGGTCGGTGCGGTGGAGGCCGCCGACGACGCCGAGTGGCACCGGTGTCTGGACGTCAACGTCGTCGGGGTGGCCCGCGCCTGCCGGGCGGCCCTGCCGCACCTGCGCCGCTCGGCCAGCGCCGCCATCGTCAGCATCACCTCGATCGCCGCGACGGCGGGCCTGGTAGACCGGGCCGTCTACTCGGCCACCAAGGGCGCGGTGCACGCGCTCAGCCTGGCGATGGCCGCCGACCTGGTGGGCGACGGCATCCGGGTGTGCACGGTGGCGCCGGGCACGGTGGACACCCCGTGGGTGGCCCGGCTGCTCGCCGGGGCGCAGGACCCGGCCACGGAGAAGCGCCGGTTGGCCGCCCGGCAGCCCACCGGACGGCTGGTCACCGCCGATGAGGTGGCCCAGGCGGTCGCCTTCCTGGCCTCCCCGGTCTCCGGGGCGACCACCGGCACCGCGCTGGCCGTCGACGGCGGCATGTCCGGCCTGCGGCTGGTCCGCTGACCCGGGGCTACGGCCCTCGGCCCCCCGGCGGCCCATTGCCGACCCGGCGGCTCGCCCGCCGCCGGTCAGGCCGCCGCCATGGTGACCCGCTGCCGGCCCAGACCGTCCACCTCGACCTCCACCACGTCACCGGGGCGCAGGTAGGGGAACCGGCCGGACAGGGCCACCCCCTCGGGCGTGCCGGTGTTGATCACGTCACCCGGGTCGAGGACGGTGTACTGCGACAGGTGCCAGACCAGGTACGCCACGTCGAAGATCATGTCTGCGGTGCGCGAGTCCTGCCGGGGCTCGCCGTTGACCCAGGAGCGCAGCCCGAGGTCCTGCACGTCGGGGATCTCGTCCGGGGTGACCAGCCACGGGCCGAGCGGCTGGAACGTCTCGCAGGACTTCCCCTTGGACCACTGGCCACCGGAGTCGCGCAGTTGGAAGTCGCGTTCGGACACGTCGTTGGCGACCAGGTAGCCGGCGACGTGGGCCAGGCTCTGCGCGGGCGACTCCAGGTAGCGGGCCCGCCGGCCGATGACCACGGCCAGCTCCACCTCCCAGTCGGTCGCGGTCGCGCCCCGGGGCACCAGCACCTCGTCGTACGGGCCGACCACGGTGTTGGGCGCCTTGTAGAAGACGATCGGGGTCTCGGGCGGGGCGGCTCCGGACTCGGCGGCGTGCGCGGCGTAGTTCTGCCCGATGCACAGCACCACCCCGGGGCGGGCCACCGGCGGGCCGACCCGCATCCCGGTGACGTCCAGCTCCGGCAGGTCGCGGGCCGCCCGGACCCGGTCGGGGCCACCGGAGGCGAGGAACGCGCCGTCGATGTCGGGAGTGAGCGCGGACAGGTCGTAGTGCCGACCGTCGGCGTACAGCACCGGCCGTTCCGCGCCGGCCGGGCCCACCCGCATCAGCTTCATCCGCTGCCTCTCCACGATCGGGCGCCTCGCCGACGCCATCCAGGATCGTAGATCAGCGCACCCGCCGCCCCGGTGCCGCACGACGGCCCCGCTGCGTCGCCCCGACTGCGGTGGGCGAACCGCACCCGGTGCCGACGGGCGGGTACCCGGTGGCCCCGGGTGGACCCCGGGCGGGCGGGTGGGGACGGCCGGCGGCTCGTCGACCTGTTCCCGGCCCGGGAGGTCGAGCAGCCGCCGGCCGCCGGAGGTCAGCTCGACGTGGTGGCGGGCTCTCCGGCACCGCTCTCCGGCCCGACGGCGACCGGCGCCGTCGGCCGGTCGGCCAGGTGCCGGCGCAGCGACCAGGTCACCGCCGCCACCCAGAGCACCACGACGACCAGGTAGCAGGCGTAGCGGACGGCGTCCGGGGCGCCGATCCACTCGCTGCGCAGCAGGGTCCGGATGTTGGTCAGCACGATGACCCCGCCGACAGCGGAGCCGAGCACCCGGGGCGGGACCAGTCGCACCAGCCAGGCGGCGATCGGCGCGGCGATCATGCCGCCGAGCAGCAGCGCGCCCACCCAGCCGAAGTTGATGTTCTCCGAGCCGATGCCGACCAGGAAGCCCAGGCTGGCGGCGACCGCCACCAGGAACTCACTGGTGTCGATCGAGCCGATCACCCGGCGGGGCTCCAGCCGGCCGCTGGCCAGGATCGCCGGGGTGCCGACCGGCCCCCAGCCGCCGCCCCCGGTCGCGTCGACGAAGCCGGCGACGAGCCCCAGCGGGCCGAGGAAGCGCTTGCGCAGGGGCAGGCCGACCCGGTCGCGGGGCAGGCCGGCGACGGTGAACCGGATCAGCACGTAGAGGCCGAGGGTCAGCAGGATCAGCGACATGATCGGGGCCGCGGTCGCGGTCGAGAGGCTGGACAGGAAGGTCGCCCCGGCGAACGCCCCGATGGCACCCGGCACGCCGACCCGACGGACCACCGTCCAGTCGACGTTGCCGAACCTCCAGTGGGCGGCGCCGGAGACGAGGGTGGTGCCGATCTCGGCCAGGTGAACGGTCGCCGAAGCGCTCGCCGCACCCGTGTTGAGAGCCAGCAACAATGTGGTGGATGTCACGCCGTACGCCATCCCGAGACTGCCGTCGACCAGTTGCGCACCAAGGCCGACAAGGGCAAGAAGAAGCAGGCTACGCACAATTACCGCCGATCAGGAAGGGAATTGGGAAGGCCTGCGCGGCCGGGGCGGACCACCGTCACGGTGACGGCCGTCCCGGCTGGTCGCGGCCTGTACAGAGGTCGGTGCTGCCGGAGGAATCGCCCCCGCGGAGCGTGTGCCACCGGTGGGTACGACCACCCGGCGGACAGCGCGTGAAACGTTCGTTAAGGGAGTACGTCAACCGTCGTCATGGGGTGGCGTTTTGCCAGCCCAGAGCCGTTATCGGTGACGCCTGCAGGGCTTCGTCGCCCGGTCGACGGTCACCACCGAGGTCAGCGGCGGCGGGTGGGACGGATGCGCGGTCGGCAATCAATCCGCGCCCCACCAGGGAATCTAAAGATCGAAAACCAATCCCACCTCGCCTCACGAATGCCATAGCTAATCGATGGGTAATGATGGCATGAATACCGATACGGATCTTTGATGTATACGGCAATCGATGGCAAGACCCGTTCCACATAGTGGGATACGGGAAGCTCCGATCTCCACTACCAGGGACTACGCGGGTCACCAGAAAACAGTTTGGAAATAAAACTGCAAATGACCGGACAAGCATCGATGGCACGATCTGGTGGCAGCAGGGTCACATCGATGACCATCGTGCCTGGTTAACCCGACGGCATATCCGGTAGCCTTGGTAGGAAATCTTCATCCCACGCCCGATGATCGGCGAATTTAACCGGGCTGTAACTAGGCGACGTTAGATTGTGACGCAGCGCGACATTCACTGTGGCAAATCAGCACGCGCTCGCCGGCCCACTGCCGGCAAATCCCCTAGTCAGCACGCGATCCGTCGCGACCGAAGTGGGAGCCCGATGAGTAGCGCACCGTACACACGTGACCTGATCCTGGTCGTCAACCCCGTCGGCGTCCTGGAACCCGGCCCACGGATCACGGCCGCCGCCGCAGCCGGTGGTGGACGCGGCATCATCGACCTGGCCACCGGCGACGACTGGTCGCTGCGGGCGCTCGCCCGCGCCGCGAGCTGGTCGTCCGCCCCGATCGGCATCCGGGTCCCGGCCGGCTGCCAGGCCAGCCCCGCCGAGGTGGACCGCGCCGCCGCCGGCCGGGTGGACCTGATCGTGGTCGAGCCGACGAGCCCGTGGCCGCTGGCCGAGATCACCGGGCACCACCGGGTGCTGGTGGAGGTGACCAGCCGGGCGGAGGCCCACGCCGCGGCGGCCGCCGGCGCGCACGGACTGATCGCCCGCGGGATGGAGGGCGGCGGCCGGGTCGGCGAGCTCAGCTCCTTCGTCCTGCTCCAGCAGCTCGTCACCGACGACACCCTCGACCTGCCGGTCTGGGTGGCCGGCGGGATCGGCCCGCGCACCGCCGGGGCCTGCCTGGTCGGTGGCGCGGCCGGCGTCGTGCTGGACACCCAGCTCGCCCTGATGCCCGAGTCGGAGCTGCCGGCCGACGTGCAGGCCGTCATCCGGCGGATGGACGGCTCGGAGACCGTGCTGCGCGACGGCGTACGCGGCATCCGCCGGGGCGGCCCGCACCAGGGCGACAGCGAACTGCTCCCGGTCGGCCAGGACGGCTGGCTGGCGGCGGCCTTCGCCGACCGCTGGCCCGACACCGCCACCGCCGTACGCGGCATGCGCGCGGCGATGCTCGACGCCGTCGACGGCCCCGACGCCGCCGACCTGCTCCAGCCGCACGCCCCCCTGGCCGAGGCCCTCGGGGTACGGGTGCCCGTCGCCCAGGGCCCGATGACACGGGTCAGCGACGAGGCCTCCTTCGCCGCCGCCGTCGCCGACGGCGGCGCGTTGCCGTTCATCGCGCTCGCCCTCAACTCCGCCGACCAGTGCCGCCGGATGCTCACCGAGACCGCCGCCCAGCTCGGCGACCGCCCGTGGGGTGTCGGGGTGCTCGGTTTCGCCCCCGAGGAGCTGCGGGCCGCCCAACTGGAGGTCATCCGGGAGATCCGGCCCGCCTGCGCGATCATCGCCGGTGGCCGCCCACCGCAGGCCCGCGCCCTGGAGGAGCAGGGGATCAGCACCTTCCTGCACGTGCCCTCCCCCGGCCTGCTGCGCCAGTTCCTGCGCTCCGGCGCGCGCAAGTTCATCTTCGAGGGCGCCGAATGCGGCGGGCACGTCGGACCCCGGGCGAGCTTCCCGCTGTGGGAGGCCCAGCTGGCGGTCCTCGACGACCACCTCGACACCGATCCCGCCGCCGGCGCCCAGCTGCAGATCTTCTTCGCCGGTGGGGTGCACGACGCCCGGTCGGCGGCGATGGTGGCCACGATGGCCGCCCCGCTGGCCCGCCGGGGTGCCCGGATCGGCGTGCTGATGGGCACCGCCTACCTGTTCACCGCCGAGGCCGTGACCCACGGCGCGGTCCAGCCGTTGTTCCAGCGTGAGGCGCTCACCGCCGAGCACACGGCGCTGCTGGAGACCGCTCCCGGGCACGCCACCCGCTGCCTGCACACCCCGTTCGTCGACGACTTCCACCAGCTGCGCACCCAACTGGAGGGTGCCGGGGCGGAGAACCGCGAGGTGTGGGAGCAGCTGGAGCTGCTCAACGTCGGCCGGCTGCGGATCGCCAGCAAGGGCCTGCGCCGCTCCGGCGACGTCGTCGAGACCGTCGACGAGGGCGTCCAGGCAAGCGAGGGGCTGTTCATGGCCGGCCAGGTGGCCGTGCTGCGCGACCGTGCCACCACCGTCGCCGAGCTGCACGACGACGTCACCACCGCGGTACGCGGCTTCCACGCCGACCGGCTCGACGCGCTGCGGGCCCGACTCACACCGCCGGCCGTCGAGATCGAGGAACCGCCCGCGCCGCTGGACATCGCCATCGTCGGGATGGCCTGCATGCTGCCCGGCTCCCCCGACCTGGACAGCTTCTGGCGCACCGTGCTCAGCGGCGTCGACACCGTCACCGAGGTCCCGGCGCAACGCTGGGACACCGAGCACTACTACGCCCCCGAGGTCGGGCCGGGGCAGACCGGCCGGATCAGCGTCTCCAAGTGGGGCGGGTTCATCGAGCCGGTCCCGTTCGACGCCATCGGCTACGGCATCCCCCCGGCCGCGTTGAGCAGCATCGACCCGACCCAGTTGCTCGCCCTGGAGGTCTCCCACCGGGCGCTGGTCGACGCCGGCTACCCCTACGACGCACCCGGCGCGGACCACGCCCGCACCGGCGTGGTCTTCGGTGCGGAGGCCGGCAGCGACATGGGCCACGCGCAGACCCTGCGCACCATGCTCCCGGCGTACCTCGGTGAGGTGCCCGAGCAGATGCAGGAGCTGCTGCCCACGGTCACCGAGGACAGCTTCCCCGGCGTGCTGGCCAACGTGATCGCCGGCCGGGTCGCCAACCGGCTCGACCTGGGCGGGCCGAACTACACCATCGACGCGGCCTGCGCCTCGTCGCTGGCCGCGATGGACGCCGCCTGCAAGGAACTGGTCGCCGGCGACAGCGACCTGATGATCTGCGGCGGCGCCGACCTGCACAACGGGGTCAACGACTACCTGATGTTCACCTCGGCGCACGCGCTGTCCCCCACCGGCCGGTCCCGCCCCTTCGACAGCACCGGTGACGGGATCGCCCTCGGCGAGGGTGTCGCGTGCGTCGTACTCAAGCGGTTGGCCGACGCCGAACGCGACGGTGACCGGATCTACGGCGTGATCAAGGGGCTCGGCGGGGCCAGCGACGGGCGGGCCCTCGGCCTGACCGCGCCGCGCCCCGACGGGCAGCGGCGGGCCCTGGACCGGGCCTACCACCGCACCGGCATCTCCCCCCGCGAGGTCGGTCTGGTGGAGGCGCACGGCACCGGCACCGTGGTCGGCGACCGCACCGAACTGGAGACGCTGACCCGGATGTTCGTCGAGGCCGGCGCCGAACCGGGCAGCTGCGCGCTCGGCTCGGTGAAGTCCCAGATCGGGCACACCAAGTGCGCCGCCGGGCTGGCCGGCCTGATCAAGGCGACGCTCGCCCTCTACCACGGCATCCGCCCACCCACCATCCACCTGGAACGGCCCAACCCGGCCTGGCACCCGCAGCAGAGCCCGTTCGCGTTCTTCACCGAGGCCCGCCCGTGGCCGGTGCCGGCCGCCGAGCGGATCGCCGGGGTCAGCGCGTTCGGCTTCGGCGGCACCAACTTCCACGTCGTGCTCAGCGCCCACGCCAACGCGCCGGAGCCGCGGCACGCGCAGCGGATCTGGCCGGCCGAGCTGTTCTGCTTCCGGGGCACCGACCGGGCCGCCGCCCACCAGGGCGTCCGGCAGCTGCTGGAGAACCTGGCCGCCGACGGGACCGGCAACCGGCCGGGACGGCTGGCCGAGCTGGCCGCGTCGGTCGCCGCCAAGGCCGCCAACCGGCCCGGGACGACCCAGGTCGCGGTGGTCGCCCGCGACCTGGCCGAACTGGAGACCCTGCTGCACCGGGCGCTGGCCGGCGAACACGACCCGGCCCGGGGCCTGGTCCAGCCGACCGGGGTCGACCCGGTCGGGCCCGGCCAGGTGGCGTTCCTCTTCCCCGGCCAGGGCAGCCAACGCCCCGGCGCCCTCGGGGAACTCTTCGTCACCTTCCCCGAGCTGCGGCACTACCTCGAACTCGACAAGCCCGCCGCGGAGCTGCTCTTCCCGCCGGCCGCGTTCGACCCGGACTCCCGGCGCGCCCAGGAGGACCGGGTCCGCGACACCCGTACCGCCCAGCCGGTGCTCGGCATCGGTGGCCTCGCCGTGGACCACCTGCTGCGCCGCCTCGGCGTCCGACCCGACATGACCGCCGGTCACAGCTACGGTGAACTCGTCGGGCTCTGCGTCGCCGGGGCGTTCGACGCGGCCACCCTGCTCGACCTGAGCCGGCAGCGGGCGGCGGCCATCCTCGACGCCTGCGGCGAGGACCCGGGCACCATGGCGGCGGTCGCCGCCAGCGCCGAGCAGGTCGCCCAGGTGCTCGCCGGGGCCGGCCTGACCAGCGAGGTGGTGCTGGCCAACCGGAACGCCCCGCAGCAGGTGGTGGTCTCCGGCCCGACGGCGAAGGTGCAGTCGGCGGTGGTCGCGCTCAAGGAGGCCGGCCTGTCGGCCCGCGCCATCCCGGTGGCCTGCGCCTTCCACAGCCCGGTGGTGGCCGGCGCGGTGGAGACCTTCGCCGAGGTGCTCGCCGAAAGGTCGATCACCGAGCCGCGCATCCCGGTCTGGTCGAACCTGACCGCCGCCCCGTACTCCGGCGACGCCGGCCAGGTCCGCCACCACCTCGCCGAGCAGATCGGCGCGCCGGTGCGCTTCGTCGAGCAGATCGAGGCGATGTACGCCGCCGGCGCCCGCCTCTTCGTCGAGGTCGGCCCCGGCCAGGTACTCAGCCGGCTGGTGCAGGCGGTGCTCGGCGACCGGCCGCACCAGACGGTCGCCTGCGAACGCGGCCCGGCCGACGGCCTGCGCGGGTTCCTGATCTCGGTGGCCGAACTCGCCTGCGCCGGCACCCCGGTCCGCACCGACTGGCTGTTCCACGGCCGGGTCGCGGACGGCACCGCCACCACCGCACCGAACCGTCGTCCGCTCTGGACGGTCGACGGCCAACTCGTCCGGGACCAGCACGGCAACTGCCTTCCCGGTGGTATGACCCCTCCCCGACGGATCAAGGAGTTGTCGATGACCCCTGCCAATGGCACCGCCACCACCCCCGGCGCCGCCACCGGCACCGTCAGCGGCCCCGCACCGTCGACCGTCCGGGAAGTCCGGACCGTCGACGAGCCCGCGCCGGCCGCCGTCCGGGACATCCGGGGCGAGCTGCTCAGCGAGTACCTGCGCACGACGCGGGAGATGATCGCCACCCAGCGGGACGTGATGCTCGCCTTCCTCGGTGACCCCGGTGACGGAGGCGGCCGGCCGGCCGGGGAGCCCACCGGAACGTACCGGGTCGAGGGGTACGCCGGCCCGGCACCCACGCCGACGCCCGCCCCGGCCCCCCGGTCGCTGCCCGCCGCCGCCCCCGCGCCGGCCCCGACCCCCGCCGTCGCCCCACGCCCCGCCCCGGCCCCCACCGTGGCCGGGTCGAACGGCGGCACGGCGCTGGCCATCGCCCCGGCGCCGACGGTCGCCCGGCCCCGGCCGGTCACCCCGGACGTCATGCCGGTCTCCCCCGCGGTCGGCGGCCCCGTCGCGGCCCCCGCCCCGGTCGCGGCCCCCGCCGCCCCGGTCGCCGCTCCCGCTGCGGTCGCCGCTCCCGTCGCCCTGGTCGCCGCGCCGGCCGGGCCGGGCATCGCGGAGTTCCAGCAGGCGATCCTGGCGGTGATCAGCGAGCGCACCGGCTACCCCGTCGACCTCATCGAACTCGACCTCGACCTCGAAGCCGACCTCTCCATCGACTCCATCAAACGCGCCGAGGTCGCCGGCGAGGTCGCCCAACGCCTCTCCCTCAGCGTCGAAGGCGACGAAAGCGAACTCGAAGACCTCGTCAAGGCCCGCACCGTCCGCGCCATGGTCACCTGGCTCGACCAGAAGATGAGCGGCACCGTCCACGTCTCGGCCAGCACGACCGGCCCGCTGGCGCTCGCCCCCGCCCCGGCGGTGGCACCGGCCGTGGCCGCACCGGCCGCCGCGCCCGCCGCCCCTGCCGCTGCCGTGGCCGCGCCCGCCGGGGCCAGCCTCGCGGAGTTCCAGCAGGCGATCCTCACCGTGATCAGCGAGCGCACCGGCTACCCCGTCGACCTCATCGAACTCGACCTCGACCTCGAAGCCGACCTCTCCATCGACTCCATCAAACGCGCCGAGGTCGCCGGCGAGGTCGCCCAACGCCTCTCCCTCAGCGTCGAAGGCGACGAAAGCGAACTCGAAGACCTCGTCAAGGCCCGCACCGTCCGCGCCATGGTCACCTGGCTCGACCAGAAGATGAACACCACCGTCACCGCGACGGTGACCGTCGCCGCGCCGGCAGCCGTGCCCGCCGCCCCGCCGGCGAGCGTCGCCGCGCCGGCCGCCGCACCCGCCGCGTCGCCCGCGCCGACCGAGGTCGGGGTGGGGATCGCGCCGAAGCGGCTGGTCGCCCGGGAGAGCGTCCAGCCCGGCCAGCGCGTCGACCCGGGCACGCTCGCCGGGATGCGGTTCCTGATCACCGGGGGCGGACCGGTCGGGGCGTACCTGGCGGAGCTGCTCGGCGCGCACGGCGCCGGCGGCCAGCTGGGGGTCCTCGACAGCGAGCAGGCCGACCAGGGCTTCGACGGCGTGCTGGTGCTCGACGGGCTGACCAACCTCGACGAGCCGCTGCTGCCCGCCGTGTTCCCGCTGCTGCAGCGGGCCCTGGCCACCGGGCCGCGCTGGCTGCTCGCCGCCGGGGCGCAGGGCGTCACCGGCGCGGCCGACGGCATGCCCGGCCTGTTCCGCACGATCGCCCGCGAGTACCCGGGGCTGACCGCCCGGTTCGTGGCGGTGGACCCGGCGGCGACGCCGGAGGTGCTGGCCCGGCAGCTGCTCGACGAACTGCTCACCGCCGCCGACGCCCCGGTGGTCGCCCGGCGTGGCGACGACCGCTACGTCGCCGACCTGGTTCCGGTCGAGCTGGGCGCGCTGGCCGCCGGGGGTGCCGGACCGGCCGGCGACGGGGTGTCCGAGGCCGCCGCAATCGGGTTGGAACGCGACTCGGTGGTGGTGCTGGTCGGTGGGGCGCGGGGGATCACCCCGTGGTTCGCCCGGGCGCTCGCCTCGGCCAGCGGCTGCCGCATCGAGCTGGTCGGCCGTACCCCGCTGCCGTCCGGCCCGGAGGACCCGGAGCTGGCCGCCGCCACCGACCGCGCCGCGCTGGTCGGGGTGCTGGCCCGGCGGGGGCTGTCCTCGCCGGCCGAGATCTCCCGCACCGCGCAGGCCGTCCTGGCGGCCCGGGAGGTGACCGCGACTATCGCCGAACTGACCGAGCTGGGTGGCGAGGTCCGCTACCACGCCCTGGACGTCCGGGACGCGGCGGCGACCCGCGCGCTGCTGGCCGCGATCCACGCCGAGTACGGCCGCCTCGACGGGGTGGTCTACGCCGCCGGGATCATCGAGGACAAGCTGATCGCCGAGAAGGACCCGGCGTCGTTCACCCGGGTCTTCGACACCAAGGTCGACGGGGCCCGGGGGCTGCTGGCCGGCCTCGACGCGCTGCCCGGCGCACCGCGGTTCCTGGTCTTCTTCGGCAGCATCGCCGCCGCCTACGGCAACCGGGGGCAGGCCGACTACGCGGCGGCCAACGACGCCCTGGACGCCATCGGCACCCGGTACGCGGCCCGCACCGGGGTGCGCACCGTGACCGTCCACTGGGGGCCGTGGGCGCCCGGCGTCGGCCACGGCGGCATGGTCACCGCCGAACTGAGCCGCGAGTACGCCCGGCGCGGCATCGGCCTGATCGACCCGGAGGAGGGCGCGCTGGCCCTGCTGCGCGAGCTGGCCTGGGCCGACGCGTCGGTCACCTCGGTCGTCTACACCGCCTCCGGGTGGTGAGGGTGTCGATGAGCCGTCCCGCCCCCACCCGCCCCATCCGTCGGAGGAACCGATGAACAACGGCGCCGCTGCGCCCGGCCAGATCGCGATCGTGGGGATGGCCGCCCTGATGCCCTCCGCCGGCGACCTGGAGAGCTACTGGCGCAACCTGATCGGCGGGGTCGACGCGATCACCGACGTCCCCACCCACCGCTGGGACGAGGAGTTCTACGACCCGGAGCAGTCCCACCGGGCCGACCGGATGTACTGCCGGCGCGGCGGGTTCGTCGACGAGTTCGCCACCTTCGAACCGCTGCGGTTCGGGGTGATGCCCGCCTCGGTGGGTGACATCGAGCCGGACCAACTGATCACGCTGGAGGTGGCCGCCGCGGCGATCGACGACGCGGGCGGCGGCGACCGGCTCCCGGCCCGCGACCGGATCGGCGTCATCCTCGGCCGGGGCGGCATCCTCAGCCCCGCCCAGGCCCGCTACGCCCAGCGGGTGCGGATGTCCAGCCAGGTGGTCAGCATCCTGCGGGAGCTGATCCCCGACGTCGACCCGGCCCGGTTGGAGCTGCTGCGCAAGAAGTTCGACGAGCGGCTCGGGCCGTACCAGCCGGAGGGGACGATCGGCCTGGTGCCCAACCTGGCCGCCTCCCGGGTGGCCAACCGGCTCGACCTGCGCGGCCCGGCGTACACCATCGACGCCGCCTGCGCCTCCTCGTTGATCGCCGTGGACCAGGGCATCACCGAACTGCTCAACGGCCGGTTGGACGCGGTGCTCGCCGGTGGCGTGCACCACGTGCACGACATCAGCTTCTGGTCGGTGTTCAACCAGCTCCGGGCGTTGTCGCGGCGGGGCGAGATCCGACCGTTCGACGCCGCCGCCGACGGGCTGCTGATCGGCGAGGGCACCGGCGTGGTGGTGCTCAAGCGGTACGCCGACGCGGTGCGCGACGGCGACCGGGTCTACGCGGTGATCCGGGGCAGCGGGGTGTCCAGCGACGGCAAGTCGGCGAGCATGTTCAACCCGGCGGTCTCCGGTCAGGTGCTGGCGATCCGCCGGGCCTGGGAGTCCGCCGGGCTCGACCCGACCGCCCCGGACGCGTTGGGGCTGCTGGAGGCGCACGGCACCGGCACCCCGACCGGGGACGCCGCCGAGCTGACCACGGTGGCGGAGGTGTTCGGCCCGTACACCGGTGGGCCGCGCCCGGTGATCGGCTCGGTGAAGTCGATGATCGGGCACACCATGCCGGCCGCCGGGGTGGCCGGCCTGATCAAGGCCGCGCTCGCGGTGCACCGGGGGGTGCTGCCGCCCACCCTGCACTGCGAGACGCCGCGCAAGGAGATGGCGGCGACCCGGTTCGCGCCGATCGACACCGCCCGGCCGTGGGAGAGCGACGGCCCGCGCCGGGCCGGCGTCAACGCGTTCGGGTTCGGCGGGATCAACGCCCACCTGATCATCGAGCAGGCCCCGGTGTCGGTGGGTGAGCCGGTGGTGGGGCTGACCGCCCCGGCCGCCGGGCGGGCCGTGGTCGACGAGCCGGACCAGGTGCTCTGGCTGGCCGCGTCGGATCCGGCCGGGCTCGCCGACCTGCTGGACCGCGACGACCAGGAGGTACGCCGCATCGGCGTCGAGCTGGCCGCCCGCTCCGGTGGGGACGCCCCGCCGCAGACCCGGCTGGGCATCGTCAACCCGACGGACAAGCTGCTCGCGGTGGCCCGCAAGACAGTCGCCCGGGGGCAGGCGTGGCGGGGCGGGCGGGACATCTGGTTCAGCCCGCAGCCGCTGCTCGGCCCGGGGGCGGGCAAGCTCGCCTTCGTCTTCCCCGGCCTCGAGGCGGAGTTCTCCCCCCGCACCGCCGACCTGGCCGCCCACTTCGGTCTGCCGGACCGCGAGTGGTCCGCCGCCGACCTGGGCCGGCACGGCGCCGGCCTGATCGAGGTGGGCAAGCTGCTCGACACGGCGCTGGCCCGGATGAAGGTACGGCCCGACGCGGTCGCCGGGCACAGCATCGGCGAGTGGACCGCCGCCGCGGTCAGCGGCCAGATCAGCACCGCCGCGATGGACGAGTTCCTCGACCTGTTCAACGCCGACTCGGTGGAGGTCTCCGGCTACGTCTTCGCGGCCGTCGGGGCCGGCGCGGACCGGGTCGCCCCGCTGCTCGGCGACTACCCGGGGGTGGTGCTGTCGCACGACAACGCCCCGGCACAGTCGGTGGTCAACGGCCCTGAGCCGCAGGTCGACCGCCTCGTCGAGGCGCTGCGTACCCGCAACATCCTGTGCCAGAAGCTGCCGTTCCGCTCGGCGTTCCACACCCCCGCCTTCGCCGACGGGCTCACCTCGATCGGTGCCGCCCTCGGCCGCTGGGAGGTGCACCCGACCCGGATGCCGGTGTGGTCGGCGACCCTGCACGCGCCGTTCCCCGCCGACGAGGAGGAGGTCAACCGGATCTTCGTCCGGCACATGATGGAGCCGGTCTGGTTCCGGCAGACCGTCGAGGCCATGTACGCCGCCGGGTTCCGGGTGTTCCTCCAGGTCGGCGCGGGGCAGCTCGCCTCGCTGGTCGGGGACAACCTGCGCGGGCGCGAGCACCTGGCGATGCCGGTGAACACCGCGCACCGCAGCGGGTTGAACCAGTTGCGCCGGGTCGCCACCGCCCTGTGGGTGGAGGGGGCGTCGCCGGACCTGGGGGCGCTGTCCCCGCGGGGCACCGCCACGCCGGCGGCCACGTCCGGCCGTAGCCCGGCCACGGCCGGTGCGGACGGCCCGGCGAAGGCCGCGCGGCGTGGGCCCCGGGTGAAGCTCGACCTCGGTGGGCCGCTGGTCCGCCTCGGCGCGGACGCCGCCGGCCTGCTCGGGGTCACCGTGGCCGACGGCTCGGCGGCCACGCCGGGCGTCGGCGACGGTGTCGCCCGTCCGGTCGCCGCCGGCACCGACCGGCCCGGATCGACCCCGGCCGCGGCAGCACCGCCGGTGACCCGGCCGGCGGTCGTGCCGACGCCCGCCGTCGCGCCGGCCCCCGTGCCGGGGACGGCTGTCGCCCCGGCCGCCGTGCCGACGGCGACCGCTGCGCCGGCCGCGACGCCGGTGCCCGCCGCGCGGGTGACCGGGCGGCCCGGGGTGGCGAAGCCCGCCGCGCCGTCCGGTGACCCGGCGGCCGCGCTGGACGCGCTGCACCGGCTCGCCAGCGGTTCCAGCGCGGCGGCCGAACTCGCCGCCCTGCTGAAGGAGAACACCCGGGGCACGGCCACCGCCGGCACCGCGACCCCGGCGCGGCCCGCCGCGCCGGCCGCCCCCGTCACGCCGGCTGCTCCCGCCAGGGCGGCGGCCCCCACCGCGCCGCTGGCGAAGCCGACAGTCACCCCGGCGGCGACGCCGCCCGCGGCGGCCCGCCCGGCCGGCGCGGCCGGTACGGAGGTCGGCCGGATCATCCGGCGGATCTCCCTGGACACCATGCCGTACCTGCTGGACCACTGCTTCTTCGTGCAGCCCGACGACTGGCCGGACCCGGAGGACCGGTGGCCGGTGGTGCCGGCGACCGCCCTGGTCGCGCACATGATGGAGGCGGTGGAGCAGCTCGTGCCCGGCGTCCCGGTGGTGGCGGTGCACGACGCGAAGTTCAACAGGTGGCTGATCGCCGAACCGGCCACCGACGTGGAGATCGTGGTCCGCACCGCCGGGGAGAACCGGTACTCGGTCGCCTTCGCCGGGTACGCCCGGGCGACGATCGAGGTCGGCACGGCGTACCCGACGCCGCCGCCGGTCTGGACCCACGACCCGGCCACCGAACGCCCGCCGACCCTCGGCGCCGCCGAGATGTACGCGGAGCGGCTGATGTTCCACGGGCCGCAGTTCCAGGGCGTGACCGAGGTGCACGCGCTCGGCGACATGCACGTACGCGGCATCGTCACCGCGCCGGTGCCACCGGGGGCGCTGCTGGACAACGCCCTGCAGCTCATCGGCAACTGGCTGATCACCACCCAGCCGTTCCGCACGGTGGCGCTGCCGGTGGGGCTCGGTCAGGTGCGGTTCTACGGGCCGCCGCCGCCGGCCGGCCGGGCGTTCGAGTGCGTCGCCCGGGTCCGCGCCATCGACGACGGGAAACTCGTCGCCGACACCCAGCTCAGCTACCAGGGGCGGGTGTGGTCGGAGATCGAGGGCGCGACGGACCGCCGGTTCGACAGCCACCCGCAGGCCCGGGTCGCGGAGCGGTTCCCCGAGCGGCACCCGATGTCGCTGTTGCAGCCCGAGGGCTGGACGATGGCGTTCGACTGCTGGACCGACCTGGTCACCCGGGGCATGGCCGCCCGGGGCATCCTCGGCGGGGCCGCCTACGCCGACTACGAGCGGCAGCCGGCCAAGACCCGCAAGCAGTGGATGCTGGGCCGGATCGCCGCCAAGGACGCGGTCCGGGCCCGGCTGTGGGAGGACGGCCACACCGACATCTACCCGATCGAGCTGACCGTCGGCAACGACCCGGACGGCCGGCCCTGGGTACGTGGACGGCCCGGTCGGGGGCTCGGCGACTGCGACGTCTCCCTGGCGCACTGCGCGGAGATCGGGGTGGCGATCGCCCGCCGCCGGGCACCCGACGCGGTGCCCGGGGGCCCCGGCGTCGGCATCGACGTCGCGGAGGTCACCGACCATCCGGAGAGCACCCTCACCTTCGCCCTCACCCCGGCCGAGTTGACCCTGTTGGCCTCGTTGGCCGGTGGGAACGTCGAGGCCCGCCGGCTGTGGTTCACCCGGTTCTGGGCCGCCAAGGAGGCGGTCGCCAAGGCCGAGGGGACCGGGCTGGACGGCTCGCCGCGCCGGTTCCGGGTCTACTCGGCCACCGACTCGGGGCTGACCGTCGAGATCGGCGGTCGGGCCTACCGGGTCGGCCACCGTGACGTCGCCAACCCCGAGGACCTGCCGCCGCGCCGGTACGTCGTCGCCTGGACCTGGGGGCCGGAGCCGGCACCCGCCACCCCGCCCGGGGTGTCCCGGCCGTGAGCCGGCACCCGGCACGCAGCACCGCCCAACCCATCCGATCAGCAGAAGGAGCAACGCCCATGCCCTCGGCCCAGGACACCATCCTCGCCGACCTCACCGAGATGATCGACGCCGTGCTGGGCGACTTCGCGGACGACCAGGTGGTCACCATGGACACCACGTTCTCCGAGGACCTGGGCATGGAGAGCATCGACGTGGTCGCGCTCGCCGGCCGGCTCCAGTCCCGCTACGGCGACACGGTGAACTTCGCCCACTTCGTCGCCAAGCTCGACCTGGAGACCGTCCGGGAGTTGAAGGTCGGGCAGCTCGTGACGCACATCGCCGAGTCGTTGGGGCAGGCCGACGAGGTCGGGGCGGGCAGCCGGTGACCATGGTCCGGGCGAACGGGATCACGCTGCACACGCAGCGGCTCGATCCCCCCGGTCCGGCCGCCGACGGCCGGACCGGGCCGACGCCGACCGCCGTGCTGATCCACGGGATGGCGTCGGACACCATGGCGAGCTGGTACTTCACCCTGGCCGAGCCGTTGTCCCGGGCCGGTTTCCCGACCGTCCTGTACGACCTGCGCGGCCACGGGCGCAGCGACCGTCCCGCCACCGGGTACGCCCTGGACGACTTCGTCGACGACCTGGTGGGGCTGCTGGCCGCCCAGGACGTCACCGGTCCGCTGCTGTTGCTGGGCAACTCGTTCGGCGGCACCATCGCCTTCGGCTACGCCGCCCGGCATCCGGAGCGGGTCGCCGGCATCGTGACGATCGAGTCGGCGCCGCCGACCCCGGAGTGGATGCGGCGGGTCCGCGAGCGGCTCGCCCGCGTCGCCGCGAGGCTGCCCCGCGACGGGGCGGTCACCGAGATCGGGGTGCGGCGGGGCCGGGTCGCCGCGCAACGGGCCGCCGAGACGCAGCGGATGCTCTCCGACACCACGCTGGCGCAGGAGCTGCCGGCGAGCCCGCTGCCGCCCGCCGGGGCGTTGGCCGCGATCGGCTGCCCGGTGCTCTGCCTCTACGGCGGGGACTCGGCGGTGGTGGAGCTGGCCCCGGCGGTCCGCGAACTGCTGCCGCAGACCCGGGTCGAGGTGCTGCCCGACCAGCGGCACACCGTGCTGATCGACCGGCCGGAGGAGGTCCGCCGGCTGGTCTTCGCCTGGCTCGCCGAGGACTGCTCGCTCGACGTGACCCAATCCACCACCGCATGACGACGCGACACCCAGGAGGTCTTCCGATGGACACCCCGATCACCGGCCGGTCGATCATCATCAGCAACGGTCGGTGCGGATCCACGCTGTTGTCCGACCTGATCCACGAGGAGCCGGACACCCTGTCGGCCCAGGAGTTCTTCATGTCGGTCGCGCCGTGGGCCCGCAGCGCCGAGGTGCTCACCGGTGCCGAGTACTGGGCGGTGCTGGCCAGCCCCAAGGCGGAGCTGTCCACCCTGTTCCGGATCGGGCTGCCGCCCAAGGAGGTCCGCTACCCGGCCACGGGCCGGTGGGCCGACCGGCTGACCGAGCTGCCGCGCATCCTGGCGATCACCCTGTCGAAGCTGACCGCCGACCCGGACGCGTTGTTCGACCAGCTCGCCGAGCGGGTGCCGCAGTTCCGCACCCAGACGGTGGCCCAGCACCACCACGACTTCCTCGACCTGCTCGCCGTGCTGACCGGCAAGACCCGGTGGGTGGAACGCTCCGGCGGCTCCAGCCACGTGGCGCCGTACCTGCTGCGGGGCTTCCCGGACTGCAAGGTCGTCTACCTGACCCGCAACTGGGAGGACACCGCCCGGTCGATGAGCCGGCACTCGTCGTTCCAGCTCATCCAGTTGCGGGTGGAGTTCCTCGGCCGGTGCGGGCTGGACCCGTTCCGGGTGGGCGCGGACCAGACCGTGCCGGAGGACCTCCAGCCGTACCTGCCGGACCGGCTGACCGCCGACGCGCTGCGCGAGCGGGGTCAGGACCTGCGCCGCTACCTCGGGTTGTGCGCCTTCATGAGCAGCCAGGCCGACCAGGCGCTGCGCGACGTGCCCCCGGAGCACCTGCTGCGGATGTCCTACGAGGACCTGGTCGCCGACCCGGTGGCCGAGCTGACCGGGCTCGGCCGGTTCCTGGACTTCCCCGACCCGTCCGGGTGGGCCGAGCGGATGGCGTCGCGGGTCGTCGCCCCGGCTCCCCGGAAGTTGCCGGCCGCCGTCTGAGCGGTCCCTGTGTGTCCCTGCCCGTTCCCGGGTCCGCCTCCGCCGGGCCCGAGAACGGGTGTCCACCTTCCTGCGAAAGAGAGATTGTTGGTGAATCCACTCCGGTTCTCCGCACGGCGGTTGTCGACCGCCGTCGCCGTACTCGGGCTCGGGTCGGTGTTGGCGGTTCCCTCGGCGGCGCTCGGTGCGCCACTCGACGCCGCCGACCCCGGCAGCGCGGCCAGCGCGGCCGGCGCGCAGCAGAGCAGTCCGCAACTGCTCGCCAAGGCCCAGCCGGACGAGTGCTTCGCCGGGATCGGGCTGCCGTACCCGGCCGGCCCGCCGTGCGCCGACGGCAAGGCCAAGGTCAACCAGGCGTACCTGTGGGGGATGACCCGGGCCGGCAAGATGCTGTGGTTCGGCACCGGAGCGAACGTCAACTGCCTGACCAGCGGCCGGGCCCTGCGCAACACCACGCCGACGGTCAACGACGACTGGGTCTGCGAGTACGGCGAGAGCCAGGTCGCCAAGCGCAACCCGCAGCTGCCGCCGATCCTCGGCGACCACCGGCAGCCACGCCTCTACACCTACGACACCCGCGCCAACAAGCTGGTCGAGAAGACCGACCTGGTGAAGGCGGCCTCCACCGAGGACGCCAACCGGTTGCAGACCACCGCGGGCATCCGGGCGGCCGGCAACTTCAACGGGGTGGCCCTGCTCGGCGGCCCGGCGCTGGGCACCAGCGTCAACCTGTTCGCGTTCGACACCGACACCGGCGCGTTCCTCGGCTCCCGCAACTTCCCGATGTACGGCAACATCCGGCACTTCACGGTGGCCGGTGACGCCCTGTACGCCGGGGTGGGCGTCGGCGCGAACGGCGGCGAGCGTGGCAACGTGCTGCGCTGGACGGGCAGCAAGTCCGACCCGTTCGCGTTCACGGTGGTGGCGAACCTGCCGGCGCAGGCCGCCGACCTCACCGTCCACCAGGGGCGGCTGTTCGTGACCACCTGGCCGGGTTCGGACGCCGAGCTGGCCGGCCCGACCGCCGGTGCCGCCGCGCCGCCGCCGAGCATCGCGGCGGTCTGGATGAGCCCGCCGCTCGCGTCGGGTGCCCCGGGGTTGAACCCGGAGGACGCCGACGGCTGGCAGCAGGTGTGGAACGTGTCGGAGTACGAGCCGGACCCGGTGGTGGCCCGCGCGTACGCCCTGGGCGGCCTGGCCTCCTACGGCGGTTTCCTCTACTGGGGCACGATGCACGTGCCGATGAAGGCGACCACGGTGCACATGGCGACCTACCCGCCGGCCGACGAGGCGGCGGCCCAGGCGACCATCCAGAACACCCAGCGGTCGATCAGCATCTACCGGGGTCGCAACTTCGGCTCCCACTTCGAGAAGGTCGACCTGTTGTACGGCGCGACGGAGCTGCCCGCGTACGACCCGGCGGCCAACAACGGGGCCGGGGCGTGGGCGTTGCAGTCGACGCACCAGACGCCGAAGTTCGGGCCTCCCGGTTTCGGCAACCCGTACAACAACTACACCTGGAAGATGGTGGTGGCCGGCGGGAAGCTGTACGTCGG
The DNA here is from genome assembly GCF_016901255.1 of Micromonospora humida. Taxonomy (NCBI): domain Bacteria; kingdom Bacillati; phylum Actinomycetota; class Actinomycetes; order Micromonosporales; family Micromonosporaceae; genus Micromonospora; species Micromonospora humida. Next base: position 462,094 of record NZ_JAFEUC010000001.1, read on the forward strand.
CACGATGGACTGGAGCTACCTGGCCAAGGAGCTGGGCAAGGAGACCGCCGCCGAGCTGGGCCTGTCACCGGCGCTGGCCGACGACCTGGCCCGCGCGCCGATGGACGCGGCCGGGATGCGCGCAAGCGCCCTGCCGGAGGCGGTCTACGGCGGTGACCTGTACGCCTTCTCGTCACCGACGAAGGCGGCGACGACGGTGGACAACACCGGGTTGGGCAACTACCTGAACTACGGCATCCGCAACATGGTCGCCGACGGCCCGACGCTCTACCTGGGCATGGCGAACCCGATGAACCTGCGGGCCGACCCGACGGACGACGTGCCCGAGGGTGGTTGGGAGCTGCTCCGGCTGCGGGGCTACTGAGCTGGCGGGACGCCGGCCCGGCGACAGCGTCGTCGCCGGGCCGGCGGCCCCGGCCCGTACCGGCGCGGGTGGTGCCGCGTGCCCCTTGCCGAATCCTGGCGCGTCCCTGACGTTGCTCGAACATTCCCGGGCGAAAGTATTGATATGATGCCTTTTACCGTTTTTCGCCCTGAAGTCGGGCGGCGTCGCACCGGCCGGTCCACCGCCCGGATCGCGGGAACGCTCGCGCTGCTACTCGCCCTGACCGCCCCGGCGGGATGCAGTCCCCGCCGCGACCGGGCCGACTCCCCCACCGGCCCGACGGCCGACGCGCCGTCCGGCGCGACCCGGCCGGCGGCGGACACGCCCGTCGGCAGCTCCACGCACACCCTCACCGTGGACGGGCGGGAACGCAGCTACCGGCTCTACCGGCCGGCCTCGGCCGACCTGAGCGGGCCGGTCCCGCTGGTGGTGATGCTGCACGGCGCGGCCGGCACCGGCGAGCAGGCCGAGCAGGCGTACGGCTGGACCGGCCAGGCCGACCGGGACGGGTTCCTGGTGCTGTTCCCGGACGGGCTGAACCGGGCCTGGGCCGTCGGTCCACAGTGCTGCGGGGCACCCGCCCGCGACGGCGTCGACGACGTCGCGTTCATCACCGAGCTGGTCGCCACGGTCGGCCGGGAACTGCCTGTCGACCCGGCCCGCCGGTACGTCACCGGGATCTCCAACGGCGGGCTGCTGGCGTACAAGCTGGTCTGCGACACCACGACCTTCGCCGCGATCGGCGCGGTGGCGAGCACCCTCACCGGGCAGTGCGCCGACCCGAAACCGGTGTCGGTGCTGCACATCCACGGCCAGCAGGACCAGACCATGCCGTACGGCGGCGGGCCCGGCCGGCGGGACAACGGCGGTACCGGACGCAACCCGGTGAAGATCGACGGCCCGCCCACCCCCGAGCTGGCCGCCCGCTGGCGCAGCATCGACTCCTGCGGCGCACCGAAGGTCACCACCGACGGGCCGGTCACCCGGTCCACCGCGAGCTGCCCCCAGGGCCGCGCCGTCGAGCTGATCACCGTCGCCGGCGCGGGCCACCAGTGGCCCGGCGGCCGACCCAACCCGCCCCGGGCGGAGAAGCTGCTCAACCTCGATCCCCCCTCCACCGCGCTGAACGCCACCGACACCATCTGGCGGTTCTTCGCCGCGCACCCCCAGCCCTCCGGCGGCTGACGGCACCGCCGCCGGCCCCGTCGGCACCCGCACCCCCTTGAGGACAGGAGTTGAGATGCCCAGCAGAGACGGGCCGGCCGTGGTCGAGGTCGACAACCTCGTCAAGCGCTACCCCCGCACCGACACCAACGCGGTCGACGGGCTGTCGTTCACGGTCACGCCGGGCGAGATCTTCGGGCTGTTCGGGCCGAACGGGGCCGGCAAGTCCACCACCGTCGGCATCCTGACCACCCGGTTGCGGGCCACCGGGGGCCGGGCCGTGGTCTGCGGGGTCGACGTGGGCCGGGACCCGGCCGCCGCCCGTGCCCACCTGGCCGTGGTGCCCCAGCACAACAACCTGGACCGGGCGCTGACCCCCCGGCAGAACCTCGTCTACCACGCCACCTACCACGGGGTACGGCGACGGGAGGCGCACGCCCGCGCGGCGGAGCTGCTGGAGCGGTTCGGCCTCACCGAGCGGGCCGACCGGCGGATCGAGGCGTACTCGGGCGGCATGGCGCAGCGGTTGATGATCGCCCGTGCGCTGACCCACGAGCCGGCGGTGCTCTTCCTCGACGAGCCGACCAACGCCCTCGACCCGCAGACCCGGCTGCTGATCTGGGGGCAACTGCGGCAACTCCGCGAGCGGGGGGTGGCGATCGTGCTGACCACCCACGCGATGAACGAGGCGGCCCGGGTGGTCGACCGGGTCGGCATCGTCGACCACGGCCGGCTGCTCACCCTGGACACCCCGACCGCCCTGGTCCGGGGCCTGGCCGGGGACGCGCTGCTCGACCTCACGGTCACCCCGGCCGGCGGGGACGACCCGGACGCGCTCTGCGCCGCCCTGGGCGAGCTGCCCGGCGTACGCAAGGCGGAACGGGTGGCGACGCCGACCGTGCCGGCCGGTGGGCGGCCGGGCGGCGCTGCGGCCGGGCTGGCCGGGGTCGGGGCGGGTGGGGCCGGGATGCTGGCCGCGCTCGCAGCCGGTGGTGGGCGGCCCGGCGCCGGCCGGCTGGCCGCCCTGGCCGGGGCGGGCCTGCTCGGGCGCGGTGGCGGGGCGGCCGGCAACGGCGGTCGCGGCCGGCTGCGCATCCGCCTGCACCTGGCCGGCGATCCCGCGACGCTGCTCGGCCCGGCGGTGACCGTGCTCGCCGCCCGCCAGGCGGCGGTCAACGCCGTCGACGTCGGCGAACCCAGCCTGGAGGACGTCTTCATCGAACTCACCGGAAGGCAACCGAGGTGACCGCTCTCGACACCCCGACCCCGCTGCGCCCGACGGCCACACCACCCTCCCGGCCCGGGACCGGGCGGGTGTTCGCCGCGGTGCTGCGCCGCGACCTGATGGTCACCGGCCGGGAACTCTGGGTCATCCTGGTCCAGGTCGGACTGACGCCGCTGTTCATGCTGTTCGTGTTCGACACCGTGCTGGGCAGCCAGGGCCTCGTCGGGCGCGGTTTCGCCGACGTGTTCCTGCCCGGCATCATCGCCCTGGCCGCCCTCACCACCGCGTTGCAGAGCGTGGCCCTGCCGTTGGTGAAGGAGTTCGGCTTCACCATGGAGATCGAGGACCGGTTGATGGCGCCCCTGCCGACCGGGTACGTCGCGATCGGCAAGCTGGTGATCGCCACCATCCGGGGGCTGCTCGCGGCCGTGCTGATCTATCCGCTCGGCGCGCTGATGGTCGGTTCCGCGCCGTGGCGGCCGGCGGGGCTGCCGCTGGCGTTCGTGGTGGCGCTGCTCGGGGCGTGGATCGGCGGGGCGATCGGGATGAGCCTGGCCACCACCCTGCCGGTGCAGCGGATCAACGTGACCTTCTCGGTGATCCTCACCCCGATCATCTGGACCGGCTGCATCCACTACCCGTGGCCCCGGCTGTCGTCGGTGCCCTGGTACCAGGTGGTCACCGCGCTCAACCCGATGACGTACGTCTCCGAGGGGGTGCGCGGGGCGCTGCTGCCCGGCGTGCCGCACCTGCCGGCGTGGGTGTGCCTGACCGTGCTGACCGGGGTGGCCGTCGTCCTGACCTGGGTCAGCGTCCGCTGCTTCACCCGCCGGGCCGTCCAGTGACCACCCGCACCCCCACCGCCCGCGTACCCGACAGGTCGAGGAGTTGCCATGGTTGACCCCACCATCGCCGAATCCGACGTGGCGCTCGCCCGCCGGCTCGCCGCCCACGCCGGTGAGCTGCTGCTACGGGTACGCGCCGACCACGGTCACGCCGACCCCGCCGCGTTGAAGGCCGCCGGTGACCGGGCCGCCCACGACCTCCTGCGGGCCGAGCTGGCCCGGTGCCGGCCGGCCGACGCGGTGCTCTCCGAGGAGGACGAGGGTTCCCGGCTGGTGGACACCGGCGACGGCGTGTCCCGGCGGACCGCCGAGCGGGTGTGGATCGTCGACCCGCTGGACGGCACCCGGGAGTTCTCCGAGCAGGGCCGCGCCGACTGGGCAGTGCACGTGGCGCTCTGGGCCCGCGACGCGGCGACCCCGCACGGGCTGGTCGCCGGTGCGGTCGCCTTGCCGGCGCAGGGCCGGGTGCTGACCACCGACGTCGCCGACGCGCTGCCGGCCGCGCCGCCCCCGCCCGACGGGGTGATCCGGTTGGCGGCCAGCCGCAGCCGTCCCCCCGCGTTCCTGGCCGCGCTGGCCGGGGAGGTCGGCGCGGAACTGGTGCCGATGGGTTCGGCGGGGGCGAAGATCGCGGCGGTGGTGACCGGTGACGTGGACGCCTACATCCACGCGGGCGGCCAGTACGAGTGGGACTCCGCCGCACCGGTGGCGGTGGCCACGGCCGCCGGGTTCCACGCCTCCCGCATCGACGGTTCCGCGCTGACCTACAACGAGGCGGACCCCCGGCTGCCGGACCTGCTGGTCTGTCGCGGCGAGCTGGCCGTGCCGCTGCTCGCCGCGCTGCGGCGGCAACTGGCCGGCACGGCGGCCACCTCCGGTTCCCCCGTCCCCCACCCCGGAAAGGACCCGCGATGAGCAGCGGATCGGCTGCGTACCAGGTCTCCCAGCTCGACGAGTTGGAGGCGGAGAGCATCTTCGTGATGCGTGAGGTGGTCGCCGAGATGGAGCGGCCGGTGCTGCTCTTCTCCGGTGGCAAGGACTCGATCGTGATGCTGCGGCTGGCGCAGAAGGCGTTCGCCCCGGCCGGCATCCCGTTCCCGGTGATGCACGTCGACACCGGGCACAACTTCCCGGAGGTGCTCGACTACCGCGACCAGCGGGTGACCGAGCTGAACCTGCACCTGATCGTGGCGAGCGTGCCGGAGGCGCTGACCCGGGGCCTGGTCCGTGAGTCGGGTGACGGGATGCGGAACCGGATCCAGACGCCGGTGTTGTTGGACGCGGTGGAGAAGCACCGGTTCGACGCGTTGTTCGGTGGGGCGCGGCGGGACGAGGAGAAGGCGCGGGCGAAGGAGCGGGTGTTCTCGTTCCGGGACGAGTTCGGGCAGTGGGATCCGAAGAACCAGCGGCCGGAGTTGTGGTCGTTGTACAACGGTCGGCATCATCCGGGTGAGTCGATCCGGGTGTTCCCGTTGTCGAACTGGACCGAGTTGGACATCTGGCACTACATCGCCCGGGAGCGGGTGCCGTTGCCGTCGATCTACTACGCGCACGACCGGGAGGTCGTCGAACGCGACGGCATGCTCTACGCCGTCAACGAGTTCTTCACCCCCCGCGCGGGCGAGGAACCCTTCACCGCCCGGGTGCGGTACCGCACCGTCGGGGACGCGTCGTGCACCGCCGCCGTCCGCTCCGACGCGGACACGGTGGAGAAGGTGATCGACGAGGTCGCGTCGACGCGGATCACCGAGCGGGGTGCCACCCGGGGCGACGACCGGGTCAGCGAGGCCGCCATGGAGGACCGCAAGCGGGAGGGCTACTTCTGATGAGCACCGAGATGCTGGCACCGGCCGGTTCCCCGGCCGAGGCCCGACCGATGGACCTGCTGCGGTTCGCCACGGCGGGCAGTGTGGACGACGGCAAGTCGACCCTGATCGGTCGGCTGCTGTACGACACGAAGTCGTTGTTCACCGACCAGTTGGCCGCGGTGGAGGCGGTCAGCGCGGCCCGGGGCGACGAGTACACCAACCTGGCGTTGCTCACCGACGGCCTGCGGGCCGAACGGGAACAGGGCATCACCATCGACGTCGCGTACCGGTACTTCGCCACCCCCCGGCGCAAGTTCATCATCGCCGACACCCCCGGGCACACCCAGTACACCCGCAACATGGTCACCGGCGCGTCCACCGCCGACCTCACCCTGGTCCTGGTGGACGCGCGTAAGGGTCTGGTGGAGCAGTCGCGGCGGCACGCGTTCCTGTGCTCGCTGCTGCGGGTGCCGCACCTGGTGCTGTGCGTCAACAAGATGGACCTGGTCGACTTCTCCCAGGAGGTCTTCGAACGCATCGCCGACGAGTTCACCGCCTTCGCGGCCAAGCTCGACGTGCCCGACCTCGCGGTGATCCCGGTGTCGGCGCTCCAGGGTGACAACATCGCCGCCCGGTCGGAGAACATGCCGTGGTACGAGGGCCCGTCGCTGCTGCACCACCTGGAGCACGTGCACATCGCCTCGGACCGCAACCTGGTCGACGTCCGGTTCCCGGTGCAGTACGTGATCCGCCCCCAGTCGACCACCGTCACCGACTACCGGGGCTACGCCGGGCAGGTCGCCTCCGGGGTGCTCAAGCCCGGCGACGAGGTGATGGTCCTGCCGTCGGGGTTCACCAGCCGGATCGCCGCCATCGACACCGCCGACGGACCCGTCGACGAGGCGTTCCCCCCGATGTCGGTCACCGTCCGCCTCGACGACGAGATCGACGTCTCCCGGGGCGACATGATCTGCCGACCGAACAACGCCCCGACCGTCTCGCAGGACATCGAGGCGATGGTCTGCTGGATGGACGAGACCCGCCCGCTGGAGATCGGCGGCCGGTACGTCGTCAAGCACACCACCCGTTCAGCGCGCGCCATCGTCCGCGAGCTGCACTACCGGCTCGACGTCAACACCCTGCACCGGGACGAGACCAGCACCGCGCTCGCGCTCAACGAGATCGGCCGGATCAGGCTGCGCACCACCGTGCCGTTGCTGGTGGACGACTACCACCGCAACCGCACCACGGGCGGTTTCGTCATCATCGACGAGACCACCAACCGCACCGTGGGCGCCGGGATGGTCATCCAGCGGGACTGACCCGACGCTCCGCATCGGCCGGCCCGGCACCCTCCCCCGCCGGGCCGGCCGAACCACGTCGACCCCGCTCGGCGCTCGGGGGGCCGAACCAGCGGGTGAGCGCGGCGGTCAACCCGTCGGCGTCCGGCCCGTCCGGCGGGGACTGCCAGGCTACGTAGCAGTCCGGGCGCAGCAGCAGCGCGGTCGGCATGGCGTCGCCGGGCGCGTCGGCCGTCGCGCCGTCCGACGTGAACCGGCCGGTGAGCACGTCGACCCGGTCCCGCCACGGCCCGGCCGCTCCGGCGTGGACGCCGGTGGGGTCGAGCAGCAGCGGCCGGGCGGTCCGGGTCAGCTCGGCCAGCCGGACCGGGCCGGTGCCGGTGTGCCACACCAGGTCGGGTGCGAAGCGTCCGACCAGCGGCCCGTCGGCGTCGCCCATCGGATAGCGAACGTCCGCTCCGGCCAGCAGGGCGGCGACGTGGGCCGCGTTCTCCGGCCGGTCGAGCAGTTCGCCGAGGAGCACCCGCAGCGCGGTGACCTCGCTGCCGGGGGCGATCAGCGCCGACTGGGCCTGGGTGGACATGGTGACCCGGTGCGCCACCGGTCGGCGTTCCGCCTCGTAGGAGTCCAACAGCCCGGCCGGGGCCCGGCCGTGCACCTGGGCGGCCAGCTTCCAGCCCAGGTTCACCGCGTCCTGCAGGCCGAGGTTGAGTCCCGGCCCGCCGATCGCAGAGTGGACATGGGCGGCGTCGCCGAGCAGCAGCACCCGCCCGGCGCGGTACCGCTCGGCGAGCCGGGTGTTGCCCCCCACCAGTCGGCGCAGCAGGTGCGGCCCGGGGCCGGTCGGCGGATCGATCGGCACGTCGACCCCGAGCACCCGGGCGACGCTGGCGCGCAGCTCGGCGAGGGTCAACGGCCCGTCGAACCGCGTCGACTCGGGCCACTCGATCGTGCTGAGGCCCGCCGGACGCCCGGTGAAGGGGGCCCACACGATCAGTCCCCGCTCGGTACGGGTGTGCCGGAACGGTGCGACGGTGCCGTACCCGGGGACCACGAGGTCGCCGGTCGCCGGGTCGACCAGCTCCGCAGGCAGGCTGACCTGGGCGGTTCGGGAGACGGTGCGGTCGGTGGACACGCCGGGGAAGCCGATCCCGGCCAGCCGGCGTATGACGCTGTGCCCGCCGTCCGCGCCGACCAGGTAGCGGCAGCGCAGGGTGGTGCCGTCGGAGAACGTCACGCGTACGTCGTCCACCTCCTGGGTCAGCCCGGTCACCTCGTGTCCCCGGCGGACCTGTACGCCCAGTTCGGCGGCCCGTTCGGCGAGCACCCGTTCCAGGTGTTTCTGCGGGGCCTGGAGCAGGTACAGCGGGTTGTCCGGCACCGCCCGCAGGTCCAGCGGCAGCGCGCCGAAGACGAACCCGGGCGCGGGCTGCGGCGGTGCCGGGTCGTCGACGAGGCGGTGGTGCAGGCCCCGCCGGTCGAGCGTCCGGACCACCTGCCCGACCAGTCCGTTGGCGCGCTGCTCGGTGGTGGGGGCGGACAGCCGTTCGCAGACGAGGGGCCGGACGCCGGCCAGGGCCAGTTCGGCGGCGAGCAGGAGACCGTTGGGGCCGGCGCCGACGATCACGACATCGATCATCGCAAGATCCCTTCCAGGGTGGGGTGGATCCGCTCGCCACTGCGGCGGCGGACCGTGGGCAGGACAGGACACCCCGACGGGGGCGAGGGTGGACGTGGTGGGCCGGGCGTGGGCGATTCAGCGCGGGCGGTCGTCGCGGTGCGCGGATGAGGCAGACGGCGCGGTCGGGCCGGCCGACGCACGGTCAGGGATGCACGGTCAGCGGCGGCACGGGAAGCGGGCGGGGACGGGAACAGGGCAGGGACACGGCCGAGGCGACGCAGGGGACGTGGTCACCGCGGCGTGGGCGCCGGCAGGCCGGCGGCGAGTTGGGCCAGCGCGTCGGGGAGCAACCGCTGCATCGAAACGGGCGGATCGGCACGCAGGTAGTGCCGGATCGCCGCGTTCACGGCGGCGGTCACACTGGCCGCCACGAGGTGGGGGTAGAGGTCGCGGTCGGGGTCGGTGCCGGTGCGTTCGGCGACGGCCGCGGCCAGGTCGGCCTCGGCGATCGCGCCCGCGCGCAGCATCTCGCCCTGCAACGCCGGTTCGGCCAGCATCACCGCGAGCCCCTCGACCCACTCGGTGTGTGGGCTCGGCGGCGACTCGGCGACCTCGGGGCCGGGGGCGAAGCGGGTAAGCGTCGCCGCGATCAGCGCCGACCAGAGGGGTTCGTCGGCCGGCCGTCGGCGCAGCGCCTCGGCCACCCGCCGGCTGCGGTCGAGGTGCCGGAAGGCGATCGCCTCGGCCTTGCTGGAGAAGTAGTTGTTGAACGTACGCGGGGACACGCCCACGGCCTGGGCGATGTCCTCCACCAGGACGTTGTCGAAGCCCCGGACGACGGTCAGCCGGATGGCCGCCCAGCTCAGCGCCGCCCGCGTCTCGGCCTTCTTGCGCTCCCGTAGCCCGCTCACCCACCCAGCATAACCAAAACTGCGTGACACGCAATATTACGTGTCACGCAGTTTTAGCTTCCGGCCCGGCGTCGTTCGTCCTGTGGGAAGCAGGGGTCGCCCCCACCCGCCCCCATCCGCCGCCGAAAGCCGGACGGGCCCCGGCCGATCGGCCGGGGCCCGCACAGCACGGTCGGATCAGGACAGGTCGAACCGGTCCAGCTCCATGACCTTCGTCCAGGCCGCCACGAAATCGGTCACGAACTTGGCGCCCGCGTCCTGGCTGGCGTAGACCTCGGCGAGGGCGCGCAGCTGGGAGTTGGAGCCGAAGATGAGGTCGACCGCGGTGGCGGTCCACTTCACCTCGTCGGTGGCCAGGTCCCGGATCTCGTAGACGTGCTCCTCGGACTCCGACGCCTTCCACCGGGTGCCCGGGGAGAGCAGGTTGGCGAAGAAGTCGTTGCTGAGCACGCCCGGCCGGTCGGTCAGCACGCCGTGCGCCGTGCCGCCCACGTTGTTGCCGAGGGCCCGCAGGCCGCCGACGAGGACGGTCATCTCCGGCGCGGTCAGGTTGAGCATGTACGCCCGGTCGACGAGCAGCACCTCCGGCTGGGTCTTCTCACCCGGACGCAGGTAGTTGCGGAACCCGTCGGCGCGCGGCTCCAGCACGGCGAACGACTCGACGTCGGTCTGCTCCTGGCTGGCGTCGGTGCGGCCCGGCCGGAACGGCACGGTCACCTCGACACCCGCGGCACGGGCGGCCTGCTCGACGGCGGCCGAGCCGGCCAGCACGATCAGGTCAGCGAGGGAGATCTTCGCGCCACCGGCGTCGTTGAACTCGCGCCGGATCCCCTCCAGGGTAGCCAGCACCGTGGCGAGCTGCTCGGGCTGGTTGACCTCCCAGCTGCGCTGCGGTTCGAGCCGGATCCGCGCGCCGTTGGCGCCACCGCGCTTGTCGGTGTGCCGGAAGGTCGCCGCCGAGGCCCAGGCGGTGCTGACCAGCTGCGCGGTGCTCAGGCCGGAGTCGAGCACCTTCGCCTTGAGCGCGGCGACGTCGGCGTCGGACACCAGCTCGTGGTCGACGGCCGGCACCGGGTCCTGCCAGAGCTGAGGCTCGGCGACCCAGGGGCCGAGGAAGCGGCTGACCGGGCCCATGTCACGGTGCAGCAGCTTGTACCAGGCCTTGGCGAACGCCAGCGCGAACTCGTCGGGGTGCTCCAGGAAGCGCCGCGAGATCTTCTCGTACGCCGGGTCGACGCGCAGCGACAGGTCGGTGGTGAGCATCGTCGGCTTGTGCTTCTTGGCCGGGTCGTGGGCGTCCGGGATGATCGCCTCGGCGCCCTTGGCGACCCACTGCTTGGCCCCACCGGGGCTGGTGGTCAGCTCCCACTCGTAGCCGAAGAGGATCTCGAAGAAGCGGTTGCTCCACTGCGTCGGCCGGTCGGTCCAGGTGACCTCCAGACCGCTGGTGATGGTGTCCCCGCCCTTGCCGCTGCCGTGGGTGCTCAGCCAGCCCAGGCCCTGCGCCTCCAGCGGGGCGCCCTCGGGCTCGGGCCCGACGTGGTCGTCGGCGACGCCCGCGCCGTGGGTCTTGCCGAAGGTGTGGCCGCCGGCGATCAGCGCGACGGTCTCCTCGTCGTTCATCGCCATCCGGCGGAAGGTCTCCCGGATGAAGTGCGCCGCCGCAGCCGGGTCGGCGTTGCCGCGCGGGCCCTCCGGGTTGACGTAGATCAGGCCCATCTCGGTCGCCCCGACGCCGGCCGCCATCTCCTTCTCGGAGGCGTAGCGCTCGTCGCCGAGCCAGGTGTCCTCCGGGCCCCAGAAGATCTCCTCGGGCTCCCACACGTCCTGCCGGCCGAAGCCGAAGCCGAAGGTCGTGAAGCCCATCGACTCCAGGGCCACGTTGCCGGCGAGCACGAGCAGGTCGGCCCAGGAGATCTGCTGGCCGTACTTCTGCTTGACCGGCCAGAGCAGCCGGCGGGCCTTGTCCAGGTTGGCGTTGTCCGGCCAGCTGTTCAGCGGCGCGAACCGCTGCCCGCCGTCACCCGCGCCACCGCGGCCGTCCTCGATCCGGTACGTGCCGGCGGCGTGCCAGCTCATCCGGATCATCAGGCCGCCGTAGTGGCCGAAGTCGGCCGGCCACCAGTCCTGCGAGGTGGTGAGCACCTCGGTGATGTCCCGCTTGAGGGCCTCGACGTCGAGCTTGGCGAACTCCTGCGCGTAGCTGAAGTCCTCCCCCAGCGGGTTGCCCTTGGCCGAGTGGGCGTGCAGGACCGAGAGGTCGAGCTGGTTGGGCCACCAGTCCCGGTTGGTACGCGGACGCCCTCCGGTCTTCGGCTTCGGGGAGTCGATCGCCGGGTTCTCGCTCTCGCTACCCTGCGCGGTCACCGAGTCGTGCGCGACCGGGCAGCCGGCCGCCGCCTTCTGGTCCACGCCCTGCGCACTGGCGGGGGCGTTGTCCTGGGTGTCGCTCATGTACTTCCTTCCGAACTGGTGGATCACTGGGAGATGCGGTCGGCCGCGCAGTCGGGGCAGGTGCCCCAGTAGACGACCTCCGCCTCGTCGACCACGAAGCCGTGGTCGTCGGAGGCGGTGAGGCAAGGAACGTGACCGACGGCGCAGTCGACGTCGGCGATCACACCGCAGGAGCGGCAGACGACGTGGTGATGGTTGTCCCCCACCCGCGCCTCGTAGCGCGCGGTGGACCGGCCCGGCTGGATGCGGCGCACCAGGCCGGCCTCGGTGAGGGCCCGCAGCACGTCGTAGACCGCCTGGTGGGAGACCGTGGGCAGGTCGGACCGGACCAGCGCGATCACCGTGTCGGTGTCGACGTGCGGATGGTCCCGCAGCGCGGCGAGCACGGCCAGTCGGGGCCGGGTCACGCGCAGCGAGGCCGCCCGTAACCGTGCCTCGAGGTCGGCCGTCATGGCTCGACCATAGTCCGCTGTTCTGGAGCAAATCAAGTTTATGACCGGCGTGGCGGCGGACCTCCCTCCCCCGGGTGACGCAACCCTCACCCCCGTGCGACCGGCCGGGACGACGGAAGCGGGTCGGGCGGGAGCGGACGGGTGGGCTCAGCGGCGACGGGGTGGCGCGGTGCTGCCCCGCACCACCAGCGACGTGCCGAGCTCGTACCGGTCCTGCACCAGCGGCTGGCCGTCGGCCAGGGCCAGCGCCAGGCGGGCGGCGGTGGCCCCGATCTCCCCGAACGGCTGCCGCACCGTGGTCAGCGGCGGCGCCAGCCAGGCCGCCTCGTCGACGTCGTCGAAGCCGACGACGCTGAGGTCGTCGGGGATCCGCAGGCCCGCCTCCCGGGCCGCCGCGTAGACGCCCAGCGCCTGGAGGTCGTTGCCGCAGACCACGGCGGTGGGCGGCGCGGCCCCGGCGAGCAGCTCGACGCCGAGCCGCAGGCCGTCCTCGAAGGTGAACACGCCGCTGCGTTCGAGCCGCTCGTCGAACGGCACGCCCGCGTAGTCCAGCGCGGCCCGGAAGCCGTCGCGGCGGGCCCGCGCCGACAGGTCCCGGACCGGGCCGGTGAGCACCCCGATCCGCCGGTGGCCGAGGTCGACGAGATGGCGGGTGGCCGACAGCGCCCCGCTCCAGTTGCCCGACCCGACGGCGGGGACGGGGAACAGGTTGCCCACCGGGTCGACGGCCACCAGCGGAATGCCGGCGGCGGCGAAACTCGCCCCGTCCTCGGCCGTCACCAGGGAGAAGACCGTGATCACGGCGGCCGGTTGGCGCAGCAGCAGCGCCTGCGCCCAGGGCTGCCCGGCCCACAGGCGGTGCTGCACGTCGGTGAAGCCGACCGTGTGGTCCCGGGGGCCGGCGACCTCCTGCACCCCGCGCAGGATCGGCATGGCGATCGAGGAGAGCATCTGGTGGAAGACCACCTCGATGCAGGGCGTCACGCTTCCGGGCGGTCGACGGCGGTAGCCGTGGTCGCGCAGCAGCGCCTCCACCCGCTGCCGGGTCTGCTCACCCACCCCCCGGCGGCCGTTGAGCACCTTGGAGACCGTCGGCGGGGACACCCCGGCGAGTTCGGCGATCGTGGCGAGGGGCAGGTCGCCGCGCCGGGGCTTGCGGGAGCGGCGACGTCGACCTTCCTCGATCACACAGGGAAGTCTACGTGCGCCGGCGTGACCGCCCGGGCACCGGCGAGGGTCCCCGACCGCGCCGGCTCCCGCTCAGTGCGGTGCCGCCGCCGGCCGGTGGGTGAACCAGTCGAACGCCGCGCTGCCCCCGGTGACGTACATGCCGACGACCCGGCCGGTGAACCCGGCGGCGACCTCGGTGGACAGGTAGCGCCCGTCGAGTTCGGCCAGCACGACAGGGCCGGCCGGGCCCGCCACCTCGAAGGTGACCATGTCGCAGCCGGCCGCGCGTACCCCCCGGGGCGCGGTCCGGGCCGCCAGGTCGGCGGCGGAGGTGACGGTCGGCGGGTAGATGTCGTGGGTACGGGTGGCGACCGTCAGGACCACCGGGCCGTCCGGCACGGCGTGGGTGGCGAAGACCTGCCGGAACGGCCCGGCCCGGCCGACCACCCGGACGATGCCGGCCCGGACCTCCAGGTCGTAGTGGTGCGCCTCGTCGATGCGGATGGTGAGCCCGGCGGTGCCGGTGCCCGGGTCGACCCGCACGCTGGTCCGGCTGTCGTGGTACCGCTGCCGCAGCGCCACGATCGTCGCACCGGCGAGGTCGAGGGTCGCGCCCACGGCGTGCAGGGTGAGCCAGCCCGGCCGGTCGGTCAGCGACCAGCAGTCGTCCGGGCGGCTGCGGGGCGAGATCCACTCGGGCGCGAGGACGGCCGCGTCGAAGTCGTCGTGGAAGGCGTCCGGGCCGGCCGGGGCGGCACCGGCCGGGGCGCTGCCGGGGGGCGCGGCGGTGATCTCCCGGACCGGGTCAACGACCGGCCAGCCGTCGACCCAGCGCACCGGGGCGAGGAAGGTCTCCCGGCCGAGGACGTGGTAGGGCGGCCACTGGCCCCGGGCCCGGATGCCGAGCAGGACCAGCCACCAGCTGCCGTCGAGCGCCTGGACCAGGTCACCGTGCCCGGTGGCCTGCACCGGAAGGTCGGTGCTCCGGTGGGTGAGGATCGGGTTGGCCGGCGCGGGGGTGAACGGGCCACGCGGGCTGCGGGAGCGGGCGACCGAGACGGCGTGGCCGGTGTGCGTGCCGCCCTCGGAGAGCAGCAGGTACCACCAGCCGTCGATCCGGTAGAGGTGCGGGGCCTCCGGGTACTGGCCGCCGGTGCCCGACCACAGGGGGATCGGCCCCTCCAGCACCCGGCCGCCGTCCGGGTCGATCCGGTAGGCGTCCACGCCGGAGGTGGTCAGCCAGCAGGTGCCGTCGTCGTCCCAGGCCAGCGAGGGGTCGACGTGCGGCAGGTCGAGGTAGACCGGGTCGGACCAGGGGCCGGTGGGTTCCGGCGCGGTGACGATGAGGTGCCGACCCAGGCTGACGTTGGTGGTGACCAGCCAGAACCGGCCGTCGTGGTGGCGCAGGGTGGGCGCGAAGATGCCCCGGGACGCCTCGGTGTCGGCGGGGAGCGCCAGCTGGCCGGGCCGGTCCAGGATGTTGCCGATCTGCCGCCAGGTGACCAGGTCGCGGCTGTGCAGCAGGGGCACCCCCGGGAAGTACTCGAAGCTGGAGCAGACCAGGTAGTAGTCCGCGCTGACCCGGCAGACGCTCGGGTCGGGGTGGAATCCGGGGACGACCGGGTTGCGGTAGGACGCTCCGGTGGACACCGCGCGGCACCTCCTCGACGGCACAGGCACAGGCACGGTGGACGACGCCGGGGTGGGTTGCCGCGCCCCAGAAATGTTTGCGATAACATTTCGCAAACCCGGATGCTACGGAAGGCCGTCCGCCGATTCAAGGGCGGCACCGCCGCCCGGTGTCGCGCGGACGTCCCGCCCCGTCGGCCAGGTGCCGCCGGAGAACCGGTCCTGAGCTGGCATCCCACCCGCACGCCCGAGCTGGACGGCGGCCCGTCGGGCCATTCCGGACGCCGGCCGACAACCACCCGGGGCGGCCGGCGGACGACGACGCGGACCTCCGGACCGGGCCAGGAACATTCGCGCAACATGGCCGTCATATCTTGACGGAGCCCAAGGAATCCACGAGAGTCCATATGTGGCGAGATGGTGCGCCGCCGGGAGCTCGACGCGCCGTCACGGTAGTCATGGATGCCGACGTCAGGGCGCGACGGGCCGCGCCTGTTAGCGATAACAGCAGGGTTTCCGCTGCGGCCGATCGGAATACCGGTCCGGGCCGGGTGGCGGTCGACCGTGTCCCCGGCACCGGGTCCACGGCGGCGGCCACCAGTGCCGCCCTCCCCCATCCGCACCCGGCTCTGATCCGCACCCCTGGGAGAGAACATGTCTGAAGTGACCCGAAGGAACATCCTCAAGGCCGGAGCGGTGGGGGCCGGCGCCGCGCTGGTCCCGGTCGCCTGGTCCGCCACCGCCCGCGCCGGTTCGGCCGCACCACCGCAGGTGCTGGCCGCGAACGACCTGGCCCTGTGGTACGACGAAGGGGCCGGCACCGACTGGCTGCGTGCGCTGCCGATCGGCAACGGCCGGCTCGGTGCGATGGTGTTCGGCAACGTCGACACCGAACGGCTCCAGCTCAACGAGGACACCGTCTGGGCCGGTGGCCCGTACGACTCGGCCAACACCCGGGGCGCGGCCAACCTGGCCGAGATCCGGCGACGGGTCTTCGCCGACCAGTGGACCTCGGCGCAGGACCTGATCAACCAGACGATGATGGGCAACCCGGGTGGTCAGCTCGCATACCAGACGGTGGGCAACCTGCGGCTGGCCTTCGGGTCGGCCAGCGGGGCGAGCCAGTACGTCCGCACCCTCGACCTCACCACCGCCACGGTCACCACGACCTACGTGCTGGGCGGCGTACGGCACCAGCGGGAGGTCTTCGCCAGCGCGCCCGACCAGGTGATCGTGGTGCGGTTGACCGCCGACCGGGCCAACGCGATCACGTTCTCCGCCACGTTCGACAGTCCGCAGCGCACCACCGTGTCGAGCCCGGACTCCGCCACCATCGGGCTGGACGGCATCTCCGGCAGCCAGGAGGGGGTCACCGGCTCGGTCCGGTTCCTGGCCCTGGCCAACGCCGCCGCGACCGGGGGCACGGTCAGCAGCTCCGGCGGCACCCTGCGGGTCTCCGGGGCCACCAGCGTCACCATCCTGATCTCGATCGGCTCCAGTTACGTCAACTACCGCACCGTCAACGGCGACTACCAGGGCATCGCCCGTACCCGGCTCAACGCCGCCAAGGGTGTTGCCATCGAGCAGTTGCGCAGCCGGCACCTGGCCGACTACCAGGCGCTGTTCAACCGGGTGAGCATCAACCTGGGTCGTACGGCCGCGGCCGACCAGACCACCGACGTGCGGATCGCGCAGCACGCGAGCAGCAACGACCCGCAGTTCGCCGCGCTGCTGTTCCAGTTCGGGCGGTACCTGCTGATCTCGTCCTCGCGACCGGGCACCCAGCCGGCGAACCTCCAGGGCATCTGGAACGACTCGCTGACGCCGTCGTGGGACTCGAAGTACACCATCAACGCCAACCTGCCGATGAACTACTGGCCGGCCGACACCACCAACCTGTCCGAGTGTTTCCTGCCGGTCTTCGACATGGTCAAGGACCTGACGGTGACCGGGGCCCGGGTCGCCCAGGCGCAGTACGGCGCGGGCGGCTGGGTCACCCACCACAACACCGACGCCTGGCGGGGCGCGTCGGTGGTGGACGGTGCGCTGTGGGGCATGTGGCAGACCGGTGGCGCGTGGCTGGGCACGATGATCTGGGACCACTACCTGTTCACCGGTGACCTGGGTTTCCTCCAGACCAACTACCCGGCGCTCAAGGGTGCCGCCCAGTTCTTCCTCGACACGCTTGTCGCCCACCCGTCGCTGGGCTACCTGGTGACCAACCCGTCGAACTCCCCGGAGCTGCCGCACCACTCCAATGCCAGCGTCTGCGCCGGGCCGACGATGGACAACCAGATCCTGCGGGACCTGTTCGACGCCGCCGCCCGCGCCAGCGAGATCCTGAATGTGGACAGCACGTTCCGCTCGCAGGTGCGTACCGCCAAGGACCGGCTCCCCCCGACCCGGGTCGGTTCGCGGGGCAACGTGCAGGAGTGGTTGGCCGACTGGGTGGAGACCGAGCGCAACCACCGGCACGTCTCCCACCTGTACGGCCTGCACCCCAGCAACCAGATCACCAAGCGGGGCACCCCGTCCCTGTACGAGGCCGCCCGCAAGACCCTGGAGCTGCGGGGTGACGACGGGACCGGCTGGTCCCTCGCCTGGAAGATCAATTTCTGGGCCCGGTTGGAGGACGGCGCCCGCGCCCACAAGCTGCTGAAGGATCTGGTCCGCACCGACCGGCTCGCGCCGAACATGTTCGACCTGCACCCGCCGTTCCAGATCGACGGCAACTTCGGTGCCACCTCCGGCATCGCCGAGATGCTGCTGCACAGCCACACCGGTGAGCTGAACGTGTTGCCCGCGCTGCCCAGCGCGTGGCCCACCGGGCAGGTCGCGGGCCTGCGCGGGCGCGGCGGTTACACCGTCGGCGTGGCGTGGAGCAGCGGGCAGCCCGACGAGATCGGCATCCGCGCCGACCGCAACGGCACGCTGCGGGTGCGGTCGCGGCTGTTCACCGGCAGCTTCACCCTCACCGATGTCGCCGACGGCAGCGTGCCGGCCACCACCCGTCCGGAGACCGACGTCGTCCAGTTCGCCGTCCAGGCCGGGCACACCTACCGGGCGGCCCGGCCGGGCGTGACGCCGACCCCGACGCCGACCGCCACGCCCACCGCCACCCCCACGCCGACCCCGACCACCCCGGCGCCGACCACCCCGGTCCCGACGACGCCGGTGCCGACCACCAGCTCCCCCGCGCCCTCGGGGGCCCGGGCGACGTACGCGGTGACGGGCTCGTGGTCGGGCGGCTTCCAGGCGGAGGTCACGGTGACCGCCGGCGCGACCGCGATCCGTGGTTGGACGGTGTCCTGGACGTTCCCCAACGGGCAGACCATCAGCCAGATCTGGGGCGGCTCGCACACCCAGAGCGGCGCGAACGTGACCGTGAAGAACGTCGACTACAACGGGGCGCTGGCCGCCGGTGCCTCCACCACGTTCGGCTTCATCGGCACGGTGAACGGCACCAACAACGCGCCGACGAACCTCACCTGCACCACGAGCTGACCGGCACCGCACGTGTCGTCGCCACCTCGCTGCGCCCTCAGGGCCGGCCGAGGTGGCGACGACACGTCCCGCCCCTGCCGGCACCCACGATCCCCGAGTGAAACGGACGGAAGACCATGAGAAGACCATCTACCCGTAGCCGTCGGCTGCTGACCGCCGTGGCGGCGGGGCTGCTGCTGGTGGCGGGCCCGGCGGTGGCGCTGCGGACCTCCCCGGCGCTGGCCCTGAACAACGGTGTGGCGCGGACGCCGCCGCTGGGGTGGAACAGCTGGAACACGTTCGGCTGCAACATCAGCGAGGCGTTGATCCGGCAGATGACCGACGCGATGGTCAGCTCCGGCATGAAAGACGCCGGCTACCAGTACGTCGTGGTCGACGACTGCTGGATGAACCCCAACCGCGACTCCGCCGGCAACCTCCAGGGCGACCCGACCCGCTTCCCCTCCGGCATGAAAGCCCTCGGCGACTACATCCACGCCCGCGGACTCAAATTCGGCATCTACCAAGCCCCCCTCGACAAAACCTGCGCCCAGTACTTCAACTCCTACCCCGGCGCCACCGGCAGCCAAGGACGCGAAGCCCAAGACGCCCGCCAATTCGCCAACTGGGGCGTCGACTACCTCAAATACGACTGGTGCTCACCCACCGGCACCATCGACGACCAGGTCCGCGCCTTCGCCAAAATGCGCGACGGCCTCGCCGCCACCGGCCGCCCCATCGTGCTCAGCATCAACTCCAACAGCATCCACTCCAAAACCGGACCCCAACGCGACTGGGGCGACGTATCCAACATGTGGCGCACCACCGAAGACATCACCAACACCTGGAACAGCGGCCAAACCAACGGCTACCCCATGGGCATCCAAAACATCATCGACGTCACCGTCCCCCTCGCCGCCCGCGCCAAACCCGGCGCCTTCAACGACATGGACATGATGGAAGTCGGCCGCGGCGGCATGACCGACACCGAAATGCGCTCCCACTTCGCCCTCTGGGCCATCCTCGCCTCACCCCTCATCGCCGGCAACGACCTCCGCAACATGAACACCGCCACCCAAACCATCCTCAAGAACGCCAACCTCATCGGCATCAGCCAGGACCCCCTCGCCCTCCAGGCCACCCAGGTCTCCTTCGACGGCACCCGCCGAATCCTGGCCAAACGACTCGCCAACGGCGACGTCGCCGTCGCCCTGTTCAACCAGGGGACGGGCACCACCACGATCAGCACCACCGCCGCCGCCATCGGATTGTCGGGCGGCTCGTTCACCCTGCGGGACGCGTGGACCAACACGAACAGCACCACCACCGGGGCCATCTCGGCCAGCGTGCCGGGTCACGGGACGGTCGTCTACCGGGTCAGCGGCGCGACCAGCACACCCACTCCGACCGTCACCCCCACCACCCCGGCCCCGACCACCCCGGCCCCGACCACGCCGGCCCCCACCACCCCGGCCCCGACCACCCCGCCCCCTGCGAACATCTCCTGCCAGGTCAGCTACGCGATCACCAGCCAGTGGCCGGACGGTTTCCAGGCCGAGGTGACGATCCGCAACACCGGCACCACGGCGGTCAACGGCTGGAGCCTGCGCTGGTCGTTCGCCAACGGTCAGCAGCTCAACCAGTCGTGGGGCGTCACCTACACCCAGAGCGGGGCGCAGGTCACCGCCAGCAGCGCCGGCTGGAACGGCCTGCTCAGCCCCGGCGGCAGCGTGGGCTTCGGGTTCCTCTCCAGCTGGTCCGGCAGCAACGCCAAGCCGACCGCGTTCACCCTCAACGGCCAGACCTGCACCGTGGCCTGACCAGACCCACGGAAAACGACAGGACCCCCGGTCATGAGATCGCCCCGGCATCGGGACACGACATGACCGGGGGTCCCCCGGTACGGCAGCCCGGGTCAGTTGTCCAGCGTGGCCAGCACGGCGGTGGCCATGCCCTGCTCGCCCCGGGCGTTGGGGTGGAAGGGCGCCGCCGCGTTCTCCGGCACCAGGCCCTCCACCCACCGGGTGCCGCTGCTCTTACAGGTGTCCCGCCCGATCGACGGGGTGTAGACGTCGGCGTAGACGGCGTCGTTCGCGGCGGCGGCACCGGCCAGCATGGCGTTGAGCGACGTGGCGACACCCCGCAGGTACGGCACGTCCTGGTAGGCGATCGGCACCAGCGGCCAGCAGCCGTACCCGGAGTCCGGCACGATCGCCGGGTAGCCGAGCACCACGATCCGCGCGCCGGGCGCGGCCCGGCGGACCGCCTGGAGCACGGCGGTGACCTTCGGGGCGGTGGCGGTGATCCGGGCCTGCAACTGGTCGGTGCCACCGGCGGTGTAGAGGCTCTTGCAGGGTGAGCCGAGCGGGCTGCTGAAGCTCGCCTGGGCGCAGTCGCTGATGATGCTGGAGAAACCGATGTCGTTGCCGCCGATCTGCACCGTCACCAGGGTGGTGTCCGCGGTGACCGCGTCGAGCTGCGGGGGCAGTGGCCGGCCCAGCGAGCCGTTGCCGCCGTAGCGGATGTCGTCGGTGGTGGCCCCGGAGCAGCTCACGTCGACCAACGGCGACGAGCCGGCGGACGCGGCGACCAGGGACGGGTAGTTGCGGTTGGAGCGCAGGCAGTTCAGGTCGACCTGGGTGGGGATCAACGGGCCGGACGTGTACGAGTCGCCGAGGGCGACGTAGCGTCCGGTGGGGACGGCGGCGCTGACGGGCGCGGCGGCGGCCAGCACACCGGCGGTGGCGGCGGCGAACGCGAGCATCCGGGTGGCGGTCCGCAGCAGCGGCCGGCGGGAACGGGGCATGACGCCTCCCAGGGCGGATCACGGGGGTGGTGCCGCGATCCTGCGCCCTTCAACGCCGGACGTCAATATAGACAACCTTCGTTGCATTGCTCCTCGGGGCACCCCCGGGGTCCGACCGGCCGACGACCTGATCGATTGACGGAGGTCGAATCCGGACGGGATAATCCGCAGCGGAGCCGGGCTGGCTGCGGGCCGAGGGACACCGTACGACCGGGGTGGGCCGGCCGACGGCACATCGCCGTCCGCCGCACACCACGCCAGCACCACGCGGCCGTTCGCCCCCGGACCGGGACCACCCCTCCCGCCGGCGGAGCCGCCTCGTCGACGCGGCCGACAATCGTCGCCGCCCCACCCCTGCGGGAGGATCATTCATGGGACCCACGCGTTCCCGGCTCAGACTGGCGGTGTCGCTGTGCGCCGCCACCACCGTCGTCGCCACCGCCCTCGTCGGCACCGTCCCCGCCCAGGCGGCGGCCGGATGCCGGGTCACCTACACGGTGACCAGCCAGTGGCCGGGCGGATTCGGCGCGAACGTCGACGTCACCAACCTCGGCGACCCGCTCACCGGCTGGCGGCTCACCTGGACCTTCACCGCCGGGCAGGTGATCAGCCAGTGGTGGAACGGCACAGCGACCCAGTCCGCCGGCCGGGTCACCGTCGGCAACGTGGACTGGAACGGCAACCTGGGCACCGGAGCGAGCGCCCAGTTCGGCTTCGGCGCGTCCTGGAACAACTCGGCGAACCCGGTGCCTGTCGACTTCGCCCTCAACGGGGTTCCGTGCACCGGGCGTACCACCGGGCCCACCGCACCACCGACCACCACGCCGCCCCCGACCAGCCCACCACCGACCACGCCGCCGCCCACCACGCCTCCGCCCACCACGCCGCCCCCGACCACACCGCCGCCGGCGACGGGGGCGCTCGACCAGACGACGACGGTGGGACGGGTCAGGGCGGTCGACGGCAGCGCGCAGTACACCTGGCCCGGCATCTACTTCGAGGGCCGGTTCCGGGGCACCGGGGTGGGGATCGTCCTCAACGACTCGCAGAACGACTACCTCGTGCAGGTCGACGGCGCGGCCGTCGCCACCCTGGTCACGCCGGGCCGGACCACCTACTGGGTCCGCAACCTGGCCGACCGCGAGCACACCGTACGACTGGTCAAGCGCACCGAGAGCCCGTGGGCGGTCGGCGAGTTCGGCGGCCTCGTCCCCGCCGCCGGCGGGGCGATCCTGGCGAAGCCCGCCCCCCGCAGCCGGCAGATCGAGTTCATCGGTGACTCGTGGACCGCCGGCTACGGCAACATGTCGACCACCCGCGACTGTTCCGGCAACGGCGGGGTGACCCGCAACTCCAACGCCGACGTCACCTTCGGCGCCCTGACCGCGCAGAGCCTGAA
Organism: Micromonospora humida; assembly: GCF_016901255.1. Taxonomy (NCBI): domain Bacteria; kingdom Bacillati; phylum Actinomycetota; class Actinomycetes; order Micromonosporales; family Micromonosporaceae; genus Micromonospora; species Micromonospora humida. Next base: position 484,747 of record NZ_JAFEUC010000001.1, read on the forward strand.
CGCCGACTACCAGCTCACCGCCTGGTCGGGGCTCGGCATGGTACGCAACTACAACGGTGGGGGCACCGACAACTTCCGCACCTACTACGAGACGGATCTCCAGGCCCTGTGGAACAGCACGGTGTGGCAGAAGCCGGCGACCTGGAAGCCGCAACTGGTGGTGGTCGGGCTGGGCATCAACGACTTCTCCACCGCCCTCAACCCCGGCGAACGGTGGGCCACCATCGACCAGCTCGCGGCCGACTTCCGCACCGCCTACCTGGCCTTCCTCGACAAGCTGCGCAGCCGGTACGGGCCCGACACGTTCATCGTGCTCACCTACCCCGACCTGTCCCCCACCACCGCGCTGGCCAGCTCCGTCCAGCAGATCGTGCAGACCCGCGCCAGCCGGGGCGACACCCGGATCCGGTCGCTCTACTACGACGACAACGCCCTGGGGCTCGACAAGCTCGGCTGCGACTGGCACCCCTCCCGCCGCGACGACCAGCTCATCGCCGGCGCGCTCACCCGGTTCGTCAATACCCTGCCGCTGACCTGGTGAACCGCTGACGCCGGGCAGGCCACGGCATCGGGGCCGGTGACGCGGATCGATCCGCGTCACCGGCCCCGATGTTCAAGCACCCCGCGCATCCCTCGGCCGGGCTGCGGACCGGCGCACCACGGACCCCCTCCGGAGGCGCACCGCCGACCACCCGTTCGTTGACATCATACGTCATACGGATTACGTTCGTAATCATCGATGAATGTGATCACCTGTCCCGCTCCGGTGGCCCCCACCGGCACGGCCGGGATCACCACCGGGGCCGCCGCCGCCGTCGGAGCAGGGCAGGCCGGTCGCGTCCCCACCACCACCCTGATGTCGAAGGAGTTCCCCTGATGTCGAGACACCGACTCGTGGCCGGCGTCGTCGCGGCAACGGCGACGCTCGCCCTCGCGCTGGGCGGCACCGCGATCACCACCGGGACCGGGCCCGTCGCCTTTGCCAAGGACGCCGCCCCGCTCGCGGCGACCGCCGGATGCGGCAAGACGCCGACGCTGACCAGCGGCACCCGGACCATCTCCAGCGGTGGCCAGAACCGCACCTTCATCCTGCGGATCCCCGACAACTACGACCGCAACCACCCCTACAAGCTGATCTTCGGCTTCCACTGGAACGGTGGCACCGCCAACGACGTCGACTCGGGCGGCACCAGCGGCTACCCCTGGTCCTACTACGGCATCCGCGCCCTGGCGAACAACAGCGCGATCTTCGTCGCCCCGCAGGGCATCGGCAACGGCTGGGCCAACACCGGCGACCGGGACCTGACCTTCGTCGACGACATGATGCGGCAGATCGAGTCCGCGCTGTGCGTCGAGACCACCCAGCGCTTCGCCATGGGGTTCAGCTACGGCGGCGGGATGAGCTACGCCATCGCCTGCGCCCGCGCCTCGGCCTTCCGCGCGGTCGCGGTCTACTCCGGCGGGCAGCTCAGCGGCTGCAACGGCGGCACCCAGCCGATCGCGTACATCGGCATCCACGGCCTGCGGGACAACGTGCTGCCCATCTCGACCGGGCGGTCGCTGCGCGACCGGTTCGTCCGCAACAACGGCTGCACCCCGCAGAACCCCCCGGAGCCGGCGCAGGGCAGCCTGACCCACACCGTCACCTACTACTCGGGCTGCCGGGCGGGCTACCCCGTCGCCTGGGCCCCGTTCGACGGCGGGCACGCCCCCAACGCCGTGGACGGCACCGCCGACGTGTACGCCCCCGGCGAGAAGTCCTGGACCCGGCCCGTGGTGTGGAACTTCTTCACCCAGTTCGACGGCACCACGCCACCCACCACCCCGCCGCCCACCACCACCCCGCCCGCGACCCCCACCACGCCCCCGGCGACCCCGACCACGCCCCCGCCCGGCGGTGCCGGATGCACCGCGACCGTGTCGGTCAACCAGTGGAACGGCGGCTTCACCGCCTCCCTGCGGGTGACCGCCGGGTCCGCCGGCACCACCGGCTGGACGGTCAGCACCACCCTGCCCGGCGGCGCGAGCGTCACCAACACCTGGAACGCCACCGCCAGCGGCAGCACCGGGACGGTCCGCTTCACCAACGTCAACTACAACGGCCAACTCGCCCCCGGCCAGGTCACCGAGTTCGGCTTCCAGGGCAACGGCAGCGGATCCGGGCTCACCCCCACCTGCACCGCCCGCTGACCGACCCGGCCACGGCCGGCTGGGCACGGCCGGCTGGGCACGGCCGGACAGGTCACCGCCGGGAGGGTCACGGACCCGGCGGGCGGCGGGGAAACCCGGCGGCCGGTGGGCGGGAGCGCATCCCGTCCACCGGCCGCGGCCCGCCGTCCCCGCCGCGACCAACGGTCGGCCGACGCGCCGGTCACTGTCACCCGATCCGCGAAATTCGTGGCGGCCGATCGGCGATCCCCCGGTCCGACCCGACTCCGGCTGCCATGATGGCGGACGTGGGAGCTGCGAAAACGAACACGCCTGCTGTCTCGCCGTTGACCGGTGAGCCGATCAAACGTGCCGATGCGGAACGGCTCGCGGGAGTGCTGAAGGCATTCGCCGACCCGGCCCGCCTACGACTGCTCAGTCTCATCCAGTCCGCCCCGCAGGGCGAGGCGTCCGTCACCGACCTCACCGCGCCGCTCGGGCTGTCCCAGCCGACGGTGAGCCACCACCTGCGGATCCTCACCGAGGCCGGGCTGATCGAACGCGAGAAGCGGGGGGTCTGGGCGTACTACCGCACGGTGCCGTCCACCATCGCCGCGATCGCCGACCTGTTGACCCCGCCCCGCAAACGGGCGACGAAGAAGACCCGCTGACCCGTCACCACCCGCTGAACGCCACCAGGAAGGCCACCCCCAGCCCGCCGAGCACCACCAGGTAGCCGACGCCGATGAACAGGGCCCGCCGGTGCCGCAACGGCATCGGCAGGAAGCCGACGAGGGCGATCAGCACCCCGAGCAGGGCACCCCCGGTGGGAGCGCCCAGCACCACGAGCTGACCGGCCGGCCCGCAGATCAGCAGGCCCTCGGTGCCCTCGGTGCCGCAGCCGTCGGCCGCCATCGGCAGGAACATCCCGACCAGCGCCACCGCCAGGGCGAGCACGACCAGGAGCAGCACCGCCACCACCGCGCCGACGGTGGCCGCCACGCCGCTGCGCCGGTTGACCGCCGGCACCGCCACCCCGCCCTGCGGACCACCCGTGACCACCATGCCCAGCCTCCCGCCCGGTACCCGTGACCGCCGGCGACCACGGTGGGCGGCGGCACGCCGTACCGCGTCGGGTCGAGGTGCGCTCCCCGGCCACCGGTCCGGCGCGAGAGCGAGCGTAGGCGACGCGACCCCGCCGGGAGGAGGACCGTCCGGCCGGTCTGCCGACCCCGAACGGCACCGGATCACGTCGTCCTCCCGGGTGCGCCACATTCATCATATGGGCCGGTCAAGCCGTCCGGATCGTCCCGGATGACGATTTTTGCCACCCCGTACCGGGCCTACTCTCGACCGGTCCGGGCTGCGGGGCCCGGCGGAGAGAACGGGGGGCCCGTGTCCGAGACGACCCGGCAGATCGCCATCGAACAGCAGGTGGTCGACCAGGTGTACGCCCGCCTGGAGGTCATGCGCGCGCAGGCCAGGCAGCTCGGCGAGGAGGGGCGTCGGCGGGCCGGCGGCGGGCCGGCCACCGGGCTGGTCGAGCGGGACGCCATGGTGCTGGGTGCCGCCACCCGGATGTCCGACCTCGACGGCCAGGAGGAGGGGATCGTCTTCGGCCGGCTCGACTACGACGACGACGAGACGTACCGCATCGGTCGGCTGGGGGTCCGCGACGCCGACCGGGAGCCCCTGGTGGTGGACTGGCGGGCCCCCGCCGCCGCACCGTTCTACCGGGCCACCCCCGGCGAACCGCTCGGGGTGACCCGTCGCCGCGTGATCACCTGCTCCGGACGTACCGTGGTCGGCCTCGACGACGAGGTGTTGTCGGCCGCGCCCGTCGACGGGGTGGTCGGCGAGGGTGCCCTGCTCGCGTCGCTGACCCGGGAACGGGGCGCGCACATGCGCGACATCGTCTCGACCATCCAACGCGAGCAGGACGAGGCGATCCGCGCACCGACCCACGGGGTCACCCTGATCACCGGCGGTCCGGGCACCGGCAAGACGCAGGTGGCCCTGCACCGGGCGGCCTACCTGCTCTACCGCGACCGGGGCAGGTACGCCGACGGCCGGGTGCTGGTGGTCGGCCCGTCCACCGTGTTCACCGAGTACATCGGCCGGGTGCTGCCCGGCCTCGGCGAGGACAGCGTCCACCTGCGCGCCGTCGGCGAGCTGTTCGACGGTGTCGTGGCGACCCGGCGGGACCGCGCCGACGTGGCCCGCACCAAGGGTGAACTGCGGATGGTGCGGGTGCTGACCGACCTGGCCTGGGACACCCCGCCGAACGTACCGAACCGGCTGTGGGGTCTCGACGCCGACGACCTGGCGCGGGCCCGCCGGGTGGTCCGCCGCCGCTGCGAGGCCGCCGGGATCACCCCCAACGCCGCCCGGCCGCAGGCCGCGACGGTGCTCGCGGAACTGCTGCCCGGCCGGGAGATCCCCGACGCCTTCCTGACCGCCTGGTGGCCGACCCTGACCCCGCAGGACGTCCTGCCCGCCCAGCGGGGCGAGTGGTCGGTGGACGACGTCCCGCTGCTCGACGAGCTGGCCGAGATCCTGGGCCGACCGCCACAGGTCACCGAGGTCCGACCCGAGTGGCAGCGCCGCGAACTGCGCAGCGGCATCCGGCTGGCGGAGACCTTCGTGCTGAGCCCGAGCCTCGCCGACGGGTGGCAGCTCTTCGCCCCCGGCCTGGCCACCCCCATGGCGCAGTCCGGGCAGTCGCTGGACAGCGGCCACTGGGGTGCCCAGCGCTGGGCGGCGGCGATCATCCTCCGGGAGGGTCACCAGGTGGTGGGCTGGGTCGACGGCGTCGACCCGTACGGCGAGGAGGGTTACGTTCCGGTGCTGGCCGAGCCGCTGCCGGTGGCCGAGGCCGAGGAGCCCGTCGCGGACGCCTACCAGCACGTCATCCTCGACGAGGCGCAGGACCTGTCGCCGATGGAGTGCCGGATGATCGCCCGCCGGGCCGAGTACGCCTCGATGACCATCGTGGGTGACCTCGGTCAGGCCACCCACCCGCTGGCCGCCGACTCGTGGCCGGAGCTGGTGCGACGGCTCGGCAAGCGGACCGCCCGGACGCTGGACCTGCCCACCGGTTACCGGGTGCCCGAGGTCATCGCCGACTTCGCGGCCCGTGCCCTGCCGCCCGGCATCGCGCCGACCCGGTCGTTCCGGCCCGGCGGCAGCCTGGAGATCCGCCGGGTCGACGACCTGGCCACGGCCGTGGCCGGGGAGACCGGGACCGTCATCGCCCCCGACCACCTGGCCGAAGCCCTGCACGCGGTCCCGGTCAGCCAGGTCAAGGGCCTGGAGTACGACCGGGTGGTGCTCGTCGAACCCGCCGACATCGTCGCCGCCGAACCCCGGGGCATGAACCGGCTCTACGTCGCCCTGACCCGGGCCGTCGGAGAGCTGGTGATCCTGCACACCAAGCCACTGCCGGAGCAGCTCACCCGCGACTGAGCCGGCGGGTGTTCAGCCGGCCCGACGGGGCGGGACGCCGGGTTTCAGCCGGCCCGACGGGGCGGGACGCCGAGCGCGGCGCACGCCTGCTCGTACATCCGGACCACCTCGCGGCGGATCTCGGGACGTTCGGTGAGCCGCCGGGCGAACGGCACCCGCACCGGCACCTCGATGTCGTCGAGGGTGACGGCGAAGTCCATCCCGTCGGCGTCGAGCCCGGCCACCCGGGCCCGGGTGGCGTCCGGGCAGCCGCCGAGGGTCCGGCAGATCAGCAGCGAGTCGGCGGCGTGGTCGTCGTTCATGTGGCGGCTGACCGCCGCCACCGTGTCCGCGTCGAACGGTTGCCCGGTCACGCGACCGCCTCCGTGATCTGCGGGCCGTCCGGCACGTGCCGGGCCAGGGCGGCGAACACCGCCGTGTTGTGCCGGTACGCCACCAGCACCTCGTCGAGCAGCGCCGCCTCGTCGGCCGGGCTCAACGCCAGGGCGTCCAACCGGGCCCGGTACGCCTCCTTGTACGCCTTCGGCCGGGTGATCCGGTCGAAGGCGTAGAAGGCCACCCCGGACCCGTCGGTCAGGCCGTACCGCCGGGCCACCGCCCGCCCGATGTACAGCCCGCCGGAGAGATCACCCAGGTAGCGGGTGTAGTGGTGGGCGATGAACCGCACCGGGGAGGTGCCGGCCACGGCCCGGATCCGGTCGGCGTAGGCCACCGTGGCCGGGTGCGGTGCGGTGCGCAGCGCCCAGTCCGGCCCGGCCAGCTCGGTGAGGTCCGCCTCCAGGGCGGGCAGCCGGGTCAACGCGTCGTCGACGAAACCCCCGGCGACCGGGTCCGCCCGCATCGCCTCGGCGGCCGACTCCAACGCCTGGTAGAGGGCGTGGTGCTGGACCACCAGGTCGAGGTACCCGGCGAGGTCCAGCTCACCGGCGACCAGGGCGGTGACGTACTGCTGGCCCTCGGCGGCGGCGTGGGCGCCCTGGGTGGCGGCCCGCAACCGGGCCGAGAACGGCAGGGGTGGGGTGTCCATCTATTCCTCCGTGACGCAGGTGTTCCGGGCCGGGCCCCGACGGCGGGGCACGACCAGCGGCAGGCGGGTGTCGGGGTGCGGCACGACCTCGATGTCGTGCCGGTAGACCTCGCTGAGCAGGGGCGCGGTCAGCACCGTGTCGGGAGGGCCGGCGGCCCGGACCCGCCCGTCGGCGAGCAGGGTGACCCGGTCGGCGTACGCGCCGGCCAGGGCGAGATCGTGCAGCACCACCACGACGGCGTCCCCGGCGGCGGCACGGTCCCGGGCGATCCGCATGACCAGCTCCTGGTGGTGCAGGTCGAGGGCGGCGGTCGGTTCGTCGAGCAGTAGCACCCCGGCCCGCTGGGCCAGCACCCGGGCCAGCGCGGCGCGGGCCTGCTCGCCACCGGACAGGGACGGGAAGGGCCGGGCGGCGAACCGGATCACGTCGCAGCGGCGCATCGTCTCGGCCACCACCGCGTCGTCGTGGGCCTCCTCGGGTCGGCCGGCCCAGGGTGCCCGGCCCATCCGGACCACCTCGGCCACGGCGAACGGGAAGCTCAGGGTGCTGCGCTGGGTCAGCACCGCGCGGCGCATCGCCAGTTCCACCGCCGACCACTGCGCCAGTGGCCGGCCGTCGACCTCGACGGTGCCGGCGGCGAGCGGCAGGTCACCGCTGACGGCGGCCAGCAGGGTGGACTTGCCGGCGCCGTTCGGGCCGACCAGGGCGTGCAGTTCACCGGCGCGGATGGCGAGGTCGACCCGGTCGAGGACCGGTCGGCCGGCCCGCTCGACCCGTACCCCGGTGGCCCGGACCCGGGTGGAGCCCGGCGTCGTGGAGGCCGGCACCCGGGGCGTCGACCGGCGGCCGAGCAGCCGCAGCGGCCCCCGACGCCGGCGTTCCCGTACGCTCACCACGCCCTCCCACCGCGCGTGCCCGCCGGCTGCCCGCTCACGCCCAGCCTCCCGCGCGGTCGCGGGTGCGGCGCAGCAGCCAGAAGAAGGCGGGTCCACCCACGACGGCGGAGAGCACCCCCAACGGTAGTTCCTGATAGTCCACGAGGGTACGGGCGGCGAGGTCGGCGGCGACGACCACGATCGCGCCGCCGAGCGCGCTGGCCGGCAGCAGCAGCCGGTGCCCGGGGCCGGCGACCATCCGCACCAGGTGGGGCACGACCAGGCCGACGAAGCTGATGATGCCGGTGAAGGCGACCGCCGCCGCGCCGAGCAGGGCGGTGACCACGATCATCCGGACCCGCAGCCGTTCCACGTCGACCCCGAGGTGCCGGGCGGACCGCTCGCCCAGGGCCAGCAGGTCCAGCCGGCGGGCGTCGACGAGGGTGGCGAGCAGCCCGACCGCGAGGCACGGCGCGGCCAGCGAGACCGCCGACCAGTTCGCCTGGGCCAGGCTGCCCAGGTTCCAGAAGGCGATGGCCTGCACCCCCGACTCGTCGGCGACGAACATCAGCAGCCCGATGGCGGCCCCGGCGACGGCGTTGACCGCGACGCCGGTGAGGACCAGGGTGACCACCTCGGTCCGGCCGCCGGAGCGGGCCAGCAGGTAGACCAGCCAGGTGGTGGCGAGGCCACCGGCGAACGCGGCGGCGGGCACCGTCCAACCGCCGAGGACGGTGACGCCGGTGACGATGGCCAGCGCCGCGCCGACCGCCGCGCCGGCCGAGACACCGATGACGCCCGGCTCGGCCAGCGGGTTGCCGAACACCCCCTGCATGACCGCACCGGCGCAGCCGAGCGCCGCGCCGACGACGGCGGCGAGCGCGACCCGGGGGAAGCGGACCAGCCACAGTGCGCTCTCACCGTGCACGGCGGCGGGCCGGGGGCCGAGGTCCAGGCCGAGGCGGTGCAGCACCGAGCCGAGCACCTCCGCCGGGGCGACGGCCACCTGCCCCCGGCCGGCGGCGACCAGGGCGACCAGCAGCAGACCGGCCGTCAGCCCGGTGAGCAGGACCGGGCCGCGCCGGACCCGACGGCGGGGGCGGCCGGTCCCGGTGTCGCCGGTGGCCGGGCGGGTGCCGGTGACGGTCATCGCGGGCCCCGGCAGTGCAACGCGTCGGCCAGCGCCCGGACCACCTGCCCGGAGCGGGTGCCGAAGGTGAGCAGGACGCCGTCGTCCATGTCGACGACCCGGCGGGCGGCGCCGGCCGGGGTCTGCCCCACCCCGGGGAGCCTGAGCAGGCCGTCGACGCCGCCGACGGACTCCAGTCCCCCGCTCATCACCAGGATCACGTCCGGAGCGGCGTTGATCAGGCCCTCGCTGGTCAGCGGGCGGAACTTCGCCAGGCCGATCGCGCTGCCGGCGTCCACTCCCCCGGCGGCCTCGATCATCGCGTCGCTGCCCGCGCCCCGCCCGCCGATCAGGTAGACCCCGGCGGTGCCGCGCAGGTAGAGGAAGGCGACCCGGGGGGCGGCGTCGGCGGGCACACCGGCGCGGGCGGCGGCGATGTCGGCCTCGATCCGGGTGACCAGCCGGTCGCCGGCCGCGCCGACGCCGAGCGCCGCCGCGACGGCCCGTACGTGCCCGGGGACGGCGTCGAGGGTCTGTTCGGCGGCGACCAGGACCACCGGGATGCCGGCGGCGCGTAGCTGCCGCAGCGTCTCGGGGGGACCGATGCTGTCGTCGGCGAGGATCACCGTGGGGGCGAGCGCGAGCACCGCCTCGGCGGACAGGTCGTGTCCGGCCGGGGTGACCACCGGCAGGTGGGCGGCGGCGGGGAAGGTGGTCGAGGTGTCCCGACCGACGACATTGCCGCCGAGGCCGAGGCTGAACACGATCTCGGCGATCGACCCGTAGAGGTTGACCGGCAGGATGCGGGTGGCGTCGGTGACCGTGGTGACGACGCCGTCGGTGGAGGTGACGGTGACCGGCAGGGCCGGGGCCGGCGGCGGGGTCAGCCCGGTGACGTCGGTGTCGCCCACGGCGGCGGTGACCGGGCCGCAGGAGGCCGGGGTGCCCGGCCGGGCCTCGGCGGCCGGGTCGGTGCAGCCGGCCAGCGCCCCGGCGAGCAGCACCAGGACGAGCGGCAGTGCGCGCCGGGTCACGACGTGGCCCGGCGTCGACGACGCCGACGCAGGCCGGCGAGCAGGGCCATGCCGAGCAGAGGAACGACCAGCGCCACGAGCCACCAGCGGCCGGTGTCGGAGGCGGCGCTGACCCGGGTCACCTGCGCCTGCTCGCCCGCGTCGGTCGGGCCCACCGGCCCGGCCGCTCCACCGGTGCCGGCGGGGGCGACGGCGGTGGCGGCCGACGCCGGTGCGCCGCCGGTGGGCGTGCCGGCCGCGCCGGCCGGGGCCGCCGCCGGTGGGGTGGTCCGGGCGGCCCCGCCGGTGGTCGCCGGGGCGGCGGCCGGGGTGCGGGTCGGTGCGGGCGCTGCGGCGGTGGCGAAGGTGACCGGCACCCGGACGTCCTGGGAGCGGTCGGCGGCGCGGGTGTGGTCGGCGCGGGAGGCGACCACACACCGGCTGACGGTGCAGTCGACCGTGCCGATGCGGGAGTTCACGGTGAGGGTCACCCGGAACGATCCGCCCTGCCCGTACGGGACGGCCAGTCCCTCCCCGTAGGAGGGTGGATTGGAGGAGATCCAGTGCGAGGCGCCGGTGCTGCCGGTGGTGTCGGCCCCGCCACCGCACGGGCTGGGGGCGACGCCGGCGCCGTTGTCCACGCAGAAGGCGACGTAGATGCCCTTGGCGACGTCGTACCCGCTGCCGGTGACGGTCACCGTCGCTCCGGTGCGGGCCACCCCGCTGGTGGGGGTGGCGGTGAGGGTCTGCCCGGCGGGGCCCCGGCCGGTGCCGGCGTGGGCCGGCGTCGACCCCACGCCGATACTGACAGTGATCAAAATGGTGGTCAGGATGGCGCGAGGCAGTACCCGCATCAGGCTCCTCCCATGACGGATCGGGCCGGCTGCCACACCGACCGTAGCTAAGGTTTGCCTAACCTAAGCGAACGATCCGCTGTTCACAAGAGGTTCTTCGGATCAAGATCTTCAGCCGCTCGCCGGGTGCCACGGTAGTTAGGTTTGCCTAACCTCAACCACTGTCCGTATTGGGTACCAGAGAGGGAGCAGCATGGTCAGATCCAGCACCAATGCCGGCCGGTGGCGCAGGTCGCGCTGGGCGGCGGTCGCCCTGCTCGGCGCGTCGACCGTCCTCATCGGGGTCAGCCCCGCCCAGGCCGCCGGGGCGGAGATCAGCTCCGGCAGCCTGACCTGGGGTTTCAAGGCGTCGTTCCGCGCCTACGTGAGCACCGGCAACGGCAACCCGCCGATCGCCGCCAGCGACGGCGCCAGCATCAACAGCGACGGCACCTTCACCTTCCCGGCGAAGGGCGGCACGTACGACGCCGGCACCGGCGCGATCGACGCCGAGTACGGCGGGAAGATCGTCTTCTCGTACCCGGCGCACTTCTTCACCATCGCGTTGGCCAACCCGACGGTCGTCGTGACCGGTGGCACCGCCGCCGTGAAGGCGGACGTGGACCTCACCACCACGGCGGCCGAGCCGGTCTCGGTCCGCCAGGCCACCATCGCCACCGTCACCACGAGCGACGGCAACCCCGGTGGCAGCGGCGGCACGGTGACCGCGACCGACCTGGCGGCGACGCTGACCGCCGAGGGCGCCTCGGCGTTCAACGGCTTCTACTCCGCCGGCTCCGCGCTCGACCCGCTGTCGTTCACCCTCGCCACCGGTGGCGGCGGCGAACCTGCCGCACCGACGGTCGGCGTCACCCCGACCACCGGGCTCGACCCGGCCGGGGCGACGATCACGGTCACCGGCAGCGGCTTCGACCCGGAGGCCAACGGGGCGGCGGGGATCTACGTCTCCTTCGGCCCCAAGGTCGACGAGCACTGGACGAACGCCGGTGTCCTCCAGGTCACCAAGTGGGTCAACAAGACCAACGAGCCGACCGAGGCGCGCGACCGGCTCAACGCCGACGGCACGTTCCGCACCACCCTGCCGATCAGCGCGGTCTACACCGACCGCACCGGGACAGCTGTGGACTGCACGAAGGTCCAGTGCTATGTGATCACCTTCGCCGCCCGGGGCGCGGCCGACCGGAGCCAGGACACCTTCACCCCGGTGACGTTCAGCCGCACCCCGGCCGGTGGCGGCGACGCCAGCCAGCAGATCACCACCACCGTCACCGGTGGCGCGCTGACCCTCGGCGTGACCGGCTCCTCGGTCGCCCTGCCGGCGGTCAGCAACGGGCAGGTCACCACCGGGGCGCTGAACGCCGCCACCGTGGCCGACCTGCGCGGCACCAACGCCGGCTGGAGCCTGGTCGGGCAGGTCGCCGACTTCGCCTCGACCACCGGCGGCACCATCGCCGCGGACAACCTCGGCTGGACGCCGAGCGCCACCGTCGACACCGACGGCCTCGCCGGCACCCCCGGCGTGGTCACCCCGGGCGCGCCCGCCGCGCCCGGCGCCGGCCTGGGCACGGCACGTGCGCTGTGCACCTCGGCCACCGGCGCGAGCAACGGCACCTTCACCTGTGGCGCCGAACTCCAGCTCGGGGTTCCGGCGTCCGCCCCGGCGGGCGACTACAGCGCGGTGCTGACCCTCACCCTCTCCTGATCCGGCACCACCCCGGTGGGACGGGCTCGCCACCCGTCCCACCGGGCCCGATCACCCTTCCCGGAGCCCGGCATGTCCCTGCGTACCACCCTGATCCGGGCGAGCGCCGTGCTCGCCGCCGCGCTGCTCGTGGCGACGGCCCCGCCCGCACCGGCCCCCGCCGCGCCCGCCCCGTCACCCGGCCCGGCAGCCGGGGCCGGGGAGACCGGCGCGGCACGCTGGGCCGTCCAGCCGTCCAGCGCCAAGGGCCCGACCGGGCGCAACTACTTCATCTACGACCTGGCCCCGGGCAGCACCCTGACCGACCACGTCGGCATCACCAATCTCGGCGACCGCCCGGTCACCTTCGACGTGTACGGCACCGACGCCTACACCTCCACCGACGGCGCGTTCGCCCTGCTGCCGGCGGACCGGCCGGCCACCGACGTCGGCTCCTGGATCAGGGTCGACCGGCGCGAATGGACGGTTCCGGCGGGCAGGCGGGTCGACATCCCGTTCCGGCTCACCGTGCCGGCCAACGCCACCCCGGGCGACCACACCGGCGGGGTGATCGGTGCCGTCGCCCGGATCCGGACCACCGCCGACGGGCAGCGCGTCCTGGTCGACCAGCGGCTCGCCGCCCGGGTCTACCTCCGGGTCACCGGCCCGGTCCGGCCCGCCGTCACCGTCGAGGCGGTCGACGTCTCCTACGACAACCCGGTCAACCCGTTCGGCGGCGGCGACCTGGTGGTCCGCTACCGGCTGCGCAACGACGGCAACGTCCGGATCGGCGGCAGCGGCACGGTGACCGTACGCGCGCCGTTCGGCCGGGAACAGGCCCGCACCGCCCCCACCGACCTGCCCGAGCTGCTGCCCGGGGCCACCTTCACCGTCACCGAGCGGATCACCGGCGTACCACCGCTGCTGCGGCTGACCGCCGAGGTCGACATCGCGGCCACCAGCACGGACACCGCGCTGCCGCCGGTGGTCCGTACCGCCGGGGTGTGGGCCCCGCCGTGGCTGTTGCTGGCCCTGCTCGCCGGGGCGGCCGGCTGGGCCGGGCTACGGTGGTGGCGACGGAGGGCCGCTGCCGCCGGTCGACCGTCCACCCCGGACCCGGCCGACACCCCGCAACCGGCCGCGACCGGCGCTGCCGCCACCGGGCCGACGCCGGATGCCGCCGACGGGCCGGCCCCGGGTGCCGACCCGCGTCCCGACGCCCCGCCCGCGCGATGACCGGGCCGCTGCGGGCCGTCGCCCTGCTGGCCGTGGCCGCCGCGCTGGCTGCGGCCCCGGGGGCACCCGCCCCGGCCGGCACCCCGGCGGGCGGCGGTCCCGGCGTCACCGTGCCGGCAGGGACGCTGCGGGTCGGGCAGCGGGTGCTGGTCGGCCTCGACGGCTGGCCCGCCGGCACCGTGCAGGCCGAGGTGTGCGGCAACGCCGCCCGACGCGGCGCGCTCGACTGCGCGACCGGGGCCGCCACCCACGGCCAGGTGCCGCCGGCCGGCCGGGCCACCCTGCCGGTGCTGGTGGCCGCCCCACCGGTGGCCTGCCCGTGCGTGCTGCGGGTCCGGACGCCGACCGGCACCGCCACCGCCGTGGCCGACCTGACACTGGCCGGGGTGACCGCCCCGGCCGCCGCGCCGACCGCCCCGCCCGGGCTGGCCCTGGTGGCGGTGCGGGCCGTCGACCGGTCCGGGCCGCGCGGCTGGTTCGGCCTGCCGGGCGAACTCGCGGTGCGGATCACCCTGCACAACCCCGGCACGGAGGACGTCACCGACCCGCCGTTGCAGCTCACCGTCGGGCCGCCCGGCCGGGCCCGGACCATCGTGGCCGCCCCGGCGCTGGGCACCATCGCCGCCGGGCAGACCCGGGAGTACCACGTCGCGGTGCCCACCGACGCGGCCCCGTTCGGCCGGTACGAGGTGGACGGCCGGATCGCAGTGCCCGGTCGGCCGCTCGCGTTCACCGTGGCGGCGGCCCGGCGGCCCTGGGGGCTGCCGGTCGCCGCCGCCGTCCTCACGGTCGTGCTGCTGCTCGCCCGGCCGGCACGACGCCGGGTACCCGCCGCGACACCCGGGCAACCAATCAGCAAGTGATCGCTTGCGCAAATGACTGTTTGCGTTATCGTGGAGCCGTGCCCCCCGCTCCCGTACCCGTCGCACCCGGTCCGGATCTCGACGCGGCCTTCGCCGCGCTCGGCGACCCGGTCCGGCGCGCCCTGGTGGCCCGCCTCGCCCACGGTGACGCCACGGTGGGACAGCTCGCCGCGCCGTTCGACCTGACCCCGCAGGCGATCTCGCACCACGTCGGGGTGCTGCGCCGCTGTGGCCTGGTCGAGCAGCGACGCGAGGGCACCCGACGCCCCTGCCGCCTCAGGACGGATCAGCTCTCGCTGCTCGGTGCCTGGATCGACGAGCAGCGGCGCACCTGGAACGACCGGCTCGACGCCCTGGAACACCACCTCACCGACGACGGGACGGCCCGGTGACCGACGCGCACCTGCGGGGTGACGAACTGATCGCCCGACGGCGGCTCGCCGCGCCGCCCGAGCGGGTCTGGGCCGCCTTCACCTCGCCGACCGGCATCACCGCATTCTGGGGCGGCTCGCACGCCACCGTGCCATCCGGGTCGGTGACCGTCGACCTGCGCCCCGGCGGAGAGTTCGCGCTCGACACCCGCGCGCCGGACGGCCGCACCCACCGGCTCCGGTTCGTCTACGTGCGCGTCACCGCACCGCACGAACTCGTCTTCGACGAACCGGCCACCGGCCTACGCACGAGCGTCACCCTCCGCCCCGCCGCCGACGGCACGGACCTCACCGTCCACCAGCGACGGCTTCCCCCCGAGCTACGCACCGCCCAGGCGGTCGACGGGCTCGCCGCGATCCTCGACGCCCTCGCCGCACACCTGCGCCAGCCCGGCCCGACGCCGGCACCCGACCACGTGACGACGGAGCAACCATGACGCCACAGACCCAACGCGACCTCGTCGCGGAATACTTCGCCGGGTTCCGGACGAGCGACCACCCGCGCATCCTCGCGACCCTCACCGACGACGTCGAGTGGGTCATCCACGGTCACCGGACAACCCACGGCAGGGCGGAGTTCGACGGGGAGATCGAGAACCCGGCGTTCACCGGCAGTCCGACGCTCGACGTCCACCGCGTGCACGAGGACGGCCCGGTCGTCGTCGTCACGGGCGAGGGCCGGGGAGTCAGCGTCGACCACGGGCCGTTCCGCTTCGCCTTCAACGACCTGTTCACCTTCCGCGACGGGCTGATCGCCCGGGTCGACTCCTACGTCGTCCCGCTGCCCTGAGGCGACGCCGCGCCAACCCGCACCGCACCGGCACGGCGACGCAGCCCGCGGGCGTCGCGGGGCCGACGCCACGAGCGCCGGCCCCGCCGTCGTCGACCTGCTCAGTTACTGAAGAAGGTGCACTGGAACGCCATGTCGTCCACCCGTACGGGGCCGCTGCCACCGAGCAGGGAGACCCGGACGAACACCTGGCTCGGGCCGTTGGCGTAGCTCGCCACGTCGTGCCGTCGCCAGACGGTGTCGGTGATCCGGACGGTGCGCAGCGCGAGGTAGGTCCAGCTTGCCGGATCGATCACCTCGACGTTGAGCACCGCCGGCCCGCTGACCGCCTGGACGAAGAACCCGCCGCCGCAGGTGGTGTTGTGCCCGGCGGTACGCGGCCGTACGGTGAGCAGCTTGCCCACCCCGGACCAGCCGCCGGCCGACGTGGTGAGAATGGCGTTGTTCGCACCGGAGTGGGCCTTCCCCGCGCCCAGCTCGAAGGCTCCGCTGCCGGCACCGGAGCGGTGGAACTCCCACACCGCCGCCGGGCTGCTCTCGAACCCGTCGGTGTGCTGCCAGAGGTCCGCCTGGGCGGGGCTGACGGCCACGGTGAGGGCCACCGTCGTCGCCATGACGGCCGCGGCGGTGATGCGTACGGCCCGGGTGAGTGCGGTTCTCATCGCTGTCTCCTCTGCTCGTCGCCGCACGTCACGGCGCACCGTAGATGACGACCTGGTAGGTGGTGATCGCCTCTCCCACCGGCTGGTGCCAGGTTCGCGGCGAGGAGTTGCACTGGCTGCCGTTGCGGTTGGCGTGCGAGTTCAGCCCGTATCCGGTGTTGCCGGCGAAGAGCGGCCCACCACTGTCACCGCCGAGGGTGCAGATGTTGGTCTCGATCATCTGACGTACGGTGCCGCCCGCGCCGTTGACCGTCACGTTGGTCTTGAGCACGGAGCCGCACCTGAATCCGGTGGTCCTGCCCGAGTTGCAGACCGACAGCCCGCTCACGGCCGTCGCCCAGCCGTGGATGCTGCGGCTGGTGTTGTTCCACAGGTTGATGGTGCCGGTGGCCCAGACCGACGGACCGTTCATCCAGATGAGGCCGAAGTCGTCCTCCGGGTAGTTGCTCTCCAGCGACGGCCCGACGTCCTGGCCGTTGGGCAGCGTCCAGTGCGGGTAGCCCTGGGTGCAGTGGCCGGCCGTGATGATGTAGTTGAAGGTGTAGTCGGTGGCGGTGAAGCCGGCCGAGCAGCCACCCAACGAGTCCCCGCTGGAGATCCCGACGTTCGGCTGGATCGGGCCGGTGCCGGTCTCGAACCGGACCGCCGTGCCGAACCGGCGCGCCGCCGAGCGTTGCACGGCGTTCTTCGCTCCCGACGCCGGCAGGCTCACCACCACCTGGTTGGTCGCCGGGTCCACCCCCCAGGTCGTGCCGGGTTCACTCGCCGCGGCCTCCAGCGTCCGCTGGATGGTCCGCAGTTGCCGCTCGCCTCGGGCGACGAGGCGTGCCTTCGCGCCGGCGGCGGTCACCTTCGCGGCGGCAGCGGCGTCGGTGACGGTGACGACGAGGGCACCGTCGGACAGGTACGCGCCGCCCGAGCTGGCACCCAGCTCGGTGGTCAACCGGTTGGCGAGCCGGACGTGGGCGTCCTCGGCGCGCAGCAGCTTCTCAGCGGCGTCACGGCTGATGCCCCGCTGCGCGGCGATCGCCTCGGCCATGTCCGCCGCCCCGGTCGCCCGGCCCGACCCGGCGACGGCAGCGGCGGACGCCGGGGTTGCCCGGCCGTCGGCGCGGGCGGGATCCGCCGTACCCCGGGGGCCAGCCGGCCGGTCGACCGGCCCCGCCGCCGCGGCCGTCGGGACGAAGGCCACCGACGACACTGCGACGAGTGCCATGGCGAGCAGGAACCTGCGGCTCGGTCTCTTCCTGTCCGGCCGGCTGATGACACGTTCTGACATTCACCACTCCCATCACGAGAGGACCCGTCGGCCGGACCATGGGCCGACCGGACGGCAATCCTCGCAACGGGCGGTGGGACGGGAGTGGGATGCTGGACGCGGCTGGACACGCCCGGACACCTGGCACCGGACTCAGCCGGGCCCGGGATGGGAGGCGGGGTGGCCCCCTGACCGGGCCACCCCGCGTTCGCACCCCTCACCGGCGGGCGGGTACGACACCCCGCCGGCCGGTCCTGACGGGGGCGCGGGTCAGAAACGCGCCCAGTCGTCGGCGGCGGGACGCCACACGTCGATGTTGCGCGGGTCGACCGCCATCCGGCGGGCCCGGTGGGTCTCGTGCTCCTCCGGGGTGAACACCCGGTGCCTGTCGCACAGCTCGTAGCGCGGGCCGTGCCGGGTGTCGTGCATGTAGAAGGCGATCGACGTGGACGCCGAGTGGTTGACCAGGTCGGAGGCGATCGGGACCTGCTTGTACTGGGCCCGTGCCCGGCCGCGCATCACGTGGTCGAAGCTCTTCATCATGAAGCACAGGTGCGCGACGTAGAACTCGTTGTTGCGCTGGATCGCCAGGCTGTGGTGGTAGCGGTCCTCGCTGCGCAGGAAGACCGTGACGTCGCCGACGTGGTCGGACTCCAGGAAGCCGAGCACCTTGGTGTAGAACGCCAGCGTCTCGTCGTACTTGTCGGTGGCGAGGAACGGGTGCACCAGGTCCAGCGGGCGCAGCTCGATCAGCGGCGGCTCGGCGTACTCCTGGAACTCGGTGAACAACTCGACGATCAGCCCGTTGGGGTCGCGCACGGCGAAGCCCCGCTGGACCAGGCCCTTGACCCGGTCGGCCAGCTCGAACACCTCGTGCCCGGCAGCGGTGACCCGCTCCCGCAGGTCGTCCAGGACGGCGTCGTTCTCGACGCTGAACCCGACCGCCGTGGTCCACGACTCGGTACGCTGCGGCGCGGCGACCAGCTCGATGCTGTGGTGTTCGAGGTCGGCACGCAGGAACGCGTACTCGTCGTCGTGCTGCTCCAGTTGCAGCCCGACGTGGTACTGAAGGAACTCGATGGAGGCGGCGAGGTCGGGCACCTCGATCCGGGCGTACTCCATGCCGTAGGGCCCACGGCGGCGGGCGGTGGCCTCGGTGGTCATCTGTGACCCCTCTCGATGGGCTGGGCGTCCCCGGCGGTGGGGAGACTGACGATGGCCTGACGCTCGATGACCGGCCGCCAGCGTTCCCGGACGAACCGCTCGTGCGAGTCGCTGTGCAGGTAGTCGAGCAGGTCCTGCTCGGTGGGGAACTCCACGACGAAGCCGTGGCTCATGCTGGTGTCGCGGGTGCTGACGTTGACCCCGCTGCGCCAGTTGCGCATCGCGGGATAGCGGCTCGGGAAGGTCTCCAGCTCGGCCAGGACGGACTCGGCCGCGCCGGGCGGCAGGTCGTCGCGGAACCGGAAGACCAGCATGTGAGTGATCATGGCGGCCGGCTCAGAGGATGAAGCTGAGTCGGGCGCCGGGGTCCATCGACTCCATCACCGGGACGGCCCGGCGCAGCCGGAACCGCAGCCCGTCCGGGTCGACCTTGAGCACGTGTTCGTAGCGGCCCACGTAGGTGTAGGCGCCGTTGTCGCGGTACCGGTGGATGATGAAGTTGGCGCTGATCCAGACGGTCTCCGCGCCGGCCTCCAGCAGCAGCACGTTGGAGACCATCCGGTGGGTCCGCGAGTGCGGGTTCTCGGCGTGCGCCTTGCGGCTCTTGAGCCGCTTGACCCGGGCCTGGATCAGCTCGTAGTCGTCGGCCACGAAGTACCCGGCGGTGGTGGCGTCCCAGCCGGCCCAGTCGGTGGTCGGGACCTCCAGCCGGCCCCCCGGCTCGATGAGGGTGAGCCACTCGTCGAGCCGCCACTCGTCGAGCAGTTGCGCCTCCCGGTAGAGGAACTCCTCCACCTCGGCCCGGGTCACCTCGCGCGATGCCACACTGACCACTCCCCCACGGCTGCCTGTCGTCGTCGACGCGCTCACTTGCCCGCACCCCCCGTGGCGGGTCCGGCGGCGGGTGTACCGGCCGGCGGGTCGCCGGCCACGCTGGTGCCCGCCCCGACCTTCTCGGCCCAGCGCCGCCAGAAGCTGCGCATCGCGCCCTCGTCGATCGAGCGGCCCTGGTTGCCCTGCTTCTCGTTGGCCATGCCCCGCGACATGTCGCTCCAGTCGTGGGCGGGGTCGACCGAGTCGGCGGTCGCGGTGATGCCGCGCTGCACCGCCTCGTACGCCTCGATGTCGTCGGGGGTGGCCAGGCCGCCCGGCCCGACGAAGCTGACCATCGTCTTGATCCGCAGCGCGCGGACCGACTCCGGCTCGCCGACCTCGACGAACTGCCACGCCCGCACGTCGGTGCGGTCGGCGGCGACCGGTTCGATCTGCCGGATGGTCAGCGCCTCCAGGTCGAACAGCAGCAGGTTGGGGAAGACGAACAGGATGCGGCTGGCGTCGGCCACCTCGGCGGCGAGTTCGGGGCCGAGGCGGGCCTCCAGCTCGCGGCGCTTGGCGACGGTGCGGGTCTTCTCCTCGTCGCCGAAGCGGGGTTCCCAGACCATCCCGATCCGGCCGTTGTGCCCGGTGAGCACGAGCAGCCCGTGGCCGCCGCCGAGGTCGTAGGCGTACTGGTCGTCGTCGGTGACGGCGAACCCGGTCTCCCGCAGGTAGCCGACGAAGGTGTTGTGGGTGGGGGCGAAGTGGTAGCCGTCCATCGCGTTCTCGACGGCGAGCTTCCAGTTGCCCTTCACGCTGTAGAGCTGCACGCCCGGCAGGGTGGTCATGCCGTGCTCGCCGATCTTCGCGGTCAGCGACATGTAGTGCGCGGCCGGCCCGAGGTGGGTCAGCAGGTCGGGCACGTCCGCGTCGAAGGCGACGAAGACGAAGCCCTCGTGGATCTGGAGCCGGGGCACCTGGCGCAGGGCCATCGACGCCCGGAAGGCCGGGTCGTCGGGGTACGCGTCGTCGCCGGGCAGCGCGGCCAGTTCGCCGGAGTTGCTGAACGCCCAGGCGTGGTAGAAGCACTGGAAGAACTTCGTGTTGCCCTCGCTGTGCCGGCACAGCACGGTGCCCCGGTGGGTGCAGGCGTTGAAGAACGCCCGCACCTGGCCCCCGGCGTCCCGGCAGAAGATCAGCGGTCGACCGCCGAGGGTGCGGGTCTTGAAGTCACCCGCCTTCGGGATCTCGGTCTCGTGGCCGAGATAGAGCCAGGTGTGATTCCAGATCCGGTCGATCTCGGTCCGGAACACCTCGGGGTCGCGGTACGCCGAGCGGTGCACCCGGAACCGCAGCGCCTCCCAGTCCTCGTCGATCATCGCGCCGTCACCGGTGGCACCGAGCGGACGTACCGGCGTCTGCTGCGCCATCACCTCACCGCCTTCTACGTCATGCGAGACAGCATCTCGCTACACGATGCTGCTACTCGGCCATGGCAACTGTCAAGAGCAGGGCAGACTCCGGCACCGGGTTACTCGCTGTTAATACGAACGCAACACGCAACGGTTGCTTCGCCGGTCACGATCCCCTGCATCCGACGTGGCCCGGCCGATCCGCCCGACCCCGATCGCCGGCCCTCGGACGCGGCCCGCGCATCCCGTCGCCGGCCGCCGGCCACCCGCACCGGGCAGCGCCGTCCCGTCGCACCGCCAGCCGGTGTCACCCCTTCCGGAGGATGTCATGCTCCAGCCGCACGATGGCCCGATCGGTGGAACCCACTACCTGCCGAGCACCCCCGACACCTGCCTGTGGGGCCGGTTGCCCAACCGGCGGCACGAACCCGTGCTCCGGATCGGCTCCGGGGAGACCGTGACCATCGACACGCTCAGCCACGAGGGCATCCTGGAGGACCAGGGCCGCGACCCGGTCGGCTTCCTCAAGCAGTTCGACGTGCCCAGCGACCAGGTGCTCACCGACGCCCGGGACCTGGCCGCCTCCGACGTGGCCCACGACTACGACGCCGACGGCCCGCACGTGGTCACCGGCCCGATCACGGTGGCCGGGGCCGAACCCGGCGACCTGCTCCGGATCGAGGTGCTCGACCTGCTCGTCCGCGCCCCGTACGGCTTCATCAGCAGCCGGCACGGCTACGGCGCGCTGCCCGGGGAGTACCCGCTCACCCCCACCGACACCGGCCCGGACGGCGACGGCCCCCGGGAGTACGGCACCGTCAGCCACTTCACCGAGGTGATCCACCACGGCGGCCGGCTGTTCGGCACCCTGCCGTACGGCGACGGCCGGGCGGCCCGCTTCCCGCTCGCCCCCTTCCTGGGGCTGATGGGCGTCGCCGTGGACACCGACGAGCCGGTCCACTCGGTGCCGCCCGGCGCCTTCGGCGGCAACCTCGACATCAACGAGTTGCAGGTCGGCTCGGCTCTCTACCTGCCGGTACAGCTACCCGGGGCGGGCTTCTACGCCGGTGACCCGCACTACGCCCAGGGCGACGGCGAGGTGGCGCTGACCGCCCTGGAGGCACCGCTGCGGGCCACCCTGCGGCTGTCGGTGATCCCCCGGGCGCAGGCCGCCGGCCTGCTCGGGGCCGTCGACGGGCCGTTCGGCGAGACCGCCACCCACTGGCTGCCGGTCGGCCTGCACAGCGACCTCGACGAGGCGATGCGCCGGGCCGTCCGGGCCGCCGTCGACTTCCTCGTCCGCACCCAGGGCATGCCCCCGCAGACCGCGCTGGCCTACCTGAGCGCCGCCGGCGACTTCGAGGTGAGCCAGGTCGTCGACGGGGTGAAGGGCATCCACTGCCTGATCCGCAAGGCCGACTTCCCGGCCCACTTCTGACCGGCCACCGCCGACCGGCCCTGCCGGCCGGTCCCTGACGCGCCCGGCCCCGGGGCGGCACCGAGCCGCCCCGGGCCGGACAGCTCACGCCACCGGTGCAGCCGCGGTGCCACGCCGCTGCCCCCGACCGGGACAGGCCGGGGGCAGCGCGCAGCCGGCCGGAGCCGGGCCGCGCCGTCGCCGACAGGCAGCATGCGACGGGCGGCAGGTTCGCAAGCCAAGGCGGCAGCCGGACCGGGCGGGGACGCGCCGGCCGGCGTAGCAGGGCGGGGTTTCAGGCGGCGGTGGGCACCTCGACACGCCGGGGTGCGGCCTCCATCGCCCCCGGCCGGGTGACCGTCACCGCTGCCGCCCGGCTCGCCCACCGGGCCGCCTCGTCGATCGCCGCGCCGTCGAGCAGCGCGTCGGCCAGGGCGGCGCAGAAGGTGTCCCCGGCACCTGTCGCGTCGACCGCGTCGACCCGCTCCGCCGGGATCAGCCACTGCCGGTCGGTGGTCACCACCAGCGCGCCGTCACCGCCGAGGGTCACCACCACCGGCCCCCGGGTACCCAGCGACCGGGCCATCGCGGCCAGCCCGTCCACCCCGGCGTCCGTCGGCGGCGCACCGGCCAGGGCGGCCAGCTCACCCCGGTTGGGCACCAGCACGTCGACCCGGGCCAGGGTCGCCGGGTCGACCGGGCGGGCCGGTGCCGGGTTGAGCACCACCAGCCCCTCGGCCAGCCGGACCGCCTCGGCCACCACCGCGGCGTCGACCTCCTGCTGCAGCAGCACCGCCCGCGCCGACCCGAGCAGGTCACGCAGCGGGCCGAGATGCTCGGCGGCGAGCCACATGTTCGCCCCCGAGCTGACCGCGATGGTGCTGTCGCCGTCGGCGGTGACCAGCACGATCGCCTGCCCGGTGGGCCGGGGGGCGCGCAGCACCGCCTCGGTGGCCACCCCCTCGGCGGCGATCAGCCCGAGCAGCCAGTCGCCGTCGGCGTCGATGCCGACCGCGCCGACCATCGCCACCCGGCGACCCAGCCGGGCGGCGGCGACGGCCTGGTTGGCGCCCTTGCCGCCGCCGGCCCGCCGGTGGTCGGCCGCGCCGAGCACGGTCTGCCCGGGGGCGGGCAGCTCGTGCAGCGGCACCACCACGTCCACGTTGAGGCTGCCCACCACCACGATGTCGGTCATCGCCGGTCAGCCCTGCCCGGGACGCCAGGCGTGCGGCAGGAAGTCCGCCCGGGGCGGGGCGAAGACGTCCACGTTGATGCACGGGCCCTCGGTCGGTTCGATGTAGTGCTCCGCGCCGCGCGGCACCAGCAGCATCGAGCCCGGCCCCATCGGGTGCGGCACGCCGTCGACGTAGTAGTTGCACCGGCCGCCGAGGATCAGCACCAACTGGTCGAAGTCGTCGTGGTGGTGCGGGTTGAGGTCCATCCCGACGGCCAGTTCGTGCCAGGCGAAGAGAACCTCGTCGGTGGCGTACACCTTCCGGCGTACCCCGGGCCGGACGTCGGTGGCCGGGATGTCGTCCCAGTTGACCGAGGTGCGGTAGAGCTGCGGGTTGAGCATGTGAACGCGTCCCTTCTCGGGCGGGTCAGAGGGGTGCGGCGAGCCGACGCAGGCCGGTGCCGAGCAGGTGCAGGTCGGAGCCGACGACGAGGTAGCGCGCGTCGGTCAGGCCGCAGCGGTCCAGCGCCGCGGCGGACCGCTCGGGCACCCAGCCGCCGAGGTGGGTCCCGGTCGTGCGGGCCGCGGCGGCGATGTCCCCGGTACGCCGCAACAACGGCCCCGGGTCGTCGGTGGTCGAAAGGCCCAGGCTCACCGCCAGGTCGGTGGTCCCGACGAAGCCCACGTCCACCCCGGCCAGCAGGGCGGGCAGCGGGTCGTCGGTGGTCGCCGTCTCGATCTGGGCCACCAGTACGGGCGGGTGCTCGGCCTCCGCCGCGAGGTACCGGTCCAGGCCGTCCTCGCCGTATCCGGCCGACGGGTGCGCCAGGCTGATGCTGCGCCGCCCGTACGGGGCGTACCGGCTGGCCGAGCGCAACGCCTCGACGTCGGCCCGGCGGCGCACGGTCGACAGCTGGATCCCGACGGCCCCGGCCTCCAGCAGCCGGTTGACCTGGCCGGGGTCGACGGCCGGCACCCGGACCAGCGCCGGCAGGCCGGCCAGGGCGGCGAGCCGGAGCTGGTCGGTGGCGGTCCGCTCGTCCAGGCCGGAGTGCTCCAGGTCGATCACGACGAAGTCGAGTCCGGAGCGGGCGGCCAGGGCGATCACGTCGGCCCCGGGCAGCTTGACGAAGGTACCGGCGAGCTGCCCACCGGCGCGCAGCGCCGCCCGCAGCCGGGCGCGGTGGCCGTGCACCCCGGCCGGCGGGGCCGGCTCGACGGCGGACATCAGGGCCTCACGCCCCGGTGGCGGGCAGCCCGCGCCACGGCACGGTCGGCACCTGCTCGCCGCCGAGCAGCACCACGGCCGGGTCCAGCCGGGGTGCGGTGATCGTGTTACCGGCGGCGTCGGGCAGCACCGCCTCCTCGGCCTCGGCCAGCACGGTGACGTGCGCCGGGCCGCCCTCGACCAGGGTGCCGTAGCCCTCGGCGTCCAGGCCGGTCAGCCGCGCCGGCGCGGTCGTCACCCGGGGCACCAACTGCTCCAGGGTCATCCCCATCGCGCGCAGCTTGGCCATGCTGGTGACCAGGTCGAACACCGGGCCGCGCCAGTTGCGGGCGCTGGTGTCGGAGGTGACCACGTCGGGCAGGAAGCCCTGCTCGATCGCCGGACGGGCGACGGCGAAGCTGAGGTTGCTCTTGCCGTGGGCGGATTCGAACAGCACCCCGCGCTCGCGGGCGGCGTGGACCTCGGGCAGCACGGTGCCGTCGTTGAGGATGCCGTACGGCTTGCCGGTGTAGCAGTGCGCCACCACGTCGCCGGGGCGCAGCAGGGGCAGGATCACCGGCAGCGGCTCCGGCGTCTCCCCGATGTGGATCATCAGCGGCAGACCGGCCTCGCCGGCGAGCGCCAGGGAACGCTTGAGCAGCGGACGCCAGTCCAACCCGACGACGTCCTCGGAGAGCCGGATCTTGAAACCGCGGACCCGGTGCGGGTTGGCCTCGGCCACCGCCAGGGCGTCCTCGGGGACCAGCGTGCCCGGGTTGATCAGCTCACCGAACCGGAAGTCGATCAGGCCGAGGACCGAGACGTTGAGGAAGTTCACCAGCCGCATCCGGGCCGGCGCGGCGACGTACTTCTCGAACGCGGCGAAGGTGGACGCGCCGACGGTGCCGGCGTCGCAGGCGGCGACGACGCCCCGGTGCAGGTGCGCCTCGTCCGGCGGCGCGCCGACCTTGGAGACCTCGGCGAAGATGTGGGTGTGCGCCTCGACCAGGCCGGGCAGCACGTACTGCCCGGTGCAGTCGATCACCCGGTCGGCGGCGGCGGCGAGGCCGGGCGCGATCCGGGCCACCCGGTCGCCGGTCACCGCGACGTCGGCGACCTGGCTGGCTCCGGTCTGACCGTCGAACACCTGGCCACCGGCCAGCACCAGGTCGTACCGCTCGGAATTCTCACTCATGACATCGGGCTCTCTGTGCGAAGCGAGTGGGTCGACGCGTCGACGGCGGCCGGCGCGGGGTGGTCCGGGCTCTCGGCACGGAACCGGGTACGCAGGGGCAGCACCCCGGCGACGGTGACCTCGACCTGGTCGCCGGGGCTCAGGAAGCAACCCCGGTCCTGGCCGGTGCCGGTCGGGGTGCCGGTGAGCACCACGTCGCCCGGCTCCAGCACCACGTACCGGGTGATCCAGGCGAGCAGGTCGGGCACCGGGAAGATCAGGTCGGCGGTGCTGGCCTGCTGGCGCAGCTCGCCGTTGACGGTGGTGCGGACGCCGATGGCGTCGCGGTCGGCGACCGCGCCCAGGCCGAGCACGGAGGCACCCAGGGCGCCGAACCCGGGGAAGCTCTTGGCCAGGGTGGGGTTGCCCGTGGCGGCCATCACGTCCCGGGCGGTCAGGTCGTTGGCGGCGGTGATCGCGGCCAGGTGCGCCCAGACCTGCTCGGCCGGGGTGTGGTGCATCCGCGCGCCGACGACCAGGGCGACCTCGCCCTCGTAGTCGGGCTGGCTGCTGACCGAGCCGGGCAGCGGCACGGTGTCCTCCGGGCCGGAGCCGGCGCTGGGCGACTTCAGGTAGAGCACCGGTTGGGTGGGCAGGGCCCGGCCGGTGGTCCGGGCCTTGCAGTGGTAGTTCAGCCCGACGCCCCACACCGCGCGGGTGCTCGCCATCGGTGGGCGCAGGTCACCGACGAGCGTCTCCAGCGGCAGCCGGCGGCGGACCCGGGCCTCGGTGGCGGGGGCGAGCCCCCGGCCGGCGCGCAGCAGGGCGGCCACGTCCGGGGCGGGCAGGTCGAGCAGTTCGACGTCGTCGCCGGTGATCCGGCCCAGCCCGTACCGGGTGACGACGAGGTGCGCGTCGGTGGGCGCGGGGGCGGTCATGCGGCGTCCGAGGAGTGGCCGGGGACGGTGCCGAGCGCCGGGTTGACCAGCGGGGCCAGGTTGTTGACGGCGGCGGCGGCCTCACCGAAGCCGACCGAGATCAGCCGTACCTTGCCGTCGTAGTCGGTGATGTCGCCGGCGGCGAAGACCCGGGGCAGGTTGGTGCGCATCGACCGGTCCACGGCGACGTAGCGGCGGCGCATCTCCAAACCCCAGCGTTCCATCGCGCTCAGGTCGGCGATGAAACCGAGCGCGGCGACCACCGCCTGGGCGGGCAGCGTCTCCCGGCCCTCGCCGCGCACCTCGGCCAGGTGTACGGCCTCGACGTGCTGTTCCCCGTCGATCCCGCTGACCTCGTACGGGGTGAGCACCCGCACGGTCGACTCGTGCAGCTGGGTGACGCTGCGTTCGTGGGCGCGGAACTGCGGTCGGCGGTGCACCAGGGTGACGCTGCTGGCGTACGGCTCCAGGGCCAGCGCCCAGTCGACGGCGGAGTCGCCGCCGCCGACCACGACGACCTCCTGCCCGGCGAGTTCCTCCAGCCGGGGGACGAAGTAGCGCAGGCCCCGGCCGAGGTGGCCGCTGCCGACGGGCAGTTCGCGGGGGGTGAAGGTGCCGATGCCGGCGGTCAGCAGCACGGCCGCCGCCCGGACCTGGGTGCCGGTGTCGGTGCCGATCAGCACGTGGTCCTCGGCGCAGGTCAGTTCGGTCGCGCTCTGCCCGAGCAGGAACGTCGGCTTGGCGGTGGCGGCCTGGGTGAGCAGGGCGTCGACGAGTTCCTGGCCCCGCACGGCGGGCAGCCCGGCGATGTCGTAGATCGCCTTCTCGGGGTAGAGGGCGGCGATCTGCCCACCGGCCTCGGGCAGCGAGTCGATCACCGCCACGCTCATCCCGCGGAAGCCGGCGTAGTAGGTGGCGTAGAGGCCGGCCGGGCCGGCGCCGATGATCGCGAGGTCGACCTCGTGCCGCTCGGCCATCAGCCGGCGCTTTCCGCGACGGCCGGGTGGTCGTGGCCGACCCGGCCGATCTTGCGGGCGCCGCCCGGGGTGCCGATCTCGGTGAAGAACTCGGCGTTGATCGGGCCGAACCGGGCGCGGTCGGCGGGCAGGTCGTCGAGGTGGAAGATCGAGGTGACCGGGCAGACCGGCTCGCAGCGCCCGCAGTCGACGCACTCGTCGGGGTTGATGTACATCATCCGGTCGCCCTCGTAGATGCAGTCCACCGGGCATTCCTCGACGCAGGACCGATCCTGTACGTCCACACATTCGTCGGTGACCACGTAGGTCATCGGTCCTCCTGCGGTTTGGTCGGCCGGCCGCATCCGCGCCGCAGCGGCAGGTCCGGGCGCGCAGCCGATCCGGGGTGCGGGACCCGTTCCGCGACGTCGCCGGATGCGGGGCGATGTCGTTTGGTGTCAGGCCACGCTAGAGACCCGGCCCAGAGTATGTCAACATACGAGACGTCATCTTGAATGAAGTCACGCTGGCGAGAGGGAGCGGATGGACGACGAGGTACCGGCGCCCCTGTGCCACGCCGCCGCGCGGGCGGTCGACGAGGCCACCCTGGTCGACGCCCTGGCCGCGCTCACCGCCCAGCCCAGCCCGTACGGCCGGGAGCGGGCCACCGCGCACCGGGTCGCCGACTGGGCCACCGGCCGCTGGCCGGAGCTGCCCTGGCGGGTCGACCCGCTGGAGCGCACGGCGACCACGCCGGACAGCGCCAACCTGGTCGGCGGCTCCGACCTGGGCGACCGTCCCGAACTGCTGATCTACTCGCACCTGGACACCTCGCTGACCGGCGGGACCGACTTCGACGCCCCGATCACCGGCCGGCACTCCCCCGCCCCCGCGCTGGAGCTGTCCGGCCCGGCCCGCGAGGTGGTCAGCGGGTTCGGCCTGTCGGTGGCGCGGGCGGCGGCAGCCGCCGCCCTGGTCGGCTACGCCGCCGCCGCCGAGACCCTGCGGGCCGCCGGCCGGCCGCACCGGCTGACCCTGCTGCTCGCCGCCACCGGCACCCACCGCGACGACCCCACCGCCGGGCCGGAGGACGGCGTCGCGCCGGCCCCCACCACCGGCGGGGTCCTGCACCACCTGCGCGGGCGGCCACGGCCGGCCGCCGCGATCGTGGCCAAGACCAGCCCGCCGGGCATCCTCACCGCCGAACCAGGAGCGATGTTCCTGCGGGTACGGCTGTCCAGCGGCTTCCACCCGGCGCTGTTCCGGGACACCGCCACACCCCCCGGCGGACTGCTCGCCCACCTCGGCGTGGTCGTCGAGGCGCTGGAGGAGTTCCGCCGGGCACACCTGGCCCGGCGGGCCGACCCGGACGCCCTGGTCGGGGCGGAACTGGGCCTCGGGGCGGTCCGCGCCGGCCAGCCGGGCAAGCCCGACCTGCTGCCCGGGGTGGTCGACCTCCACCTCTACCTGACCACGGTGCCCGGCGACGATCCGACGCAGATCACCGACGCGCTGCGGGCCACCCTGACCCGGCGGCTGCGCGACACCCCGCTGGCCGACTGCGGGCTGGCGGTGGCCGGCCATCCGGCGCACCCGGCCGCGGCCACCCCACCCACCGCGCCGATCTGCCGGCACGCCGACGCCGCCTGGCTCGCCGCGTACGGCCGGCCGCCGGCACCGCTGCGCGGGTGGACCGGGTCGACCGACGGGGTGGTGCTGCGCGCCCGGGGGGTGCCCACCGTACGGCTGGGCCCGCCGGCGTTACCGCCCGATGCGGCCGACCCGCGACGGGACCGGTACGCCCTGTCGGAACTGCTGCGTTTCGCCCGGTTGTACGCGGACATCGCGCTGCGCCACCAGCAGGCATCGACAGGCTGACGTGTCATATGCCATGATACTGTCTCACTCTGCGCACAAAGGAATCCAGATGGCGGACGATGCCCCTTCGCCGGTCAAGAGCGCTGACCCCAGCTCACCGGCGATCCAGACCGTGCAGCGCGCGGCGGTCATCCTCAACGCGTTCACGGCGGCACGTCCGCGCCTGAGCCTCAACGAACTCACCGCCAGCCTCGGCACCAGCAAGGCCACCGCGCACCGCTACACCAAGGCGCTGCGGGAGAGCAACCTGCTGCGCTACGACGAGCGGGAGGGACTCTACTCCCTCGGCCCGCAGATCCTGACCCTCTCCGCCGCCGCCCGCGCGGCGATGCCGGTGATCAGCATCGCCGGCCCGCGCATGCAGCAGCTCGTCCGCGAGATCGACGAGACGGTGGTGCTCAGCGTCTGGGACGGCGACACCGCCGTGGTGGTCCGCGCCGACGACAACACCGACCGGGTGATCCGGGTCAGTGTGCGGACCGGCTCCCGGTTGTCGCGCACCGAATCCGCCCAGGGCCGGGTGTTCTGCGCGTTCCTCCCCGAGGCCGACGTCCCGGGGCTGGCCGACGAGATCGCCGCCTCCGCCGAGCTGCGCCGGGAGGTCGAGAAGATCCGGCGGACCGGCATCTCGGCCAACACGCCCTCGGCCAACGGGGTCCGCAGCATCGCCGCGCCGATCTTCCGGGGCAGCACCCTGATCGCCGCGATGGCCATCGTCGGCACCACCACCTCGGTTCCCGAGGGCACCGACAGCCCGCTCGCCATCGCCCTGCAACGCGTCGCCGCCCTGGTCACCGCCGAGCTGGGCAGCGGCGGCAACGGCCACCACCCGCACCTCAACGGCAACGGTCACCGCTGACGTCGGCGGGCCGCCGGGGCGTCAGCCCGCGCCGAGCGCCTCGGACAACTCCCTGGCCACCAACCGCAGGCTGTCCGCCGCGGCGGCCTCCACCGCGCCGGACAGCGCCGTGCTGGTGCCCAGCACCGCCAGGGCGGCCACCACCTGGGTCCGCTCGAACACCGGCGCGGCCAGCACGCGTACCCCGAAATCCTCCGGGGAGTTGACCGCGAAACCGTCCCGGCGGACCTGCTCGACGACGGCCCGCAGGCCCGCCGACAGCCGCAACTGGCGGGCCACGGCGGGCGCCTCGGCGGCCGACAGGTAGGCGCAGAAGACCCGGCCCTGCGCCGAGCGGAGCAGATCCAACGGCGAACCGGTGCGCACGCTGAGCCGCACGTCACCGCTGGTGTTGTCCATGCAGCGGACCACCGTCGGCGCCTCACCGTTCCAGACACTGAGCACCGAGGTCTGGTTGGTCAGCCGGGTGAGCCGGTCCAGGTGCGGCTCGGCGGCGGTGACGATGGGCAGCGCCGCGCGGGCGGCGGCCTCCATCGCCAGCACCTGCGGGCCCAGCGTGTAGGTGGCGGTGGCCGTGTCGAAGCGCAGCAGGTTGGCCGCCCGCAGCGCGCGGGCGTACCGGTGCGCGGTGGCCCGGCTGATGGCCAGGTCGGCGGTCAGCTCGGCCAGGGTGAGCCGGGGCCGCTCCACCGAGAACGCCTGGAGGATGGTGGCGGCCCGCTGCACGGTCTGGATCGCCGGCGCGTCACCTGCCGACTCGTCGACTCCGCCCGTCACCGCGCCACCTCGCACTCGCCGTCCGCCGAAAGACGAACTCTACCGAGCACGGGCCGGATCCGGCGACACGGACACCACCGCACGCCGGGGCCGGAAGCCGGCTACGCCGGGCCGCCCGCCCCCGAACCGGGGGCGGGCGGCGGATCGGGGGCCCCCGCGAGCTGGCGGTGCACCTCGCCGCTGTCCCAGTAGTCGACCCGGTGGGCGATCAGGCCGTCGGCGTCGACCCGGAACCGGAACACGCCACGGATGCGCACCGGTGCGCGGCCGGCCGAGGCCAGCCGGAACGACATCCGGTACGCCACCGCCGCCCGGTCGGCGTCGGCGAGCAGCTCCTCCACCTCGTAGCGCAGGTCGACGAACTCGGCCAGGAAGCCGTCGAGCCGGGCCCGGTAGCGGGCCCGGCCGATCACCGTCCGGCCGAGGGCCGCGGTGTGCTCGTTGACGAAGTCGACGCTCACGCAGCCGGCCACGGCATCGGCGTCGTGGGCGTTCAGCGCCGCCAGGTACCGCTGCACGGCGGCGCGGGTGGACGCTGCGGTCAGCTCCCCCACCGACGCCGCACGGTGTCGAAGACCTGCTGGTCGTGGGAGATCTCGATGACGTTGCCGTCGGGATCCTTCAGCGCGCAGATGTAGCCGACCGGCGGCGGCATCTGACGCGGCTCCCAGTGCAGGCAACCCAGCTCGCGGGCCCGCCCGGCGATCTCGTCGACGTCCGAACGCTGCGGCACCTCGATGCCGATGTGCGCGAACGGGTGCAGCAGGCCGAGCTGGCCGCCCTTGTCCTTGTTGAAGGAGACGAGCACCAGCACGAACGGGGTCTCGACCTGCTTGTCGTTGGAGAGCCAGACGCTCTCGCCGTCGGCGTCGGCGAACCGCTCCACGACCACCAGCGGGGTGAGCGTGGTGTAGAACGAGATCGCCTTGTCGAGGTCGCCGGTAGGCAACGCCACATGCGTCCATCGGGCTTGGGTCAGGCCGGTCGCCACTGTTACCTCCACCGTACCGAAATGTCCATCACTATCGCGTCCACCAGCCTATTCACTCTTTGCCGGCGGGGGCGATGTGCCGGGGACACAAAGCCGGCACGCCGGGTTCGACGCGCCGGGACGGTGCCGCCGGGCGGCCCGCGTGCCAGCGTGGGAGCACACCGCGTACGGGAGGACGATCGGATCATGCAGTACCGCAGACTGGGCGGGACCGGTGTCGAGGTGAGCACCCTCTGCCTGGGCACCATGATGTTCGGCGCCTGGGGCAACACCGACGAGCAGGAGTGCCACCGGATCGTCGCCGAGGCGCTGGACGCCGGGATCAACCTGGTCGACACCGCCGACGTGTACGCCCACGGCGAGTCCGAGGAGATCCTCGGCCGGGCGCTGCGCGGCCGGCGCGACGACGTCGTGCTGGCCACCAAGTTCCACGAGCCGATGGGCGACGACCGCAACCGGCGCGGCAACTCCCGCCGCTGGATCAGGCAGGCGGTCGACGGCAGCCTGCGCCGGCTGGGCACCGACTGGATCGACCTCTACCAGGTGCACCGCCCCGACCCGCTCACCGACGTCGACGAGACCCTCGGCGCGCTGACCGACCTGGTCCGGGAGGGCAAGGTCCGGATGATCGGCACCTCGGCGTTCCCCGCCGAGCAGATCGTCGAGGCGCAGTGGGTGGCCGAACGCCGGCAGCGGGAACGCTTCACCACCGAACAGCTCGGCTACTCGGTCCTTACCCGGGGCGTCGAGGCCGCCGCCCTGCCCACCAGCGCCCGGTACCGGCTCGGCGTGCTGGTGTTCAGCCCGCTCAACGGCGGCTGGCTGACCGGCAAGTACCGGTCGACTGCCGTACCGGCGGACTCCCGCGCCGGGCGCAACGGCGACCACTTCGACTTCCGCGACGCCGCCGCCCGGGACCGCAAGCTCGCACTGGTCGACGAGCTGGCCACGCTCGCCGACGAGAGCGGCCTGACGCTGATCGACCTGGCGCTCGGGTTCGTGCTGAGCCACCCGGCGGTCACCAGCGCCATCATCGGCCCGCGTACCCTCGCCCAGCTGCGCAGCCAACTGCCCGCCGGGGAGCCGGCCGGGTTGCCGGCCGACGTGCTGGACCGGATCGACGCGCTGGTCCAGCCGGGCCACGACGTCAACCCGGCCGACGCCGGCTACCGGGTACCGGCCCTGACCGACCCGACCCTGCGCCGCCGCCCCTGACGTTCTTGGCGCTGTTGTGCCGGTGTTGCGGTATCAGAGCGCTCTGATACCGCAACACCGGCACAACAGCGCCCAACGGTGGCGTGGTCGTGGTCAGGGCACCCGGAGGGTGGCGGCGAGGTGGATGACCGTGGCGGGGGCGTACGGGTCGCGGACCAGGCGGGCGAGGACCGCGCGGGCGGCGGGCCGCAGGCGCACCTCGCAGGGAGCGGTGCGCTCGGCCGCGACCAGGACCCGGCAGGCGTTGCCCGGATCGCCGGCGTCCAGGTAGGCGCGGGCGGCGTCGAGCAGGTGCCCGGCGCGGTGTTCCGCAGGTAGCCACCGCCAGCCGTCGCGGCCGGTGGTCTTCTCGTGCCAGGCCACCGCCTCTCTCGCCTCGCCCAGGTCGAGGGCGGCGGTGACCCGGGCCAGATCCACCGCCACCGGTCCGAATCCGGTCCGGTGGTGGTCGTGGCCGTCGCCGACCTGGGCGGCCATGTCGGCGGCCTCGTCGAGCAACGTGGCCATGGCGCGGTCGTCGCCGTCGCGGGCGGCCGCCAACGCCGCCTGCACGACGAGCGTCCCGCACAGCGACAACTCCGGGGCGGACGCAGCGCCAGGGTCGGGCGGGGCGATCCGGTACGCGGCGGCCAGCGCCGTCGAACGGGCCACCCGTGCCCGTCCCGACGCCCGCAACACCTGACTGAGCTGCACGGTCACCGCAGCCACCGACACCACCTCACCGGCTGCGGCGGTCATCGCCCGATCGGCAGCCAACCACGCCAGATCCACCTCACCGAGCTTGACCAGCAGCGCTGCGGCTAGCCGGTACACCTCCACCAGCACCGGCCGGCCCACGACCGGATCACCGGCACGGGCCCGCTGCGCGCCACCCACCAACCCCGGGAGCATCCCGGCCACCTGCGGATAGCGGGCATGCTGGAAGGCGACCCATGCATGGGTGGCGTCCCGCCCCACACGATCCGCCGGCACGACCCGGCCCGGCGCTGACGGCCTTCCCACCGCGACGTCGTACGTCGACAGGGCTTCCCGGATCTGCGCGACCCCCTCGACCGGACCGGACACGTCCGCTGCCTGGAGGTCCCGGCCGAGCAGCACACCCGGGTCGATCCGCAGGACGGCGGCGATGTCCTGAAGCGTGGACACCTTGTCCAGCGTCCGGACACCCCGCTCGACCTTGTCCACCCAACTCTTCGACTTGCCCAACCGGTCGGCGAACACCTGCTGCGACAACCCACGCCGCCCCCGCCAGTGCGCCACCCGCCGACCGACCGGCAACAACTCACCGCCCTCCACGACGCCACCGCCGATCCGGCACCGCCCGCGTCGTCTCCTCCACCGGAATCCGCTCCGCCTCGGCCTGCGCGAGCAACCGCCGCCGCGCCGCCTCCCGCTCGACCGCCTGAATCCGCTCACCCCGGCTCGCACCCGGATCACGTTCTTCGTCGCCCACCTGCGTCCCCTTCGCAAGGGCGCGACGGTGTACCGAGAGGCCACCACTGCCGCGCCCGGGTCACAGGGACGGTTTCGCCCCCGTGCCGGAAGACGTGGCGAGCGGGCGAAGCCGCACTACCCACCACATCCCGTGCCGGAGAAGCTACGCAAGGTCATAACGGGGAGCGGGTAGGGTTCCTACCCCCGGTTTACGGGATGAGTCCGACCTTCACCGCGAGGTCACGGGCCTCGTCTCGGGTGGACCGTGGTCCATCGAGCAGGTCCAGGGTGATCTGGCGGGCGTACCCGTTGAAGCGGATCGTCTCCGGGGCTGACTCGTACGCCTGCCGGAGCATCGCCACGGCCGCGTCCTTGTCGCCCTTCCCGTGGTGCGCCCGCGCGGCCTCGATGAGGTGCCGCGCCCGGCGCGGCCTCGACGGAATCGCCGCCGCCTCGTGCCGGCGTGCCTGTCGTACCGCCTCGCCGGACTTCTGCAACTCCACCGCCACGGTCACCGCATGAGCACCCATGATGACCCGGGAGAACGACGTCTGCGGCTGGTAGAAGCCCTGTGGCAGGCGCTGCGCGACCCGGTCCGCGCGATCCCAGTACCGCCACGCCCTGCCCTCCTCCCCCGCCCGAGCAGCGGTGTAGGCGGCCTCGAAGTTCAGCGCTCCCCACAGGGCGAGGAGCCCTGCCTCCCCTTCGGCCGCCCGGGACTCCAGAGCCGACAGCACGTCCAGCGTCACCGCCATCGCGGTGTCCCAGTCGCCGGTGTCCCGGTGCACCTGCCCCAGGAACCATCCGGCGCGGGCGAGGGCCTCAGGTTCGCCCGACTCCTGCGCCGCCACCATCGCCCGATCCGCCACCCGCCAGATCAACTCGGCTGCGGGCTGGTAGGCAAGGAACATCTGTACCAGCCCCAGCGTCTCGGCCAACAACGCCTGTGCCTGTCGCCGCTCCGCGCCCTCGTACGCCAGGGCGGCATGCTGCACGTCCCGCAGCAACCCGGGCAGCAACGCGCCAAGCACCGTTCGGTGATCCGATGCCTGATGACGGGCCCGCCACGCCGCCGCGAGCCGCTCCCGCAGGCTGGGCAACGACTCGGCCGGAGCGTCCCGGAGGATCGCGAAGCGGTTCACCGCATCCCGCACCGATGCCAGTGCCGGATGCTCCGGGCCGTTGACCACGGCCGACCGGTTGCCCAGCTCCCCGGCGAGGACGGAGACGTCGATCTTGAGGGCACGCGCGATCCGGTCCAGCATATGGATGCGCGGCGGCAGGATGCGGTCGGTCTCCACCGCCTTGACCCACTCGGCACTCCGGCCGACCAGTCCACCGAGCACCGCGCGGGTTTTTCCGGAGCGTTCCCGGTAGACCTTCAACCGCTGCCCGAACGTCAACTCCGGCAAGGAATCCACCCCGACCTCCTCGTCAGCACGGGATGCGCCACCGGCCCACGGCCCACCGGCCGCCGTCACACCAACGCTACCGACCGTCCCGCCACCGCATAACCCCTCTCCTGCTCCCGTAGCCCCAGGAAAGGTCTACAGGAGCAGAAGAGCGACGACATCTCAGGTCGGTGCTACCCGGCGGCGCGCAGGCCAGCGGCAACTTCGCCACGTCAAGTGGCCCCGGATGGACATGAGTTTGCCCGGAGCCGGACAGCCTCGACAACGACTTCAACATGTCCGGGTGCAGCAACTTCCGGAGGGTGCTGGCAGCTCCGATAACTCGGTTCTGGCCACGCTCTCCGTGACAAGGTGTCCGCTGCAGAGAAGATCGGCCTAAACGCGCCCGTGACGCGTCTTACCTGGGAAAACCCAAGATCGGATGAGTGAGGCTCGGGGAAGTCGGACTACCTGGTGTGACCGAAATCCGTGTTGGCCATCACAAGCGCACCATCCTGAGCGCCGGCTGCCTTAACGTCAGGTCATCGCCGCGTTACACCAGCGGAGGCCGTGACCCGGCTCTGTACGGCGCGGCGGTCCCGTGGAGATTTCTAGGGCGTGCGCGATCCGACTTGCCTTGACACTCCACAGGTGGAGCGGTGACCCGAGGTCCCGCGATTGATGGAAGGCGTCGGCGCGGGTCGCTAGGGTCTATCCATCACAAGACCGGTTACGTGAAGGCGGCGGGTTCCCGGGGACTGCCATCCCCGGGGCCGCCTTGATGGGTCGCGTCTCGTCACATGTCCATGCCAGCGAACTGTCAGGAGAACCAATGAAACCCATGCACACGGTAGCCCCTGCCGCTACCAAGTTCCAGCCCAACAGCACGAAGAGCACCGAAGGTTCGCTGATCAGTGCCCTGATGATCATCACGGTCGCCTCTATCGGCGCGTTGTTGTGGATCGTGCTGGCCAGCGGTCCCGAGCTGGGAAGCACGGCCACGATCGCGATCCCCGCGATCGCCACGATCGCCGGTAGCGCCGTGGGCGGGATCGTGCTTGTTCTGCGCAAGCGACCCCCGCGCAGCCGGGGGTAGCTCGGCGATGTGTCCACGTGTCCGCGCGTCCGGACAGCGCGGACATGGACAGTCCAGGTCACCACGGACGGAGCCAATGGCTCTCGGACAAGGACGTGTCCGCGCCAGACAGCGTGGACACGTGGAGGCCCCGCTCTGGACCTGTCTGCAGGGAGTCCGGACACGTGGAGAACGTGGACCAGCTTCGGGCCGGAACCGGCGCTGACAAGGGGAATAACCGCTACATGACCTAGGTCACAGCGTCCATGCGGTGGTCGGCAACCCGCCCTGCGCGTGGACGATTCGCGTACACGATCAGTAGGCGGCCCCAGACAACTCCAGCTTGTCCGGGGCCGCCTTGTCAAACCGCTCGGCGTCGATCCGGACGGCATCGAGCTGCCGATCAGCCGGCACGCACGCCCGACCCGTCAGATCGACCACCGAGCACTCCAGGGCCGCCGCCAGATCCACCACCATGTACCGGTCGGTGCGTTGCTGGCTCCGCTCGATGCGGGCCACGACGGCTGGCTGCGTGACGCACGCCCCAACTCCGCGCCCCCCATCAGGACGCCCTCGGACCCGGTCATGCGGCGGTCAGATCGTGCACCGACAGGTACACCCCGTGTTTACGGAATGCAGCAGGCGCCCAGGCCAGTGCGTCGGCCCGGTGAATGGCCAACTCGGCCGGGAACCAGGCCCGGCGCAGCACCCGCGTCTCGACCCAGTCGGGCGGAGCGAGATCCATCTGGGCGAGCAGGTGCTCGGCGAGGGCGGCAAGTAGCGCGTCCCATCGCAGGTCCCCGGTCTGCCCCGGTTCATCCTGCAACAGGCCGACCCTGGTGGTCGCCGGCTCCCACCGGTATTCCTCCAGGAACTCCCACACCAGCTTCCAACGGGTCTGATCGGTGTCGGCGGCGACGATATGAGCGGCCAGCGCCGCCAGAGTCATCGGTTCATAACCGGTACCCACCGCGCCGACCTCACCTCACGACCTGACAGCTTCACTGCTCGCAGACTACCGTCTGCCGGACCGGCGACGGCATCGAGAACACCTCCGGGAACACGGGGAGGTGTCGATCGACTCAATATCGCCGTTGTTGGGGGGTCGAAGGCACTTCGATGCCGCTACATCGGCGAAATTGCGAACAGCGTCGACGGGGCGTCCCCGCGACCCGGCGAAAGGCGTCGGCGGGGCGGTCAGATCCAGCCCTGTTCCCAGGCGATCGCGGCGGCGTCGGCGCGGGAACCGACGTTCAGTTTCGCCATCGCGGACGAGATGTGGTTGCGGACGGTGCCGTGGGCCAGGCCGAGCTGCCGCGCGATGTGCTTGGTGGGCAGGCCGTCGCGGGTCAGCCGCAGCACGTCGATCTCCCGCAGCGTCAACGGGCTCTCCTGCTCGGTGAGCGCCGACGCGGCAAGGCACGCGTCGACGTAGCGTTCGCCGGCGGCCACCGACCGGATGATCCTGGCCAGCTCGGACGCCGGGGTGGACTTCGGCACGAAGCCGTGCACCCCGGCGTTCAGCGCCCGCTTGAGGGTGCCCGGTCGGGCATGCCGGGTGACGATGACGACCTGCGTCGCGACGAGCCGCAGCAGCCGGCGGGCGGCGTCGACCCCGTCGAGTCCGGGCATTTCGAGGTCGAGCAGGGTCAGGTCGGGGCGGTGGGCGACGGCGGCGGCAACCGCGGCCTCGCCGTCGGCGACGTCCGCGACGACCTCGATGTCGGCCTCGAGGGAGAGCAGCGCCACGAGCGCGCCCCGGATGAGTTCCTCGTCGTCGGCGATCACGATCCGGATCACTTGCCGGTCCCCCGTCGTCTCCCCGGCGCGGTGGGCTCCGGCGGGGCAGACCCCGCGGCGTCCGGCGCGGGGATGCGGACGACCAGCACGAACGTGTCCCCCTCACGGGTGGTCTCGACCGTTCCACGCTGGGCCGCGACGCGGTCGGCGAGGCCGGCCAGGCCCGTTCCGTCGCGGCGCGGCACCCCGGCGGCGTCGTTGGTGACGGTCAGCCGGTACTCCGCCGCGTCGGCCCCGGGGGGCGCGGGGTGAGGGGTACCGACGCGGACGAGTTCGATGGTGGCCTCGGTCGCCCTGCTGTGCCGCAGCACGTTGGTCACCGCCTCCCTGATCGCGACGGCGAACACCGCGCCGAGGGCCACGGGCAGGTCCGGCGTGTCGATGCGTGCCGTGCAGCGGATGCCGGCGGACCGCAGCACCGCCGCCGCGTTACGCGCCTCCGTCGCCACGGTGACGGTGCGGTAGTCGTTCACCACGGCGCGGGTGTCGTCGAGGGCCACCCGCGCGATCCGGCGGATCTCGGCGATCTCCCGGCCGGCCCGCTCGGGCTGGCCGGTCAGCAGACGCTCCGCCAGTTCACTCTTCAACGCGATCACCTGGAGGTTGTGACCCTGGATGTCGTGCAGGTCGGCGGCGAACCGGAGCCGCTCCCGCGCCACCGCCAGGTCGGACGCGAGCCGGCGGGCGTGTTCCAGCCGCAGCACCACCTGCTGCACCCAGACCGCGCTCAGCGGCAACAGCGTGAACACCGCGACGGTGCTGAGCACGATGGCGTCGGCGGCCGCATCGGACGGCGGCCCGACGCGCGACGGGGCCAGCACGCCGGGCAGCCCGCCGAGACCGATCACCGCCCAGCAGCCGAGGATCACCGTCGCCCGCCACCGGCCCCGGACCAGACAACTGAGCACCCCGCCCGCCATCGCCAGGGTGAACGCCCACCCCCAGCCGGCGAACGGCGGCACGACGGCCAGCACCCACACCGCGCCGGACAGCGCCAGCAGCACCAGGACGAGCGGATGGCCGGGCGGCACCTCGTCGGGGCCCCGCAGCAGCAGGGGAATCGCGGCGAGCCCGGCCAGGACGGCGGCGGTCGTCGCGACCACCAGGACGACCGTCCGGGGGCCGCCGGCCACGCCGACGCCGAGCAGCACCTGCACGACGCCACCGATCAGCATGCCCAGCCCCAGCGAGAGCACCGTGAACAGGCGCATCGCCCGCAGGTCGGCGGCCACTCGCGGCGCACCCTGCCAGGTGTCCGTCACCGGCTCAGCGTAGCGACCGGGCCGTCAGGAAAGCCCTGGTCCGCTGGGCGATCTCCGGCGACAGGGTGTGGTGCAGGTAGTGGTCGCCCTCCAGGACGACCACCTCGCCGGTGTCGACGCTCGCCGCCTGCTGCTCGTGCAGGGCGACCCAGTCCGCCACGTCGGTGTCGTTCGACCTGACGAACAACAGGACGGGAAGCCCCTTCGGGAAGGTCTTCCCGCTGACGCTGGCGAAGTTCGCCGAGGCGTGCTCCATCTCGTTCACCATGGTCGGGGCCGCCGTGTTCTTCGCGGTGAGCAACCGCAACTGTTCCCGGGTCCGCTCGTCGTAGGGCAGGCCCGCGTACGGGTCGTCGGCGATCGCCGCCAGCGCCCGGGTGACGCCGAGCCTGCTCAGGCCGACGATCACGCCGGTGGGGATGAGGTCGTCCCAGCCGGGCTGGTCGGGGACGCTGCTGTCGATGCCGACGAAGGCGACGAGTTCGTCGGGGTAGCTGGCGGCGTAGGTCACCGCGTAGATCCCGGCGATCGAGTGGCCCATCAGCACGTACCGGTCGATGCCGAGGTGCCGCAGCGCCTCGTGCACCTCCCGGGTGATGTTCGCGGCGGTGCGGTCGGTGTCGGTGGGGTCGCTCAGGCCGGTGCCGAACGGTTCGACCGCGACGACCCGGTACGTGCGCTGGAGTTCCGTTATCAGCGGCTGGAAGTCGAGCGCGGGGGCGGCGGTGCCGAGGCCGGGCAGCAGCACGATCGTCTCGGCACCGCTGCCCGCGACCACCACGTTCATCCGCTTACCATCCACGGGCACGGGTTGCCCGTACCTGGTGATCGAGGAGGCTTCCGAGCGCGTCGCCACGACGTTGACCACGGCGGTCGTCGCGAGCAGGAGCACCGGCACGGCGATCAGGACACCGAGGGTGGTGAGCACGACTCGCACGGGCTTTCGCATGGGTTCTTCTTTCGGATCGGCGGCGCATCCGGATCACTCCCGTGATGC
This sequence comes from Micromonospora humida, assembly GCF_016901255.1. NCBI lineage: Bacteria > Bacillati > Actinomycetota > Actinomycetes > Micromonosporales > Micromonosporaceae > Micromonospora > Micromonospora humida. Next base: position 526,117 of record NZ_JAFEUC010000001.1, read on the forward strand.
CTGACCAGCCAATCAAGCGCGCGAGGCGCTGCGAAAGTGTCCCGCTGTCACGACCGACCGTGACAAAAAGTCATGGTATGCCCGGTGGTCCCCCGGGTCTCGTAAGCATCGAGACACGACCCACACGGCGCAGCGACCGCCACCGGAGGAGGGTGGCCGCTGCGCCGTGTGGGCGGACCGGAGTCGGGGAATCCCCCGTCAGGTGGTGCCGCGTTGGAACGGTTGGGCCAGTGCCCGGGGTTCGCGGTGCGCGGTGGCGAACACCAGCATCGCCAGCAGGGCCAGCAGGTAGGGGGCGGCGATCAGCAGCTGCGAGTTCATGGTGACCCCGAGCGCCGGCAGCGCCAGCCGCATCGCGTCGGCCAGGCCGAACACGACGCAGCCGATCAGGGTCCGGCCGAGCCGCCACGCCCCGAAGATGACCGCCGCGATGACCAGGTAGCCCCGGCCGGCGGTCATGTTCTGGTTGAACGAGCCGACCTCGCCGACGGCCAGGTACGCCCCGCCGAGCCCGGCGAGCAGCCCGCACCAGAGCAGCGCCTGCCGTCGTCGCTTGTTGACCTCGATCCCGCTGACGTCGGCGGCCTGCGGGTTCTCCCCCACCGCCCGCAGTTCCAGCCCCCACCGGCTGCGCTCGACCAGCCACCAGGTCAGCGGGATCACCGCCAGCAGCAGGTAGACCGGCCAGCGTTGCACGAACAGCATCGGGCCGATGATCGGGATGTCCCGCAGCACCGGGACGTCCACCTGCCAGACCTGGTGGCCGGTGAAGGTGCTCACCGTGATCAGGTAGCTGGTCAGGCCGAGCACCAGCGCGTTGAGCACCAGACCGACGACGAACGTGTTGATCTGCACCCGGTGCGACAGGACGCCGTGCACGAACGCCACCGCGACCCCGACCAGCGCGCCGGCCACCAGGCCGACGGTGGCGCTGCCGGTGGCGCTGGCGACCGCGATCGAGCCGAACGCCGCACCGAGCATCATCGCCTCGACGGAGATGTTGAGGGTGCCGGCGCGCTGGGCGACGTACTCCCCGCAGGCGGCGAAGGCCAGGGGCACGGTGAGCCGGGCCCCGCTGGAGAGGATGGTGGCGATGTTGTCGGCGGCGCTCATGCCAACCTGCCTTCCATGGCGTCCTTGGTGCCGGTGGGCCCGGCGTCGCCGGGGTCCGCCGGTTCCGGCGCGGTGCTGCGGGGGCCGGGCACCGACGCGGTCGGGGTGACCGGGGCCGACGGGTCGGTCGGCTCGGGCGAGGCCACCGCGGCGGTCGGAGTGGTCGGGGTGGTCGGGGTCGCCGGCTGGTCGGCCAGGCGGCGTCGACGCAGCATGCCGATCACCACCGGCGGTGCGACGAACGCCAGCACCAGCAGCGCCTTGACCACGTCGACCAGGAACGACGGGACGCCGGTGGCGGCCAGGAAGCTGCCGCCGGCCCGCAGCACGCCGAACAGCACCGCCACCGGGATGGACAGCAGCGGGTTGTTCCGGGCGACCAGGGCGACCAGCAGGCCGTCCCAGCCGATGTTGAGCGACATCCCCGGCTGCAACCGGTTGGTGCTGACCGGGCTGGTCAGCAGCAGCGCGCCGGCCAGGCCGGCCAGCGCCCCGGAGATCGCCAGCGCGATGCCGCCGAGGGCACCGACCCGTACCCCGGCGTGCCGGGCCGCCGCCGGGTTGAGGCCGACCATCTTCAACCGGAAACCCCAGCGGGTACGCGCCATCACCAGCGCCAGCACCACCGCCACCACGACGGCCAGCACCAGACCCCCGTTGAGCTGGAGGTTCGGGTAGTCACCGAGGGAGGCGAGCCGGGCGTTCTCCGGCACCGGGTTGGACTGCGGGGACAGCGTGCCCCGGCCGAGCCGGGACTCCTGGAGCAGCCACGGGGTGTTCACCGCGAACGAGATGAGCTGCTGGGCGAGGAACGTCATCAGCATCGTGCTGACCACGACGTTGACGCCCCGGAACCGGTACATCAGGGCGCTGAGCCCGGCCCAGACGCCGGCACCGAGCACCGAGGCGAGCAGCACCAGGACCAGCAGCAGCGGGCCGGGCACGGCCAGCCGCAGGGCGACCCACGCGCCGGCGAGCGCGCCGATCAGCACCTGCCCCTCCTGGCCGATGTTGAAGAAGCCGGAGCGGGCGCTGACGCAGGCCCCGACGGCGACCAGCAGCAGCGGCGCGACGTACAGCAGGGAGGTGGACCAGGCCGCCGGGGTGGCCATGCTGCCCTGGTAGAGGGCCTTGGTGGAGGCGGCCGGCGAGCCGCCGGTGACCGCGATCAGCAGGGCCGACAGGCCGAGCGCGACGCCCACCGTGGCCACGGTGGCGAGGCCGACCTGCCAGCCGCCGGGGCCGGGGTTGAGCCGGCGCAGCAGCCGCTGGCCGGTGCCGTCGATTCCGAGGGTGGCCATCAGTGACTCACCCCGCCGACCAGCATGCCGAGCCGCTCGGCGGTGGCCTCGGCGGTGGGGAGCACCCCGACGATCCGGCCGGAGGAGATCACCGCGATCCGGTTGGCCAGGGCCATCACCTCCTCCAGCTCCGTGGAGATCAGCAACACCGCCACCCCTTCCGCGGCGGCCTGCCGCAGCCGCACGTACATGTCTTCGATCGCGCCGACGTCCAGCCCGTGGGTGGGTTGCGCGGCGACCAGCGCCTTCGGCCCGGCGGACAGCTCGCGGGCGAGCACCACCCGCTGCTGGTTGCCGCCGGAGAGGCTGCGCAGCGGGGTGTCCGGCGAGGGCGCGACGATGTTGAACTCGACCATCTGCCGCTGGGCGATCCGGTGCATCTTCCGCCGGCTGAGCACCCCACGCGAGCTGACCCCGGCGAGGGACTTCATCACCAGGTTCTCGGCGACGCTCATGTCGAGCACCACGCCGGAGTGGTGCCGGTCCTCGGGCACGATGCCGAGTCCGGCGGTGTGCAGCGCGCCGGGCCGGACCAGGTCGACCGGCCGGCCGTCGATCTCGACGCTGCCGGAGTCGGGGACGAGCAGCCCGGACAGCAGCTCACCGACGGTGGCCTGGCCGTTGCCCTCGACCCCGTACAGGCCGACGATCTCGCCGGGGGCGACGTCGAGGCTGAGCTTGTCCAGCACCGGCAGGCCGCCGACGAGCAGGGTCACCTCGCGCAGCCGCAGCGCCGCCGGCTGCTCCGTCGTCGTCGCGTTTCCGGCCGCCGGGGCGACGCCCTCGACCGGTTCGGGACGCTCGACGGGTAGCAGGCCCAGCGCCGCGCTCTCGGACTGCAACGACACCTCCCGGCCGACCATCTGCCTGGCGAGTTGCTGGGCGGTGGTGTCCTTCGTCGCGCCGTGGAACGCGACCGCGCCGCGCCGCAGCACGGTCACCCGGTCGGTGGCCGCCATGATCTCGGCGAGCTTGTGGCTGATCAGGATGACCGCCCGCCGTTCGGCCTGCACCACGCGGCGCAGGACGGTGAACAGCTCCGCCGACTCGGCCTGGGTGAGCACCGAGGTCGGCTCGTCCAGGATCAGGATGGACGGGTCACGGCGCAGGCACTTGATCAGCTCGACCCGTTGCCGTTCCCCGGCGGAGAGCCGGTCGATGCGGGCGTGCGGGTCGATGGGCAGCCCGTACCGTCGGGACACCTCCTCGACCTGGGCGCAGGCCGCCGCCCGGTCGATCCGCCCGGTGTCGCCGAGGATGACGTTCTCCCAGACGGTGAGCGGTTCGATCAGGCTGAAGTGCTGGTGCACCATGCCCAGGCCGAGGTCGGCGGCGACCTGCGGACTGTCGATCTCGACCGGTTCGGTGCCGCGCGTGATGGTGCCGGCGTCGCGGTGCACCAACCCGAGCAGGATCTTCATCAGGGTCGACTTTCCGGCCCCGTTCTCGCCGAGCAGGCCGTGGATCTCGCCGGGTCGTACGGCGAGATCCACGGCGTCGCAGGCGACGACCGGACCGTAACGCTTGCTGACTCCGCGCAGGGTGAGAGCCGGCGTCAGCTGGTCGTCAACGTCCACAGTCCGTTTCACCTCGTTGGTCGTCGGGCAGCGGGAATCAGGAGCCGAGCTTGGCGACCGTCGCGGCGGTGTCGGTCTTGCCGCTGGCCACGTCGGCGACGAAGGCGTCCATCTTCTGGGTCTGCTCCGGGGTCGGCTTGCAGATCTTGACGGCCGGGTACGGGTCCTTGCCCAGCTCCCACTTCTTGGTGGTGCCGAGGGTCATCTCACCCTTGGCGAACAGCTCCAGCGCGGCGGCGAAGTACGCGCCCGGGTCGAAGATGACCGAGATGTCGAAGCGCGGGTCGGTCGAGTCGCACCGGTCGGTGCCCGGGGTCAGGGTGAGCGCGCCGCCGGTGTTGGCCAGCTTGGCCGCCGCGTCGGTGGCCCCGCCCAGGTACGGGTAGACGACCTTGACGCCCTGGCTGATCTGCGCCTGGACGGCCTCCCGGGCCTTCGCCGAGTCGTTGAAGTCACCGGTGTAGGTGGTCACCAGGGTCGCGTTCGGCACCACCATCCGGATGCCGGCCTTGTACGCCTTGGCGGCGTTGACCGAGAAGTCGGCCTCCATGCCGGTGACGAAGCCGGCCTTGGTGGCGTTCTTGGCCTGCATGACCAGGCCGGTGGCGTACCCGGCGGCGAGCATGCTCTGGTTGGGGTCGTCGCTGGACAGCGTCACCCGCGGCGTCTGCGGGATGTTCTCCGACGACGGCACGTACCAGGAGGTCTTGGCGCAGACCGGCTCCTCGGAGGCCGGGATGGCGTCCTTGAGCTCGGAGGCCCCGAGCGCCACCATGTCCACGCCCTGCTGACACAGCGCGCGGGCGGCGCTGAGCGCCTCGGTCGGCGGCACGTTGCCGCGCTTGATGACCTGCCAGCCCTTCTCGGTGGCGAACTTCTCGGCACCGACCACGAAGCTCTCGTAGTAGCCGTTGTCGTTGATGTCGCCGGGGCTGAGCACGCCGATGACGACCTTGCCGTCACCGTTGGCGTCGGGCTGCCCGGCGGGGGCCGTACCGCTGCTGGCCGACCCTCCCGCCGACGGCGCGGTCGCGTCGTTGCTCGCGCAACCGACCAGGGCGAACCCCAGCGCCCCGGCGAGCAGCGCCGCCGGACCCCGACCAATCCTCATTGTCATGGTGCTTTCCCTTCACGTGGGGTCGGCGCGCCGCCCGGCACGGACCGGCGCGCGGAGTACTCGGTCGCTGGCACGGTGGGCCAGCGAGGGGGGATGTCGATGCCGACCCGGCGCAGCAGGGCGGCCCGACGCTGGGCGGCCTCCTCGCGCAGGGCGTCGACGTCGACGGTGGTGACCCGCCGGTCGCGGACCACCAGCCGGCCGTCGACCAGAACGTCCCGGACGGTGTGCCCGGCCGCACCCCAGACGAGCTGGGTGGGCAGGTCACCGCGCGGGGTCCAGGGGATGGTCCGGGTGTCGAGCAGCACCAGGTCGGCGGCCTTGCCGACCTCGATCGAGCCGGTCAGCGCCCCGAGCCCGACGGCGGCGGCGCCGTCGACGGTGGCCAGGGCGAAGACCTCGTCGGCGCGCAGCGGGTCGGGGACGCCCCGGTCCCGCTCCAGGCCGGCGAAGAGTCGGGCGGCCCGCCACAGGTCGGGGGTGTCCCCGGCGTTGTGCGAGTCGCAGCCCAGCGCGAGCCGGCCGCCGGCCCGGCGCAGCGCGGTGTGCCGGCCGGCCCGGGTGAAGCCCTGACCGAGCCGCAGGTAGGCCCCCGGGCAGGAGGCGACGGCGGTGCCGGTCTCGACGAGCGCGTCGACCTCGGCGTCGTCGAGCCACACCGCGTGGCCGAGCAGCAGCCGGGGGCCGAGCACGCCGAGGTCGGCCAGGTGGCGTACGGGCCGGGCCCGGCCGGCGGCGGCGAACGCGGCGGCGTCCTCGGGGCCGGGCGACAGGTGCCAGGTCATCGGCACGTCGAGCCGCTCGGCGAGCGCCGCCGCCCCGGTGAACAGCGCGTCGCTGACCAGGTCGTGCCCGACCAGGGTGATCCAGCCGGTGACCAGCGGGTCGCCGGCCAGGGCGGCGACGGTCTCGGCCTGCGCGGCGAGGGTGTCGGCGGCCGGCATGGCGTACGGCGCGTCGTCGGCGTCCCAACCCCAGCCGCCGACCCGGGCCCGGATGCCGGCGGTACGCAGCCCGGCGGCGACCCGTAGCGGGTGCGCCACCGTGCCGGGTTCCAGCAGGGTGGTGACCCCGTAGCTGAGCGACTCGACGGCCGTGAGGGTGGCCGACAGTTCGTCGTCGTCGCCGGTGACCGCGGCGTGCAGCGGCACGATCCAGTCGAAGATCGCCTGCTGGGCCGGGACGTCGTCGGGGATGCTGCTGCGCACCAGCGGGTCGGCGGTGGTGTGCTGGTGGGCGTTGACCAGGCCGGGGACGACCACACAGCCGGTGGCGTCGAGTTCCGGGCTGCCCGGGTACGCCGCGCGCAGGGTCGCCGCCGGACCGATCGCGGCGATCCGGCCGTCGATCACGGCGATCGTGCCGCCGGGGACGACCGCCCGGTCGGGGGCCATGGTGACGATCTCGGCGTCGACGATCAGCAGGTCCGCCGGGCGGGGGTCGGCGGTGGCCGCCGTCGCGGTGGTGGTCATGGCCGGACGAGGATCTTGCCGACGAGGTCACCGGACTCCTGCCGGGCGTACGCCTGCGCCAGGTCGGCCAGCGGGTACTCCGCGCCCCGGAGCACCCGCAGGCCGCCGGTGAAGTAGGCGTCGAGCATGTCGGCGAAGTCGGCCGGCCGGTACGCCCCGGCCCCGAGCAGCCGCAGCCCCCGCCGGTAGACGTCGGAGAGGGAGAAGCTGACCTGGTCGCCCGTGGTGTTGCCGAGCAGCACGATCCGGCCGCCGGTGCGCAGGCTGGCCAGCGAGGTGGCCCAGGTGGCGGTGCCGACGTGGTCGACGGCCAGGTCGACGCCGTGGCCGTCGGTGTGCTCCAGCACCCGCTCGACGGTGTGCTCGTCGAGGTCGAGCACGTCCGCGCCGAGGTCCGCGGCGACGGCCCGCTTGGCCTCGGTACGCGCCACCGCGAGCACCCGGGCGCCGGCCCGGCGGGCGAGTTGAACGGCGGCGATGCTGACCGCGCTCGTGGCGGCCTGCACCAGCACCCACTCCCCGGCGCGGACCCCGCCGACGCGGTGCACGGCGTGCCAGCCGAGGCTCCACGCGGTGGGCAGCGCGGCGGCCTCGGCGAGGTCGACGTGGGCGGGCACCCGGTGCACGACGGTGGCCGGGACGGTGACGTACTCGGCGAAGCCGCCGGGGCGGTTCCCGCCGACCACGGCCAGCGCCGCGCAGTAGCCCGGTTGGCCGTTCTTGCAGGTGGCGCAGGCTCCGCAGCCGATGGTCGGGTCGATCAGCACCCGGTCGCCGGGGCGTACCGTGGTGACCTGCGGCCCGACGGCGTCGACCCGGCCGGCGACGTCCATGCCGCCGACGTGGGGCAGCTCGAAGCCGGGGAGCAGGGCGGTCCGCCGCTGGAGCAGGTCGAGGCGGTTGACGGCGGCGATGTGCACCCGGACGACCACGTCGGCCGGGCCCGGCTCGGGGTCGGGCAGGTGCCGCAGGCTCAGCACCTCGGCGCCGCCGAAACCGGTCTGGACCATCGCCCGCATCGCAACCTCCCCCATGGTCTACCAGTCAATATGGCGTCTTGCATTGTGATTCTCGCTGCTTGGGGTCGTACTCTGCCTGCGGGGCGGCGGCGTGTCAACGGCTTGCCGCAAAAGAGGCGGAACGGTTAACGAAGCCGGGCGTCCAGGCCGTTCACAGGCCGCCCACCAGGGGATCAACCGGCCTCGGACGCGGCCAGCAACTCCCGCGCGACGAGCGCCGTACGCAGCACCGCGACCGTTCGCGGGTCGAGCGGATCGACCCCCAGCAGCCGCTTGATCAGGCCGACCCGGTAGCCCACCGAGTTGCGGTGCAGGTGCAGCCGTTCACTGACCGCCTGCCGGCTGCCCCCGGTCGCCAACCAGCAGTCCAGGGTGCGCAGCAGGTCGTCGCGGTGGGCGATCGGCCCCAGGTGCCGGTGCACGAACCAGCGCAGCCGCTCGTCCGGCACCGCCAGCAGGACCTGCGCCAGGCCGGCCTGCCCGAACGGCAGCTCGGACCGCTCGTCGGACGACCGCAGCAGCAGCCGCAGCAGCCGGTCCGCGTCGCGGAACGAGGCCGCCGTCCGGGCCGGCCCGGTCACCAGCGCCCCGGCGACCACCCGGACCTGTCCGGGGCCGACGATCTGGTCCAGCCGGGCCCGCAGCCGGGTCACCTCGCGCTCCACGTCGCCGTGCAGCAGGGTCCAGGCCAGCCGCCCCTCGGCCAGCACCGGCCGGTCCAGCCAGCTCAGCGCGGACGCCCAGCGGCGCTGCTGCTCCCCGGTGTACGCGATCCCGGCCACGGCGTGCGGCTGGTCCAGCCGCCAACCGTGCGCCGCGCCGGCCCGCAGCAGTTCCGCCTCGCCCATCCGGGGCGCGGACGGCGATCCGGCCGGGCCGCCGGGGCCGTCACGCAGGGCCCGCAGCACCGTCGGGGCGTCCCGTACGGCCGGCGGCGGGGACTCGTGCCGGACCGCCTCGATCAACAGCGCGGTGGTCGCCGCCGCCGCCAGCTCCCACTGCCCGGTCGAGACCGGCTCGGCCAGCAGCAACGCGCCGATCCGCCGGGGACCCGCGCCGACCGCCACCGCCCGGCCGGCCCATCCGTCGGCGCAGCGGACCGTGGTCGGCACACCTCCCGGCGGTCCCGCCCCGCCGGCCCGACCGGCGGCCAGGGCGCGGCGGACGTCGTCCGGCGCGGCGTCGCGCCCGGGACCGCCCGCGCCGTCGCTGTCGGCGAGCAGTTCGCCCGTCTCGGCCACCAGCCGGCAGGCCGCGCCGGTCCGCTCCGCCACCGCGGCCAGCAGCTCCGGCCAGCCGGCGCCGCCGAACGCGAGTTCGGCGAGCCACTGGGCGAACGCGGCCGGCGACGGCGCGGCGGCGACGGCCAGCCGGGGGCGGGCCGCCGCCAGCTCACCCGATCGGCTCACGCCGACGGTCGGTCGAGCAGCCGGACCGCGACGGCCTTCTCCTGGGTGTACTCGCGCAGCGCCGCGTAGCCGCCGCCCCGGCTGAAGCCGCTCTCCTTCTGCATGTTGAACGGAAAGCCGATCACCCCGGCGTCGTGGAACTGGTTCACCGCGACCTGCCCGGAGCGGACCAGCCCGGCCACCCGCAGCGCCCGGGACACGTCACTGGTCCAGATGCAGGCCAGCAGGCCGAAGTCGGTGCCGTTCATCAGGGTCACCGCCTCGTCGACGCCCCGGAACCCCTGCACCGCAAGCACCGGGCCGAAGACCTCCTCGCGGACCAGGCGCATGTCCGAGTCGACCTGGTCGAAGACGGTCGGGGCGACGTACCAGCCGTCGTCGAACGCGGCGGTGGCCGGCTCGCCGCCGACGACCAGCCGGGCCCCGGCGGCCGGGGCCTCGGCCAGGAAACCCCGGACCCGCTCGTACTGGGCCTGGCTGACCAGCGGACCCATGTCCAGGTCCTGGTCCCAGGGGCCGGTCCGGACGGCCTTCATGCCGGCGGCGACCCGCTCGACCACCTCGGCCCGGATCGACTCCTCGACCAGCAGCCGGGAGCCGGCGTAGCAGTTCTGCCCGGCGTTCTCGGTGATCGAGGCGATGATCGCCGGGATCGCCGCGTCCAGGTCGGCGTCGGCGAAGACCACGTTCGGGGACTTGCCCCCCAGCTCCAGCTTGACCGGGACGAGGTGCTGCGCGGCGGCGCGCATGACGGACCGGCCGGTCACCGTCGAGCCGACGAAGCTGATGTGGTCGATGTCGGCGTGCCCGGTGAGCGCCACCCCGGCCTCGGGGCCGAGCCCGGTGACCACGTTGAGCACGCCCGGCGGCAGGCCCGCCCGGCGGCCCAGCTCGGCCAGCGCGAACGGGGACAACGGCGCGACCTCGGAGGGCTTCAGCACCACCGTGTTGCCGGCGGCCAGCGCCGGGGCGACGTTGGCGGCGGTGAGCACGGCCGGCACGTTCCACGGGATGATCACCGCGCAGACACCGTACGGCTCGGGCCGGGTGTAGCCGAAGTAGTCGGGCGTACGGGTGGGCAGGGTGACGCCGGTGAGCTTGTCGGCGGCTCCGGCGAAGTAGTCGACGATGCCCTGGGTGATGTACATGTTGAGCCGCCCGCCGGAGCGGGGTTTGCCCACGTCACGCGCCTCGTACGCGGCGAGTTCCTCGACGTGCTCGCCGATCAGCGCGGCCCAGCGCGAAAGGATCGCGCCGCGCTCGCTGGGCGAGGTGGCCGCCCAGCCGGGGGCGGCCCGGCGGGCGGCGGCGACGGCGTGGTCGACGTCGACCGCGCGGGCGCGGGCCACCGACTGGATGGGCTCCCGGGTGGCGGGATCGAGCACCGGTAGCTCACCGCCGTCGGCGGCGGGGGTCCAGTCGCCGTCGACGAGCTGGCGGGCGGTGGGAATGTCCAGGTCAGCCATGTGCGAATCCTTGACCCTCTACGTTTCGCATGTCAAGATGCAATCTCGCTTTGTGAGTCACTAGGGAGGGCGCGTGCGGATCACAGCGGCGGTGTTGGAGAACGCGGGAGGGCCGTTCACCCTCCAGCAGATCGACCTCGCCGACCCCGGGCCGGACGAGGTGCTGGTCCGGGTGCACAGCGTGGGGATCTGCGCGACCGACCTGGAGTTCGCCAACTTCTTCCCCACCCCGGCGGTGCTCGGCCACGAGGGCAGCGGAGTGGTCGAGCAGGTCGGCGAGCGGGTCACCGGGATCTCCCCGGGCGACCACGTCGCGATGAGCTTCACCTCCTGCGGCGACTGCCCGCTGTGCCGCGGCGGAAACCCGGCGTACTGCCGACGGTTCGACGCGGTCAACTTCACCGGCCGGCGACCGGACGGCAGCACGGCGCTGTCCCGCGACGGGCAGCCCGTCAACGGCCACTTCCTGGGCCAGTCGTCGTTCGCCAGTCACGTCGTCGCCCCGGCCCGCGCGGTGGTGCCGATCAGCAAGGAGATCGACCTGGGCGTGGTCGGCCCGTTCGGCTGCGGTTTCGGCACCGGTGCCGGCGCGGTACTCAACGTGCTGCGCCCGGAGGTCGGCTCCTCGGTCGTCGTCTTCGGCGCGGGCGCGGTCGGCGTGGCGGCGATCCTGGCCGCCCGGGTGACCGGTTGCGCCGTCGTCGCGGCGGTCGACGTCAACGCCGGCAAGCTCGACACGGCCCGGCTGCTCGGCGCGACCCACGGGGTGAACTCTGCCGACGGCGACCCGCGCGAGCTGCTGACCGCGATCGCCCCGCACGGCTTTGACGTCGCGATCGACACCACCGGCCGGGAGGACGTGCTGCGCCTCGCGGTCGAGTCGCTCGGCCCGCTCGGCCGGTGCGGCGTGGTCGGGATCGGCCCGAGCGAGCAGATGAGCTTCGAGTGGCGCAGCGTGCTCAACGGCCGCAGCATCACCGGCATCATCGGCGGCAGCAGCCTGCCGCAGGTGTTCCTGCCCAAGCTGCTGGACCTGCACGCCGCCGGCAACTTCCCGGTGGACCGCCTGATCACCCGGTTCCCCTTCGCGCAGATCAACGAGGCGGTGGCGGCGCTCCGCTCCGGCGAGGTCGGCAAGGCCGTCCTGACCCTCTGAGCAGGGACGCACCCACCACATCGACATCCCTGCATCTCATTGTGAAACATTGTCTCGCAATGTGAGCGACATTACCCTTGGTGTCAGACCCACACCCAGTGGCGCGGCTGGGCAACACCGCGCAGCGTCCCGCACCTGTGGAGCACGTCCCGATGACCGAACAGCAGCGCACCGCCCCGGCCGCCGCGCAGACCGCGACCGAAGACCGGCCCGCGCCCTTCGACCACCACTCGGCCGAGTGCAACACCGACCCGGTGGGCTACTACCGCGAGTTCCGGCAGACCTGCCCGGTCGGCCGGACCGACGCACACGGCGGCTTCGTCTACACCACCCGGTACGCCGACGTGGTCCGGATCGCCCGCGACGACGACACCTTCTCCTCCGCCCGCGCCACCGCCGGGGGTGACGGCACCGCCATCGTCATCCCCCGGGGCCCCGGCCTGGAGCAGTACCCGATCGAGCTGGACCCGCCCGCCGCGACCGGCTACCGCGACCTGATCAACCCGCTGCTCACCCAGGACGCGATCGCCGAACTGGCCCCGATGGTCGCCCGGCACACCACCCGGGTGGTGGACGCGTTCATCGCCGAGGGGTCGGTGGACTTCGTCCGTGACCTGACCAACCCGCTGCCGGCCGCCGTCACCCTCGACTGGCTGGGCTTCCCCGAATCCGACTGGGCCAAGCTCGCCGGCCCGATCCACGACATCTTCGCCGCGCTGCCCGGCAGCGAACGCGCCGTCCGCGGGGCCGCCGGCCTGGCCTACCTCGACCAGCGCATCCGCGAGCTGATCGTCGAGCGGCGGGCCGCGCCGACCGGCGACGCGGTGAGCTACCTGGCCGCCCAGCGCCGCCCAGACGGGGAGCTGTTCGCCGCCGACGAGCTGGTCTCGGTCATCGGGCTGCTGATCGCGGGCGGGGTGGACACCACCACCTCGCTGACCGGCTCCACCCTGGTGCACCTGAGCCGGCACCCCGAGGACCGGCAGCGCCTGATCGACTCCCCCGACCTGCTGCTCACCGCCACCGACGAGTTCCTGCGGGTGTTCGCCCCGTCGCAGTCGATGGCCCGTACCGTCCGCACCGACACCGAGGTCGGCGGCTGCCCGGTCACCGCCGGCGAGCGGGTGCTGATCCCCTGGGTCGCGGCCAACCACGACCCGGCGGTCTTCCCCGACCCCGAGCAGCTGCGGCTGGACCGCGACGCCGCCCGGCACCTGAGCTTCGGCATCGGCAGCCACCGCTGCGCCGGAGCGCACCTGGCCCGGCTGATGTTCCGCGAGATGATCACGCAGGTGCTCACCCGGCTGCCCGACTTCCGGGTGGTGGAGGAAGGGCTCGTCGCCTATCCCACCCGGGGCAACCAGAGCGGTTGGGACGCGATCCCGGCCGTCTTCACCCCGGGTCCCCGCCGCGACGCCGACGCGGCGGGGACCCGGCCCACCGCCAGCCTGACCGGCGACCGGGAGCTGGTCATGGCGGCCACCGCCACCGCCACCGACGAGGTGCTGGAGGTGCGCCTGGCCGACCCGACCGGCGCGGAGCTGCCGCCCTGGGCGCCGGGCGCGCACCTGGAGGTGCGGTTGCCGTCCGGACGGGTCCGGCAGTACTCGCTGTGCGGCGACCCGGCCGACACCCGGCACTACCGGATCGCGGCGCTGCGGGAGCCCGCCGGCCGGGGCGGTTCGGTGGAGCTGCACGCGCTCGCCCGCGCGGGCGTCACCCTCGCGGTGCGCGGTCCGCGCAACCACTTCCCGCTCGTCGACGCCCCCGACTACCTCTTCCTCGCCGGGGGCATCGGGATCACCCCGATCCTGGCGATGGCCCGCGAGGCCGACCGCCGGGGCGTGCCGTTCCGGCTGGTGTACGGCGGTCGCAGCCGGGCCTCGATGGCCTTCGTCGACGAGGTGACGGCGCTCGCCGGTGACCGGGTGACCCTGCTGCCGCAGGACGAGGCCGGCCTGCCGGACCTGGGGGCGTTGCTCGACTCCACCGGGCCGGACACGGCCGTCTACTGCTGCGGGCCGACCGGGATGATCGACGCGTTGGAGCGGGTCTGTGCCGCGACCGGCCGGTCGGAGCGGTTGCACGTCGAGCGGTTCACCGCCGGGGACGACCTGGAGGTCGCCTTCGACCCGGCGGCGAACACCGAGTTCGAGGTGCACCTGGCGCGCACCGGGGCGACCCTGCGGGTGCCCCGGGACCGTCGCATGATCGACGTGCTGCGCGAGGTCGTGCCGGGCCTGACCTACGACTGCGAGAAGGGCTACTGCGGCGCGTGCGAGACCCGGGTGCTCGCCGGCACGCCGGAGCACCGCGACTCGCTGCTGACCGAGCAGGAGCGTACGGCCGGGCGCAGCATGATGATCTGCGTCGGGCGGTGCCGCTCGGAGCGGCTGGTGCTGGACCTGTAGGTCCTGTCCGGACGGGCCGGCCCGGGTCCCGGGCCGGCCCGTCCGGACGTCCGTCCCCGGTGGTCGTCACGCCGCGTTCGCCAGCGCGTCGAGGATCAGGTCGAGGCCGAAGGTGAACTGCCCGCCGAAGTGGTAACCGGGCTGGTTCACGTGCCGGGTGGCGAACTCGACCAGGTGCGGGTACTCCCCCGCCGCGAACGACGCCATGATCGCGTCGGCGACCTCGGTGGCGGCATCGCCGGTCTCGAACGGCAGCGACGCCTCCTGCAACACGAACCCGAAGACGTACGCGTCGATGATCGCGTACGCGTGGGCCGTCATCGGCAGCGAGAACCCCCCGCCCCGCAGGACGCCGAGCATGGCGTCGTGGTGGCGCAGGGTGGCCGGGCCGGGGCTGGTCCGGGTCTCGATCAGGGTCAGCGCCCAGGGGTGCCGGGCCAGGACGGTGCGGGCCGACAGGCAGCGGCGGCGCACCTCGGCCCGCCAGTCGCCGCCCACCACGGGCAGGTCGATCTCGGCGAACACCCCGTCGACGAGCGCGTCGAGCAGTTCCTCCTTGTTGCGGATGTAGTGGTAGAGCGACATCGGCTTGGCGTGCAGCGCGGCGGCGAGCGACCGCATGGTCAGCGCGCCGAGCCCGTCGGCGTCGGCGATGGCGACCGCGGCCCCCAGCACCCGTTCCCGGCTGAGCTGCCGCACCGGTTCGCCCACCCTGTCGCTCCCCTGACGCCTGGTTGACCGCCTGCACCGCCCACCGTACCGTACTAAGTAAGTCGTACTTAGTACGAAGACTCGGGAGGCGACGATGTCCCTGCGTGTGGCCGGCCGGTGGGCCGGCGCGTTCTTCCTGTCGGCGTTCGTCGCCTACGGCGTCGGCAGCGCGCTCGCCGGACGACCGGCCGGGGCGGCGCTGGTGCTGGCCAACTCCGTGCTGGTGGCCGCTATCGGCGCGCTGGTCTTCCGGGCGCTGCGCCGGCCGCACCCCGGCGTCGCCTGGGGCTACCTGGTGGCCCGGGGCGCGGAGGCGTTCCTGCTCACCGCCGGCCTCGTGCTGCGCGCCAGGTACGGCGACGGCGCCGCCGACCTCGCCTACCAGCTCGCCATGCTGTCGCTGGGGCTGGGCAGCCTGCCGCTCTGCCTGGCGCTGGCCCGGCGACGCTGGCTGCCCCGGTGGTTCGCCGGCTGGGGCGCCGCCGGCTACGCGCTGCTGGCGGCCGGCGCGGCAGCCGAGCTGGCCGGGGTGGGGATCGGCGTCGCGCCGGCCGCTCCGGGCGGGCTGTTCGAGATCGCCTTCGGGCTGCTGCTGCTCGTCCGGGGCTTCGCGCCGGCCACCGCCGCCTCACCCGCCACCGTCGCCGGGCCCACCGCCGCAGCCCCGCCGGCCACCGCCGCCGAGCCCGCTGCCACCGGAGCGGCAATGGCAGGCCCGGACGACTCCCGCGCCCACCGCGCGGCCCTGGCCGCCGGGGCGGGGCTGCTGCTGATGGCGGTGCTCGCCGGATGGGCCAACTTCGGTGTCGTGCAACCGCTGCTCGCCGGCGACGCGGCCGCAACCGTCGCCCGGCTGCCCGCCCAGCGCCCGGCGCTCACCCTGGCCGTCGTCGCCCTGTTCGCGGTGGCCTGCCTCGACGTGCTGGTCGGTTGGGCGCTACGGGCGTTCCTCGACCACGCCCAACCCACCGTCGCCCTGCTCGCGGCATGGTGCCGCACCGGCTACGCGGTCGTCCTCGCCGGAGCCGTCGTCCACCTGACTGGCGTCGCCGGCCTGCTGCGCGACGGTGCGGGGGCCGACCGGCTGCGCGCCGACGGCTACCCGGGGCTCACCGGCTTCCAGCAGGTCTGGAGCCTGGGGCTGCTGCTGTTCGGCGTCCACCTGCTGCTGGTCGGCTGGCTGGCCTGGCGCTCGGACACCGTCCCGACCTGGGTGGCGGCACTGGTGGCGGTCGCCGGCGCGGGCTACCTGGCCGACTCGGCCGGGCCGCTGGTCACGGCCGACTATCCGGTGCAGGTCGCCGGGGTCACCTTCGTCGGTGAGGTGGTCCTGCTGGGTTGGCTGCTCGTGCACGCCGCCCGGCACCGCCGGCCCACGGCCCGCCCGGTCGCGCCGGACGCCGACGTCCGGCCGCTCGCCGCGACGTGACCGTGACCGTGACCGTGACCGCACGACCGTACGGGTGACCGCACGCGGACGGCCCGCCGCGCCACGACACTGGGGCGCTGCGGGCCGTCCTGACGAGGGGCCGGTGGGTCAGTTGCCCCACTCGAAGTTGGGCTCGACCGCCTCGGCGATGTGGAACCGGCCGCCCGGCGCGATCTCGCTGCCGCGCTCGGTCACCACGTGCTTGCCGAACCCACTGACCAGCGGCCGGCCGACGTCACGCTTGAGCCACAGCCGCAGCAGGTGCCGGCGACGCTCCGGCTCCGGGAAGTCGACGTAACCGGTACGCGAGTGCAGGGCGGCGTAGTTCAGCAGCCACTGCACGTCACCGGGCTGGAAGTCCATGTCCAGGGCCAGACCGGGGGCCTGGGACACCTCGTCGTAGAGGTGCAGCAGCTCGATCTGCGCCTCGGTGAGCCGGGGCACCTCCGGGTAGTCCTGGGCCGAGAAGATCATCGAGCTGCCGGCGTAGGTGCTGAACACCCCGTCGACGTAGCTGCAGATCGGCGAGGTGTAGGTGCGGGCCGGGGCGTCCGGGTCCTGCCGGTGCCAGTCCCAGTGCCACGACTCGAACAGCAGCGGCGCGAGGTCCGGCCGGCGGCGCAGGATCTCGTTGTAGATCGTGGTGCCGCTGACCAGGCTGCTCGCCCCGCCGGCCTTGGCCGCCCGCAGGCACATCAGCGCGACGACGTCGGAGCTGTCGGAGTGGAACGGCAGCCGGTCGCGGACCCGCGACGGCAGGGCCGACGGGTCGTCGAGGGTCTTGTTGGAGGTGGCGATGACGTGGTCGAGCACGTCACCCATCTGGTTCTGCCCCATCGGCACGCCGAGGTGCAGCCCCATCAGGAAGAAGATCGCCCCGGCGAGGGTGTCGCCGTACTCCTCCGTGCGCAGGCCCCGGACCAGGATGAAGCCGCGTCCGGAGTCGAGCTGGCGGGCGCACTCCTCGTTGAGGCCGGCGCAGGCCGGCAGCGGGTAGTCGGCGGCGGTCACCGTACGCAGGTCGGGGTTGTCGGCGACGAACCGGCGGCCGACGGTCTCCAGCTCGGCGCGCTCGGCGTCACTGAGCTGGTAGACCCACTCGGTCGAGGTACGCAGCTCGTCACCGCGCCAGGCGGACGGACCGGAGATGGGGGCGAGATCGATTGCGGTGGTCATGATGATGCGCTCCGAGGTTCGGTTCTGCGGAAACGGGTCGGTGTCCCGGGGGGGGGCGATGCCGCCACCGGGCTGATCAACGACGTGGGCGCCTGCCGTGTCCCGGTCGGGAGACGGCGCGCCGATCCGTCAGAACGGGGTCTGCGGGTCCCCGGCGGCGGTCCCGGGGCGCATGCCCTCCCGCGGCGGGTGGACCCGCAGCGGCTCCTCGTAACCGCGCACCAGCAATCCAGAGCCTTGCGGAACTCGGATCATGGCGTTCTCCTGCGGCTGGCGATGATCGGTCCAGGCTAACCAACGCCCACCGCAACGTCAACAGAGACACCATCTCGCAATACGATCTATTCTCGTCCCCGGACGGCCCGTCGTGCCGCACCGCCCCGGGCGACCAGCGGCTCGGCCAGCAGGACGACCAGCGCCACCGCAGCCACCAGGCCGCCCGCCAACGCCGTGCCCTGCACCCCGGACCGGGACAGCACCACCGCGCCGAGCAGGGACCCGCCGGCGATGCCGACGTTGAAGGCGGCGGAGTTGCCGGCCGCCGCCAGGTCGGCGCTGCCCGGGGCCACCTCCAGCACCCGGTTCTGCAGGGCGGGGGTCAACGCGCCCATGGCGAACCCGGACACGGCCAGCAGCACGCCGGTGGCCACCGGCGACCCGGCCAGCAGGAACATCCCGAGCAGGGCCACCACCAGCAGCAGCACCGGGGTCCCCATCGCCACCCGCTGGTGGCGGTCGCTCGCGATCCCCCCGGCGGTGATGCCGGCGAAGTCCGCGAGGCCCCGGATCAGCAGCAGCGGGCCGAGAGCCCCCGGGGCGAACCCGGAGACGTCGGTCAGGAACACGGCGGTGTAGGTGAACGCCGTGAACAGGCCCCCCACCGACAGCGCGGTGGCCACCACGACGACCGCGTACCGGCGGGCGTCCGGGGTGGTTCCGGTCGACGCGTGCGTCGCCCCGACCGCAACCGGCGGCATCAGCGTCACGATCGCCACGAACCCGGCCAGCGCCAGGGCGGCCAGGGCCAGGAACGCCGACCGCCAACCCCACTGCTGACCCAGCCAGGTGCCCGCCGGTACGCCGAGCATCGGCCCGAGCGACGCCCCGGCGAACACGACGGAGGTGACCCGGCCGCGTACCCGGGCGGGGAACATGCCGGCGGCGGCGGGCGCGACCACCGCCCAGAACAGCGCCTGGGTGAGCGCGACGACCACCCGGGTTCCGAGCAGCACCTGATAGTCGCGGGCGGCGGCCGACACCAGCGTGGCGACCACCAGCACGCCCAGCAGGACACCCAGCAGCCGGCGACGCGGCACCCGCCGGGTGACGTGGGTCAGCGGCACCGAGACGACCGCGACGGTGACCGCGTAGCCGGTGACGAGCAGCCCCGCGTGCGACACGGACACGTCCAGGTCGGTGGCGACCAGGGGCAGGATGCCCACCGGCAACGTCTCCATGGCCACGTAGCAGAACGCCGAGAGGGACAACGCGACCAGCGCCGCCACCGCCCGGGGCGCGGCGGTCGCCCCAGGGGTACGACAGTCGGTCATCGCCCGGCCCCCGTCCCTGCGCCACCCACGAATGCGGTCGCCCCGAGAGCAGTCAAGGGTATCAATGAAAAGGGTCCCGTCCCGGGTCGACGGCACCGCCGTCAGCCCCGGGTACCGGGCGGGCGCACCGGAACTCAGCCGGGCGGACGGGCGTTGAGGCGGGCGGCCTGGCGGATCAGGTGGTCGCGTTCGGCGAGGTGGGCGGCCCGGTGGGCGGCTTCGGCGTACCACCGGGCCGCCGTCGCCGGATCACCGGCCCGCTCGTGCAGGTACGCCGTCACCGCCGCGTGGCGGGGCACCGCCGGGTCCACCGCCGCGAGGGCCGCCAGCCCCGCCCGTGCCCCGTCGGCCTCCCCGACGGCCACCGCCCGGTTGAGCCGGACGACCGGGCTGTCGGTCAGCCGCACGAGTTCGTCGTACCACTCGACGATCTGCACCCAGTCGGTCTCGGCGGCGACGGGCGCGTCGGCGTGCAACGCGGCGATGGCCGCCTGGGCCTGGAACTCGCCCAGCCGGTCCCGGGCCAGCGCCGCCTGCAGGATGCGCACCCCCTCGGCGATCACGTCGGTGTCCCACCGGCTGCGGTCCTGCGCCGCGAGCGGGACCAGCCCGCCGTCGGGCGTGGTCCGGGCCGCGCGCCGCGCGTGGTGCAGCAGCATCAGGGCGAGCAGCCCGGCCACCTCGGGATGGTCAACCATCGCGGCGAGCTGCCGGGTGAGCCGGACCGCCTCGGCCACGAGGTCGACGTCGCCGGAGTAGCCCTCGTTGAAGACCAGGTAGAGCACCCGCAGCACGGTGGCGACGTCGCCGGGACGGTCGAAGCGCACGCCGGACACGGTGCGCTTGGCCCGGCTGATCCGCTGCGCCATGGTCGCCTCCGGCACCAGGTAGGCCCGGGCGATCTGGCGGGTGGTCAGCCCGCCGACGGCGCGCAGGGTCAACGCGACCGCCGACGACGGGCTCAGCGACGGATGGGCGCACAGGAAGTAGAGCCGGAGGGTGTCGTCCACCCCCGACGCCGGGCCGGACGCCGGTTCCTCGACGACGAGGTCCTCGCGTCGACGACGGGCGGCGTCCGCCCGGCCCGCGTCGAGGAACCGGTGCCAGGCCACGGTGACCAGCCAGCCCTTCGGGTCCCGGGGCGGGTCGGCCGGCCAGACGTCCAGCGCCCGGACCAGCGCGTCCTGCACGGCGTCCTCGGCCGCCGCGAAGTCCGCCCCACGCCGCACGAGCACCCCGATCACCTCCGGGGTGAGCCGGCGCAGCAGGTCACCGTCCACCGTCAGTCGGTGACGGTCGGCGGGGCCGTCAGGAACGGACGCAGCTCCAGCCACTCGTGGATCGGCTTCCCACCCGCCCCCGGCGCGGCGGACAGCTCCCCGGCCAGTTCGACGGCCCGGTCGTAGCTGTCCACGTCGATCACCATCCAGCCGGCGACGAGGTCCTTGGTCTCGGCGAACGGCCCGTCGGTCACCGGCGGACGGCCCGGCCCGTCGTACCTGACGAACGTCCCCTCGGGGGCGAGGGCCTGACCGTCGACGAACTCGCCGGTGCCCTCCAGCCGGGCCGCGAAGTCGTTCATGTACTGCACGTGGGCGGTGATCTCCTCGGGCGTCCACTGGTCCATCGGGACGTCGTTGACCGCGGGTGGGGCACCCCGGTAGTGCTTGAGCAGCAGGTACTTCGCCATCGGGTCTCTCCTCGGTGCCGGCGCGACCCCCATTCTGGCCGCGTTCACCCCGGGGACGGAGCCGGCCTGCCGTTCTCGACACAGGCGGCGGAACTTTTTCTCCGCCCCGGGTGTCGCGGCCCGACGTGGCTCACCTGGCGACGAGCTGGCGTACCCGCAGGCGGCGGATGCCCGAGGTCCGCTCCGGCACCTCGGACGCCCGGGCGGCGGGCAGGCGGACGGTGAACGCCGCCCCCTGGTTCGGCCGGCCCTCGGCCCCGATCGTGCCCCGGTGGCTCGTCACGACCTCCTGGAGCAGGGCCAGCCCCAGCCCGAACCGGTGCTCCCCGGAACCTCCGCCCCGGTGGAACCGGTCGAAGATGCGCCGCGCGTCGGCCTGGTCGAACCCGACCCCGGTGTCGGCGACCACGAACTCGACGTAGTCGCCGCCGGCCCGCAACGACACGTCGATCCGGCCGCCGGGCGGGGTGTGGGCGAGCGCGTTCGCCAGCAGCTCACCGGCCACCCGGCGCAGCGCCGACGCGACCCCCGGCACCGGCAGCGGCCCGTCGGGCAGGTCGGCGGCGAGGGTGACCTGCCGCTCGGCGGCCCGTTCCGTCTCGGC
Organism: Micromonospora humida; assembly: GCF_016901255.1. NCBI lineage: Bacteria > Bacillati > Actinomycetota > Actinomycetes > Micromonosporales > Micromonosporaceae > Micromonospora > Micromonospora humida. Next base: position 547,318 of record NZ_JAFEUC010000001.1, read on the forward strand.
GGCGACGGCCGCCGCCACGAGCGCGGTCAGGTCGACCGGAGGGTACGGCCGGCGGTCGGCGGGAGCGGCGGCGAGCTGGGCGGAGAGCAGCAGGTCGTCGACGATCTCGCCCAGCCGGCGGGTGCCGCCGATCAGCCGGTCGAGATCCTCCGCACTGGTGGTGCTGCCCCCGCTCCGCGCCCGCCGCGCCATCAACTGGGCCCGGATGTGCACCTGGGCGATCGGGGTCCGCAGCTCGTGGCTGGCGTCGGCGATGAACCGCCGTTGCCGGGTCAGCGCCTCCGCCAGCGGCGCGACGGCCCGCCGCCCGACCAGGGCGCCGGTCAACACCGCGACGAACAACCCGACCGTGGCGGCGAGGCTGAACGCCAGCAGCAGGTGCCGGCGGTCGGACAGCTGGAACCGCGCGTCGAACACCGCCTGCACGACCACCCCGTCGCTGCGGGACTCGGTACGGACGTGGTAGGTGGTGCCGTTACGGGTGACCGTGGTGACCTCGGTGATCCCGGAGGCCGCCACCGACCGCAACGCCCCGTTCAGCGGGAAGCCCGCCGGTGGCGGGTTGAGGCCGGTGTCGGTGGTGAGCCCGTTGTACCGGAACACCCAGCTGCACGCGGGCGGGCCGGGGATGGTGGCGTGTTGGACGCCCCAGGCCAGCTCCCGGTGGATCTGCGCCTCCTGGCTGCGGACCAGGACCGCGTAGGAGAGGCCGCCGGCCAGCAGCAGCAGGGCGCTGATGGCCAGCCCCACCAGCAGCCCGATCCGCAGCCGGGCCCGGCGCACCATCGACTGCTCCACCAGCTCCATCACAGCGCTCCGAGCCGGTAGCCGAGCCCGTGCACGGTCCGGATCACCGATCGGCCGAGTTTGCGGCGCAGGTAGTAGACGTAGGTGTCCACGAGCGACGTCGCGGCGGCCGCGTCGAAGACCCGGCGGCGCAACTCACCCCGGGAGTGCACGGTGCTCGGCCGGGCCGCCAGCACCCGCAGCAGCTCGAACTCCCGGGCCGACAACGCCACCCGGGTGCCGTCGGCGAGCACCACGTCGTGCGAGGTCAGGTCGAGCCGCCCGGTGCCGATGCGCAGCACGGTGGTGGATTCCGCGCCGCGCCGGCACAACGCCCGCACCCGGGCGCTCAACTCGTCCAGGTCGAACGGCTTGCCCAGGTAGTCGTCGGCACCGGCGTCCAGCCCGGCGATCCGGTCGCCGACGCCACCGAGCGCGGTGAGCATCAGCGCCCGGGTCGGGACCGCCCGGGACCGCAGCCGGGCGACCAGGTCGAGGCCGTCCAGCGCCGGCAGCATCCGGTCGACGACCAGCACGTCGTAGCTGCGGGTCAGCCCCAGGTGCAGGCCCCGCTGGCCGTCGGCGGCCCGGTCGACGAGGAAGCCCTCACCGCTCAGTGTCTCGGTGAGCAGGTCGGCCAGTTCCTCGTCGTCCTCGACCAACAGCAACCGGTTAGGTCCTCCCCCGTGCATGCCTCCACAATCCCACAGGGGAAGCCTAAAAAGTGATAGCTATCTTTTTGTCATTTCACCGCCGCGAGTGTCCGTGACCGGACGTCGTCGCCCCGACGGGCCTCCCGGTGCTCGATCCAACTCAGCAGCGGGGTCGTCATCATCGTGGTGACCAGGGCCACCAGCACCAGCACGGTGAACAGCGAGGCGTTCACGATGCCCGCCTCCAGGCCGACGTTGAGCGCGATGAGCTGCATCAGACCCCGGGCGTTCATCAACGCGCCCACCCGCAGCGCGACGCCCTGCGACTCGCCCCGCAGCCGGGCCGCCGCCCAGCAGGCACCGAACTTCCCGACGATCACCGCCGTCACGCAGGCCGCCGCGAACAGCAGCACCGGCGGGCTGCCGAGCAGCCCGAACTCCGTCCGCAGCCCCGAATAGGTGAAGAACAGCGGCAGGAAGACCGTCGCGGCGACCGGAGTGAGGGTGTCCACCACCCGGTCGGTGTTCGCGTTGTGGGGCATCACCACGCCGACCGCGAACGCGCCGAACACCGCGTACAGCCCGATCTCGTCGGTGTACCAGGCCACCAGGAAGAGCAGGGCCACCGTGCCGAGCACCCGGGCGGAGTCGTTGAGGCCGGGGCGGGTCATCAGCGCGGTGGTCACCCGCCGCCCACCCAACCAGAGCACCAGCCCGAACAGCACCGCCCCACCGGCGGTGACGACCGCCGGCCCGGCCCGGCCCGAGGCGAACGCCAGCACCACGGCCAGCATGATCCAGGCGACCATGTCGTCGATCGCGCCGCTGGCCAACGACAACGTGCCGTGCCGGGTGCCGGCGTGCCCGCGTTCGGTGATGATCCGGGCCAGCATCGGGAAGGCGGTGATGGCCAACGCCACCCCGACGAACGCCGCCGAGACCCCGATCGACGTCCCCTCGGCCCGCATCGGCACGGCGTCCGCGGTGAGCAGGACCAGGCCCACCCCCAGGACCAGCGGCGCGGTCACCCCGGCCAGCGACACCAGCCCGGCGGTGCCGGCCAGGCCGGTCACCCGGTGGGCGCTGAAGGCGTACCCGGCCTGGAACATGAACAGCACCAGGCCGACCTGGCCCACCACGTACAGCACCGGCAGCAGCGCGGTCGGGAACAGGGCGTCCTTCACGTCCGGCAGCACGAGGCCGAGCAGCGACGGGCCCAACAGCACACCGGCGAGCATCTCGCTGACCACGGCGGGTTGACCCACCTTGCCGAGCAGCCAGGCCACCGCCTTGCAGAAGATCAGGATCACCGCGACCGCGATGAAGAACCGTGGGGCCAACTGGGTGGGGGTCACCGTACCGCCTCCTCGAAGTAGGTGGTGCACAACCGTTGTCGCCGGGCGTCGACGACCATCCAGGCGCCGAACACCAGTTGCCGGACGCTGCGACCCACGTCGGCCCAGCGGTCCCGCCACCGCATCGCGGCCAACCGCAGCCGCCCCGGGCCGGCCACCCCGACCGGGGTCAGGTACGCCGGGCCCCGGCTGGGCAGCGACCGGCTGTGCGCGGCCGAGGACGCCAGGGCGTACCGGCGCAGCACCTCGCGGGTCGCGGCGCGCAGCATCACCGGCGCCACCCCGCGCGCCGGGCAGGCCCGGTTCGCGGTGACGCCGTACGGGATGAACCGGGCGTCGCGGCGGCGCAGCGTGCGCCACCGGTCCGGGTCGAACCGTTCGTCGCCGGCCGGTCCGCTGCGCTGGAACGCCAGGTAGTTGAAGAGCAGCACCGACCCGGCGGGCAGGGTCACCCCGGAGGGCAACCCGATCGGCGCGGAGGTGATCCGGTGCGCGACGCCGAAGAGCGGATGCACCCGCAGCGTCTCGTCGACCACCCGGTCCAACGCGTCGTCGTCGTCCAGGCCCCGTTGCAGGTCCGGCCGGCCGGCCAGGGCCAGCAGCACGTGCGCCATCGCCTCGGACATCTGCACCACCGCCGTGGTGCCGAACGCGCCGTGCAGGTACCAGGCCGTCTCCTCGGTGGTGAACGGCGGTGGCAACGTCACCGGGCAGGTGCCCGCCTCGAGACGCCCCCGCAGGTAGCGGGTCAACGGGTCCCGCCGGTCCAGGTGCCGCAGGCCGGTGCACTTCAGGGCGGCGACCACGTCGGTGGCGTTGGCGACGTAGAGCGCCCGGACCTGCGGCGGGCACACCTCACCGAAGATCAGCTCGTGGAAGACCTCCGCCCACACCGGCATCATCAGGTCCCGCAACCGGACGTGGACCCGCCCGGCCGGCAGCTCGTCGAGCACCCGCCGGGTGGCGGCGGTGGCGAGCGCGTCGGCGCGCTGCGGTCGCAGCGCGAGCACCTGCCGGGTCACCCCGGCCACCGCCCGGTACCGCTCCCCCGGCTCCAGGTGCTCCTGGTGCATGTGCGGGCCGGGCGACAGCCAGTACCAGAACAGGTCGGACAGGCCGGCGCCCCGGCTGCGCCCGTCGGCCGCCGGGTCGGCGTACAGTTGCTCGAAGTGCTCGACGTCGACGAGCGGGCCGGGCACCGGGATGCCCTCCTCGCCGTTGACCCGGGCGAACACCCACTGCCGCAGCCGCACCACCGCCGGGGGCAGCCACCGGGGCAGGGTCCAGCCGACCACCCCCGCCACGAGCAGCACGCCGCACAGCACCGGCGCGCTCACGCCGGGGCTCCCGTGGTGACCAGGTCGGCGCCCAGGTCGCCCGGCCGCGCGACGCCCACCAGCGCCAACGCCCGGTCGAGATCGGCGTGCAGCAGGTCGAGCACGTGCCGCACCCCGGCCGCGCCGCCCGCCGCCAGCCCCCACAGCACCGGGCGGCCGACCAGCACGGCCGTCGCCCCCAGCGCCAATGCGACAAGGACGTCGACCCCGCGCCGCAGCCCGCCGTCGACGAGCACCGGCAGCCGCCCGCCGACGGCCGCCACGACGGCCGGCAACGCGTCCAGGGTGGCCGTCACCCCGTCGAGTTGCCGGCCGCCGTGGTTGGAGACCACCACCCCGTCCACCCCGTGCTCGACGGCCAGCCGGGCGTCCTCGGGGTGCAACACCCCCTTGAGCAGGATGGGCACCGTGGTGAGCCGACGCAGCACGGCGACCAGCTCCCAGCTCGCCCGGGCGTTCATCTCGATGTCCCGGACCCGGCCGTCCGCGTCACGCATGTTCTCGCAGACCATGCCGGGTGGCAGGTCGACGAATCCGTGCCGCAGGTCGCGCTCGCGCCGACCGAACACGGGCGAGTCGACCGTGACGACCAGGGCCCGGCAGCCGGCGGCCACCGCCCGCCGGACCACGGTGGTGGTGAACTCCAGGTCGGTGTGCGGATAGAGCTGGAACCACAGCGTCCCGCCGGCCGCCGCGATCTGCTCGACCGGCCGGGTGGCCGCCATGCTCACCACCATGACCGTGCCGGCCTCGGCGGCGGCACGGGCGGTGGCCAGCTCGCCGTCGGGGTGGGCCAGCCGGTGGAACGCGGTCGGCGCGACCAGCACCGGCATCGAGACCTCGTTGCCGAGCAGCGAGATCCGCAGGTCCCGGTCGCCGGTGGCGCGCAGCACCCGGGGAAGCAGGAAGCGTCGGGCGAAGGCCGCCTCGTTGGCCCGCAGGGTACGTTCGTCGCCGGCCCCGCCCGCGAAGAAGTCCCAGTGCACCGGGTCGAGGCGGCGGCGGGCGGCGGCGGCCACGTCCGCCAGGTTCAGCGCCACCTCGTCGAGGGCCGGCACGTCAGTCCCCGGCCCCGCGCAGGCACCTGTCGACGAAGGCGGCAAGCGGCGTCACGTGCACCTGTGGCCGGTCCCACCGGTTCTCCAGGTTCTCCGCCAGGTGGTGGGTCGCGACGACCCGGCCGCCCCGGTGGTGGCGGACGACCGGGTGCAGGTACGCCGCGTCGTGGGCCGCACCGACGACGTCCTGCGCGACCCGTTTCACCGTCACGTCGAACGGGTCCACCTGGTCGTGCTCCGGGCCGTACTCCAGGGTGACCACGAACGCGTCGGAGTAGTCGTGGTCGGCGGTGCGCAGGCCGGTCTCGGTGAAGTAGTCCACCGGCACCTCCTCGTGGTAGCGCGCGTCGGCGTCGGCGACGGTCACCACGTCGGCGAGGACGTCGAACTGCTGCCACAGGGCGGAGGTGCGGTTGACCCGGGCGATGATCGCGTCGGCGATCGACGCCCCGGTCGCGTCCAGCTTCTCCGTCGGCCACGGCGTGTCCCCGTACCGGCGTTCGAGGATCCGGTGCAGGGCCCGTACGGCGTAGCGGAAACCGTGGATGAACCCGTTGGTCGAGCGCTTGAAGTCCCGCTGCTGGGTGATGGTGCCGGCGAAGAACAGGTCGGGCACGTTCACCGACTCCCACTGCGCGGTCTGGGCCGGGAAGCGGTCCCGGATCGCCAGCTCCGGCCGGCACGACTCGTCGAAGATCGACGCGTCGAAGGCGAACCCGGTGCAGACGAGCACCCGGTCGTAGCGCAGCTCCTTGGTCACCTCGTCGGCGCGGGAGAACGCGAACGTCACCGTGTAGCCGTCGGCGTCGCGGGTGATCCGCCGGACGGTGCCGTCCAGGATCGCGTTGGCCGACTTGAGCTGGTAGGTGTCGAGGAAGTTGTTGTTCACCGCCCGCAGGTGCCCGACGTAGTGGGTGCGCCAGGCCATCCGCACCGAGCTGGGCCCGGCCAGGTGGATCAGGGTGGTGGTCTCCATCAGGCTGTCCGCCGTCTCGAACGCGGAGTTGCCCTTGCCGATGATCAGCACCTTCTGGTCGAGGTAGTCGCGCGGGTCGACGGGCATGTCCGCGTACTGCTCGGCCAGCTCCAGCCCGGGAATGTCCGGCAGGTACGGCCGGGACACGCCGGTGGCGACGACCACCCGCCGGGCCCGGAAGGTCTCCCCCGCGTGCACCTCGAAGATCCCGTCCACCTTGGACACCGAGGTGACCCGCGCGCCGTAGCGCACCTTCACCCCGGTCCGCGCGGCGAAGTCGGCCAGGTAGCGGACCATCACGTCGGCGTCCGGGAAGTACCGTTCGGTGTACCTGGTGAACCGCAGCGCCGGATCGTCGGTGAGCAGCGAGTTCCAGTCCAGCCGCAGGTTGAACTCCGGATCGTCGGAGCCGGTGTGCGGCTTGTTGATGGAGATCAGTTGCCGGTGCCGGGGATAGGTGGCGAAGAACGCGCCCGGGATGTCCGCGCCCTCCAGCACCAGGTAGTCACGCCGGCCGTCGGCCTGAAGCAGGGCGGCCAGTTGCAGGCCGGCGGGGCCGGCTCCGATGATCAGACAGTCGAGGGTCACGACGGGCCATCCAGGGTGAGAGGGGTCAACGGGAGTTCCAGTGCGTCCATCACGTCGGCGGCCCGCCGGACGTCGCCGTCGAGCGGCCGGTCCGGGTCGACCGGGGGGATCGCCGCGACCAGCGCCGCCAGCACCCGGGCGCAGCCCGGGGCGGTGGGCGTGCGGGCCCCCACGTACGCGGCCTGACGCAGCCCCAGCGCCAACGAGCCGACGATCAGCCGCAGCAGCCCGGCCTGGTCGAAGACCCGCAGGGCGGCCTGGGTGCCGAGCGGGATGACGTCCTGGTTGTGCAGGTTGGTCGGCAGGCTCTGCATGCTCGCCGGCATGGCGTCCCGGCGGATCTCGGCGATCAGCGCGGTGGAGGCCAACTGCACGCCCTGCAGCCCGTGCTGCTGCCCCGGGCCGGCGGCCAGCATCGGCGGCAGGCCACCGTTGCGGTGCGGGTCGACGAGCAGGTCGAGTTGCCGTTCGGCGAGGTTGCCGACCTGCGCCACCACCATCGACAGCAGGTCGGCGGCGAACGCGGCCGGCTGGCCGAAGAAGTTGCCGCCGTGCACCACGAGGTCGTCGTCGGGGAAGAACAGCGGGTTGTCGCTGACGCTGCCCAGGTCGGCGGTGACCACGGAATCGACGTGGCGCAGCGCGTCCTCGGCCGCGCCGAGCAGCTGCGGCGCGCACCGGATGCTGTACGGCTCCTGCAACGCGCGCCTGCCCGACGGGACCAACCCCTCGCCGACCTGCCGCATCCGCGCGCCCACGTCGATCGCGCCCGGGTGCCCGTACGCGCGCAGCAGCCGGGCGTCGAGGAACTGCGGGTCGCAGCCGAGCAGGTCGGCCAGCAGGCAGGTGAGCACCTGCGCCGCCCGGTGCGCGGCACGTACGGCCGACAACGCCAGCGCCGTCGCCGCGGTGGTCAGCGAGGTGCCGTTGACCAGGGCCAGGGCGTCCCGTCCGTCAAGTGGCAGCGGGGTCAGGCCGGCCTTCTCCAGCGCCTGCGCGGCCGGCAGGCGTACCCCGTCGAGGTAGGCGTGGCCGCGACCGCGCAGCGCCTGGGCCGCCGCGCCCAGCGGGATCAGGTCCCCGCTCGCGCCCACCGAACCCCACCTCGGCACGGCGGGCACGAAGGTGGTCCCGAGCATCGCGGTCAACGCGTCGACGACGTGCGGCGACACCCCTGACGCGCCCCGGGCCAGCGACCAGGCCCGGACCAGCACGGTCGCCCGGACGATCTCCGGGGCGAGATCCGGGCCGTGGCCCGCGCCGAGGTGGGCGAGGGTGTTGTCGGCCTGGTCACGCAGGTCGGCGCGGCCGGCGTACCCGACGAGGGCACCGAAGCCGGTGGTGCTGCCGTACACCGCGCGGTCCTCGCCGAGCACCGCGGACAGGAAGGTGCGGGTGCGGGTGACCCGGTCGCGGACCTGAGCGCCGACCACGACCCGGACCGGGTCGCGGGCGGCGCTCAGGTCGGCGATCCGCAGCGGTGCCGCGAGATCAACCTCTGTCGTCATGCGACCGGACCCTAGAGAGCGATTCTCAGAACGCTTTGAAATCGGGCCGATACGGTGCGCCGCATGACGCTCGACTACCTGATCATCGGAGCCGGGCCGGCCGGGCTCCAACTCGCCGCCCTGCTGGAGCGCGACGGCCGCGACCATCTGGTGTTGGAGGCCGGGCCGGCGCCGGGCACGTTCTTCGGCCGCTACCCGCGGCACCGCCAGTTGATCTCCATCAACAAGGTCTGGACCGGTTCCGACGATCCGGAGTTCAACCTGCGCTCCGACTGGAACTCGCTGCTCACCGACGATCCGGCGCTGCTGTTCCGCAACTTCAGCCGGCGCTACTTCCCTGACGCCGACGACATGGTGCGCTATCTCGCGGCCTTCGCGCAGGGGCTGCGGGTCCGCTACGACACCCGGGTCACCCGGATCGCCCGCGACGGTGACCTGTTCACCGTCGAGGCCGGCGACGACACCCTGACCGCCCGCCGGGTCGTCGTGGCCACCGGCGTCTCGAAGCTCTACGTCCCGCCGATCGAGGGCGTCGAACTCGCCGAACGCTACGACACCGTCAGCGTCGACCCGGACGACTTCACCAACCAGCGGGTCCTGATCATCGGCAAGGGCAACTCGGCCTTCGAGACCGCCGACGCCCTGGTCGAGACCGCCGCCGTCATCCACGTCGCCGGCCCGCACTCGATCCGGCTGGCCTGGCAGACGCACTACGTCGGGCACCTGCGCGCGGTGAACAACAACTTCCTCGACACCTACCAGCTCAAGTCGCAGAACGCGGTCCTCGACGGCACCGTCGAGCGGATCGCCCGCCGCGACGACGGCGGCTACCGCATCGACTTCCGGTACGCCCGCACCCGCGAGTCGCTGCGGCAGATCGACTACGACCGGATCATCCTGTGCACCGGCTTCCGGTTCGACGCGGACATCTTCGACCCGTCGGCCCGGCCCCGGCTGGTCATCAACGACCGCTTCCCCGAGCAGACCTCCGGCTTCGAGTCGGTGAACGTGCCCGGCCTGTTCTTCGCCGGCACCCTCACCCAGCAACGCGACTTCAAGCGCTCCACCAACGGCTTCATCCACGGTTTCCGGTACGGCGTACGCGCCCTGCACCGGATGCTCGACGCCCGGTACCACGGGACACCGTGGCCGGCCACCACAGTGGACGCCACCCCGGAGGCGATCACCGACGCGATCATCGCCCGGATCAACCGCACCTCCGCGCTGTGGCAGCAGTTCACCGTCCTCGGCGACGTCGTCGTGATCGCCGACGGCGTCGCGCGCTACCACGAGGAGGTGCCCGTGGCCCACCTGCTCGACGGCGGCCTGGGGCCCGAGCCGTTCGCGGTGGTGACCACCCTGGAGTACGGCCCGGACCACGACCAGGTCGACCCGTTCGACATCACCGTGCCCCGGATCGCCGAGAACGACGCCGAACGCGCCCACGACGCCAGCTACCTGCACCCCGTCGTCCGGGTGCACCGGGGCGGGCAGGTCGTCGCCACCCACCACCTCGCCGAGAACCTGGAGAACAACTGGGACCTGCCCGGCGTGCACCAGCAGCCCCTGACGCTGTTCCTCAAGGGCGTCCTGTCCGATGCCGGCTGAGCACCACCACGACGGCCGTGGCGCGGCGGACGCCGACCCTCGCGCCACGGGGCCCGGCCGGCACGGCGGGCACGACCGGACCGGTCGCGGGTCGGCGGACCGCGACCGGTCCGGGGCCGCCGCCGGTGGTGAGCTGTGGCCGCAGCCCGTGCTGCGGCTGCTCACCACCGGTGGCGACCGGCCGGTCTTCGAGGACGGCGACCGGATCGTCGGCGCGGCCGAGCTGGCGGACCTGGTCCGGCGGATCGCCAGCGGGCTGCGGGCCGCCGGCATCGGGCCGGGTCGGGCGGTGGCGTTGCGGATCGGGGTCACCCCGGAGGCGCTCGCCGGTGTCCTCGCCGCGTTCACCGTCGGCGCGCGGGTGTCCGGCATCCGGCCGGAGCTGACCCCGGCGCAACTCGACCGGCTGCTCGCCAGCGACGACGCGTTGCTCGTCGACGACGCCCGGCTCGCCACGCTGGCGGGGACCACCGACGACGGCAGCCCGCTGGTCGCCGCCGGCCGGCCCGGCGACGTCGCCCGGATCACCTGGACCAGCGGCAGCACCGGCCATCCCAAGGGCTGCGCCCAGACGTACGCGGCGATGAGCGCGGCCTGGGCGGCCCACCCCGACCGGTGGCCACCGGCGATCGCCGAACTCGCCCCCCGGCTGGGGCGCTACCTGGTCTTCGGCTCGCTGAGCAGCCAGGTGATGCTGGAGTACGGCATCCTCACCCTGGCCGCCGGGGGCACCCTGGTCGCCGCCCGCCCGCCCGGATTCCCCGGCATGATCACCCGGCACCGGGCCACCGCGAGCGTGATCACCGTCGGCAAGCTGCACCAGCTCGTCCGGGACCAGCGCGCCGACCCGGTCGACCTGGGCAGCCTGCGGGCGCTCGTGGTCTCCGGTTCCCCGCTCACCGCGTCCCGGCTCGCCGAGGCGCTCGACGTGCTCGGCCCGGTCGTCTTCCACGGCTACGGGCAGACCGAGACCGGGATGATCTCGATGGTCACCCCGGCTGAGCTGCTGGCCGACCCGCGCCGGCTCGCCTCGGTCGGGCGCGCCCCGGCGGTGGTCGACCTGTCCGTCCGGGACGCCGACGGCCGGCCGGCGACCGAGGGTGAACTCTTCGTCCGGACCCCGGCGCAGGCCGACGCCTACTGGGGCGACCCGGCCGAGACCGCCGAGGTGTTCACCGACGGCTGGGTGCGCACCCGCGACCTGGCCCGGTTGGACGCCGACGGCTACCTGCACCTGTCCGGCCGGGCCCGGGACGTGATCATCGTCAACGCCAACCTGGTCTACGCCGGCCCGATCGAGCGGGTGCTCGCCACCGACCCCGCCGTCGCCGAGGCGTACGTGGTCAGCCGCCCCGACGACGTCACCGGCGAGGCGGTGCACGCGTACGTGGTGCCGGCCGGCGGTGACCCGGTGGACGTCGACCGGCTGCGCGCCCGGGTCGCGGCGGCCCTGGGCGCGGCCGCCGTCCCGACGACCGTCGAGGTGATCGCCGGGGTGCCGGTGGGGCCGAGCGGCAAGCCGGACAAGCGTGCCCTGGGCGTGGGTGTCGGCTCCTGAACGGCGGCTACCGCTTCCGCGCGACGAGCAGGTACTCGTGCCCCCGGTTGTTGACCATCGGGTCCCCCTCGGTGACCGGGCGCGGATAGAGGTGGATGCGCTCGTCGCCGAGGGTGAGGTGACCGCCGAGCACCCGGCCGACATCCCACGCCAGCGGCACGAACCGGTCGGCGACCCGCCGGTTCTGCACCGCCACGACCGCGTACGCGCCCCGCTTGAGCACCCGGGCCAGCGCGTGGAAGGCGTGGTCGAGGGCGGTCAGGTAGGCGGAGTAGTCGCGCAGCGCGTAGAACTGGCCGTCGACCGGGGAGTCGGTGTCGAGCGCGGTGCCGAAGTAGGGCAGGTCGGTGACGAGGAAGTCGACGCTACGGTCGGGCACCGGGGGCCGGCGGGCGTCACCGCAGATCATCACCTGGCCGGGGTACGCCTCCAGGCGGCGCGTCGCCTGCTTGGCCCGGTCCGGGGAGATCTCCAGGCCGATGCCGCGCCGGCCGGTGACCGAGGCCGCGACGAGGCTGGTACCCCACCCGGCGAACGGGTCGAGCACCAGGTCCCCCGGCCGGCTGAACTCGGTGATCAGGGGCGCGATCTGACTCACCCAGCCGCACTGGCCGGCGGCTGCCGGTGGCGCGTGCCGTGGATCGTCGCCGGTGAGGACCACCCAGCTGGCAACTCCCATCAGTGACTCTCCCTGACTCGTACGGGACCGGCGGCGGGCACGCCGCCGGGCGGATCAGTGGCGGCGGGACCGCCGGGCGGGTCGGCGGCCGGACCGCCGTGGGCGGTGTCCCCGGGTGACGGCGGGGTCGGCCCGTCGCCCGTCTGCGGCGCGGCCGGCGCCCGGACCGCCGCCGGGGGCAGGTGAGGTTCGAGGCGCAGCACGCCGACCGCCGACACCACCACACCGGCCGCCAGCACGAGCCACATGCCGGTCGGCGACAGCGACAGCAGCGCGGTCAGCACCGCCGGCGCCAACGCGCCCGGCACCGCCCAGGACAGCTGGTAGACGGCGAGGTGCCGGCCCCGGGTCTGCTCGGGGGCCGCGTTGACCACCAGCGCGGACGCGGTCGCCCCGTGCAGGAGTTCCCCGACGGTGAACAGCGCGGTCGCGGCGAACACCCCGGCCAGCAGGACCGCGCCGCCGGCCGTCGCGCCGAGCACCGCGAACGACACGAACGACAGCCCGAACACGCCGGCACCGGCCGCCACGGCCCTGGACCGGCGGAACCGGGTCAACGCCCGGGTGACCGGGATCTGCGCCACCGCGATGCCGATGGTGTTCACCGCGTAGAGCGCGCCGACGAGCGAGGCCGGCTGCCCCAGGTGCAGCGTCACGTAGACGGGAAGGCTCACCGCCAGCACCATGTAGCCGAACGCGGTCGGCACGTTGAGCAGGGTGAGAGCGAGGAACGGGCGGTTGCGGGCCACCAGCCGGTAGCCCCGACCCTGCGTCGTCCGGGCGGTGCCGCCGGACCGGCGGTGCACGGGGATCGCGCGGATCAGCCCGGCCGCGACGGTGAAGGCGACCGCGCTGGTCAGCACGATCACGGTGAACGCGCGGTCGGCCCGCACCGTGAGCGCCGCCCCGGCCAGCAGACCACCCGCGCCGAGCCCGGCGTTGCGCAGGCTCCGCTGCGCGGCGATCAGCTTGTCCCGGGCGCTGCCGCTGGCGATCTCCGCGACCAGCGAGTGCACCGACGGGGAGAACGACACGTCACCGAACGCCACCACCAGCACCGCCAGGAACAGCGGCCCCGCCGAGTCGACCAGGGGATAGCAGGCGAAGGCGGCGGCGCGCAGCAGGTAGCCGCCCACCACCACGGCGCGTGCGCCGAACCGGTCGACGAGCACCCCGGTCAGCGGGTTGGCGATCAGGCCGAGCACCGCCGCCGCGCTGACGATCGCGCCGACCCGTCCCACGGACAGGCCGGTGCTGTGCTGGAAGTAGATCAGCGACAGCGGCAGGTACATGCCGCTGCCGGTGGCGTCGATCACCATCGCCGCCATGTAGCGGGCCTGGACTCCCCGGCCGGTCACGACGCCTCCCCGATCTGGATCTGCGCGGCGACCCGGTCGCCGAGGCGGCGTAGCCGCGCCTCGCACTCGACCCGGGTCGGGGCGGCGGCGACGGCGGCGGTGAGGAAGTCGGCCGACCCGGCGGCCGGCGGGATCACCTGCCCGGGCCGGGCCCAGCACCAGAACCGGCGGACCCACGGCTCGGTCGGCGGGCTGGGCACCGTGCGCACCAGCCCGGGACGTTTCATCATCAGCATCTGGCCGGACATGCTGCGCGGACGCGGGCGGGCGTCGCCGCTGAGCCGGTCCAACGCCGGTACGGGCAGCCCCAACTGGGTACGCAGCTCCGCCTCCGCCAGGTTGACGCCGAACATCACCTCGAACACCTCGCGGATCTTCGCCCCGCCGCTGCGGCAGGCGATCTCGCAGAGCACCAGCCGGTCGTCGGGGGTGTGGAACACCTCCGCGTGGAAGGCGTGGTCGGTGAGCGCACCGGGCCGACGGGTGAGGGCGGCCAGCACCCGGTCGACGAGGTCGAGCAGCCGCCCGGTGAGCGGGTCGTCCGGGTCGAGGGTCACGTCGATGCGTGGGCCGGGATCGCTGCCGAACGAGGCGAGGTCGTACTGGTACTGCGACGGCCAGGCCAGCACGGTACGGCCGGCCCGGACGAACCCGTCGACGTGGCACATCCGGCCGGGCACGAACCGCTCGACGAGCAGGTCGTCGCGGTCGCCGTCGCGGTACAGCTCGTCCAGGTGGGCGGGCAGCTCCCCGGCGGAGCGCACGATGCGCAACCCGACGGAGTTGTAGCCGGCCCGCTGCTTGAGCACCACCGGGTACCCGTGGTCGGCCGCGAAGGCCCGTACCTGCCCGGCCGTGGTCGCCAGGGTGTGCGGGGCCACCTCGATGCCGGCGGCCACCGCCTGCTGCTTCATCAGCAGCTTGTCGCGGAACGGCCGGATGTCGGCGGGCCGAGGGCCCGGCAGCCCTAAGCGTGCCCGCAGCTCGGCGGCGAGTTCCAGGTCCGCCTCGTGCAGGGCGACGACGTGCCGGGGCCGGTGGCGGGCGGCGAGCGCGGTGGCGCGGGCCGCCACGTCCCGGTCGTAGTGGTCGAGCACCTCCAGGTGGGCCAGGCCGAGGGTGTCGGTCGGGATCTCCTCGCCGAAGGACTCGATCTTGTCGCGGGCGGCGAGCAGCACCGCCGGCTGGTCGTGGTCGGCCAGCCAGTCCCGGTACGGGAACGGCTCCAGCGGATTGCGGTGCAGGATCAGCACGCTCACCTACCCCACCGCCCCGGTCAGCTGGTGCACCTCGGCGACCCGGGCCAGGTGCACGGCACCCCGGTCGTCGCGGATGCGGATGCGGATGAACTCGTCGACGAGCCGCGCGCCCCGCTGCGCGGCGGCGACGACGGTGGGGCCGGTGACGGCGACCAGGCCGAGCCGGTCCCAGTTGTCCCGCAGCGGGCGCACCTCGTCGCCGGGCCGGGCACTGATCCGGACCGCCAGGACGTCGGGCTGGCGGGCCGCCTCCGGCACCCCCTCGACGGACAGCACCCGACCGGGTGGGCCGACGACGGCACGCACACAGCCCGCACCCCGGGGCGCGGGGCTGTCCGGCAACGGGTCGACCAGGCGGAACGGCCAGCCGACGGCGAGCCGGTCCAGGTCGATGCCGTACACGGCGCGGACGAGTTCGGGGATGGCGTCGCCGCCGTAGCGGTGGTGGCCCTCGATGATGCGGGCCCGGGTACCGCTGAGGCGGACCTCGGTGTGGCAGGGGCCGTCGGTGAAGCCCAGGTGGTCGAGGAAGGTGGCGACGCACTCGCCGACCCGGTCCCAGGCGTCCTCGGTCAGCCGGGCCGGCACGGCGTGGCCGAGTTCGGCGAAGTGGCCCGGGTCGGTCATCTTCTCGGTGATCGTGACGACCACGTGCCGGCCGGCGAAGCTGAACGTCTCGACGCTGAACTCCCGGCCGTGGACGTACTCCTCCATCAGGAAGTCGTCGAGCACCAGCAGGGTCGACACCCGGTCGGTGCGGGTCCCCCGCAACCGGCACACCTGCTCCCACACGGCCTCGTGTCCGGACGGGTCGTCGACCCGGAACACCCCGATGCTGGCGGTGGCGGCGGTCGGCTTCACCACGAACGGGTACCCGTGCCGGACGCCGAAGGCGCGCAGGTCGTCGAAGTCGCGCAGGGGGGCCGCCGCGACCGCCTCGGCGTCGCGGCTGACCAGGTGGCGCCGCATGGCCAGCTTGTCCCGGAACCGGCGGGACACCGGGTAGCTGGTGCCGTCGAGGCCGAGCAGGTCACGGGCGCGGGCCGCGATGTCCAGGCCCGGCTCGGTCAGCGACACCACCTGGTCGATGCGCCACCGCTGGTGCAGCCGGGTCACGACCGGCGCGGTCAGCGTCCAGTCGGTGTAGTCCAGCACCTCCACGACGTCGGCCACCTGCCGCTGCCGTTCGGTGATCTTGGTGGGGTGCTGGAGCAGGAGCACCCGCAGACCGAGTTCCTTCGCCGCGACGGCGGTGTCGTCGACGCCACCGACGAGTAGCAGTGTCCGCACGGGACCGTCCCCTCCGAATCTCCGGCGTCTCACGGACGCTCAGACCACATGCTCAGGTAGCGCTCCCCGGTGTCGGGGAGGATGACGACGATCCGCTTGTCGACGCTGTCGCGCCGACGGGCCACCCGCAGCGCCACGTGGGTGGCCGCCCCGGAGGACACCCCGGCGAGGACCCCGACGCGGCGGGCCAGCCAGCTGCTCGTGTCCGCCGCCTCGTCGTCGGTGACGGTGACGACCTCGTCGATCAGGCTCAGATCGGTGGTGGGGGCGACGAACCCGCCGTTGAAACCGGGGATGGCGTGGGTGCCGGCCGTACCCCCGGACAGCAGCGGCGAACCCGCCGGCTCCACCGCGACCGCCCGCAGCGCGGGGTTGCGCTCCTTGAGGTAGCCGGCGGTGCCGCTGAGCGTGCCGCCGGTGCCGACCCCGCAGACCAAAACGTCGACCCGGCCGCCGGTGTCGGTCCAGATCTCCGGGCCGGTGGTCTCCCGGTGGGCCCGGGGATTGTCGTCGTTGTCGTGCTGCCGGACGAACCACGCGCCCGGCGTCATCGCGCAGATCTCCTCGGCCTTGTCGACCGCGCCCTGGTAACGCGCCTCGCGGGGGGTCAGCACCACGTCGGCGCCGAACCGGCGCAGCAGGCCGATCCGCTCCGGGGTGGCGTTGTCCGGCAACACGATGACGCAGCGGTACCCGCGCGCCGCACACAGGGCGGCCAACGCGATGCCGGTGTTGCCCGACGTCGCCTCCACCACGACGCCGCCGGGGCGCAGCCGCCCGTCGGCCTCCGCCGCGCGGAGCATGTAGAGCGCCGCGCGGTCCTTCACGCTGGCGGCCGGGTTCGCGCACTCCAGCTTCGCCAGCACCTCGGCACCGGGTGCCCGGTGCGCGACGGGCAGGCGCAGCAGGGGTGTGTTGCCGACGAGGTCGTCGATGCCGTCGGCGATGCTGGGTAACGGTCTCGGTGCGAGGGTACGGGTCGGCTGCGCCATGGCGGTCTCCACCTCTTCCAGGGGCCGGGGTGTCAGTAGTTCGGCACCTTGCGCAGCAGGTGCTGCCGTTCGACGATCTCCGGCTGGTAGACCTGCGCCTGCCAGCGCTGCTCCTCCACCGGTTCCAGGGCGATGGACACCACGTTCGGGCTGCACCCGAAGGCGGTGGTGACCGCCTCGGTCAGCTCGTCGACGAGCTGCTGCTCGGTGTCCCGGTGCAGGTCGACCGGAAAAAACTTGATGTTGATGTGCGGCATCGGGTCCTCCTCGGGGGTACGGCTGGTCAACGGGGTGCGGGATGCGGTGGGGTCGCGGCGGCCACGGCGGCGGCGAGGCGGGTGACCACCCGACCGGCGGGCTCCGGCCGGGCGGACCGGTAGCCCGTGCCGGCCCAGAGCGCCATGTGCTCGGCGTCGCCGCGTGCCGCCGCCGCCACGCGCAACGGTTTGGTCAGGTGGTGGATCTGCGGGTAGGCGGCGGGGGCCAGCGCGTCGAAGGAGTCGACGAACCGGTTGCGCAGCCCCCGCGCCGGCCGGCCCGAGAAGGCCCGGGTGACGACGGTGCCGGGCCGGCCGGGCTCGGTCAGCGCGGCCCGGTGCGCCGGATGGGTGCCGGCCTGGGGGGTCAGCAGCAGCGCGGTGCCGACCTGCACCGCCGACGCGCCGGCCGCGACCACCGCGTCGACCTGCGCCGGGTCGGTGATCCCCCCGGCGGCGATCAGCGGCACCGCGACGGCCCGCCGGACCGTGCCGACCAGTTCGGCCGTGCCCGGCTGCGGGTCGGGGCGGCGTTCGGGGGTGAAGCTCGCCCGGTGCCCGCCGGCGTCGGCGCTCTGCACGCAGAGCGCGTCGGCTCCGGCCGCGACGGCCACCCGCGCCTCCGCGACGTCGGTGACCGTGACGACGACCTGCGACCCGGCGGCGTGCAGCCGCTCGACGACCGCCCGGGACGGGCAGCCGAAGGTGAAGCTGACCACCGGCACCCGCGCGGCCAGTACCACCTCTATCTTGTCGGCGAAGTGGTCGGTGTCCCGCTCGGGCGGCTCGGGCAGGGTCACCCCCCGGTGGGCCGCCTCGGGCAGCAACGCCTCCCGGAACCGGGCGACGGCGGCCCGGTCCACCGGCCGGGACTCCGGCACGAAGACGTTGACCCCGAACGGTGCGGTGGTGCTGCGGCGGACCTGGTCGATGTCGGCGGCCAGGTCCGCCGGGCGGAGATAGCCTGCGGCCAGGAAACCGAGCCCCCCGGCGTCGCCGACGGCCGCGACGAGGGCGGGCGTGCTGACTCCTCCCGCCATCGGCGCGCCGAGCACCGGACGTGCCAGGGGGCCCGGCCCGCTCACGGCCGCCGGCCCTCGGTCGCGAGGGCCGACCGCGCGCCGACCGTCCGGTAGCGGTGCAGGACCCGGTCCACCAGCAGGTCGGCGGCACCGACGTAGCCGGCCGGGTCGAGCAGGGTGGCGACCTCGGCCGGGTCGAGGACGGCGGTGACCCGGGGGTCGGCCGTCACCAGGTCGCGCAGCGGCTGCCCGGTCTGCACCGCCCGGCCGGTCAGAGTGGTCAGCAGTTCCTTCGCCACCGCCTTGCCCAGCAGCGGGGCGAGTCGCACGGCCAACCGTTCCGAGGCCATGAACTCCCCGGCGAGGTCGAGGTTGGCGCGCATCCGGTCGGGGAACACCGTCAGCCCGCCGGCCAGCTCGGCCGCCGCGTCGGCGGCCCCACCGGCCAGCCGCAACGCCTCCCGGAACGGCTGCCACTCGGCATGCCAGGCCCCGCCCGGGCGTTCGTCCTCGGCGACGAGGCAGTGCGCGACGGTCGCGGCGAGCATCGGCAGCTGGGTGGCCGCCGCCCGGATCCGGGTCGCCAGCACCGGGTTGCGTTTGTGCGGCATCGCCGAGGACACCCCGCGTCCCGGGCCGGTCGGCTCGGCCAGCTCCCCGATCTCGGTACGCGCCATGACCTGCACGTCCGCCGCCATCGCCCCGAGCACGCCGGTGGTCAGCCCCAGCACGCCCGCGACGGCGTGCAGGGGCGTCCGCACGGTGTGCCAGGGCGCGTGCGGCTCGGCCAGGGAGAGTTCCTCGGCGAAGGCGTGGATCAGCTTCTCGGCGTAGCCGTCGTCGGTGTCCCCGGCGAGCCGGGCGAACTCCAGGTACGCCCCGAGGGTGCCGGCGGCCCCGCCGAGCTGCACCGGCAGCCCCTCGGTGAGCAGGGCGTGGATCGCCTGCCGGGCGTCGAGGACGCCGGAGAGCCAGGTCGCCGCCTTCAGGCCGAACGTGGTCGGCACGGCGTGCTGGGTCAGGGTCCGGCCGGCCAGCGGCGTGCCCCGGTGCCGGTCGGCGAGGGTGGCCAGCGCGTCGGCGGTCGCGGCCAGGTCCGCGTCGATCACCCGCAACGCACGCTCCGCCACCAGGATCAGCGCGGTGTCCAGGATGTCCTGGCTGGTGGAGCCGCGGTGCACGTACTCCGCGGCGGCCGGGTCCAGCGCCGTGACCAGCTCGGTGAGCGCGGCGACCACCGCGACCACCGGGTTCGCCGTCTCGGTCGCCCTGCGGGCCACCGCGTCGAGGTCGATCCGGTGGGCGTCGGCGACGGCGGTGATGGTGTCCGCGTGTTCCCCGGGCACCACCCCCAGCCGGGCCTGGGCCCGCACCAGGGCGGCCTCCGCGTCGAGCATCGCCTGCAGGACCGCCCGGTCCCGGACGGCGTCCTCGATGCCCCGGCCGGCGCTGCCGGGGCTAAGCAGCCCGTGGTCGAAGCCTTCGGTCATGTCGTCACCGCTCCCGTCGTGGTGGCCGCCTGCGCGGTGAGGGCGAGCACCGACAGGCTGATCGCGTCCGCGTCGCCGAGCATCACCGAGTTGACGCCCGGCCGCGCGCCCGCCGCGGTGGCCCAGTGTGCACCCTCCGTGGGCACCCCGAACACGAAGCGACGGGTGTGTCGCTCACCGGCCGCCGACACCGGGTGGAACGGCCGGCCGGTCACCGCCAGCCCGCCGGTGACGTGCGGCCCGGCCTCCCGGTCGGGCACCACGTGCGGCGCGCAGGACCGGTGCGCGAGCATCCAGCCGAGCAACGGATCGGCGGTACGCCGCAGGTCCACCTCCGGCAGCCGCGCCTCGATCATGGCGGTCACCACGTCCGGGCTCTCCGGCGTGCGGGGCGACTCGACGAGGAACCCGGCCTGCTCGGGACACGGCGTCACCCGCATCTCGGCCCCGACGATCCGCAGCACACCGGCGCGGATGAGCGCGGCCAGCTGCTCGACCCGGTGGGCCGGGGGGCCGATGCTGAGGAAGGCGTTCATCGGGGTGTACCAGCGGTCCAGGTGCTCACGGTGCGAGGCGCCCCGCAGACCGCCGTGGTCGACGGCGAGGCGGACCTCGTTGCGCAGGTCACGCAGGACGTCCATGGCCGCCTTGAGCGGGCCGCTGACGTTGCCCTCCTCCGCCGTGCGGGCGTCCTCGTCGAGGTAGCGCAGCATCCACTCCTGTAGCGCCGCCGACCCGGTGAAGGTCTCGTCGCGGGCCGGGTCCAGCACCGTGTCCCAGTCCCACCGCTCGGTGATCCCGAAGTGCTGGCGGATCTCCTCCTCCCGCGCGTCGCCCCGGGGTACCTGGAGGTACTCGGCCTCGAACCGGCGGGCCTTGCCGCGGCAGCCGGCCCGGCGCAGCACCGCCACGTAGAAGGCCGTCTCCACCTCCTTGGCGATCAGCGGCCACAGGTCGGTCATGAAGTCCATCGCGGTGGTGTCCCGGGCCGCGCGCAGCCGCTCGACCAGCGCGACGGTGAGCACCCGTGGCTCGTGCCGCCCGTGTGCGCCCTTCTCGTTGCGGCCCCGCGCCCGGTACGGGATGCCGCGGCGGGAGCCGGCCAGCAACTGCGGTTCCAACCCGGACGGCAGGTAGGTCAGCCGGCCGTCGTCGGCGCGGACGTAGCGGCCGGCGCGTCCCTCGGTGAGCAGTGCCAGGTAGTCGAAGAAGCAGAGCCCGAGCCCGCGCAGCAGGGTCGGTTCGCCGGGCCGCACCATCGACAGGTCCACGTCGGCCGGGTTGGCCGGCAGGATGTACGTCAGCCCCCGCTCGACGGCGAACTCGGCGAGCGTCTGCTCCTGCGGGGTCGGGGTGACCGGGTAGTGGCCCTGCGCCAGCACCACCGCGTCCAGGCCGGGGAGCCGGTCGCCGGTCTGCAACTGCACGCACTGCTTGCCGTCGGACTCGTCCCACAGCGCGACGGCGACCGTGGCGTGGGCGCGGACGGTGACGTTGGCCGGCGCGGTGCCGACCACCCGCCGGTAGACCCAGGCCAGGTAGTGGCCGAACAGCCGGCGGGTGGAGTAGGTGTCGGGTCCCACCGCGCGCAGTTCCTCGGCGACGTCGGCCGGGAACTGGCCGAGGTCGCCCATCAGCACCTGGAACCGGGCCCACTCGTAGAGGCTCGGGCCCTCCCGGAGCAGACCGGCCAGCTCCACGGTCGAGTCGGGGAACACGGTCACCTGGGAGGCCACGGTGTTCATCAGCAGCCGGTCGGACTGGTCGGCCCGCCACACCCGGCCCGCCCCGGGCGGGTACGGGTCGACGACGTCGACGCGTACCGGCCGGTCGGGGTCGGCGGCGGCGTTGCTGACCAGGCGCTCCAGCACGCAGAGCCCACGCGGCCCCATGCCGACGATGCACACCGACAGCGGATCACTGGTAGACATCGACGTCCTCCCGGTAGCCGCCGCTGAGCAGCGCGCGCAACGGGGCGGCGGCCTTCAGCAGCATCTCGTCGAACTCCCCCTCCGGATCGGAGTCGAGGATGATGGCCCCGCCGGCGCCGACCCGCATGCCGTCGCCGGACAGCACCGCGGTGCGGATGACGATGTTGAGGTCGGCGGTGCCGTTGCAGCTCAGGAAGCCCAGCGAACCGGAGTAGATGCCCCGGGCGGTGGTCTCCAGCCCGTCGATGATCTCCAGCGTCCGCAGCTTCGGCGCCCCGGTCATCGAGCCGCCGGGGAAGCACGCCTCGACGCAGTCGACGGCGGTGGCCTCGGCCCGCAGGCGGCCCCGGATGGTCGAGACGAGCTGGTGCACGCTCGCGTACGACTCGGTCTGCATCAGCTTGGGGACGGTGACGCTGCCGACCTCGCAGACCCGACCGAGGTCGTTGCGGAGCAGGTCGACGATCATCAGGTTCTCGGCGCGGGTCTTGTCGCTGGTGGTCAGCTCGTCGCGCAGTGCCGCGTCGACCGTGGGGTCGGGGTGCCGGGGCGCGGTCCCCTTGATCGGCTTGGTCTCGACCACCCGGTCGGCGGTCAGCCGCAGGAAGCGCTCCGGGGAGGAGCAGGCCACCTCGATGTCGCCCAGCCGCAGGTAGGCCGAGTAGGGGGCCGGGTTGTACCGGCGCATGGCCCGGTAGAAGGCGAACCCGTCGCGGGGACGCGGCAGGCGCAGCCCGTTGGTCAGGCAGATCTCGTAGCTCTCCCCGGCGACCAGTTCCTGCTTGCAGGCGGCGATGTCGGCCAGGTACTGCTCCCGGTCCCGCTCCAGCGACGCGACCAGCGAGCTGGTGTCGACCGGCGGCGGGGTGAGCGGGGTGACCGGTCCCGCCTCGGGGATGGCGGTGAGCTGCTCGGCGACGGCCTCGACCCAGTCCCGTGCCGCGTCGTCGCTGCCCTCGCTGCCGTCGGAGAGCGCCACCAGGTAGGTCTGCCGGTCCCGGTGGTCGACCGCGACGAACCGGTCGGCGAAGATCCAGTACGCGTCCGGGGTGTCGGCGCGGTGCGGCCCGGCAGCGCCCAGGTCGCCCTTCAGCTCGTAGCCGAAGTAGCCCACGTAGCCGCAGGTCAGGTCGGTGGGCAGGGCCGACGAGTCGAGGTGGATGGCCTCCAGCCGCTGCTGGAGGTAGGACAGGATGGTGCCGGGCACCCGGGTCGGGGCGCCGGCCGCCGTGGCGACCTCGACCGCGCCGGTGCCGACGTCGTAGCGGACCACCTCGGACAGCGGCCCGGAGGCGTCGCCGAGGTAGGAGAAGCGGGACAGTCCCTCCTCGACCCGGGCGCTGTCCAGCCAGAAGGCGTGGGTCGAGTCCCGGAACAGCCTGGTGAACGCCTGCTCGGCGTCGGTCTCCCAGCCGAGGGTGCGCACGTGCAGTTGGTGCGTCGGCGCCGCGATGGGCGGCGGGGCGGCCACCTGGATGCTCTCCCGGGCCTGGTGGGCCCGGGTCAGGTCGCGGAAGTTGCCGAGCAGGGTCTGCCCGTACTCGGTGCAGATCGACTCGGGGTGGAACTGGAGCCCCCACATCGGCCGGTCGACGTGCCGCAGGCCCATGATCACGCCGTCCTCGGCCCAGGCGGTCGCCACCAGCTCCGGGGGCAGGTCCGACACGCACAGCGAGTGGTACCGCACGGCGGTGAAGTGCTGCGGGATGCCGGCGAACAGGCCGTCACCGTCGTGCGTGATCGACGCCAGGTGCCCGTGCCGGGGTACGGGCGCGGAGTGCACGGCCGCGCCGTGGCCCGAGGCGATGCCCTGGTGGCCCAGGCAGACGCCGAGCACCGGCACCGGGGACTCCGCGATGACCTGTGCGGAGAAGCCGAAGTCCTTCTCCCGGTCGGGTCGGCCGGGTCCGGGCGAGATGACCACGTTGTCGAACCGGCGCAGATCCAGGGTGGCCACGGCCGGGTCGTCGTGGCGGACGACGGTGGGCTCGACGCCGTTGACCACGGCGATGAGCTGGAACAGGTTGTAGGTGTAGGAGTCGTAGTTGTCGACCAGCAGGGTACGCACTGATGCCTCCTCCGCTCGGGTCACGAGGTGTGTGGGGACTGGTGTTCAGCGGTGCATCGCGGTGACGAGCGCGTCGACGACCGCGTCGGCCTGCTCGTGGTTCAGCCGCGGGTCGCACAGCGACCGGTAGGCGCGACCGAGTTGACTCTCGTCGACCACGCCCGCGCCGACGCACTCGGTGACGTCGTCCGCGGCGATTTCGAGGTGCAGGCCCGCCGGCTCCCGGCCGTGGCTGCGCAGCACCTCGACGAAGGTGGTCAACTCGTCCACGATGGTGTCCAGGTGGCGGGTCTTCACCCCACCGGCACCGCGGACGGTGTTGCCGTGCATGGCGTCGCACATCCAGGCGACCGGGTGCCCGGCGTCGGCCACCGCCCGGACCAGCGACGGCAGGTGGTCGGCGATCTTGCGGTGGCCCATCCGGCTGATCAGGGTCAGCCGGCCGGGCCGGCGGTGCGGGTCGAGCAGGGCGCAGATCCGCAGCACCTCGTCGACCGTGGCACTGGGGCCGACCTTGACCGCGACCGGGTTGCCCAGCCCCGCCAGGAAGTTCAGGTGGGCGCCGTCCACCGCGCGGGTGCGCTCACCCACCCAGGGCAGGTGCGTCGAGCGCAGGAACCACTCGCCGCTGGCCTCGTCGAGGCGGGTCAGCGCCTGCTCGTACTCGAGGATCAGCACCTCGTGGCTGGTCCGTACGCCGCCGCCGGCCGCCGACAGCTCCGCCACCACCTGCCGGGCGGTGTAGTAGCAGGACAGCAGCCGGTACGGGTCGGCCTGGCGGGCGGCGGCGGTGGCCTCCGGCTCGTTGACCATCAGCCCGCGGAACACCGGCAGCAGTTGGCCGTCGACCGCTTCGAAGGGCTCCGAGCGGGGCTTGGCGAACTGGCCGGCGAGCCGCCCCACGCCGATGGTCGGGCGACGCAGCTCGCGGGCCAGGCGCTCGCCGAGGGCCGTGATGGCCCGGTGTTTGGCCCGCGCCGAGGTGGTGGCGGCCATGCCGAGCGGCTCGGCGCAGTCGCCGGCCTGGAGCACGAACGCCTCACCCGCGCTGGCGCGGGCGATGTCCTCCCTCAGCCGCCTGATCTCCGCGACCTCGGTCAGCGCGGGCAGGCCGGACAGGTAGTCGGCGACAGCGTCGAGCTCGTCCCGGTCCGGCCAGGTCGGCTGCTGCGCGATGGGCAGCGTCCGCCAACCGGCGGGACTCCAGCTGTCGGTGGTGGGCGCCTCGGGGCGCCGTACGAGAAGCTGTGGTGATGGCATAAGTCTCTCCCCCTGTATTCTTCGGGGCGGCCCGGTCACCGAAGAAGGCGCCGCGATCCGGTACGGACCGTATAGGCGCAAGAGACGATTGGCACAGGGCCATGTTTGCCATCTCGCTAGTACCACTGGGATTGGCACCTGACTATTTGGCTACATGGACCTTTGGCCCGGCGGGAACGACTTATACGCTCTTCCTCAATGCAGCCCGACCGTTCGAATGCGAACGACCGGTGAACTGCTCCACGACCGCCGTCAGGCGGGTCACGCCGGAGAGGATCTTCTCGGGTGGGGTGGCCGCGTAACCGAGGACCAGGCCCCGCCCGATCCCTTCGAGTTCGTCGCCGAACGACGACAGTGGATAGACCCGCAACCGCGCCTCCCGACCGAGCCGGGCCAGGCGTTGTTCGTCGGCGTTGTCGGGCAGGCTGGCGACCAGATGGGTGCCCCGTGGGGCGGTGTCGATCGTGACGAACCCGCCGAGCCGGCCGCGCAGCGCGCCGACGAGAATGTCGCCGCGTTCCCGGTAGACGTCGCGCATTCGGCGTACGTGCCGGGCGAGGTGATTCGCCTCGATGAACTCCGCGAGCGCCGCCTGGGTGAGGATGTTGAGTGAGTTGACCGTCGCCCGCTGCACCTCGGTGACGATGTCGACCAGATCCGGGGGGACCACCAGATAGGCCAGGCACAACCCGGGGAAGAGGACCTTGCTGAAGGTCCCGACATAGATGACGCGCCCGTCCTCGTCGCCCTGGTGCAGCGGCGGGCCGGGGTTCTCCGCCCAGAACTCGCCGTCGTAGTCGTCCTCGATGATCCAGGCGTCGTTGTTGCGGGCCCAGGCGAGCACCTCGGCCCGGCGGGCGGCGGACATCCGCACCGACAGGGGGAACTGGTTGTTGGGCGTCACCACCGCCATCCGCGCGTCCGGGTGACGGGCCTTGCCCACGGCCACGCACATGCCCTCGGCGTCGACCGGGACGGGGCAGGTGTCCGCGCCGGCGGAGTGCAGGGCGCCCCGGATGGCCTGCAGGCCCGGGTCCTCGACGAGGACCTTCTCCCCCGGTTCCAGCAGGGTCAGGGCCATCACGTGCACGGCGATCTGGGCGCTCGGCTGGATGATCACCTGTTCCGGGGTGCACCGGACGCCCCGCATCAGCCCCAGCATGGCCGCGATGCCCTTGCGCAGCGGCCAGTAGCCGGCCGGGTCGCGGTGCGTGTAGAGGGCGCTGGTGAGCTGGTGGGACTTGCTGAACATGATCTGGCCCCAGACCTTCGACGGGAAGAGGTCCAGGGCGGGCATGCCGAGGGTGAACGGCCGGTCCGGGTAGCGCAGCTGGTCGTGCGCCGGGGTGAAGTAGGCCGACGCCTCGGCCATCCGACGGGCGGCCCGGGTGATCCGCAGGGGGGTCTTGGTGGCCGGGCGGGGCAGTTGGGACTCCATCTCCCGTGCGCTCTGCCGGGTGGCCACCCGGGTGCCGGAACCCACCCGGCCGTCGAGATAGCCCTCGGCGAGCAGCCGGTCGTAGGCCACCAGCACGGTGTTGCGGGAAACCCCCAACTCCTTGGCCAGGGTGCGGGTGGCCGGCAGTCGGGTGCCCGGGGTGAGTTGACCCGCCTCGATGCTCCACCGTAACTGTTCGTACAACTGTTGGTAGAGCGGCGCCGTTGAATGACGGTCGATGAGGAAACCGCTTCCCGGCAGCGCGGGAGACTCACGTGGCATGCATTTGTCCTTGCCCGATCGGGCGCGGCCGGGATTGCCTGTGGGCCCGGCCGCGCTGACGATCCATCTCCCGACCGAGGCGGCTCAAGAAACGGAAATGACCATGCCTACAACTTAGCTACCGACGGAAGCGCGACGGACCCGGCCGGTAGGACGATTCCTGACACAAGTTTGTCCAACTGGGCCGCGTTGTCCACGATGTACGGAAAGGTGGTGCTGGAGTCGGTCGCCCGGTCATCCGGCCGGCGCGGCAGGGTCACCGGCATGGCGGCGTCCAGAATGGACCGTCCCGCCGGACGGGAGGTGGTCAGGTCGACGACGCCCCCCGCGGCCAGCGTCCGGTAGGTGGCCAGTTGGCCGGTGAGGCTGCCTAGCCCACCCGCCGCGAACACCGGCCGGCGTTCCGGCTGGCGGACGGCGGAGTCGAGAGCGAACCCGGTCAGCCCCACCACCAGCGGCGAGCGGCCCGGGTCCAGATAGGCGATCTTGCAGACGTCGTCCTGGTCGGCGCAGATGTCCGGCCGGACGCTGGCCTTGGCCGGCTCGGTCAGGTCGACGCCGAGCACCCGGTAGCGGGGACGTTCCCCGGTCAGCCGTTCGTGACACTGCAACACCGCCGCGCCCGTCGCGTCGGTCAGCACCACGTCCGGGTCACCCAGCAGGTCGGCCGACCAGGGGCTGGGCGTCTGGATGGGCGTCGAGATCACCACCGCGCCGACGATCAGCCCGGCGATCAGGGCGACCAGCCCCTCCGCGCTGCCCATGGTCAGGATGGCCAGCCGGGTCTGCGCGCCGTCACCGGGCTCGCCGATCCGGCCGGCCAACGTCGCCGCCTGACGCAGCAGGTCGCCATAGGTGATCGACGACTCGCTCTGGTTGGGCAGCTGGAACCGCACCGCCTGACCGGTGGCCCACCACCTGTCGGAGAGCAACTCCTCAAGCCAACGCATGATCCCTCGTTCCGGTCGTCACGACGCCCTTGGCCTTCAGCAGGAACAGCGACAGGTTGCCCTCGTGGGGAATTCCGGGCGCGCTGTCCCAGGGCAGGGTCAGCCCGCACGTGACCTTACGGACGCTCGGGTCGGCCACCACCGCGGCCCGCAGGTCGGTGTCGTCGGTCAGCAGGTTGAGCACCAGCGCGTCGCCGAGGGCGGCGGTGCCGTCCGTAGGCCGCCAGGGCGCCACCACGACGAACGGGAACGGCAGCTCCATCCCCACCGCCGGATGCCGCAGGTCCTCGGTGGACAGCACGGTGGGCAGCGGCCGGTGCGACCCGTCCGGCAGCCGCACCAGCGGGTCCGCGCCGGCCGCCGTGTGCACCACCGCCCCACCCCCGGCCAGTCCGGCGAGCTGCCGGCGCAGGCCCTCGGCGCGGGCGGCGTCGACCACGGGCAGGGTGGCGTCGGGGGCCGACACCTCGGGGCTGGTCAGCGCGTCGAAGCGGGCGGCGAGCGCTTCGGCGACCTGCCGGGGGTCACCGGTGGTCAACACGAGGGAGATGTTGTTGCACCGGGTTCCGCCGTCGTGCGCCGCGCTGACGGTGAGGTGGTCGAGCACCTCGTCGGTCACCGGCCGGTCGAGCAGGACCCGGCTGCGCCCCGGCCCCCGGGTGGTGACCGTCGCGCTGTCGGCCCACCGCCGTACGGCGTCGCTGCCGCCGTACACGATGCCCCGGTCGGCGGCCTCCAGGAGGTACTCCCCCACCGCGCGCTCGCACGGCAGGAAGGAGATCCGGTGCTCCGCCAGGCCGGCGGCGAGCAGGGCGAGGGTCAACCGGCGGGCGGTGAAGGGCTCCCGGGTGCCGGGGCGCACCAGCACGCTGTAGCCCAGCGCCAGCGCGTGCAGCCACGAGTCGTTGGGGGCCGGGTGGTTGCTGGCCATCACGGCCGTGAAGAGCCGACCCGCCGGCACCCACGCCGTGTCGTAGCCGTCGCCGAGCCGGGTGCCGGGCAGCTCGGCCCGGGTGGTGGCCGGCAGGTGGGTGAGGCTGCGCACGATGTCGGCCACGGCGTTGCGGACGGTCACCCGGGGCAGGCCGGCGGCGAGCGCGACCCGCCGCTCGTACTCCTGCGGGGTCTCCCCGTCGAGGTCGGCGGTGGCGAACAGGTCGGCGGCCCGCAGCAGCAGGTCGTGCCCGACCGGCGTGCCGTCGGCCGACCGCCGGGCCCGGGTCACCGCACCGACGGCCATCAGCCGCGGCGCCATCCCCACCTCGCCCAGCAGGTCGCCCCGGACGTCGGCGAGCGGGGCCCGGTCGAGGCTCGCCACCGGCCGGCCGCAGACGATCGGCTCCACCACGATGCCGGCCACTCAGTACACCCCCTCGATCACCCGTACGTCGCCCACCTCGGCCACGGTGCCGACCTCGGCCAGGCCGTCGACCGTGGCGTCGCCGACGGGCTCCACCCGCACGGCGGTGTCCCGCTCGATGACGTTGGGCAGGAACATCTCGTCGCTGACCAGACTCAGCCGGACCCGGCCACGCTGACCGTAGTCGACCACCGCGCCGGCGTCGTCGATTACGTCGATCCAGACCGCCTCGGCGTACGGCTCGAACACGCACAGGTGCCGGTCGTCGGGGCGTCGGGGCCGCTGCGGGGCGACGCCCATCAGGGTGTTGCCGTAGATGCCCACGATCGTCGTGTCCGGGAAGAACACCTCCTCCACCTGCCGCAGGCTCTCCGGGCTGAACGAGGTGCCGGCCCAGATGATCGTCTCGACGGTCCGCTCGACGGCCGCGTGCAGCTCCGGGTCGGCGCAGATCGCCTCGATCAGCGGGGGCGTCGTGCTGAGAACCTTGACCGGTTGCGAGCGCAGCACCTCGGCCGCCTGGTCCAGCAGGTGCCGCACGTACCGCTTGACCGTGTCGGCCTCCCCCGCCGCCACCAGCTTCTTGACCCAGCGCGGGTCGAAGTCGACGGTGTGGAACAGGCCGTTGCCCAGGGCGGCGTAGCGGGCGCAGTCGTAGGCGAAGACGTGCGGACCGCTCGGGCCGAGGTGCAGCCAGTGCGCCGGGTCGGCGATGTGGTGCGCCCGCAGCCGCTGCATCGCCCAGGAGAGCAGCCGGCTCCGGTAGTCCCGGTCGACGATTCGCTTGGGCGCGCCGCTGGTCCCGCCCGACTCGTACACCCGGAAGCCGGTGCCGGTCAGGCCGCGCGGGATCAGGTCACCGACCGGGACGTGCCGCAGCTGGTCGGTGAGATCCGGGAAGCGCACCAGGTCGGCGGCGGTGTCGATGTCGCGTAGCGGATCGAAGTCGAGCAGCCCGCGCTGGCGTAGCCAGAACGGCGAGCCGGTCTGGGGGTCGAAGTGCCATCGCAGCAGCCGCCGGAGCCGCTCGTCGAAGGTCTCGACGGGACTCGACGCCACCGCCGTCGTGGTCAACGTGTTCATGCTCGCTCCTCGCCGATCGTCTGGTGGATGGGTCGGACCGCCTCAGTGGGCGGCGACCGCAGGCTCCGGGTAGGACATCGACAGCCCGATCTCGCGGGTGGCCGCGAGCTCCTGCGACACCTCGGTCAGCTTCTCGCCGACGCGCTGCACGGAGTCCGCGCCGAGCGGGAGCCGGAACGGCGGTTGCGGGTTTCGGCCGAGGTCGATGATGGCCGCCGCCGCCCGCGCGGGGTCGCCGGCCTGCGCGTGGTTCTGCCCGACCGACCAGGCGCGGACCCGCCCGGAGGTCTCGGTGTACTCCGGGAACTCGCGGCCGGCGAAGTGCAGCGAGGAAGGGTCGAGGAAGTCGGTCCGGAACAGGCCGGGCTCCACCAGGCACACCTGGACGCCGACCGGCTCCAGCTCCACCCGCAGCGCCTCGCTGAGCCCCTCCACCGCGAACTTCGTCGCCGCGTAGACGCCCCAACCCATCTTGGCGCTGAAGCCGAGGACCGAGCTGATGTTGATGATCCGGCCCCGGCGCTGCCGCCGCATCACGGGCAGCACGCTGCGGGTGACGTTCAACAGGCCGAACACGTTGGTGTCGAACACCGCCCGGGTCTCGGCGTCGGTGGCCTCCTCGACGGCCCCGAGCAGACCCCGGCCGGCGTTGTTGACCAGCACGTCGATGCCGCCGAAACTCTCCACCGCGGCGAGCACCGCCCGGTCGGCCTGGGACTGGTCGGTGACGTCGAGCGGGACCACGAGCAGCCGGTCGGGGTAGGACAGCTCGGCCAGGCTGCTGGTGTTGCGCGCCGTGGCGACGACCTGTTCGCCACGCTCCAGCAACTGCCGGACGATCTCCAGGCCGAAGCCCCGTGAGGCGCCGGTGACGAACCAGACGGACATGCTTCTTCCCTCCTGTGGCACGGGCCGGCGGTCGCCGGCCGGCGGTGTGGTCAGATGGTGTGGGCGGCCTTGCGCGCGTCCTCGCGGGCGCGGTCGAGGTCCGCGGCC
The DNA here is from genome assembly GCF_016901255.1 of Micromonospora humida. Lineage (NCBI taxonomy): Bacteria > Bacillati > Actinomycetota > Actinomycetes > Micromonosporales > Micromonosporaceae > Micromonospora > Micromonospora humida. Next base: position 578,460 of record NZ_JAFEUC010000001.1, read on the forward strand.
AGGGAACGGGTGAAGTCGGTGGGCCGCAGCGCGACCTCGATCACCGGGTCGACGCCGATGGTGCGCAGCCAGTAGTTGAGGTACGCCGACTGGAAGTCGACGCCGAACTCCGGCGGGCACCCGGGGGTGTAGACGCCGCTGGTGTAGACGACACAGGCCCGGCGGCCGGTGAGCAGGCCCTGGTAACCGTGTCGCGGATCGAGGCGGAACGTCAGCCCCGGCTGGGTGACGATATCAATGAAGTGCTTGAGCAGGTAGGGGATTCCGAAGTTCCACATCGGCACGGAAAACAGATAGTGGTCAGCGTCGGTGAACCGGCGCACGAGTTCCCGGGTCTGCTGCCACGACATCGCCTCATCGGCGGAGCCGGTCGCGCCCGAGATGGCGTTTTTCTTGGCCGCCACCGCCACCGCCCCCACCGGGGGCAGGGTGGTCGCGGAAAGGTCCAGCACATCGAGGGTCGCCTGCGGGTGACACTCGAGGAATGCGTCGACAAACGCCTCGGCGACGGCTGCCGATCGGCTTCGCGGGCCCGTCGGGGTGGCTTTGACATGCAGCAGTCTGGTCACCTCTCGACCCGCCCCCGCTGCGCACCGGACAGGGCCGCCCCGGACCGGCCGCAATGACCGCCGAAAGCCGACAAAGTTGTCATGGTTGCACTCTCTGTGTCGCCGGAGGGACGGAACGTCAGGAAGGCTAACCCACCGGTTGCGGGGCAACCAGAGCCATTTTCTGTCCGCAGACAGTGCCACTGGGCAGTCCACTGCCCAGCGCTGACGTCACGCCGTGAGCATGTCGTCACGGCACGTGACCAAATGGCCTCGGAAAAGCCCGGCTATAGACGCCCATCATCGGTATCCATCGCTGGAATGCAGCATTTCGCGTTAACCAGCCGATGTCGGCAACCTGACCCGTCAGTTACGAGTCGGATTTCCGCATTCAACCCGGTGACCGTGCGGAGAGCCGGCCGTAAACGGCGGTGAAACACCCACCGGTCGCGTTTCCCATCCAACCCCCCGCACACCGCGACCGGGCCGGCAAATGGCACCCCCGATCCGCCGGACATGGACATGTCGGGCGGCAGAATCCGCTGCTACGGTCGGTGACCCGCGCAGGCCCCGCATTAACGGCGCCGGCCGGCGGACCAGCCCTCTCCCGCTCAGATCCGGAGATCTCATGAAGTCCGTAGCCACCCCGGCCGAACTCACCGTGGCAATCGTGATGGCCGACATCGCCCTCGTCCTGCTGGTAGCCCACCTGTTCGGCGGAATCGCCAGACGGCTCGGGCAGCCCGTGGTGATCGGCGAGATCGTCGCCGGCATCGCGCTGGGGCCCAGCCTGCTCGGCCTGCTCCCGGGCGACCTGACCGGCGTGCTCTTCCCCGCCGCCGCCCGGCCGTACCTGTCGGCCATCTCGCAGGTCGGCCTCCTGCTGTTCATGTTCCTCATCGGGTGGGAGTTCGACCGGCGCGTGGTCTCCCGGCACAAGAGCCTCACCCTGTCGGTGTCGGTGTGCTCCATCGCCCTCGCCTTCACCCTCGGCGTCGGCCTGGCCAACCTCATCTACCCCCGGCACGCCACGATCGCCGGCAAACCCGTGCCGTTCCTGGCGTTCGCCCTCTTCCTCGGCGCCGCCATGGCCATCACCGCGTTCCCCGTCCTGGCCCGCATCCTGCGCGACCGGCACCTCAGCAACACCCGGGTCGGCGTGCTGGCGCTGGCCAGCGCCGCCATCGACGACGTGCTGGCCTGGTGCATCCTGGCGGTGGTCGCCGCGGTCGCCACCGCCCGCGACGCCACCGACCTCGCCCAGGTGGTCCTCATGTCCGCCGGATACATCGCGGTGATGGCCCTCGCCGTCCGCCCCGGCCTGGCCGCCCTGATCCGCCGGGTCGGCCCCAACACCTACCAGCTCGCGGCCATCACCGCCGCCGGCGTCTTCCTGTCCTCCTACGCGACCACCTGGATCGGCATCCACGCCATCTTCGGTGCCTTCGCGTTCGGCTTCGTCATGCCCCGCCAGCCCGCGGAGGCGCTGATCAAGCACGTCCGGGTGCCCTTCGAGAACATCGGCCTGGTCCTGCTGCCGGTCTTCTTCATCGTCACCGGGCTGAGTGTCGACATCGCCGCGCTGAGCCCGACCAACCTGCTCGAACTCACCGCCATCGTCCTGGTCGCCTGCGTCGGCAAGATGGCCGGCGCGACCCTGCCCGCCCGTGCCTTCGGCCTGTCCTGGCCGCAGGCACGCCGGCTGGGCGTGCTCATGAACACCCGGGGACTGACCGAGCTGATCGTGCTCAACATCGGCGTCTCCCTCGGCGTCCTCGACGGACAGATGTTCACCATGATGGTCATCATGGCCCTGGTGACCACCGCGATGGCCGGACCGCTGCTGGCCACCCGCGCCGCATCGAGCGACGAGGCACCCGCGCTGGCCGCCGAACCCATGCCGGTCGGCCGGTGACGACCGTGGGGCCGGCCCCGGGGATACGCGCACGGCGTACCCCCGGGGCCGGCCCCACGGATCAGTCCAGGGCGTACCGCTGCCAGAGCTGGTGGACCTGCGCCTCGGCGGCGGCCGGCACCCCGGTGCCCGAGCTGAACACGTAGCCCCAGGCGACCCCGGACGCCTCCGTCTTCAACACCTCCGGCACGATCCGCTCCGCCACCGGCAGCAGCCCGTCCCACGCCACGTCCACGTAGTTCGTCGTCACCGCCGGATCCCGGTCGTGCGGGCCGGGATAGGGGGCGCGGGTCACCACGGCGTGCCCGACCAGCCCCCGCAGGCGGCCCTGCATCAACAGCCAGGCGTCCGCACCGACCGGGATGTTCACCCGCCGACCCACCGTCCACGACCCGGCCAGGGTGCGCTGCGGGGACACCCCCGGCGTCAGCGCCTCGTAGCTCGGCGTCCACCCGTTCCACCGCTGCGGGTTCCAGCCCAGGATGATCGCGGCCACCCGGTCACCGCCCCGGGGTCCGCGCGGGCGTGCCGTCGTACTGCGCCACCAGGCGCTTCGGCGCCGCCCGCCGCCAACCCTCCACCACCAGCTCCCGGATCTCGTCCGGGTCGGCCGAGGCGAGTTGGGCGCGGACCCAGCCGTACCGGCCGAAGTAGTCCGCCGGGTCGTAGGTGTCCGGGTCGGCCGCCATCAGCTCGGCCTGCTCCTCCTTGGAGGCCCGGATGATCGCCACCACGCCGTCGGCGGAGGTGCTGGCGAAGATGCGGTCGCGCACCCGGAACGTGGGGTGACCCCACGTCTCCTGTTCCACCGCCTCCGGCATGGCGAGGGCGAACTCCCGTACCTGCTCGGGTGTCAGCATTGTCGGTTCCCTCCGGGTCAGCGGGCACGACGCCCGCGGCGGGGCGCACCGCCCATTAGACGGTCGACGCCGGGTGCCGTCCGGGCGGACGCGCCGGCCGGCACCCGGGAAGGGTCGGACAGGACCGGACGGCGTCCAGCAGCGTGCCACGGCCCGGCGGTACGGAAAACGGCCACTTGACGCCGCCCGACGGGGCCAATCGCCGCCCTCGGGGAACGGGCCCGACCGGCGGGGCGAGTGGTTCCGGACCGGGCGGCGATGTGGCACTGGCCGCCCCCGACGGCCGGCCATACCTTCAGGCCACCAATCCTGCTCGATACGTTCGGGAGTCAAGCCATGACCGGAATCAACCGCAGGACATTCCTCGGCCTCACCGCCGGCCTCGGCGTCGCCGGCCTCACCGGCTGCGGCAGCAGCCTCGGCGCCACCGCCGCCAGCGGCGGCGACAGCAACACCGTCAAGGTCGGCCTCGTCATCCCCCAGGCCGGGGTCTACACCCCGCTGGGCGTGGACATCCAACGGGGCTGGGACCTCTGGCTGCGCCAGCACGACGGCCGGCTGGGCGGTCGCCGGGTCACCACCGTCGTCGCCGACGAGGGCGAGGGCCCGCAGACCGGCGTGCCGGCGGTGCAGAAGCTGCTCCAGAACGACCGGGTCGACGTGCTGGTCGGCATCGTCAGCTCGGCCACCGCGCTCGGCGTCCGGGACCTCGTCACCAGCGCCCGCCGACTGCTGGTCATTGCCAACGCGGGCGCCGGGGCCATCACCGGCGCCAACCGCAGCCCCTACATCTGGCGTACCTCGTTCACCAACGCCCAGGTCGCCGCCGCGATGGGGCGCCACCTGGCCGCGAGCGGCGTACGCCGGGCCTACGCCATCGCCCCCGACTACGTCGCCGGCGCCGAGGCGATCAAGGGGTTCAGCGACGCGTACCGGGCCGGTGGGGGCACCATCGTCGGACAGAGCCAGCCGCCGTTCGGCAAGACCCAGGACTACCAGCCGTTCCTCAGCCGCATCCAGTCCTCCGGCGCGCAGGGCACCTTCTGCTTCTTCGGCGGGGCCGAGTCGGTGGCCTTCGTCAAGCAGTACGCCCAGTTCGGGCTCTCCCGCACCGTCCCGCTGTACGCCTCCGGGTTCCTCGTCGAGGGCGGGGTGCTCACCGCGCAGGGCGCGGCGGCCGACGGGGTGCTGTCGACGCTGCACTACACCTCCGAACTGGACAACCCCGCCAACACCGCGTTCGGCAAGGCGTTCCGCGCCGCCTACGACGCCACCCCCACCGCCTACGCGGTGCAGGCGTGGGACGCCGCCGAGGTGCTCTCCCGCGCCATCGCGCAGGCGGGAGCCGTCGACGGCGACAGCCTCGCCGGTGCGCTCGGCTCGGTCGGCGTCATCACCGACAGCCCGCGCGGCCCGTGGTCGTTCGTGGAGCAGTCGCCCCGGCAGAACTTCTACCTGCGCCGGGTGCAGACCCGGGCCGGCGCACCGGTCAACGGCGTGGTCGAGGACCTCGGTCCGCTCGACCCGCAGGCCTGACCGGGCCAGCGGACGGAGCATCACGATGCCCACCGCGCAGATCGCGCTGACCGCGATGGTGAACGGGCTGGCCATCGGGCTGCTGCTGTTCATCACCGCCGCCGGCCTGTCCCTGATCTTCGGCATGATGGACGTGCTGAACCTCGCCCACGGGGCGCTCTTCCTCACCGGCGCCTACCTGGCCTGGTGGATCGGCGGTGAGCAGCAGACCTGGCCGTCGCTGGGCCGGGCGGTCGTCGCCGTCGTCGTGTTCGGGGCCGCCGCCGGTGGCCTGCTGTCCCTGCTGACCGCGCCACTGTCCCGCCGCTCCCACCTCGAACAGGCGCTGCTCACCCTCGGCATCGCCCTGGTGGCCGCCGACGTCCTGTCCGCGCTGTTCGGCGACGACGTCCGCGCCACCGAACCACCGGCCGGCCTGGCCGGCACCGTGACCGTCGCCGGCTGGAGCTACCCCAGCTACCGGCTCGCCCTGGTCGGGGTCGCCGCCCTGCTCGCCGCCGCCGTGTACTGGACCGTGGAACGCACCTCGCTCGGCGCGCTGTTCCGCGCGACCGTCGGCGACCGGGACATGGTCGCCGCCGTCGGGGTGGACCCGCGCCTGGTCCGCGGTGGGGTGTTCGTGCTGGGTTCGGTGCTGGCCACCCTCGCCGGGCTGCTCGGCGCACCCATCTACCACGCCCGTCCCGGGCTGGACACCACCATCCTGGTGCTCGCCCTGGTGGTCGTGGTGGTCGGCGGGCTCGGCTCCATCCGGGGGCCGCTGATCGCCGCGCTGCTGTTCGGCCAGGTCGAGTCCGTCGGCCGGGCGGTGCTGCCCGGCCTGGCCTCCTTCCTGCTCTTCGGCACGCTCGCGGCGGTGCTCGTCGTCCGGCCGCGCGGCCTGTTCACCCTCGCCCCGGGAGGACGACGATGACATCCCTGGCCACGACCCACCCGGCCACCCGCCCCCGGCTGCGTCCCGCCGTCCGCAACGCGACAGGCGTGGCCGCCGGCACCCTGCTGCTGGCCGCCGCCCCGCTCTACCTCGCCCCGTACGCGACGACGACGTTGACCCGCATCCTCGTCTTCGGGTTGCTCGCGGCGAGCCTCAACCTGCTCGTCGGCGTCGTCGGGCTGCCGTCGCTCGGGCACGCCGCGTTCTTCGGCGTCGGCGCGTACGCGGCGGCCTTCAGCGCCCTGCACGGAACGTCGGGCGTGCTGGCGCTCCTGCTCGGGATGGCCGCCGCCGCCCTGGTCGCACTGGTCGCCGGGGCGGTCGCCGTCCGGGCGAGCGGGGTCTTCTTCCTCATGCTGACCCTGGCGGTCGGGGAGCTGACCCAGCAGGCGGCCGACAGCTGGGAATCGGTCACCGGCGGCTCCAACGGCCTGTACGGCGTACCGGCACCGACGCTGTCGGGCCTGGTCCTCGACCAGCCCGCGACGACCTACTGGTACGTGCTGGCCTTCTTCCTCGTCGGTCTGCTCGCCCTGCGCCTGGCGTCCACCTCCGCCACCGGGGTGGTGCTGCGGGGCGTCCGCGACAGCGAGGACCGGATGCGGGCGCTGGGATACCGGACCACGCTGGTCAAGCTCGGGGCGTTCGTCTTCGCCGGTGCCGTCGCCGGGCTGGCCGGCGGGCTCCTCGCCGCCCAGCAGCGGCTGGTCACCCCGGCCGACGCCGGCTTCGAGACCTCCGCGCTCGCCCTGCTGGCCGTGGTGATCGGGGGCACCGGCTCCTGGTGGGGGCCCTGCCTCGGCGCGGCCCTGGTCATCGTCGTGCGGGACTCGCTGGGCGCGACCCTCGACGGGCACGGTCCCCTGGCCCTCGGGCTGCTGTTCGTGCTCGTCGTCTACCTGCTGCCCACGGGGATCGCCCACATCCGGCTGAGGAGGGCCGCGTCATGATCGACGTACTCCGCTGCCACGACGTCCACCACCGGTACGGCGCGCTGAGTGTCCTGCGGGGGGTGCGGCTGACGGTGGCCGCCGGGGAGCGGCACGCGCTCATCGGGCCCAACGGCGCCGGCAAGAGCACCCTGCTCAAACTGATCGCCGGCCAGGAACGCCCGTCCGACGGTTCCGTCCACTACCGGGGCCGCGACGTCACCCGGGAGCCGGTGCACCGGCGGGCCCGCGCGGGCATCGGGCGCAGCTTCCAGCACTCGACCCTGCTGGGGTCGCTGACCGCCGCGCAGAACGTGAGCCTGGCGCTGACCGGGGGCCGGGTGCTGGCCCGGCACACCGACCGGCACCGCCGCGCCGAGGTGGCCGCCGCGCTCGCCTCGGTCGGCCTCGACGACCGGGCCGACGTGCCGGTGGCGGCGCTGTCGTACAGCCAGTGCCGGCGGCTGGAGATCGCGGTGGCGCTCGCGGCCAGGCCGCAGCTGCTGCTGCTGGACGAGCCGGCGGCCGGCATGTCCGGCGAGGAACGGGGTGGGCTGGTGGAGCTGCTGCGCGGCGTGCCACCCACCGTGACGATCGTGTTCGTCGAGCACGACCTGGACGTCGTCTTCGACGTCGCGACCCGGGTCAGCGTCCTGCACCTCGGCACCGTGCTGTGCAGCGGCACGCCCGAGCAGGTACGGCGCAGTCCCGAGGTGCAGCAGGCGTACCTCGGCGGCCGGATGGAGGAGGTGCACGGTGAACCTGGTGGTGCGTGAGCTGTCCGCCGGCTACGGGCAGGGGCAGGTGCTGCACGGGCTGGATCTCGACCTGTCCGCCGGGCAGGCGCTGGCCCTGCTGGGCCGCAACGGGGTCGGCAAGACCACCCTCGTGTCCACCCTCGCCGGGCTGCTGCGGCCCACCGGCGGACGGGTGCTGCTGGACGGGCGGGACGTCACCGGCTGGCGGGCCGACCGGCTCGCCCGCGCCGGGGTCGCGCTGGTGCCGCAGGGGCGGCGGGTGTGGCCGACGCTGACGGTGCACGAGCACCTGGCCCTGGCCACCCGGCACGGCGGCCGGACCTGGCCGACCGGGCGGGTCTACGAGCTGTTCCCCCGCCTGGCGCAACGGCGACGGCACCTCGCCGGCCAACTGTCCGGTGGGGAACAGCAGATGCTCGTGATCGGCCGGGCCCTGGCCACCGACCCGCGGCTGGTCCTGATGGACGAGCCGTCCGAGGGGCTGGCGCCGATCGTCGTCGACGAGGTGGCCGAGGCGCTGCGGGCGGTGGTGCGGGAGGGGCTGACACTGCTGCTCGTGGAGCACGACCTGCACCTGGCCCTCGGGGTGACCGAGGAGGCGGCGGTGATGGTCCGGGGCCGGATCGTCCACCGGTGCCCCACCCCCGAGCTGCGCGGGGACCTGCCGACGATGCAGCGATTGCTGGGCGTCGCGGCGTGAGGACACGACCGGGTGCGGCCCCACCGTCGGCGACGGTGGGGCCGCACCCGCAGCGGGTTCAGCCGTCCACGGCCAGGTGGCAGCCCACCAGGTGGTCGTCGACCATGCCGGTCGACTGCATCATGGCGTACGCGCCGACCGGGCCGATGAACCGGAACCCGCGCCGCTTCAGCTCGCGCGCCATCGCCGTCGACTCGGGCGTGCTGGCCGGCACCTCCGACGTGGAGCGGGGCCGGGGCCGGACGGTGTCCGGCGCGTACGACCAGAGCAGGGCGTCGAGGCCGCCGGCCAGCGCGACGACGAGCCGGGCGTTGTCGATGGTCGCCTCGATCTTGGCCCGGTTGCGCACGATGCCGTCGGTGGCGAGCAGCCGGTCCACGTCGGCGTCGCCGTAGCCGGCGACCGTCTCCGGGTCGAAGCCGGCGAAGGCCGACCGGAAGGCGTCCCGCTTGTGCAGGATCGTCGACCACGACAACCCCGCCTGGAACGCCTCCAGGGCCAGGTGTTCGAAGAGCGGGGCGTCACCGTGCACGGGACGCCCCCACTCGTCGTCGTGGTACGCGACGTAGACGGGGGTTCCGGTGCACCACCCGCAGCGCGGCACCCCGTCGGGGCCGGTGCTGATCTGCATGTCGTCTCCTGTCCGGGGAGCGGGGTCAACCCGTGGGGATGCCGGGGTGCTGCGGCAACCGCTGCCACAGCAGTCGCAGCCCGGCGGTGTGCCGGTCGTCGAGCCGCAGGAGGAACGTCTCCTCCAACTCCCGACGCCACTGGTCGAAGGTGGTCAGCTCCCGCCGGTGCACGCCGTCGCCGTCGATGCGGGTCAGCAACCGGTCGACGAGCGACCACACCACCTCGTCCGGCCCCCGGTTGGTGACGATGAACCGGCGGACAAAGGTGGAGCTCGACGCGGTCGAGAGCAGCTGGTGGGCGGCGACGAAGTCGTGCGGTCGCGCCGGCCGGTCCTCCCAGTCCATCACCGTGAACGACCCGCGGGGATCGTGGGTGAACCGCCACCCCCACGCCGCCTCGGCGAAGGCGAAGGTCAGCGGCGGATGCCGGACCACGCCGGGACGTAACGGCACCGGACCCAGCAGCCCGTCGCCGAGCCCGACGTCGACGAACCAGCGCCGGCCGTCCAGCCGGACGGTCATGGTCAGGTGGTTGGCGAACTGCACCCCGTCGGGCAGGGCGGGCGCCTTCTTCACCTGGCCCCGGTGCAGGGTCACGTCGAACCCCAGCGCGGCCAGCAGGGCGGCGAACGCGCCGTTGAGGTGGAAGCAGTAGCCGGCGTCGCCGTCGGCCAGCCGCGCGGCGTTGCCGGCCGGGTCGACGTCGGTGGGCAGGCCCAACTGGATGTCGAGATTGTGGTAAGGAACCCGCCGGACGTGACGCTCGTGCAACCGGACCAGCGTCGCCAGGTTCACCCTGGGCCGGCCGGGCTCGTCCAGGCGCGCGAGGTAGCGGCGGACCACCTCGTCACCGATCCTGGGCACTGACGGCTCCTGCATGTCGGGACGTTCACTTTCTGTGCGGAAAACGCCGGGGCGGTGCCATCTCCATCGATGGCACCGCCCCGGCCGGTCGTCAGCGGGTCTGCGGGCCACTCGTGCGGCTGCGCTTGAGCTCGTAGAACCCGGGTGTCTGGGCGACCAGGAGGAAGCCGTCCCAGAGCCGGGCGGCGTCCTCGCCCCGCGGGGCGGGGGTGACCACCGGGCCGAACAGCGCCACCGGGTCGCCGCCGGGCACGTGCACGTGGATCGTCGGGGTGCCGACGTCCAGCCCGACCGGCTGCATGCCCGCCTGGTGGCTCTTGCGCACCGCGTCGTCGAGCCCGGCGTCGTCCGCCGCGTCGGCCAGCTCACCGGGCAGGCCGCACTCGGTGAGCGCCGCCTTGTACAGGGCCGGCCCGTAGGACTGGCCCTTGACGTGCCGGCGGGTGCCCATGGCGTCGTAGAGCGACCGGACGGCGTCCGGCCCGTGCTGCTGCTCGGCCGCCATCAGCACCCGCACCGGCCGCCGCCACGGTCCGATGTTGCGCTGGTAGAACGCGTCGATGTCGGCACGTCCCTCGTTGAGCGCGGACAGGCTCATGATCTTGAACCGTACGTCGATCGGGCGCTGCCGCTCGGCGTCGAGCAGCCACCGGGACGTCAGCCACGCCCACGGGCACACCGGGTCGACGAACATGTCCACCAGGATTCGGTTCACTTCGGGCACCGTCGTACATCCTTCGGTTGATTCATCGGAAAGCCGGACCCACCAGGCCGGCACTGAGGGTCGCCCCGTCGGCGGGGTCGATGAGCAGCAGCGACCCGGTGCCCCGGATGAGCCGGTACGGGTCCGCGGCGATCGGCTCGTCGAGGTCCAGCACCACGGTCGCGATGTCGTTGACCACCAGCGGGTCGGAGTTCGGGGTGTGCTCCAGGGTGGCCAGGTCGAGCCGGTCGACGATCGACGCGACCGTGCCCTCGACCACCCGGGTCTGGTGCTGGACGAGGACCCGGGCGCCCGCACCGAGCCGACGCTCGGCGACGTGGCACAACGTCGCCGTGACCTGCCGGGTCGTCGTCGGGATCCGGTCCGCCGCGACGATCATGTCGCCGCGTCCCACCTCGCCCGCCCCGTCGAGCTTCACGCTGACCGACATGCCGGCCCGGGCGTTCTCGATCGGCGTGCCGAGCCGCTGGAGGGCGGTGACCACCGCCGGCCGGCCGCCGGGCGTGACCAGGACCTGCTGCCCGAGACGGAGCTGACCGGCGACGAGCTGACCGGCGAGCGACCCGTCGGGCAGGACGTACTGCACCGGCAACCGGGCCGGCAGGGCGGTCAGGTCCTCGTCGAGGTCCACCCGCTCCAGGTGCTCCAGGAAGGTCGGCCCGGTGTACCAGGGCATCTCGGTCGAGGCGTCGACGACGTTGTCGCCGCGCAGCGCCGACAACGGGATGGACCGCACGTCGGGGACCCCGAGCGAACCCGCCAGCCGGCGGAACTCGTCGTCGATCTCGGCGAACCGGTCCTCGGCGAAGCCGACCAGGTCCATCTTGTTGACCGCCAGCACCACGTGCGGGGTGCGCAGCAGCGCGGCCACCGCGGTGTGCCGCCGGGTCTGGGTCACCACGCCGTGCCGGGCGTCGACCAGGATCACGGCCAGGTGCGCGGTGGACGCGCCGGTGACCATGTTCCGGGTGTACTGCACGTGCCCGGGGGTGTCGGCCAGGATGAACCGGCGGTTGCCGGTGGCGAAGTAGCGGTAGGCGACGTCGATGGTGATGCCCTGCTCGCGTTCGGCCCGCAGCCCGTCGGTCAGCAGGGCGAGGTCGGCCTGGCCGTAGCCACGGGCACGGCTGGCGGACTCGACCGCCTCCAACTGGTCGGCCAGCACCGACTTCGAGTCGTAGAGCAGCCGGCCCACCAGGGTGGACTTTCCGTCGTCGACGCTGCCCGCGGTGGCGAGCCGCAGCAGCTCGCCGTCACGCGTGGTGTCGAGGCTGAGTGTGGTCACTAGAAGTACCCCTCCCGCTTGCGGTCCTCCATGGCGGTGTCGGACATCCGGTCGTCGGCCCGGCTCGAACCGCGCTCGGTGATCCGGGACAGACTGATCTCGGCGATCACCTCGTCGATGGTCGCGGCCCCCGACTCCAGGGCGCCCGTGCAGGACATGTCACCGACGGTGCGGTACCGCACGGTGCGTTCCTGCACCTGCTCGTCGCGGCGCGGGCCGCCCCACTCCCCCGGCGCCAGCCACATCCCGTTGCGCAGGAAGACCTCACGCTGGTGGGCGAAGTAGATGTCCGGCAGGGGGATCTCCTCCCGGGCGATGTAGTGCCACACGTCGAGCTCGGTCCAGTTCGACAGCGGAAAGACCCGAACGTGGCCGCCCGGATCGTGCCGGCCGTTGTACAGGTTCCACAGCTCGGGGCGCTGCTGACGGGGGTCCCACTGCCCGAACTCGTCGCGCAGCGAGAACACCCGCTCCTTGGCCCGCGCCTTCTCCTCGTCGCGCCGCCCGCCGCCGAACACGGCGTCGAAGCGGTGCCGGGTGATGGCGTCGAGCAGCGGGACGGTCTGCAACGGGTTGCGGCTGCCGTCGGGCCGCTCGGTGAGCCGACCGTCGTCGATGTAGTCCTGCACGTGCGCCACCCGCAGCGTGAGCTGGTGCTCCGCCACGACCTTGTCGCGGTACTCGATCACCTCGGGGAAGTTGTGCCCGGTGTCGACGTGCAGTACGGGGAAGGGCAGCTGGCCCGGCAGGAACGCCTTGAGGGCCAGGTGGAGCATGACGGCGGAGTCCTTACCGCCGCTGAACAGCAGGACGGGACGCTCCAGCGTGCCCGCCACCTCGCGGATGATGTGCACCGCCTCGGCCTCGAGCACGTCGAGGTAGGACATCCGCAGGTCGGATGAGGTTTCGGATGCGGTCGAAGTGAACGCCATGGCGTTGTCTCCCCACAGGTGTCGGCCGGTCAGGCCGGTCAGGTCGAGGAGCCCGGCCGCACGTACCCGGCGGTACGCAGCTCGGGCGGGTAGACGATCGGCACGGTGGAGATGTCCTGGTCGATCTCCTGGTACTGCTGGAGCACCACCGGGGGCGGGCTGTGGTGCCAGTGGGTCTCGCCCCGGGTGAAGCTGACCGGGCCGCGCCAGGTGTCGAAGGTGCCCTTCTCCAGCGCGTCGATCAGTTCCGCCCGGCCGACCCGGTCCGCCTGCCGCAGGGCCTGCGCGATGATCGTGATGTCGGTGAAGGCGTTGAGGGCGGTGTCCGGCGGCATCGTGCCGTACGTGTCGCGGTAGCGGTCCACGAACCACCTGCCGATCGGGGTGAGCCCCGACCAGTTCGGGCTGAACTGGGTGGCCGGCCACACCATGTGCAGGCCGTGCGCGCCGAGCGCCTTCCAGTAGTCAGGCGCCCGCAGCGGCCACTGGAACGGCGCCAGCATGGGCACCTTCGGCAGCAGCCCGATCTCCGCCGCCTGCTGCACGATGAGGTGGTTGGTACGCACCACCCCCACGTTGATCACCACGTCCGGCCCCCACTGCTGGATCTCGCGCAGCTGGGGACGCAGGTCCGTCGTCGACTCCTGGTCGAACTCCACCGAGTACAGCTCCATGGGCTCCTCGGCCGCCTGCAACTCGGCGGTGAGCAGCGCGGCGGCGCTGCGCCCGAAGACCGTGTCGGCGTGGATCAGGCCGACCCGCCGGAAGCCCTGGTCGGCGGCGAACCGGATCAGCACCGGGGCGCGTTCGGCCATCGAGGTGAACGTGCGGAAGACCGCCCGGCGCTTGCGCGCGGTGACCCCGGGGTGGGCGTTCTCGATGAACAGCGGCACCCCGATCCGGTCGGCGAGGTCGGCGACCTCCTCGGTGTAGCGCAGGTGCCAGGGCCCCAGCACGGCCAGCGCCCGGTCGACGATCGCGACCTTCGCCAGCGCGCCGACCGCCGAGCGGGGCATCGTGCCGCCGTCGAGGGTGACGGTCTCCTGGTCGTCGCGGACGACGAAGTCGAACTGCAGGCCGTCGCGGATGCCGCCGTGGTCGCGGACGTACTCCGCGCCGATCAGGGCCCCGCGTGCGGTCAGCGTGCCGGCCGTCGGGTCGCCCGGCAGGGACAGCGGGGTCACGATGCCGATGGTGACCGTGGGGGCGCCGTCCACCGTACGGGCGAAGGCGCGGACCTGCTCGGTGACCGTCTCCAGCACCGTGGGCTCCGACGTGGTGCTCACGCCCGTCCTCCGATCTGGTACTTCGTCAGGTACGCGGAGAAGCGCTCGTCCAGCTCGTCGGCGTCCAGACCGTAGTCCTCGGCCCGGTAGACGTGCTTGCCGAGCTTGTCCTTGCGGTTCGCGGCGAGGTAGTCGCGGAACGCCTTCTCGACCTCGCCGTCCCAGCGGGCACCGAGGAAGTCGCAGATCTCGGCCATCACCGCGATCGGGTCGGCCATCAGACGCTGGTAGTCGACGTCGAGCACCGGGGTGCCGGCGAGCTGCTCCTGCTCGGCCCGCGCGAACAGGTCGAGCATCTGGGCGAAGCGCTCGGTCCAGAGCTTACCCAGCGCGAGGCGGTCCACCCGGTCGGCGCGCGCGAGTCGAATGATCTCGGTGAGGCTGCAGGTGGAGGGGATGGTGACGCTCGGGGCGCGGTGCATGTAGATCAGCCGGGCGTCCGGGTAGGTGCGGGCGAGCGCGTCGGCCCGCCACAGGTGGAACGGGTCCTTGAGGACCAGCGTGTCGGTGGGCACCCGCCAGACGATGTGCTGCATCAGGTACCGGTGGTAGTCGTAGGCGTCGTACTGGTCCTGGCTGCGCAGCCACTCGCCGTAGGAGGGCACGGTGTAGCGCAGCTCGTACGCCATCGTCTTGAACGTCGGCGCGGTCAGCCGGTGGTCCTCGTCGGGGCGGTGCGGCTCCCACAGGTGCACCGGCTTGAGCGCCGGCGCGACGGTGTAGTAGTCGGTGCAGAAGTTCTCCGCGGCCTGCACGAGCGCCTGGCGGGTCGCCTCGTCGCGGTCGTCGGTCGCCGGGGCCATCAGCTCCCACAGGTCGGGGGAACGCAGGTCCGGGTGCTGGCCGAGCAGGTTGTGCATCAGCGTGGTGCCGCTGCGGGTCATGCCCGTGATGAACACCGGCTGGTTGATCTCGACCGAGGCGATCTCCGGGTTCTTCACCCGGGCCCGGTGCGCGGCGGCCTGGGTGGCCAGCGCGGCGACCAGGGCGCCCCGGACCGACCGGCGACCGGCCTCGTTGAGGCCACCCTCGGTGTCCAACGCCCGCAGCAGCCGGTCGAGGGCGTCCAGGTGCGCGAACTCGAAGTCCGCAACTCCCGCCCTCGCTCGGGCGGCCTCGACGAACTCGTCCACCCGATAGGTGTCCTGAGTGGGTTCGATGACGGCGGTCACGGCGTACTCCCCTCTGTCTGGCTGGAAACGCGGCGGCTCGGGCTGCCGGTCCGTGCGGTCGGTGCCCCCGCCCCCACCGGGCCGGACGTGCCGACGGACGGTGACGAATGTGAACAGCGATCACGGTAGGTAGCGACGATAGGCACCCGGCCACGGTCGGTACAGGGCCACATCAGGGGTTCGCACGGGTCCAAAGCCGGCGGGCGACAAGTGGCCCGGAGCACGGCGTCAACGTGGCTCTGGAGCGGGACCTCACGGCCGCCCTATGGTCGGCCCAGCCAATCGGCGACACACCACGGATCGGAGAAGAAGATGCCGTCGGCGACTCGGGCCGCCCCCCTGCTGCTGTGGGAGACGGGGGTCCGCGAAGGAATCGAGGACAGTCGTTACCGCCCCGTGGTGGCCGACTCCTGGCTCCTGACCGACGGCCGGTCCCGGGCGTACCGCCTGCACTGGCAGCGCTTCGGCGCGGCCGTACGACGGTTCGGGGTCTCGGCGCACCGGGTGGCGTCCTTCGGGGCGTCGGTCACCACGGCGCTGCCCCGTTCCGGGGTGTGGTTTCCCCGCATCGAACTGCACCTGGTTCCCACCCAGCGGCTGGCCCTGCGGCTGCGGCCCGCCCCGCCCCGGGTCGGTGAGGCCCGTGGCTGGGTGTGGCCGCATCCTGACCCCCGGCGGCTGCCCCACCTCAAGGGGCCGGACTTCGAGGAGCTGGAGAAGATCAGAGCCGCCGCCCACGACGCGGACGCCGACGAGGCCCTGCTCTGCGACGAGCACGGTCGGATCCGCGAGGGGGCGTTCAGCACCATCTACTGGTGGTCGTCGGGTGTCCTGCACACCCCACCGGAGGACGGGCGGATCCTGCCCGGCGTCACCCGGCGGCTGCTGCTCGACCGCTGCGCCGAGCTGGGGATGCCGGTACGCCACCGGCTGCCCAGCGTGGCGGAGCTGCTCGACAGCGAGGTGTGGATCACCAGTGCCCTGCACGGAATCCGGGTCCTGACCCGGATCAACGGAGAGCCGACCGCCCCCGTCGACGCGCGGCGGTTGCACGACTGGCGCGCCCATCTCGACGCGCTGACCGAACCCCTGCCCGACCCCGAGGCCATCTGGCCGCACCGAAGCACCGAGGAGGCACCATGAAGCTCAGGTCACTACAGCGTTATCTGGCATCGGTCCCGCGTATGCACTTCGGGCGGTCGCACCGGGGGCTGCGGGCCCGGCTGGAGCTGCTGGCCACCCGTCAGCTCGGCGCGGGTGACTTCCTGTGGCACGCCCTGGAGCGGGGGCAGGACCACGACGCCCCGCTGTTCCACCACCTGCCGCCCGGCGGCGGCCCCGACGACCTGGTCGTCTACAGCCTGGCGACGCTGCGCGACCAGACCGAGCGGTACGCCCGGTGGTACCACAACGCCGGGGTCACCCACGGCGACCGGGTGGGGGTCTTCACCCGCAACGGCATGGCGAGCTTCGTGCACTTCCTGGCGCTCAACAGCCTCGGCGCGATCCCCGCCGTGATCAACCCGAACATGGTGCCCGACACCGCCGCCAAGTACCTCTCCCGGCTCGACGCCGTCGGCGTGGTGGTCGACGCGGACAAGCTCGGCCCGCTGCTCAACGGGATGGCCGACGCGCGTCCGTTCCGGTTCACCGCCTCGCAGGAGGCGATGCACGCCGCGCCGCCGGCCGGCCCGCTGCCCGGGGTCTACCCGTACCGGCACGGCGACCGCGACCCGGTGCTCATCTCGCACTCCTCGGGCACCACCGGCATGCCGAAGGCCGCCACGTTCGGCCACCGCCAGTTCTTCGCCGGCAAGCGCCCCCGGATCATGACGCTGCCGTCGGGCCCGGACGACAAGATGCTGCTGGCCTTCCCGGCCTCGCACTCGTCGGGCTACAGCTACATGATGATGGCCACCCTCATCGGCCTGCCCACCCTGGTCATGGAGTCCCAGGACGGGGCGACGGTGGCCGAGGCGATGCGGTGGTGGAAGCCCAGCGTGGTGACCGGCTTCCCGATCACCTTCACCGAGATGCTCGCGCTCGGCCTGGAGCCGTCCGCCGCGTCGAACGTGACGACCTGGATCAGCACGGCGGACGCCTCGCACGAGGCCCACGTGCGGGAGCTGGTCCGGCTCGGCCGGCACCGGGAGAACGGCAGCTGGCGGCCGGGGTCGCACTACCTCGACGGGTTGGGCGCCTCGGAGATGGGCATGGCCCTGTTCCTCAACATCCACGGCCCCAAGACCAACGCCTACAACCGTTGTGTCGGCTACCCGGAGCCGATCGTCGAGGACGCGGTCGTCTTCGACGAGGACGGTCGGGAGCTCGGCCCCAACCAGGTCGGCTACCTGGCGGTGCACACCCCGACGGTGACCCTGGGCTACTGGGGCAACCACGAGTTGACGCACAAGTCGATCCGCAACGGCTACTGGCTCACCGGCGACATCGGCTACAAGGACGACAAGGGCCGGTTCTACCACTACGACCGGACCACGGACGTGATCACGACGCGGCGCGGCCCGGTCTACAGCCTCACCCTCGAGGAGGAGATCTTCAAGGCGTGCCGGGCGGTGGTGGACTGCGCCGTCGTCGGGGTGGTCGACCCGGTCGAGCCGACCTCGTTCGCCCCGATCGCCGCGCTGCGCCTGATCGACGGGTCGGACCTCACCGCCGAGGAGCTGCTGACCCGGATCAACCGGGCGCTGCGGGCGGCTGGCAAGCACGAGCTGGCCGCGACGGTCGTCTCCAAGGGGGACACCAAGATCCCGCTGGGGGTCACCGGCAAGGTGCTCAAGCGTGAGGTGCGCGCGCAGTTCGCCCAGCTCCTGCTGACCGACGAGGACGGTGGGCTGGACGTGGCACGGACCCGCACCGAGCAGTCGATCCTGCGGGAGCTGAGCGCCTCGTCGGCGACGGTCGAGTCGCCGCAGGAGGAGCGGGCCACCTCGGCGGCCTGATCAGCCACGTGGGGCGGGCGGTATCCCACCGCCCGCCCCACGGCCGCGTTCACCGGCCGGCGACGAAGTCCCGCAGGGCGGCGCCGATCTCGTCCGGCGAGTCCTCCTGCACGTAGTGGCTGCCGGTGACGGTGACCTCGCGCTGGTTCGGGAAGGTCCGGGCGAACGCCAGGGCCCGACCGGTCAGCAACGCCCCCGGCTCGGCGACCACCAGCAGCTTCGGCACCGGGGAGGCGGCCAGCCAGCGGCCGTACTCCTCGACGACGGCGGTCACATCCGCCGGTTCGCCCTCGATGGGCAGCTCCCGGGGGAAGGCGAGGGTGGGCCGCCGGGAGTCGGGGTCACCGAACGGCCGGCGGTAGCGGTCCAGCTCCGCCTCCGACAGCGGGCGCACCACGCTGCGGGGCAGCACCACCTCGACGAAGAAGTTCTCCTCGAGCACCAGGCGTTCCCCCTCGGGTGAGCGCATGGCGCGGAAGAGCTGGTCGCGGCCGGCCTCGAAGTCGCTCCACCGGCGGGGTTGGACGATCGCCTCCAGGTAGGCGACGGCCCGGACCCGGTCGGGGTGACGGGCCGCCCAGTGGAACCCCAGCGCCGAACCCCAGTCGTGCAGCACCAGCGTGACCGGCTGGTCGCCCACCACGGCGTCGAACCAGGCGTCGAGGTGGCGCACCTGGTCGGTGAAGCGGTAGCCGCCGTCGGACGCCGGACCGGAGTCGCCCATCCCGACCAGGTCGGGGGCGAGGCAGCGGCCCAGGTCGCGGACCGCCGGGATGACGTTGCGCCACAGGTACGAGGACGTGGGGTTGCCGTGCAGGAACACGATCGGGTCGCCGGCCCCCACGTCGACGTACGACAGATGGGTACCGCACAGGTCGATGCGCCGGCGCGGGTGCGGGTCGGCCGCGGAGACGGAAACCGCGGCGGGTGTGGAACTCGTTGTCACTGGTGGACCTCCTCGGCACAGTGATAGCAAGGGGTCCGGGCAATTCCGTGGCATCGTCGTGACGGCGTGTCCCGTCATCGTCGGCCGTTTCGCGCTCAGCGGGGCTGCACCATTCATGAATTGTTCGCGAGAATTCAAACAATGACATGGCGAATCCTTTTCGGCTCCATCGCGCGCAGGTGGGGCCGCTTCGTCGTCGGGCGGGGCCATCGGTGGAAGTGGCACCGACGCGGGGCCGGACATGGGCCTGTCCCCCGGTGCCGTTCGTTTCGTACGTTTCTCTCGTCGAGTCGACCGCGCGGCCGGGTCCGTCCCGGATCCCCGGCCGCCACGGATTGGTCGACGCACACGTGGGATTTCCGTCGGTGGAGATTCCGAGCGGTTTTTCGCACAGAGAGGGAGCAGCAGATGCAGGGACTGATCCAGGTGGCCGGGGTCATCGACCAGGACGAGGCCGACCTGATCTGCGCGGAGGGCGCCGACTGGCTGGGGTTCGCCCTGCGGCTGCCGGCGAAGAACGAGGACCTGTCCGAGGCCGACGCCGCGGCCATCGTCGCGGCGATCCAGCCCCGGCACCGGGGCGTCCTGATCACCTACCTGACCGAGGCCGACGAGATCCGGCAGTTCTGCGCCGAACTCGGTGTCACCGCCGTGCAACTGC
The DNA here is from genome assembly GCF_016901255.1 of Micromonospora humida. Lineage (NCBI taxonomy): Bacteria > Bacillati > Actinomycetota > Actinomycetes > Micromonosporales > Micromonosporaceae > Micromonospora > Micromonospora humida. The sequence goes on from NZ_JAFEUC010000001.1 coordinate 598,102, forward strand.
ACGGCGACGTCGAGCCCGCCCAGCTGGAGAAGCTGCGCCGGATCGACCCCGACCTCTACGTCCTCAAGAGCCTGGTGGTCAAGGAGGACAACATCGACGAGCTGACCAAGATCGTCGACGAGAGCGCCGAGTGGGTCGACATGTACATCACCGACAGCTTCAACCCCGCCACCGGGGCCAAGGGCGCGACCGGTCTGACCCACGACTGGTCGGTCAGCGCCGAGCTGGTCCGGATCGCGCCCCGGCCGCTGATGCTCGCCGGTGGCCTGAACCCCGACAACGTGGCGGCGGCCATCGCGGCGGTACGCCCCGCCGCCGTCGACGCGCACACCGGCCTGGAGGGCCCCGACCGTCGCAAGGACCGGGCCAAGGTGCGCCGGTTCGTCACCGCCGCCCGCCAGGCGTTCGCCGACCTCGCCGGACAGGACTGAGAACCATGACCGACACCGCCATCGACCCCACCGTGACCGCCCGCACCGTGACCACCCGCACCGTGACCGACCCCGCCGTGGCCGACCGGCTGCACCTGCTGCCGCAGACCAACCGGCTGCGTGCGCTGCACACGGTCATCCGGGACCGCGACGCCTCCCGGGCCGACTTCGTGCAGACCTCCGCCCAGATCTTCCGGCAGCTCCTCGACACCGCCCTGGACCTGCTCCCGGTCGTCCCCACGCCGGTGCGCACCCCGGTCGGGCAGACCTACCACGGGCTGCGCCCGGCCGCGCCGGTCTGCGGGGTGTCCATCGCCCGCGCGGGCGAGAGCATGGAGGGCGAACTGCGGGCCATGCTGCCGCAGACCCGGATCGGCAAGATCCTGATCCAGCGGGACAAGACGACGAAGCTGCCGCACTTCCACTACGCGGCCCTGCCACCGGACATCGCCACGTCCCAGGTGCTGCTGCTGGACCCGATGCTCGCCACCGGCGGCACCGCGCTGGCCGCCCTCGGGCTGCTGCGCGAGTACGGGGTGTTCGAGGAGGACATCGTCTTCGTCACCCTGCTCTCCTCCCCGGAGGGCATCAGCGCGGTCCACGCCCGGTACCCCCGGGTCCGGATCGTCACCTCCGCCATCGAGGAGCGCCTCAACACCGACGCCTACATGGTGCCCGGCATCGGCGACTTCGGTGACCGCTACTTCGGCACGGACCAGCCCCGATGAGGCGCGGCGGAATCGGCGACGTCGGGCTCACCGCGCTGGCCCCGGCGATCTGGGGCAGCACGTACCTCGTCACCACCGAGCTGCTGCCCCCGGGCCGGCCCTACCTGGCCGCCCTGGCCCGCGCCCTGCCCGCCGGGCTCGCCCTGATGGCGCTCGGACGGGTGGTGCCGCGCGGCACCTGGATCTGGCGGGCGCTGGTGCTCGGCACCCTCAACATCGGCCTGTTCTTCGTGCTGCTCTTCGTCGCCGCCTACCGGCTGCCCGGCGGCGTCGCCGCGCTGATCATGTCGTTCCAGCCGATGCTGGTGCTGATCCTCGCCGCGCTGCTGCTGCGCGACCGCATCCGGCCGCTGCACGTCGTGGCGTGCCTGCTCGGGGCGACCGGGGTCGCGCTGCTCGTGCTGCGCCCGACCGCCGCGCTCGACCCGCTCGGTGTTGTCGCGGCGCTGGCCGGCGCGGCCAGCATGGCCAGCGGGATCGTGCTGACCAAACGCTGGGCCCGACCGCCCGGGGTGGGGGTGTTGCAGTTCACCGGCTGGCAGCTCACCGCCGGCGGGCTCGTCCTGCTCCCCACCACCCTGCTGATGGAGGGGCTGCCCGACCACCTCACCGGCCCCAACCTCGCCGGACTGGCCTACCTGGGGGTCGTCGGCTCGCTGTTCGGCTACGCCGTCTGGTTCCGCGGCCTGGAACGGCTACCCGCCCTGGCCGCGTCGTTCCTCAGCCTGGTCAGCCCGATCGTCGCCAGCCTGCTGGGCTTCGCCTTCCTCGACCAACGGCTCAGCCTGACCCAGCTCGTCGGCGGCCTGGTCATCGTCGCCGCAGTCGCCCTCGCCCAACGCAGGTCGTCCCCGCCGGCACCGCCACCCGCCGCGGAGCCGGTGGCGTCACCCGCGCTGACCAGCCGGTGAGGCGTCACCCACCACAGGGGGAAGCATGCGCACCACGCCCGCCACCACCGACACCCACGACCCGGGCGAAGACGCCCACCACCCACCCGCCGCCACCCTGCCGGACCTGCTCGACGAGCAGGTCCGGGCGGACCCCGACGCGGTCGCCGTCCGGCACGGGCCGGACGGCGTCACCCGCCGGGAACTGGCCCGCCGGGCCCGTGCCCTCGCCGCCCAGCTCCGCGAACGCGGTGCCGGCCCCGACGACCGGGTCGGCCTGTTCGCCGAGCCGTCCGCCGGGCTCGTCGTCGGGGCCTGGGGCATCCTGTACGCCTCGGCGGCCTACCTGCCGCTGGCCCCCGACTACCCCGACGAGCGGCTGCGCTACATGGCCGCCGACGCCCGGATCCGCCTCGTCGTTGCCCAGGACGACCTCGTCGAACGGCTGACCGACCTGGTCCCGCCCGACACCGCCGTCGTGCCGCTGAGCGCCTGGCACGACACGTCCCCGCCCGACGTGCCCGACCACCGGCCCCGCCCCCGCGACCTGGCCTACGTCATCTACACCTCCGGCAGCACCGGGCGACCCAAGGGGGTGATGATCGAGCACCGCAGCATCGTCAGCCAACTGCGCTGGCTGCGGGACACCTACCGGCTCGACGAGGCCGTCGTCCTGCAGAAGACCCCGATGAGCTTCGACGCCGCGCAGTGGGAGATCCTCGCCCCGGCCTGCGGCGGCACGGTCGTCGCCGGCACCCCCGGCCTGCACCGCGACCCCGAGGCCATCATCGCGAGCATCCGCCGGCACGGCGTGACCGCCCTGCAGTGCGTACCGACCCTGCTGCGGGCGCTCGTCGACACCGAGCGCCTGGGCACCTGCACCAGCCTGCGGCAGGTCTTCACCGGCGGCGAGGCGCTGTCCACCACGCTGGCCGCCGACGTGCTCAAGGCGCACCCGGCCACGCTGGTCAACCTCTACGGCCCCACCGAGTGCACGATCAACTCCTCGGCGTTCACCGTCGACCCGGCCGGGCTCGACCCCACCGGGCAGTCCGTGTCGATCGGCCGGCCCGTCACCGGCCTGCGTTACGTCATCGTCGACGCCGACGACGCCCCGGTCACCGGGGACGCCGTCGGGGAACTGCTCATCGGCGGCATCCAGCTCGCCCGGGGCTACCTGCACCGGCCGGCGTTGACCGCGCAACGGTTCGTGCCCGACCCGGTCACCGGGGAACGGCTCTACCGCACCGGCGACCTGGCCGCCTGGCAGGACGACGGCACCGTACGGTTCGTCGGGCGGGTCGACAACCAGGTGAAGCTGCGCGGGTTCCGGGTCGAACTCGACGAGGTGCGCCTCGCCGTGGAGGCCCACCAGTGGGTCCGGCACGCGGGGGTGCTGGTCCGCGACGATCCGCGTACGGGGCATCCGCACCTGCTCGCCGTCGTCGAACTCAACCCGCGCGAGGCCGCGCTGATGGACCAGGGCCACCACGGTGCCCACCACCGGTCGAAGGAGAGCCGGCTCCAGGTCCGGGCGCAGTTGTCGCACGTCGGGGTGCGTACCCCTCAGGAGCTCACCGGGCGGCCGGTGCTCGCGCTGCCCGGGGCCGAACCCACCGCGGAGCAGGTGCGGCGGGTGTTCGCCCGCAAGACGTACCGGTTCTACGAGGGCCCGCCGGTCACCCACGCCGACCTGCTGGCGCTGCTGCGCCCGGCCCGGCCCGACCCGGTGGCACCGCGCCCGCTCGGGCAGCTCGACCTGGCCACCTTCGGGGAGATCGTCCGCTACCTCGGGCAGTTCGTCAGCGACGAACGGCTGCTGCCCAAGTACGGCTACGCCTCACCCGGGGCGCTCAACGCCACCCAGGTCTACCTGGAGCTGCACCAGCTGTGGGGGCAGCCGTCCGGCTACTACTACCACCACCCGCTGACCCACGAGCTGGTCCTGATCAGCCCGGCCCCGCCCCGACCCGAGCCGACCGTCCGGCTGCACCTCGTCGGGCGACGCCGGGCCATCGAACCGGTCTACCAGGACAACATCCGCGAGGTCCTGGAGATCGAGACCGGCCACCTGGTCGGCCTGCTGGAACAGGTCCTGCCCGGGTACGGGCTGGGCATCACCGCCACCGATCATGCGCCGCAGACCATCCGGCACCTCGACTGCGCCGCCGAGGACCTCTACCTGGGCAGCTTCGCGGTGACGCCGTACGCCCCGCCGCCCCGTGACGAGATCGACCTGTACGTCCAGGTCCACCCGGACCGGGGTGTCGACCTGCCCGCCGGGCAGTACCGGTACCACGACGGCGAGCTGGTCCGCCTCGACGACGCCCTCGTGCAGCGCCAGCACGTCATCGCCATCAACCAGCAGGTGTACGACCGGGCCGCGATCGGCATCAGCATGATCAGCACGACGTCGACCCGGTGGCGGCGCTACGTCGACCTGGGACGCGTCCTGCAGCGACTGTCCATGAACGACGTCGGCTTCGGCTTCATGTCCTCCGGCTACAGCTCCGACACCGGCCACGACCTGCCGTCGGCCCACCGCATCCGGGGCATCCTGCGCCGGCACGGGCTGCCCGACGGTCCGTCGTACTTCGCCGTGGGTGGGCGGGTCAGCGCCGCCCAGGTGGCCGGCCGGGGCATGAAGGAGGACGTCGTCCACATGAAGGGGCCGGCGGAGCTGATCCGCGACGACCTGGCCGGCCGGCTGCCGGACTACATGCTGCCCAACAAGGTGGTGATCCTCGACCGGATGCCGTTGACCGCCAACGGCAAGACCGACCTCACGGCGCTCGCCGCCCGGGTCGCCGACGACACCGGCCCGCAACGGCCGTTCGTCGCGCCCCGCACCGACCTGGAACGCCGCATCGCCCGCCTGTGGGCCGAGGCGGTCCGCCAGGACGACGTCTCCGTCCACGACGACTTCTTCGCCTGCGGCGGCAACTCGCTGATCGCCGTCGCCCTGATCAACCGGCTCAACCGGGTGTTCGGCGCGGCGCTGCCGATGCAGGTCATCTTCGACAACCCGACGGTCGCCCAACTCGCCCGACGGGTCGCGCAACGGGACCAGGTGAGCAGGTCCCGACTGGTGCCGTTGGCGCGGGGCCGGGAGGGGCGTTCCGTCTACTGCTGGCCGGGCCTCGGCGGCTACCCGATGAACCTGCGGCTGCTGGCCGGCACCGCCGGGCGTCCCTTCCACGGCGTACAGGCGTACGGCGTGAACCCGGGTGAGGAGCCCTACCGGACGATCTCACGGATGGCCGCCGAGGACATCCGGGCGATCCGGGAACGGCAACCCCGGGGCCCGTACACGCTGTGGGGTTACTCGTTCGGCACCCGGGTGGCGGTGGAGGCCGCGTACCAGTTGGAGCAGGCCGGCGAGCAGGTGGACCAACTCGTCCTGATCGCCCCCGGGTCACCCCGGGTCCGGGTGCCGCAGGGTCCGGCCACGGACGGCCCGGCGAGCTTCGCCAACCCGACGTACCTGGCCGTGCTCTGCTCCGTGTTCGCCGGCACCGTCACCGGTCCGGTGATCGACGAGTGCCTGGCCACCGTCACGGACGAGGAGACCTTCACCGGGTTCGTCCAGCGGCACTTCCCCGCCCTGGACCTGCCGCTGGTGCGCCGGATCACCCGGGTCGTGGCCCGCACGTACGGGCTGCGGCACACCGAGGCCGAACTCGCCCGACGGCCGGTGCGGGCCCCGGTGACGGTGCTGCGTACCCGGGGTGACCAGGAGTCCTTCCTCGACACCGCCGCCGCCCGCCGCAACCTCTCCCCCGTCGTCGTCGACCTGGCCGCCGACCACTACGGGGTGCTGCGCGAACCGGGGGTCCACCAGGTGGTGGCGGCGCTGCCCGCCCGCTCCCGGCGTCGCCCGGTCCGCCCGCACGTGAGCATCTCCCACCTGCCGATCGCGCTCACCGACGAGCAGCACAACCGGCTGGTGACCGCCGTCACCCGGGCCATGACCCGGGCCTTCGGCTGCGACGAGGATGCGGTGTCCGTCGCGCTGGAGGCGGTCCTGGAGGAGTGAGCCGATCCCCGGCCCGCACCGAGCCCGACCCGCCCTACCCCGAACCCCGCCCTGCCCGACACCGGTCCCGGGTCACCGGACCGGACCGACCGAGGAGCCAGCATGACACGCAAGGTCCACTCCACCGTCGAGGTGCGGTTGAGTGAGGAGGTCGCCGACGCCCTCGCCGAGGGACGGGCCGTGGTGGCGTTGGAGTCCAACGTGATCACCCACGGCCTGCGGTACCCGGACAACGCCGCCACCGCGCACCGGGTGGAGGACGCCGTCCGGGAGGGCGGTGCGGTGCCGGCGACGGTCGCCGTCGACGACGGGGCGATCCGGGTCGGCATGACGGCGGCGGACATCGAACGGTTCGCCTCCACGCCGGGCATCCCCAAGGTCAGCGCCCGGGACCTGCCGGTGGCGCTCGCCCAGGGTGGCATGGGCGCGATGACCGTGGCGAGTTCGCTGATCGCCGCCGACCTGGCCGGCATCGCGTTCTTCGCCTCCGCCGGCATCGGCGGGGTGCACCGGGGCGCCGAGACGAGCATGGACATCTCCTCGGACCTCATCCAGTTCACCCGTTCCCGGGTGGCAGTGGTGTGCGCCGGGGCCAAGAAGATCCTCGACCTCGGGCTGACCATGGAATACCTGGAGACCCACTCGGTGCCGGTGGTCTCCTACCGCTCCGCCGACTTTCCGGCCTTCTACTGCGTCTCCAGCGGCATCCCCAGCCCCTGCCGGGTCGACGACGCGACGGTGATCGCCCGCGCGGTGGAGAACCACTGGGCCCTGGGCAACCACAGCTCCTTCCTGATCACCACCCCGGTCGACGCCGCGGAGGCCGTCGACGACGCCGAGGTCGACCGGGCCATCGAGGAGGCGATGGTGGCCGCCCGACGGGACGGGGTACGCGGCAACGCCATCACCAAGTATTTGATGCGCGCCGTCGACGCGGCCACCCACGGCCGGTCCTCCCGGGCCAACATGGCGGTGCTGATCAGCACCGCCCGGACCGGGGGCCACCTCGCCGCCGCCCACGCCCGCCACCTGGCCGACCTCGGGAACCCGGCCGCCGCCGACGCCCCGGTCGCTGTCGGGGTGGCGCACGCCCTGCCCGGCGTGCGGGGGTGACGGCGGTGTTGCGTTGGCTGACTGCAGGTGAATCGCATGGTCCGGCTCTGGTGGCGTTGTTGGAGGGGGTTCCCGCCGGGGTGGCGGTGACTTCCGGTGACATCGCGGGTGAGTTGGCGCGTCGTCGGCTCGGCTACGGCCGGGGTGCGCGGATGGCGTTCGAGCAGGATGAGGTCGAGGTCGTCGGTGGTGTGCGGCACGGGTTGACGTTGGGTAGTCCGGTGGCGATCCGGGTGGGGAACTCGGAGTGGCCGAAGTGGCGGACGGTGATGGCCGCCGACCCGGTCGATGCGGACGAGTTGGCGAGTCAGGCGCGTAACGCCCCGTTGACGCGTCCCCGTCCGGGTCATGCTGATCTGGCCGGGATGCAGAAGTACGGCCACACGGATGCGCGGCCGATCCTGGAGCGGGCCAGCGCCCGGGAAACCGCCGCGCGGGTCGCCGTCGGGACGGTGGCGAAGGCCCTGGTGAAGCAGGCCCTCGGAATCGAAATCGTGTCGCATGTGGTGGAGCTTGGGTCGGTGGCGGTGAAGCCGGGTTTGCGGCCGGTGCCGGAGGATGCGCAGCGGATCGACGCGGACCCGTTGCGGTGTCTCGACGCGGACGCGAGCGCCCGGATGGTGGCGGAGGTGGATGCGGCGAAGAAGGCCGCCGACACGTTGGGTGGGGTGGTGGAGGTGTTGGCGTATGGGGTGCCGCCGGGTCTGGGTAGTCATGTGCAGTGGGATCGGAAGCTTGATGCGCGGTTGGCGACGGCGTTGATGTCGATTCAGGCGATCAAGGGTGTGGAGATCGGGGACGGGTGGTTGCAGGCGCGGTCGCGGGGGTCGGAGGCGCATGACGAGATCGTGCCGACGGCGACGGGGGTGCGTCGGGTGACGGATCGGGCGGGTGGGTTGGAGGGTGGGATCACGACGGGTGAGCCGGTGCGGGTGCGGGCGGCGATGAAGCCGATCTCATCGTTGAACCGGGCGTTGTCGACGGTGGATGTGGCCACGGGTGAGCCGGCGACAGCGATCAACCAGCGGTCGGACGTGTGTGCCGTTCCCGCTGCGGCGGTGGTCGCGGAGGCGATGGTGGCGTTGGTCCTCGCGGAGGCGGCGGTGGAGAAGTTCGGTGGTGACTCGGTGACCGAGATCCGCCGCAACCTGACCGGCTACCTCGACACCATCGTCATCCGGTGAGCGCGAGGAGTGCGGCGCAGCGCAGCCCCACAGCCGCGAGCGCCGGGTCGACCCGGTGACGTCCGGCAGGTCGGCGGCGTGCCGACCTGCCGGACGACCCGGACCACCCACCCCGGCAGCGCCGCGATCAACGGCACCCGGCAAACTCCACGCTGATCCGACTGAACCTTCGGCTGGCTCGGTGCGTTGAGAGGTCGAAGCCACAGCCTGTCGAGGAGCGCACCGGTGCCACTGACCTCCACGTCCCACCGCCAGCGGCTGGAACGACTCGTCGGTGGGGTGCGGCAACGGCTGTCACCACTGACCGGCGTCGTCCGACGGGGAATGTCCCGCCTGCCCGGCCCGCCGATCGTGGCACGGATCGTCGCCGGGCTGATGGCGCTGGCGCTCGCCGTCCTCGCCGGCTTCGCCGCCAGCACCGGATTCGGCACGGCCACCGCCGAGACCGTGGAGGGCAAACCGGTCCCCGCCGAGCAGGTGCCCCTGATCGCCCAGGCCGCGCTCTCCTGCCCGACCCTAACCGCGCCCCGGCTGGCCGGTCAGCTCATGGCCGCCTCCGGGTTCGTGGCCGACGCCCGCACCGACGACGGCGGCTCCGGGGTGGCCGGCCTCACCGACGAACTCTGGCAGCGGTGGCTGCCCTGGCCCGACGCGCCCCGGCTGGACGTCGCCGCGAACATCGTCGCGCTGGCCCACCACATGTGCGACCTCGTCGGGCAGGTGTCGCACGGCGACATCGACGGGGACACCTGGCAGCTCGCGCTCGCCGCACACCGTTCCGGGATGCCCGCCGTCCAGGCCGACCGGGGCGTCCCCGACGCTGCGGCCGGGTACGTGCGGACCGTCGTCGGCTACGCCGAGTGGTACTCCCGCCAGCCCGACTTCGACCCGGACGCGGCGGACACGTCACCGACGCCCGCCCCACCCGCGCCACCCGCCGGCAGCGCGCCACGCCCCATCCCCGACGAGCACCTGGCGGCGATCCTCGCCGCCGGCCGGACCTGCCCGGCGGTGACCCCGGCGAAGATCGCCGGTCAGCTCATGGCGGCGTCCGGGTTCAACCCGAACCTGCTCGGCCCCAACGGCGCGCAGGGCATCGCCCAGTTCCTCCCCACCGTGTGGAGCCGCTACGCGACCGCCGGCCAGTCACCGTGGGACGCCGCCACGGCGATCGCCACGCTCGGCAAGACGATGTGCGCCCTCACCACCGACCTGGGTGGGCTCACCGCCGACCCGTACCCGCTCGCGCTGGCCGCCTTCCAGTGGGGGCCCGGGGTGCAGGCCGGCGGCGCACCCGACCTGGGCACGGTGGACGAGAACGCCGGCCGGGTCCTCGCCTACGCCGCCTTCTACGCCCAGGATCCGCGGCTCGGTGGGCGTCCGTCCCCGCGTCCCCCGCTGCCGGCCGGTACCAGGGGCCCGGTGCTGGCCCTGCCGCCCACGCCCGCCGGCGCGGGCCCCGCTCCGGGTGGCAAGCCGACCAGGCCGGGCGCCACCCCGACCAGGCCCGCCCCGGCGGGCGCCGCCCCGTCCACGCAGGCGGCGGCCCGGCCGACCACCCCGCCGCCAGCGGCGGCGGCATCCACCGGCTACCGCATCCGCGGGTACGGCAGCACCTGCCTGTACGCCCCCTCGACCGTGGACGGCCAGCAGCTGGTGATCTGGGACTGCAACGGCTCGGCCCGGCAGAAGTGGACGTTCGGCGGCGACGGCACGATCCGGATGGGCTCGCTCTGCATGGACCTGGCGGACGCCTCCAGCGCCGACGGCACCCGCATCCAGCTGGCGACCTGCAACGGCGGCTGGGCGCAGAAGTTCTGGATCAACGGCTCCGGTGATCTGGTCAACTCGGCGATCGGCCGGTGCGTCGACATCCGGGACTGGTCCACCGCCAACGGCACCGGCCTGCAACTGTGGACGTGCACCGGTGAGGCCAACCAGAAGTGGACGCGGGTGAAGGTCTAGCGGGGGCCGGCGGGGCGGCCGATCCGGGCCGACACCAGCGCCGTCCCGTCGGTCTCCGCGACGGCGAAGAACGCCAGCGTGTCGATCGCGGCGGGGATCTCCCCGGTGACCTCCTGCGGCCCGGCGGTCGCCGTCCACTGCGCCACCTGGTAGGTGCGGGTGTCGGCGGCGACCGCGTAGAGGCGGTACTGCACCCCCGCCGTCAGGCCGAGCACGGTGGCCCGCACGTCGGAGGCCGGTCCGGGGCCGTCGGTGCGGGCCGAGACGGTGACGGACAGCCGGGTGGCGGCACCGACCCCCTCCACCGTCACCCCGGCGGCGACCGGGTTGACCGTGGACCGCCGGGCGTCGGGCGCGCCGCCCTGCTGCCGCTGCCCGAGCGTGACCCCCAGGGACACCGCCGCGACCATGGCGAGTGTGCCGGCGACGAGCCACCGCCGTCGACCCCGCCGGGCCCGGTCGGGCGCGCGGCCGGCCGGACCACGCCCGTCCACGCCCCGGGAGGGCGGCCGGTCCGCCGGCCCCGGACGTGACGGCGACGAATCCGGCGGGGCCGCCGACGGGCCGGGACGCGGCGCGATGGCGCCGCCGGTGGCGGGGGCTTCACCGAGGTCCGGGGCGGCGGTGGGGGCCGCGTCGGCGGCCGGCAGGGCCGGGGCGGCGGTGGCGTCGGCCGGACCGGTGCGCAGGTCGGCGATCTCGCCGGGGGTGAGCCCGGAGAACGCCCCCACCAGGGGGCCCAGCCGGTCGCACTCGTCGAGGCAGATCGTGCAGGTGCCGAGGTGGCGTTCGAACTCCCACTCGTCCTGCGGGTCGAGGTCACCCCACAGGTAGGGAGCGCACTGCTCCAGCGGGGCGTGGGCCACCGGACCGGGGGCGTCGCTGTCGCTTCGGAGGTCGGTCATGGCCTGTCAGCTCTGCTCGGGGAGGCAGCGCCTCGCGGCCCCGCCGCCGCAATCGTATGCCATCGCGGTCGTCGCCTCACGCACCGTCGACCTCCCCTATGACGGCGCGCAACGCGCGCAGGGCGTAGTGGGCGCGGGACTTGACGGTGCCCTCGGCGATGCCGAACTCCGCCGCGATCTCGGCGGTGGACAGCCCCCGGAAGTAGACGGCCTCCACCACCCGGCGGTGCTCGACGCTGATCCGGGGTAGGGCGTCGCGGATGGTCCGCGCCGTCACCACCCGCTCCGCCACGTCGGCGGTCGCCGGCATCCGGCTGAGATCCAGCGCGCCGACCTCGGTCGGGCGGGCCTGCCGGGCCCGCGCCACGTCGATGGCGACCCGGCGGGCCACGGTGAACAGCCAGCGCCGTTGGGTCTCCAGGTCGGCGGCGAGGCTGTCGATGCTGCGCCAGGCCCGCATCATCGTCTCCTGGAGCAGGTCCTCGGCGAGCTGCCGTTCACCGGAGGCCAGCCGGAGCAGGAACCGGAACAGCGGCTCGGCGTGCACCGCGTGCAGCTCCCGCAGCCGCGCGTCGGGGGCCAGGTCGGCGGCGGGTGGCGGGGGCCCGGCGTCGACGGCCGACGCGTCCACGGTGTCGGCTGCCGCCACCCCGATGCCGGCCCCGCCCGGCGCGTCCGCGTCCGGCCCGCGAGAAAGACCTGCCAACCGGTGCCTCCCCAGCACGCTCACCGTCCGCGCGACCGGCCGCGCGGGCGCGCCCGCACCTCCGGTCCCACGTCGATCCAGGAGAGCATACGGGGCACCGTCGGACCCGCTGTCGCTGATGCCGCCCGTCACCCGACGGCGCAGCCGGCTCCGATGCGGACGGTCCACCGGCCGCAGCCGCCACCCGGTGCCACCGGGTCGGTCAGCCATGCGACGCCGTCGCGGAGGTGACGTCCTCGGCCCGCAGGGTACGCAGGTCCGCGACGGTCGGCCCGGTCAGGCCGCGCAGCCGACCCGCCTGCCGGGTCACCGCCTCGTCGAGCACCTGGCGGGCGTACCGGCCGTTGCCGAAGGCCGGACCGTGCGGGGCCTGCTCGAAGTGCTGGCGCAGCGCGGTCAGCGTGTCCCCGGGGCAGTCGTACCCGCCCGCGCGGGCCAGCCCCTCGAAGATGGCGACCAGCTCGTCGGCGGTGTACGGGGCGAAGTGGACCCGGCGGGAGAACCGGGAGGCCAGGCCGGCGTTCGCGGCGAGGAACTGGGCGATCTCCGCCTCGTAACCGGCGACGATAACCACCACCTCGTCGCGGTGGTCCTCCATCAGCTTGACCAGCGTGTCGATCGCCTCCCGGCCGAAGTCGTTGCGGGCGTCCGGTGGTGCCAACGTGTACGCCTCGTCGATGAACAGCACCCCGCCCCGGGCCCGTTCGAACGCCTCCCGGGTGCGTTGCGCGGTGTGCCCGACGTACTCGCCCACCAGGTCGGCGCGGGCCACCTCGACCAGCTGACCGCCACGCAACACCCCCAGCGCGGTCAGCAGTTGCCCGTAGAGGCGGGCGACCGTGGTCTTGCCGGTGCCCGGTGGCCCGGAGAAGACCAGGTGCCGGGAGACCGACGGCGCGGGCAGGCCGGCCCGCACCCGGGTCCGGACGGCGGCCAGCAGGTCGATCAGGTCGGCCACCTCCTGCTTCACCGCGTCCAACCCGATCATGGCGTGCAGCCGGGCCAGCAGCGCGTCCACCGCACCGGCCGGCGGCCCGTCGTCGGCCGGGCCGGCCGCCGCCTCGTCGAGATCCTGCGGCAGCAACTGGGCCAGCTCCACCCCCGAGGCGGCACCGCTGCCGGACAACCGGAACGCCTGCCGGCTGACCATCTCCTCGAAGGTCTGCCGGGCCACCCGGGCGTTGCCGAACGACCCGGTACGCGGCATCGACTCGAACCACGACTCCAGGGCGAGCCGGGTGTCGTACTCCAGGGCGTAGTGGTGGTCGCGGCACAGCCGCTCGACGATCTGCACCAGCTCCGGGGAGGTGTAGCTCTCGAACTCGACGGTCTTGGAGAACCGGGAGGCCAACCCGGGGTTCGCCGCCAGGAACGTGCGCATCTGCGCCGAGTAGCCGGCGACGATCACCACCACCTCGTCGCGGTGGTCCTCCATCAGCTTGACCAGGGTGTCGACCGCCTCCCGACCGAAGTCGTGCCCCGAGCCGCCACCGTCGACCGGGGCCAGGGTGTACGCCTCGTCGATGAACAGCACCCCGCCGATCGCCTCGCGGAACCGTTCGGTGGTCTTCACCGCCGTACCGCCGATGTGTTCGGCGACCAGGTCGGCGCGGGCCACCTCGACCAGTTGCCCGCCGGGCAGCACACCGAGGGCGGCCAGGATGCGGCCGTAGAGCCGGGCCACGGTGGTCTTCCCGGTCCCCGGCGCACCCGCGAAGATCATGTGCCTGGACATGGGCGGGGCGGGCAGCCCGGCGGCGGCCCGCCGCCGGCTGATCCGGTGCAGCCCGACCAGGGTCGCCACCTCCCGCTTCACCCCGGCCAGACCGACCAGCGCGTCCAGTTCGGCCAGCAGCGGCGCGGCCGGGTCGTCGGCGGGCGGGGCACCGGCCGACGGCGTCGCCGGCACCGGCACGGCGGGATCGGCGGCCCGCGCCGGAGCGGCCGGGTCGGGCCGCCCGACCGGCTCCGGCGGCCGGTGCGGCCCGTCCGCCGGCGGGCCGACGGACCCGGGGCCGCCGGCGCGACCGGTGGGCGCGGGATCGGCGTCGGTGCCGACGAGTTCCACCGCGGCGTCGTCCACCGTGGTACGCAGCCGCCCGCCCGCGTTACCCCGCAGTTCGGTCTCGACCAGCCGCACCGGTCGGCGCGTCTGCACCAGCACCCCCGGGCCGGTGTTGCCGAACACCTCGCACCCGGTCACCTCGCCCTGCGACTCCCCGGCGAACCACACCCCCGGCCCGTCGCCGCCCCGCACCCGGCTGCGCCGCAGCTGCACCGTCGCCCCCTGCTGGGCGGTCAGCCCGGCACCCCGGCTGCCGAGCACGTCCACACTGGTGGCCCGCAGCCGCCCGGCCGACACGACGAGACCGGTGGCGCAGTCGCGCAGGGTCGTCCCCTCCACGGTCAGCTCCCCGTCGGTCACCGACACCCCGGCCGACCCGGCGTCGGTCACCGCTCCCCCTCGCGCCCGGAGCCGCGCCGACTCCGCGACCCGCAGCCCCTCCTGCGTCGGCGCTGTGACGGTCAGGTCGTCGACCTCGGGTCGGGAGGTGCCCCGGGCCAGCAGCCCGGACCGGGCCCGGACGATCGTCACCTCCCGGGCGCTGCCGGTCGCCGCGTCGGCGAAGAGCAGGCCTACCCCGTCGGTGGCGGTCAGCGTGCCGCCGTCGATCCGGGGCGCCGCCGTGCCGCTGACGACCACCGCAGCCCCGGTCGTCGTCTCGACCCGTAACCCCAGGTAACTGCCGGTGGCGGCGGCCTGCACGCTCAGCCCGTGCCCGCCCTCGACGCCGAGGTCGCAGTCGCGCAGCGTCGGGTCGGCCGTCCCGTCGACCAGCACCGCCGGGCCGGTCGCCGTGCGGATCTCGCAGCCGGTCAGCTCGGGCCTGCCACCGGTCACCAGCACCGGGGTGCCACCGGTGTCCACGATCCGGGTGTCGACCAGCCGGACCGTGCCGTCCTCGACCACCACGCCGGGGCCGTCGACGGCGGAGACCACGCACTGCTCCACCAGCCCCCGACCGCCCCCGGTGCACAACAGCCCGCTGCCGCGTACGTCGGTGATCGTGCAGCCGCGCAGCACCGGGTCGCCGCCGGTGACGGCCACCGCAACGGTGCCGATCCCGGCGACGGTGGTACGGGCGATCTCACCGGTGCCGGCGCGTTCGAACAGCAGGCCCGCCCCGGCGGGGTTGCCCACCCGGCAGTCCCGCATGGTCAGCTCGCCCCGGGGCACGTGCACCGCGACGACACCACCGGCCCGTACGCCGCACCGGGTGAGCTCCAGCCGACCACCGCCGACCTGGACGGCCGGCAGGTGCCCGCCACCACCGAGCAGCTCGATCCCGTGCAGCGTCACCTCTCCCGCGCCGACGTGCAGCACCACCCCCTCTCCCCCGTCGATGGTGACCGTGCCCGGTCCCTCCTCGGCGATCAGCGTCACGTCGCCGCCGAGCTGGAGCTGTTCCCGGTACACCCCCGGCTGCACGACGACGGTGGCACCGGCCGGGGCGACGGCCAACGCGCCGGCGATCGTCGGCGGGCACCCCTGCTCCGTCTGGGAGACCGCCATCACGGTGCTGTTCACCCCTCACCACCCTCTCGTCTGGTTGATCCCCCGCCCACCGCACCCCGCCGGCCGACCGGCGACGGGCGGGTTCCGTCGTGCCGACCCGCCCCACCACCGGCGGTCACCCCGACGGCGGGGCGAACAACCGCCCCGCCCCGTCGACGCCGACCCCCACCGGTAGCGGCGCAGTGCCGCCGCCTGCCGCGTCCCCCACCCCGGCGACCGCCCGCAACCGCTGCAACGTCTGCTCGCCGCCCCGGGTCGGTCGGCCGGCCGGCAACTCCCGCAGGAACACCTGCCGCAGCTCGCGGTCGCCCACCGGCTCGTCCGCCAGCACCTGGAAGCACGTCCCGGCGGGAAAGACCGCCGTACCGTCGGTGCGTGATCCGGTGTGGACGCCGGCCGGTGTGGCACGGGCCCCGGTGCCGGTCGTGCCGAGACCGCCCAGCCGGCGGGCGCCGACGGACCAGATCACGAACCGCACCCCGGCGTCCGGCGCCGGCGCGGGCGTCGGGTCGACGTCGAGGAAGGCCGGCTCCACCAGCAGCGTGCCGGGCGGGTAGCCGCCCGGCGGTGCGACGGCCGCGGCGCGGAAGACCGGGCCGAAGACCACCGGCAGGCGACGCAGGCCGTAGCCCACCCAGCGGGCCAGCACCGCCGGATCGTCGGCCGGCGCGGCGTCGCCGCGCAGGACCGCGTTCACCGTCTCCCGTTCGCCGACGCAGTAGGCGCGGACCGCGACCAGGCCCGCCGGCAGGTCCGGCGCGCTCACCGCCGCCACCCGCAGACCGGGTTCCTCCGCCAGGGTCCGGGTCACCACCTGCGTGTACGAGTCGTAGCGGCCGGCGAGGATCCGCCGCAGCGACGTCCGGTCCCTGGCGGTGGGCGCACTCCCGTCCAGCCGGAACGTCACCGGGACCCGCGTCGGGTCCGGCGGGGCCGGTCGCGGTCCGGGGACGGCGGCCGGCGGCACCCCGGGGCCGTCGGCCACCGGGCCGGGCACCGGTTCCGGTCGGCCCGGCACCGCGTCGGGCGTCCCGACCGGGATGTCCGGACGGTCGGGGGCCGGGGCCGGTTGGTCGTGGGCTGCGGCGGGTGGCACGGTCGGGTCGGGGGCCGGGCTCTGCGGGCCGGGCGGGGCCGCGTCCGTCGGCTCCGGGGCCGGCGGACGGACGTCCCCGGTCACCTCCGGCGACGCGACCCGCAGCAGGTCGAGTGAGGGAGCGGCGATCCGCTGCCACCGGTGCACACAGTCCACCGGCACGGCTGCCGGGTCGACGGCCGACGCGGACACGCCGACCAGGAGCACGCCCGGGGTGTACGGGGCCGCACCGGCACCGTCCGACGGCACGGCGGCCGGCCCGGCCCGGCGGGCGGCGGTCACGATCGGCTCGGCACGGGTCATGGCGGGCGCGGTGCCGGTCATGGCGGTTGCGGTGCCGGTTATGGCGGGCGCGGCACCGGTCGTGGCCGGCGCGGCACCGGTCGTGGCGGGCGCGTCGTCGGGTGGTCCGGAGGTGGCGGGCGCGTTGGGTGGCGTGGGAGGCGCTGTGGGGAGGCCCGCCGGGGCGGGGAGCACCGGGCCGAGGTCGGTCACCGTGCGGGCGGTGCCGGCCGCCGGCCGGGGACGCCACCGGCGGAACGTGCCCGTGGTGGTCAGCAGCCCCGTCGCGGTCACCTCGACCCGGGCGTCACCGGCGACGACCGGAACGCCGAGGGCGTCGGCGAGAGCCCCGAACAGCATCCCGGCCGTGGCGGGGTACGGTGCGTCCCCGCAGAGCACCACGGGTCTCCCGGCACGCCGCAGGGCCGCCAGGTGACCGGCGAGCACCCCGGGCGGCACCGGCCGGCCGTCCACCTGGAAGCCGCCCGCGCCGAGCGCCACCTCGACCAGGTACACGTCGAGCGGCACCGGAGCCTGCCGTCCGGGTCCCGGGAGATCGTCGCGCCCCAGCGGCGTCCCGGCGGGGTCGGGCAGGAAGGACCAGCCACCGGGGACCGGTCGTCCCGGCGGGCGGCCCCGGTCACCGGCCGGCTGTCCACCGGGAGCAGCCGGACCGCCACCATCCGTCCGCTCCGGCCGTCCCGCGTCCTCAACGGACCTGTCGGGCCCGACGGCCGGTGGTGGCCAGCCGGAGGGCAGCCACGTGTAGCCGTCCCCGACCGGGGCGACCAGCCAGCCCTCGGGGCCGCCGACCTGCCGGGTCGGCCCGGCAGGTGGCGGGCACCAGGCGGCGGGCGGCTGCTCCGGTCGGGCCGGCCCACCGTCGGCGACGATCCACCGGCGGGCCGCCGGTACCGCCCGGGTGGACACGGCCGGGGCGTCCAGCGGCACCGCCCCGTCGATCCCGAGATCCGTGGCGAGGCCGGCCGCCAGGTCCGGCACCGCCACCGGGTCGGCATAGCCGCCGAGCGGGACCAGCCGGAACCCGGCGGCCGACCCGCCGAGCTGGCGGGGCAGCAGGTCGGCCAGGAGAGCGAACAGGTCCGGTCGGGCCGACACGGTCACCGAGCAGAGCACCACGGTACGGTCCGGGTCGGCCGGCAGCCCGGCGGCCACCCCGGCCAGGGCGGCGTACGGCTCCGTGGCGGCGTGGACGAGGAGCACGGCACCGACGACGGCGGCGTGTACGGGGTCGGGCGGGTCGGTCATCGTCGGTCAGCCGCCGTCCGGGTGGCCGCGCGGGTGGCCTCGACCAGAGCCGCCCGGGACCGGTGCACCGCCACCGCGTCCACGTCGGGGGGCGCGTAGCCGGCCGCCCGGATCGCCGCCAGCAGGCCCTCGTCCGGGGCGATCCGGTACCGGGTGAGGTAGTGCGCGGTGGCGGCGGACCAGATCCACCGGCCGTCGCCGAGCAGGTCCACCGGCACCGTGCGGCCCGGGGTGACCACGTCGGGCACCCGGGCCGGGCCGGTGAACAGGGGGAACCCGCCGGCGAGGTAGCCGGCGACCCGGTTCGCCTCCGCGGTCGACAGTCGGGCCCGGTCGGGGCCGAACGTCGGGTTCCCGGTCGCGTCGAGGGTGTCGAAGGTGGCCGCGACGCGTACCCGATCGGCCGGTCGGGCGGCCCAGAGCAGGACGGCCCCCGCGAGCGCCCGCCGGTGGTACGTCGGCAGCCCGGCGAGGTGCCCGAAGACCTCGACCAGCGGGTCGGTCTCGCCCACCGCCGCCAGGGCGGCCTGGAGCCGCGCGGTGAGCGCGACCGCCCCGGCGCGGGCCTGGACCAGATAGACCCGGCTGGCCGACGGGTACGGCGTGGCCGACGCCGGGCGTCGACAGACCCGCCACAGCCCGCCGGGCTGTGGCTCCCCGCCGCCGAGGGCGTCGACGGCGGCCCGGTCGACCGCGTCCCCGCCGTCGGACGCCACGCCCCCGACAGGCGGGTGCCCACCGGAGGGGGCCGACCCGGGCGGCCCGGCGGCGTGACCGTTGCCGGGCTGGCCGGGGTCGGCGGGTGGGTCCGGTGTCCAGAGGTAGGGCGGGGTGTGGTCGTCCCCGGCGCGGGGCAGGTCGGCGAGCAGGTCGTCGGGCGCACCGACCCCGACGAGCACCCCGCTGAGCAGCAGCACGTCGGGGTCGGTCAGCCGGATCTGCCGGGCGACGGCGGCGAAGGCCACCATCCGGGCGACCTCGGTCACCGCACCGTCGGCCAGCCGGGCGCGGGCGGTGCCGAGCAGCGCGGCGGGGGCCTGCCCGGCGATCCGCAGCAGGAGCCGGTGCATCGCCGACGGCACGCTCATGCCTCCACAACGGGGGGCCCGCCGTGATGGTTCACCCCGGTCCGGTCGGGGTCGCACATCGCCGCGAAGAGGTACGACAGCGAACGGTGCACCGCCACCGCGTCGAGGGCCGGGGCGGTGTAGTCGGCGGCCCGGATCGCCGCGAGCAGGTCCGCTTCGGGGGCGAAGCCGTACTGGTCGGCGTAGTAGGTGACCGCCTCCGACCACAGCCACCGCCCGTCGCCCCGGACACCCGTGGGTACCGGGTCGGCGGCCGACGCCGGATCGAAGCCGTCAGCCGACCGGTGCGGGCTGGTCAGCAGCGGCACCCCCGCGCCGAGGTAGGCGACGACCCGTTCCGCCTCGTCGTCGCCGAGGGTGCCGGGTGGATCGGCGGGGTCCGGCGGGGTGGCCAGCCGCAGCGGGGTGGCGGGGCGGGCGGCCCAGAGCAGCGCCGAGTAGGCCAACGCCCGCCGCTGGTACTCCGGCAGCTCCACCGGCTCACCGAAGACCTCCACCAGCGGATGCCGTTCCCCGGCGGCCTCCAGGATGGACCCGATCCGGGCGGCAAGGGCGACCGGATCCGCGCCCTGCACGAGGTAGAGCCGCTTCGGCGCCGGATACGGCGTCTCCACGGCCGGGTACCGCCAGGCCCGCCAGAGCCCCACCGGCCCGGGTGCGGCAGCCACCGCGGCGATGGCGACCCGGTCCAGGTCGTCGGGCCCGCCCGGGCCGTCCCCACCCACGGTCAGGTCCATGCTGTACGGCATCCGCCCGCCGGCCCCGGCCAGCACCTGCGGGCCCACCGGGGCCATCCCGTACGCCACCGGCGGGGCTTCGCCGGTGGACAGCCCGGCGAGCATGTCGTCGTCCGCACCGGCGTCGGCCAGGACCCCGGCCAGCAGCACCTGCTCGGGCGCGGTGAGCCCGATCCCTGCGGTCAGGCAGGTGAACGCCACCGCCTGGGCCACCTCGGCGAGCTGACCGGTCGCGAGCCACTGCCGGGCCGCGCTGACCACCTCGTCCGGGGCCTGTCCGGCGAGGCGCAGCAGCAGCCGGTGCACGGCGGTACGCCGATCGGTGGTCGGCCCGGTCGTCGTGGTCATGCCCCCACAACGGCCCCCGGGGCGTGCCGGTTCACCCCCGATCGGCCGCCGGTCGCGGGGTGCGCCGTCGACGGCGTGGCGGGCTGCCGGGGCGGTCCGGTACCGGGGCGGGTGTGGTCGACCGCGCGCCGGGCGGGTACACCGGCAGTCCGGGGAGTCCGGTGACCAGGATGTCACCGAGTCCCGGCACGACGACGGTGCCCGGCAGGGCCACCCCCGCCAGGACCAGCCCCGCCAGGACCGCGCCCGGAGGCACCGTGCCCGTCAGGACCGGACCGGGCGGCACCGTGCCCGGCGGGACGGCAGCAGCCGGACCGGCGTCCCGACGGGCGACCGGGGGGACGGCGGTGCCGGCAGGTCGGTCGTCGGTGGCGACCGGGGCCGGCTCCGGGCGCGGTCGGTGTCGGGCGTTCGGCTCCTGCCTCGGCAGCATCCGGCTGGCCTCGTCGACGGTGACGACCGGGGTGTCGGCGGCGACGAGCGCGTCCAGGGCACGGGTGGTGTCGTCGACCGTTTCCGGGTCGGTCGCGTAGCTGTCCAGCGAGCCGGGTTCGGCCCGGTCGACCAGGGCCGCGAAGTCACGGGCCGGGAAGACGTACACCTGCGCGTCGGCCGGGGCGGTGAACGCGTCGGTGTCGACCACGAACCGGCGTACCACCGGGCCGTCGCCGGAGGGCAGACCCACCCGCGCGAGGTGGTCGGCCATCCCCCGGGCCACCCCGTACGCGGTCTCCGGCCGGGTGAACACGGCGACGGGGGCGTACGGGTCACCGGTCGTGAGATGTACCCGCCCGGTGGCCGGGTCCTGGTGCAGGTCGGTCGACACCGCCTCCGCGGACCCGCTCTGCCGCCCCCGGGGCACCTCGACGACCAGGTGCAGCAGGACCTGACCGGGGCCCGGTCGCACCGTCGCGGGTCCGGTCACGCCCTCGGCGGACCGGACCGGGGTGGCCGGGCGGCGGGCCCCGGCAGCCGGCGCGTCGAGGACCCGGTCCGAAACCGCACGCGGGTCGCCACCGGGAGCCTCCCGGTTGGCCAGTCGGACGAAGTCGTCCCGACCGGCCGCGATGCCGTCGCGGACCTGTCCGGCGAGGCCGTGCATGGCACGCAGCCGGGGCAGGTCCGGCTCCCCGCCGTTCCAGAGGGCGCTCATCTGTTGCAGGGTGCGCAGCAGCGTCATCCAGTCGGCGAGCGGACCCGGCGCGCCGGGGATCCCGGCGAGCGCGCCACGGCCGGGGTCGCGGCTGATCCGGAACGTGTCCAGGGCGGCGGTCGCCGCGTCGAGCAGCCCGTCGAGCATCGCCTCCCGGGTGTCCAGGGCAAGCCGGTCGAGCTGGGCGTCGGTGCGCAGGCCCACCACCGCCAGCGCGTCGTCGAGCCGGGCGAGCTCCCGGTCGGTCGCCGCCGGGTCGGGGCGGGGACGCAGCCAGCCGGCCAGCACCCCGACGGCACCGGCGGCCCGGTCGAACGCCGCGAGATCGGCGGTGCCGGTACCGAGCCCGCCGACCACCTCGTGGTACGCGTCCAGCGCCGCAGCGGCAGCCCCGAGGGCGCGTGAATCCGCGACCGGTCCGGGGCCCTCGGTCACGCCGAACCACAGCGCCCCGAGTGCCTGGGTCAGCAGTTGCCAGCCGTAGACCTGCATGATCGGCCCGTCCAGCGCGATCCCGGTGGCGTCGCGCAGCCGGGTCAGCTCGGCACGGAACCGGGCCAGCGCCGCGACGTGGTCCGTGTCGTCCGCCTGGTGGCCGTCGGCCAGCGGCGTCAGGTCGAGGTCGCGATGGGCGGCCGGGGCCAGCTCGATCAGCGGTGTCAGGCCGACGATCGCATCGAGCGTCCCGGTAGCGCGGGTGACCAGCCCGGCGACCTCGACGTCGCCGGTCCGCCACTGCTGCGCCCACCGGCCCACCAGCCACCGGAAATCGTCCAGCACGCCACGCACCTGGGCGGCGTGGACCGCGAACGGGGCGGCCAGGGCCGGCGTGACGAGCACCGGAAGCAGCCGGACCAGGACGCCGCCGAGCCGGTGGACGACGACCGCCGCCGCGGTTTCCGGTTCCCCGGCGGGCAGCCCGGCGAGGGCCTGCCGCGCCTCGGTGACGCGCAGCAGCACGTCGTTGCGGAGGTCCCGACCGTCGTGGACTCCGCCGACCGCGCTGCCGGACGTCGGGGTGTCGGCGTACACCGGGCCGGGGAGCACCCGGCGCAGCGACAGCTCGATCTGCATCCGGATCTGCTCACGGACCCCGTCGACGACCCCGTCGAAGCCGGTGACCTCGACCAGGACCCGCACCGGGAGCATCCCGACGGGGAGCCGGGCGTCGAGCTGGCCCCGGAGGAAGTCGGCGGCGGCGTCGGCGAGGATGCGGGCCACGGCGTTGTCCCGGGAATCGGCGAGCAGCTCCGGGGGCACGCCCAGCACCAGCCCGAACTCCGCCGCCGTGCCGGCTGTCGCCTGTTGCGGCAGGCCGGCCAACCAGGAGGTGACCAGCGCGGCCCGCCTGGCGATCGCGTCGCGGGTCGGTCCGGTCAACACCGCCCAGTCGACCACCGGTTCAGCCGGGGTGAGCCGCTGGTGGCCCCCGGCGGTCGCCGACGGCGGGGTGTCGCCGAGCAGTTCCAGGTTCCACGGCCGGCGGAGCAGCTCCACCCGGTCGAGAACCGCCTGGACGGCGTGGTCCGCGGCGATCCGGACCGGAGCCTCGACGTCGAGGCGCTCGGGCCGGGTGCGCCAGGTGCGTTCCAGCTGGGCCGCCCTGACCGGCGGCACCGTCGGATCGGGTGCCGGAGGCTGCTGCCCCGGCTGGTCCGTCGTGGTCTGCGGTGCGAAGGGCGCGACACCGATCGGTCGCAGCACCGGGTCCACCCCCCGGTACTCCCCGTCGGCGTCCGGTTCGCCGACCAGCGCCGCCAGCAGGTGGAGGTGCCGCGATCGCAGCCCGGCCCACTGCATGCCACGCAGCTGGGCCTTCTCCTCGTCGGACAGCGCCGCCCGTTCCTCGTCGGACAGGGCGTCGGCGGGCCGACCCGCGAGGTCGCCGAGCAGGCTGCCCGGCACGTGCGGGCGGTGCGGTGCGGTGGCGTCGCGGTACTCCTCGCGCAGGCCGAGCTGGTGGGCGAACTCGTGTACCAGGTCCTCCTCTGCGGCGTCGCGACGCCAGTGGAACTGGTCGGTCGGCCCGTCGTAGATCACCTGCACCCGCAGGTGGGCGTCGTGCGGGGAGGCGGCCCGCTCCACGGTCACGTGCAGCAGGTCGCCGGCCCGGTTGGGCAGCCGGTACGCCGTCGCGTCGGCGCTGCTGTTGAACACCCGGTCCACCCCCCGCTTGAGGGCGGCGAACATCGCCCGACCGGTGTCGTCGTCGAGCCACACCCGCACGGTCAGGTCGGTCACCGGCTGGCCGCCGTAGTGGAACCGGCGGGCCTCGAACCGCGACACGACCTCGTAGCGGTCGTCCCGGGCGGGGCCGGGTCGGCTGACCGGGTCGACCCAGTGGTGCTCGCGGACCGCGAACTGTGCCATCGCGCGCCGGATCGTCCACTCCAACGGCTCGTCCTCCCCGCGTGGCACCGTGCCGGGGTCGGGGCGGGGCGGGGCCGGCTCCGCCCCGTCGGGCCCCAGCGGGTCCGCATTGTCCTGCGGCTGTTCCGGTGCCACGGTCGGGGTGGTGATCACCGCGCGCAGGTCGTCGGGGACGGCACTCGTGCGGCCCTTGTGGTCCGGCCGGAACACCCGCCATCCGCCGAGGCCGTCGGTGGTGGACACCATCCGGGCCGCGCCGGCGCGCGTCGTGATGTTGATGTCCGCCCCGTGGGTCAGGACCACCGGGGTGACGAGAAGTCCCGGCTGCTCGGCCACCGCCTGTCCGAGCACGTCGACCAGGGTCTGCGCCGCCGCGTGCGGCAGCGGGTGCCCGACGAGGACGAGACCCGCGACCGGTGTCGACTGGGCGATGACCGTCTCGACGACGGTCGTCGCCCAGCCGGGCAGGTACTTCGGCGCGTCGGGACCTGCGAAGATCAGCTGTCGGCTGTCGGTCGCCTGGATCAGTGGCACGAGGTCGAGCACGTCGAGGTCCTCGGTGCCGTAGAGAGGGGGCAGGACATGCGCCACGTCCGGCGGAAACAGGTTCAGGTGGACCGTCGTCGGATCCAGCAGGTCGACCCGGCCGTCCAGCGGGACGAGCACCCAGTCGGGGTCGATTCCCCGCCGGATTGCCCGGTCGCTGTCGGCGTCGTACAACGCCGGCAGGAACTCCAGCCAGGGCCGCGTGCCGTCGGGCCAGTCGACCCGCAGTTCCCCCGCATCCGGATCCCACCTCGGCGTCGCCTCCTCGGCCAACGTGTAGACGGGCCGGCCGGTCAGGTCCGCGAGGCGTTGCAGGGCGACGTAGTGCTCGGGAAGGCTCACGTGCTGGACGACCCGGATCGCCGTCACCTCGTCGGAAACCGGCAACAGGGGGCGTAGCGACCAGTCCGGTGCGTACAGCGGCAACTCGACGGTGAGCAGGCCGGGCGGGCCGGCGTGCCGCCACATCGGCCAGAGTTCCCGGTCGGGCAGGGCCAGCTGGACGCCCCCCGGCCGTTCCACCGCCGTGCCGGTCACCTGCAGCGCCTCGTCGAAGGCCGCCCCGGCCTCCCGGCGCAGGGCGGCTGCCTCCGCCTGGGCGGTGGCGCCGTCGACGTGCTGCGCGCCGAAGTACCTGACCTCCAGCACCATCAGCGGCAGCGCGCCGTTGGAGGTGTCGAAACCGTCGATCACGGTCATCCCGCCGTATCCGAGATGCTGTCGTACGTCGCCACGGAGGTAATCGATGATCGACTGTTGCTTGTTCCCGTTCTCCTTGTCGACGAAGGCGATGTTCTGGAGGAAGTCACCGACCAGCTTGACACCGGTCGTCAGCTCGAAGCGCTCTTCGAGATCCGGGAACCGGTCCGTGAAGATCCCGCGGAACAACTCCGCGATCTCCGTGAAGTTGGCCTGGAAGTAGTCCTGTGCCGCCGGGGACAACGCGTCGAGCAGCGTCCGCATGTCCTGCCGGGACAACGCCGCGACGTTCTCCTTGACCAGACCCACGTGGAGCCAGTCTCCGGCGACGCCTGCGGTGTTGGAGTACAGCACGGTGGCGAAGCCGCGCAGCTCCGCGACGTCCCGGGGGCTGCCGCCCTCGCCGGCGAAGTGGTCTGCCACGGTGTCGGCGAAGGACAACGCGTCCTGCAGGTGGGGGCGGGCGTAGGAGGGGGACACACTCGTTGGGCTGCGCCAGGTGTGCCGGGCGACGTAGGTCAGGAACGAGTGGACTCCGGCGAGCGGGACCCCGATGCTGTGGTGCACCCGGGCGCCGGGCTCACTGTCCGACGGGCGCGGGCCGACGGTCGCCTTGCGCCCGAGCGGTGTCAGCACCACCTTGGGGAGGTGGCCGGCGGCCTGCACCGTGCCCAGGAGCTGGGCGAACGGGACGGGCCCGGTGAGCGCCGACAGGGCCTGACCCAACGCGGTCATCGCCGGGTACAACGACTCGCCGCCGTGGTGGGCGTCCATCTCGGCGTCGGTGTCGGGTACCACGCCGACGATGACCTCCAGGATGGCGACGGCCTCCTTGGTCCGCTTCGGGCCCGG
Organism: Micromonospora humida; assembly: GCF_016901255.1. Classification (NCBI taxonomy): domain Bacteria; kingdom Bacillati; phylum Actinomycetota; class Actinomycetes; order Micromonosporales; family Micromonosporaceae; genus Micromonospora; species Micromonospora humida. The sequence goes on from NZ_JAFEUC010000001.1 coordinate 624,077, forward strand.
TCGCCGGTAGAGCCGGCCGTCGCCGCTGTCGCGGAAGTAGGTCTTCGTCTCCACCTCGATGACTGTCGTGCCCGCGGGATCCTCGGCGAGCGCGCTCGTCCGGGCCAGACCGGGCAGCGTCTCGGCGGTGGCGTCCGTGAACATGTCGGCGGCCGCGCTGAGGTCGAGCGTCTCGAAGAACTCGAACTCCGCGCCGTGGCCCAGGAAGGTCCGGTTCACCGGCGCATCCACCATCGCCCGCGCCACCGAGGTCGAGGCGACGGGCGCGAACGTCCCGGTGTCGACAAGCGCCGTCGGATCGACAGTGCCGTCGGGATCCACCAGGACCGCACGGGCGGCGACCTCCGGGCCGAGGGCGTTGAGCCGGGGCAGCCGGTTGTCCGCCGCGGCCCGGGGCAGCAGCACCGCGCCCCGGTCGCCGCCGAACTGCACCCACCGCACCGGATCGGTCTCCCGGTCCAGCCGGTACCCCGCGAAGGCGTGCCCGGGGGCGTTGCCGGGGCGTTCCAGCAGGACGAAGGCGGCGGTGCCGGGCACGGCGGCGACGAGTGCCCGCTCGACCTGCGCCCAGGAATCCACCACCGCCCAGTCGGACCGGTCACCGGCGAAGTCGCCGGCCCACCGGGTGCCGATCGCGGCGTCGTCCCGGGTCCGACCGACCCGCAGGCCCGGCCGGACGAAGCCGTCGATGCCCGGATGCAGGACGGCCGCGAACCGGCGGGCCAGAGCCAGACACGACAATGGATCCTCGGGCGGACGCCAATCCGTCATCGAGCCGGACGGACGGACGGCGGCCTGCACGTCCTGGGTCTCCTGCACGGCCGTCTCCAACCCCGCCAGCGTCAACGGGTGCCGTCCCCGGCCGGTCGGCCGGGGCACGCCGGCATGACTGCCCGGATGGCCGAGGACGGCACCGTCGGACCCGGCACCGCTCTCGGCGTCACTGAGCACGGCGTCGCTGTCCGTGTCGCTGAGCACGGCGTCGCTCAGCACGGCGTCGCTGTCCGCAGCGCCGTACCCGGGATCGCTCCCGGGCGTCGTGGGTCGCAGGGTCGCCGGATCGGTGCTCTCGCGCCAGAGGCCGGCCGTCGGGCGGGGCAGTTCGAGGGCCTCCTCCCGGGCCTGGGCCAGATCGAGCACGTCCGGTTCCGGTAGCCACGCCCGGTAGTGGCCGTTGGCCAGGTAGAGCAGCACCGGTCCCTCGCTGATCCGGGCCTCGGCGCCGTCGAAGCGCGGGTTGTAGACCGTCCGGATCGACCAGCCTCCGACGTTCGCCTGCGCGTCGTCGGCGGCCTCATCACGGTGCGCCGCCTGCACGTCGTCGGCGGACCGGGCGCCGGCGGTCGGACGGGCAGGCGGGACGGGGGTGGCCAGCACCACCGGCCGGCGCAGCGCCGCTCCGACCAACAGGACGAGGTAGTCGCCGGTGTCGGCCGCCCAGTCCGCCTGCCACCTGTTGACGGTCCGCGCGAGTTGGACGCGTACCCGCCGCTGTCCCCTGACACCCCGGCCCAGTAGTCCGCCGTCGGCGATCACCTGTTCCACTTCGGCGAGCCGGCCGTCGACGAGCAGGTCATGGATCTGGGCGCGCAGGCCGTCGGCGACCCGCAGGACCAGTGGGCGCAGGCGGTAGGGCAGGGTCACGTCGACGGGCCCACGGGCGTCCCGCCAGGCCTGGATCTCGTCGAGCTGCCCGTGGTACCCGTCGGGCAACAGGCCGCGCACCTCGGGCAACGCGCTGACGACCACGGATTCGAGCAGGCAGAGGCCGTTACGGTTGACATCGACGACCTCCCCTGCGGTGGGGGGAGGAAGTGCGGTGAACTGGTTGTCGGTGACCGCACGGACCATCGCCGGTGACGGTGTCGGCCCGGCCGGGGCCGCCGCTGCGACCGACCCGGCCGGCGCACGGTCGTCGACGACCGGCTCGACGGGGGCAACCGGGTCAACCGGCTCGACGGGGGCAACCGGCTCGACCGGGTCAACCGGGTCAGCCGGGTCGCGCCGCCCGGCCGCTGGCGGGGCGGGTCGCCCACCGGGCGGCGTCGGGTCGGGTAGCCCAGCGGGCGGCGTCGGGTCGGGTAGCCCAGCGGGCGGCGTCGCGTCGGTGCCGTCGGTCGGGGGAAGCAGCACCGGGTCGGGTGCGGAACCCCGGCCGAGGTGGCCGGCGGCCAGCGCCACCAGTCGTTCGACCTCGGCTCGGGCCTCCCACCAGCGGCGACGGGCCGCCGCCTCCGCCTCGGCCCGTTCCGCCGCGTTCGCGGCGGCGGCCCTGGCGAGCGTGTCGGCGGTGGTGCCGACGTCCCCGGGGAACTCGGCGACCAGGGCGATCCGTTCCAGCTCCCGCCAGGACTTCAGCGCCTTCTGCGCCTGCTTCGCGGCGTGGACCGCCTGCTCCAGGAGCCCGGCCACGACCACCCGGTCGACGGGCGCGCTCCCGGGGGCGTCACCGGCCAGCAGGTGGTCCAGGGCCTCGGCCTGATCGACCAGCACCGGCTGCGAGTCGGGCATGGTCACCTGCAGCGCGGTACGGCGGGTGCCGGTGAGGTCGGTGTGCTCGGCGACGACGACCGTTTCGGTGGTCCACCACACCTTCGCCCGCGCGCCCTCGTCGTCCAGTCCCAGCCGCATCACGTCGGTCCGGTGCGCGGCGGCCTCCTGGTGGCTGGAGTTGCCCGGCACGGAGACCCCGAGCGCCGGCACGACCCCGACCGAGGTGCCGAGGGTGTCCGGCAGGGCGGCGTCCGCGCGGGCCACCAGGCGGGCGTCGCCGTGTCGGCCGGCCCCACCGACACCGGAGTTGCCCTCGGCGGGCACGAGCACGGTGTCCAGCCGTACCGCGGTGACCCGGGTGTGCAGGACGAGCCGGTACCCGTCGGCGAGGGTGATCTCGTAGGGGCCGGCCATCCGGTGTGGGGTGGCGGCCCACAGGTGGGTTCGTCCCAGCAGGGTCATCAGCTGATAGTTGAGGGTCGTTCCGGGCATCCCGACCGTCGTTTCGGAACCGACGATCCGCAGCGCCCGCAGCGCGGTGGCCTGGAGGGCGGCGGCGCCGTTGAAGCCGAGCGCCGCATACCCGGCGGGCACCGGGACGGCGTCGCCCCGCCAGGCCAGCCAGTTGTCGGCCGGGATCGGCACCAATCGCAGCGGCCCGTCCGTTCCACCCAGGGTCAACGGGGCGGCGGTCACCGCGGCCGGGTCGGGCAGCACGGTGGCCGGGCCGGTCGATCGGTAGGTGAGGTTGAGGTGTTCGGCGGCGGTCTCGGTGCGCAGCGGCACGGTGATCTCGTGCCGGCCGATCTCCTGCCGGCGACGGTGGGCGGTGAAGACCAGCCGTTGTGGCCCGTAGTCGACCGGCAGCCAGGGGCCGGGGGTCTCGACGGCGCTGACCGCCCGGCCGAGGGTGACGTCGCTGGAGCGGCCGGCTGCGGTACGCCCCAGCGCACCGAGCGCGTTGAGCGCCGCCCGTTCTCCGACGTGTGCCACCGGGACCACCTCGTCGGTGACGGCCTCGCCCGACTGGCGTCCGCCGCCGACCTCGCTGACGGTGCTCAACTCCAGGTTGCTGGCGCCCGCCCGCAGCTCACCCACCTGTGGCGTATCGGTGGCGGGCACCGCCCGGACGATGATCTGCACCGCCGGACGGCTGAGCAGCCCCGGGTAGCGCAGCACGAAGCTCAGGCCACCGTCGAAGAGGTCGCCCAGGTGCGCGGCGACGGTGACCGGGTCGGTGTGGTGCAGGACGGTGCTGATGTTCATGCCGGTGTTCCGGTCGTGGCCGACCAGTTCCATGCCCTCGTCGCCGCCGAGGCGCAGCGAACGCAGCCAGCCCAGCATCGCCTGACCGAGGGCCGGGACGTCCACCAGCCGGCTGGTCTGGTGCATCACCTGTACCGCGGGCGGGGTGACCTGGCGGGGCAGCCGCCAGCCGCCGGGGGTCAGGCCGAGGGCCTGCCGGTACTCCTCGGCCGACATCTGACCCAGCAGGGACACGTCACCCACCTGCCGGTAGCGGGTGAATGACCGGTCGGGCAGCACCCACTTCGGTTCGGTGAGCACCACGGCGAGGTGGACCCGCAGTCGACCGTGCACACCCAGCAGGACGGTCCGGGACTCGGAGTGCTTGATGGTCCGTTCGACCTCGGCGGCGGCGAGGACCGTCTCGCCGTTGGTCCACTCGATCTGCCGCCGGCCGAACAGGCGCAGCGCCAGGGTCGCGGGCGGCTGGGCGGGGGTGCGGGCGGCCGGCTGGGTGGGGTTCGGGGCGGGTGCCTGGGCGCCGGGCGTTCCCCCACCCGCGTCACCGGGTTGGGCGGGGCCGGCGGGCTCGGCCGCCCGCCACGCCGCGCCGCCCCCGCCGACCTCCAGCCGGAACTGTCCACCCCGGTCGGTGGCCGATCGGCGGACCGCGAAGCCGGCTACCGCGCTCTCGTACCCGTCGCCGGTGACCGCGCCGGTCGGCGTCTGGTCGTGCCCCGTCACCTCGGCGAAGACGAACACCGTGACCGGCACGTCGTCGCCGACGACCACGCTGGGGGCGTGCACCGGCTGGGGTTGCTGGGTGGCCGGGGCCAGCAGCGCCGCTAGATGGCCCTGGTCGACGAAGGCGTTGAGCCACTGGTGCAGGGGGGTGCCGGGGATGTCGCCGCTGAACGCCGTGCCCCGCCGACGACCGCCGGTGCCGGACGGCAGGTGCCCGGCGTCCATGTAGTCCGCGGTGGCGCCCCGCAACGCGTCCAGCAGTTGCTCGCGCAGCTCGGGCAGGCCGTGGACGTGGTGGGTGACGGTGTGCTGGGCCAGTGCCGCGCCGAGGTGGCGTAGCCGTTGCCGCTGCGGGGTCACGGCTGCGGGCAGGAGTTCACCGAGCGCCTCACGCAGCACGATGCCCGCACCCGGCGCGCCGACCGGCGTGGGCAGCACGACCGGCTGCGGCTGCCCGACCGCGATGGTCTGGGTGAACGGCACCGAGAAACCGAGTTCGAGGTCGATGGTGGCGTCGCCCGCGAAGCGCAGTGGCTGCGCCTGCACGGGGTGGTCGGCCAGCCACCGCCAGACGTCGGCGAGGTACCCTCGGTACTCGACGATGACCGACGCCGACAGTTCCAACCGGACGTCGTCGGCGAACACGGCGACCGCGCCGCCGCCGATGCCGACGACACCGGCCTGGCTGCCCTGGGTCACCTCGATGACGTCCCGCCAGATGCCCTGGAGCCGCAACCCGATCCCGGCGGCGCCGCCGATCGCATCGCTGCCCACCGACGCGCCCGCCTGTACGCCCGACGCGACGCTGCGGACCGCCCGGTTCGTCGCCGCCTGCGCCCGACCCTGGCTGGTGCGCAGCTTCACCGTCGGCTCGTCGTCCTCCGACTCGCTCGTCTCGCTGTCGCTGGATTCGGGGAGATCGGCGGTGACCGGGTCCGGGTGGGTGCCCCGTCGGCCGAGGTACCGGGGTGCGGTGTCCGGGTGGCGACGCCGGACCCCGATCCGCACCTCCAGCGTGCGGCCGGACAGCAGGTCGCGCACCCGTAGCTCGATCAGCAGTTCCCCGTCGGCGGTACCCAGCAGTCGGGCCGAGTAGCGGCCCACGCTGTTCTGCGTCGAGAGGCGTTCCTCGTTGCCGAGCCGGTCCAGGGCCCGCCGGATCCGGTCGGTCTGCACCCGCGGGTTGTCCCAGTCGGGCAGGTACTGCCGGTACACCGCGTTGCGGTCGTCGTCGAGCAGTCGCCGCAAGCGGTCGGCGACCAGGCCGGCGACCAGGTCCCCGCCGTGCAGGAAGCCGCGTCCGATCCGCAGCCGGTCGCCCTGCCACAGGTAGTCGGGCAGGGTACGCGGGTCGTCCGGATCCTCCTCGACGGTGCGGGCCAGCAGGGCGACCAGGTCCCGGTCGGGCCGGGTCGTCGAGGGAACCCGGGAGAGCGCCGCCACGTGCTGTTGCGGCACGACCAGCAGCGTCCGCACCGACACCTGCTGCGACCCGCGCCGCAGCCCCCGGTACGCCAGCGACCTGGTGACCGACCGGTGCATACTCCACTGCACCGTGCCGGTGTACTCGGCCAGGTAGAGCCCCAGGACGTGGTCGCCCGTCTCCTGCCCGGCGGTGGTCTCGACCTGTGGTGCGAGGGCCTGCGCGCGGCGGTCGACGACCGAGACGGTCGGTCCGGCGGAGAGCCGGAGCAGGCCGAACGCCCGACCGATCAGCACCGCGAGGAAGCCGCCCCGGTCCGAGGCGGACTGCACCGACTGGCCGGTGGTGACCGCGGCCGCCGCGCGCAGCAGCGCCGACTCGGGCAGCTCACCGATCGGGGTCAGCCGGGTGAGCCGCAGGGCGGGCCGGACCCCCTGGGCGTAGGCGGGCCGGCGCAGCCACGACGAGCTGGTCGCGGTCAGGGCGGTCGCGCCGGGCTGTACCGCGTCGAGTGCCCGCTGGCCGCCCCAGAGCCGCCAGACCCGGAGGTTACTCCCCCGCTGGACGACCTCGGGGATGCCGGACAGCACGGTGGTCGCCAGGGCGCCGTCGTCGACGACGTCCACGGAGTAGCTCGCGTCCCGCAGGAGCGCCGCCCCGGCGCGACTCACCGTCAGCGCGGTGCCGTCGCTGATCGGCCGCATCGTGGCCAGCACCTCGGGGGTACGGAACCAGAGGCGGTCGCCGTCGCCGGGTACCCAGGTGGCCGGGACGTCGGCCCAGGCCGGCGGGGCGGGCCGCTCGGTGATCTCGACCTGGACGAACACCGCGCTGCGGGTGAGGAACGAGTCGGGCACCCCGATCACCATGCCGTTGTCGCCGGTGGTGAGGGACTGTCCGATCGTGCGGACCGCCCGGCTGCTCAGCACACCACCCAGGACGGTCACCCCGACACCCCCGGCGGGGATCGGCACCACGACCCGGGCGGTGGTGGCCTGGGGCTGCGCCCACGTCGACGCCGACACACCTGCGGTACGCCGGTCCTCGATGCCACCCAGGCCGGGGGCGAGCCGCACCTCGTCGGTGTCGCTCGGCCGTGGCAGCAGGCGTATCCAGGCGAACCGCCTGTCCCGGCCCACCCGGACCGGGTGGCCGGAGCCGTGGTGCAGGAACTCGGTGGGGTCGGCGGCCAGCGCGTGCAGCAGGGGCCGGGCGGTGGCCATCGTCACGCCCAGCATGGCCAACCGCCGGGTCACCTGGGCGGTGAGCCTGTCGCCCCAGGCCGGGTGGCCGGTGTGCGGCACCCCGATCAGCAGCGGCTGCGCGGTGACCGCGGTCCGCACCGCGCTGACCTGCTCCGCCGTGGGTTCCCGACCCGGCACCTGGCGGGCCTCGCCGGTCGCGTCGAGCAGCAGCACCTGGGCCCGCCCGGTGGACAGCGCCCGGGTCAGGTCGGCGTCGCTGAGCCCGACGGCGTCGACCCCGACGACCATGAGCTGGGCCGGCACCGTCGCCAACCCGGGCTCGACGACGAACATGAGCAGGTGTCCGGGCTCCTCCGCCCGGGGCAGGTACGCCAGCGCCACCGAGCCCGGGGCGGCACGCAGCGCGGTGACGGTGGCCTCGACGTCGTGCAGCGGTTCGAACTGCCCGCCCAGCGCGGCGGCCAGGGTGCCGGGGATGGTCTCCGGGGTCACCGTGAGTTGCCCGCCGAGAGTGCGGGGTGTCCGCCCGAAGTACCCGTCGACCAGCCGCACCATGGCCTGGACCAGGTCGGTGGCGTCGGCCACGACCAGCGCCGGGTCACCGGTGGCCCGGGTGAGGCCGGCCGGCGACGGGGTGAGGAAGTCGGCCAGGTCCATCGCGTCGCCGTTGGCGTCCACCGCCAGCACGGTGGTGCCGGCGCGGGTCAGCGCCGCGGCGGTGACCGGGTCGTCGGTGGCGGACCGGGCGAACACCCCCGGCCGGGCGGGGTCGACCACCCGGGGCACCACGGCACCGTCCCGGTCGTCGGCGACCAGCCAGAACACCCGGCCGGGCGCGCCCGGCGGCTGCTCGTGGACCAGGAGCATCGCCCCCGGCCGGCGGGCCATCGCCTGGATGAGCGAACCGGGACGGCCGGCGTCGGTTGCCACCGGCCGCCCACCCAGTGCCCGGTGGAACGCGTCCAGGGTGAGCGTGGTCACCGCCGTTTCGGTCACCGGGAGGTCGCCGATCCGCCCGTGCAGGACGAGGTGGGCACCGACCGCCCGGACCCGGGAGCTGTCCTCGGTGGCGCCGGCGTCGTCGGTCTGCACCGCGTCGACCCACCCGGCGAGCCGGGGCAGGGACGGTCTGCCCCGGCGGACCTGCCGACCGGCCGCGAGGCGGGCCGCCGGCAGCCGGCGCAGCGCCTCCCCCACGGCGTGCAGCGCCGCCGGGGACGGGCCGGCCGCGGCGGCTGTGGTCCCTTCCGTCGAGCTGGTCGACACCGACGCGGTGTCGACCGAGCCGGACTCCGTCCCCGCCGCGCCGGTCGACGTGGAATCCGGGTCCCGGTCCGATGAGGAGTCCTGATCCGGCTCCCGGTCCGACGGCGCGTCCTGGTCGGCATCCGACGGCGGGTCCTGGTCGGCATCCGAGGGCCGGTCCTGGTCGGGGTCCGAGGACGGGTCCTGGTCGGGGTCCGAGGGCAGGTCCGGGTCCTGGTCCGCCAGCCACTCCTGGGCGGGATACGGGGGCGGGTCGGATACGACCTGGCCGCCGAGCACCCGGTGGCCACCCGCGACGCGCACCGCCACCAGCCGTCCCCGCGCCAGCAGCATCCACGGCGGTTCGGTCAGCCCGTCGGGGTCGAGCGCGGTCAGCCGGTCGGCCGACTCGGCCTGCGGCCGCACGAGCGTCAGCGTGCCGTCGGGGGCGCGATGGACGAGGACCACGGCGTCACCCAGCCAGACCAGGGCGACCGCGTTGTCCGGCAGCAGCCCCAGGGCGGTGACCGGCACCGGGGCGAACTGCAGCGCGTGCAGCCGTCGGGCCAGCAATGCCGGGTGCTGCCCCGCCGCTCCGGGCAGACCGAGGTGGGTGAGCACGCGTCCCACCGACTGTTCGCCGGAGGGACCGTCGACAGCGGCCCGCAGCCGGTCCATCCCGAACAGGGCCGAGGCGAGCCGGGCGGCCCGGTCCGCCAGGGTGCCGGTGGGCAGCCCGGACAGCCGGCCCCACAGGGTGACGCCGTCGGGCGGGACGGTCCCACCCCACTCCTGGCCCAGGTCGTTGACCGCACCCGCCAGCTCGACCAGGTCGGCGGTGACCGCCGCGACGGCCCGGTGGAACAGCGGGTACGCCTGGGGTCCCGTCATGACGTCGGGAACGCCGGTCCCCGGCCGGGGACGGTGGGCCTGCCACTGTCCGTCCCCGGTGCGGACCAGCACCACGGCCGACCGCGCGGCGAGCGCCCCGGCGAACTCCTGGGCCGCCGTACCGGTGTCGAGCAGCACGACGACGGGGAGGCCGGCGGCGGTGTCCGGCAGGATCGCCCGGTAATCGTCGGCGGGCAGCGCGCCGCGCCCGTCGGGACGCCCGGTGGTCACCCCGTCGCCGCTCACCGCGCCGGGTTCGACGAGGACGCCCCGTTCGCCCAGCAGCGGGCCCAGTCCCCACGCCCAGACCTGGTCGGGCATGACTCCCAGCAGCGGTCCGTCCCGGTAGGGGACCGCCACCAGCTGTGGCGGCGACACGTCGTCGGACGGTTGCCCGGTGGCGGGGGGTGTCACCTCCCACGCCAGCACCCGCCGGGCGGGGAGCCGGCCGGCGGGGGCCGACGTGATCTCGATGACCGACACGTCCGCGCCGACCCACCAGGCCGGGCCGACCGGCGGGCCGACCGGCACCGTCCAGTCGGGCACGAAGGTCCGGTCGGCCGGGCGGATCCCGTGCTGGCGCAGCGGATTCTCGGTGACGGGCTGTCCGACGCCGACGAGACGGGCCAGTTCGAGCAGCGCGAGCCGCCGGTCGTAGGACAAATCGTCGGTGAGTTGGCTCGGCAGGGCCGTCGCCAGCGTTCCGTCCTCCTCGCCCAGGATGTCGTGCCCGGCCTCGGCCAGGATGTCCCCGTCGATGAACCAGCCGTGCAGGACGTGCTCCCCGTCCGGACCTGGTGCCATCACACGCAGCACCGAACCCTCCGGCAGGGTGTACACGCGGTCGTCGGCGCTGATCTCCTCGACGGCGACGAAGGCGATGTCGGTGACGGCGTGTCCGATGGGTGGGTCGGCGTCCCGGGCGGCCACCCGGTCGGCCAGGAACCGCACGGCGGCCTGCGGCAGCGCCAGCATCGTCGGGGCCGGCACGACCTGCTCCTGCAGCGTCGGGTCCGTGGCGGCCAACCCGGCGATGACGTACGACAGGTCCGCGCCGGTCAGCACACCGATCCGTAGTTCCTCGTCGGACCATGCGTACGCCGTCCACGTTCCGGGGTCGCCGATCGTGGAGCGGGTCACCACCGCGAACACCGCATCGAAGATCTCGGGGATCTCCGCGATCGACTCGACCTCGCCAGGCACCACGATGATCCGGGTCCCCTCGGGCAGCCGCTCCTTCAGGACCGCGACCGCGTCGGCCGCGGGGAAACCCGCCCGGACGCCGTCGACGATGTCGTCCAGCTCGGAAAGCGGCACCACGGCCACCCGGGCCGCGGCGCGCAGGGAGTCCGGCAGGCCGGAGCGACCGGGCGACCAGAGCACCACACCGTTGCCGTACCGGTCGGCGGCGGGCACGGCCGACGCCGGCATGCCCACGGCGAGCAGGGATTCACCGGCGTCGACCGGGAACTCCATGGCGGCCATCTCGGCACCCAGCCACACCAGGGCCTGGGCGTCGTCGTCCGCGTCCGGGTCCACCGCCCAGCCCAGGCCGCGCCACGACGGGTTGTCGCGGATCGTCCGGATCAGGTCGTCGACGTGGCCGGCCGGGATCGGCAGCCCGCCCAGCATGACGTGGTCCGCATAGGGCTGGCCCACGTCCGCCGCCCGCGCCGCCCGGCCCAGGTCGGGCGTCCAACGGACGACGGGGCCGGTCGCGATCCGGTCGCGGAGGAACTCCGTGACCGGGGCGATCGTGGCCGGGTCCACGGTGACCAGGTGAAGCTCCTCCCCGGACCAGCGCTGGAACACCCGGACCTGGTCGACGGGGACCCGCAGGGTCAGCTCGTGCTGGTGCTGGTCGGAGCCGCCGACGATGACCAGCCCGTCGTGGCCGGCCTCGGCCGCGAACGCCTCGGCCGAGGCCCACCGGTCCAGGGGGAGGTGGAGCTGACCGTCGACGACCTCCTGCCCGTACGGCCGACCGAGCAGGTCGAAGACCGCGCGCACCAGCGCGGTCTGTGTCGGGGTCCGGCGGCGGGCCTCGGCCGCGCTGAGCACCACCGCGTCGAACTCGTGCCGGAGTTCGCGCAGCAGGTCCGCGCTGTCCGGGCCGGTCAACTCCAGCTGCCAGCCGGGGAGCTGGTAGACGGCGGTCCAGCCGGCCAGGTCGGCGTCGGGCGCGAGCACGCCGACGCCCCGCTCCAGCAGCCGCTCGACGAACGGGCTCCCCTCCGGCGGCGACCGGTCGAGCAGGACGACCCGGGGATGCGCCCGCAACGCCTCGCTCGCGATCACCTCGTCGGCGGTCACCTCCCAGCCGTCGCCGGTCAGCCGGTCGCCGTCGAGCTGCCCGGTGGCGACAACCAGCCCCCGGCCGCTCAGGTCCTCGCGCTGCGGGATGGTGACCACCGCCCGGGCATGCGGCGGCTGCGGGACGAAGTAGACCAGCGGGTGATCGACGATTCCCCGGGCGGCCGCGTCGACCAGCAACAACGTCGGGCTCGGCGACTCGGCGGATTCGGTCCAGATCACCCCCTCCCGGGTGGACCGGCCGGCGAACAGTTCCTGCACCTGCGCCAGTGCGGCGGGCGACACCGGGGCGAAGCGGTGACCGGCCCCCGGCCAGGCACCCGGGGTTTCACCGATGCGCCGCGCAACCTGGTCCCGATGTGCCATGGCCAGCAGGAACTGGTCCCAGGGATAGGTCCGGCCCGGGTCGAGGACGGCCAGCCAGGACTGGATGCGCGACCAGGGCTCGCTTATCACCCGCCAGGTGTCGGGATGGTCGGCGGCGTACCTGCCGTCGAAGAGGAACTGCGCCCAGCGTGTCCCACCACGGGTGGTCTGGAAGGACTGCACCAGCTCCGGACGGGGATCGGTGATCTCGATCAGCACGCGGTGCCTCGGTAGCACGGCTGGATCGATCAACAGGACCCCGGCCTGCCGCAACTCCGTTCGGATGCTCGCGACGTCTCCCCTTTCCGCCCGGGCGAGCAGCAGCCGCACGGGTTCGGTCGGCGTGGCCAGCAGCCCGCTGTCGAAGATCTCGGCGAGCCAGTCGTCGTCCTCGTAGATCCGCAGGGCGGGGTCGGCGAGCAGCGCCTGGGCCAGTTCACGGCCCTCGACCGGGTCCGCGGCGTGCAGGGTGGCCCGGGCGAGCGCTCCGTCGAGTCGGTCGACGAGCTGGCTCACCTCGGCGCCGGTGACGGCACTGGCGCCGAGCACGATCCAGTGCACGTCGGCGGGCAGGAGCGTCGGCAGGACGACGATGGCGGAGGCCCGTACCCCCTGGATGAAGCCGGATTCCACCACGGCGGCGTGGTCGAGGTCCGGGAAGAACAGCACCCGGGTGCCCCCGGTGGTCGGCAGCCGGGCCAGGTAGTCGGCTGCGGTGTAGCGGGTGCCGTCCGGGGTGACCAGCGCGTCGGACGACTCCGCGTCCAGCCGGCCGGGCTGTACGACGATCCGGTGTGCGCCCTGCCAGCCGTACCGGTCCACGTAGGTCTCCAGCACCCCGGAGAGCAGCTGCCATGGACGCCGCAGGATCAGCTCGCGGACCGGTTCGTTCTGCCAGTAGTCGGCCAGGGGGGTGTCCTCGGGCATCTCGAGGAACGCGGCCAGCCCGGCGGCGTACGCCGGGGTATCCCCGAACGTCTCCCAGAAGGTCTCCCGGATCGCGGCGAGGACGCGGGCCCGCAGCATCCGGCGCTCGATCCCGTCGAGCGGGCTGTCGTCGTGCTGGTCGGACCGCTCGGCCAGGATCCCGGCGGTCTCGGTCTGCTCCGTGTCCTCGATCACGTACTGCCAGGCCCGGCGGACCATCTCGGGCGGGTCCGTGATCGGCTGGGCCACCGGGCCGTCGACGAAGTCGTTGCGCCACAGCGGGACCACGGTGATCAGGCGTGGTTCGACGTCGAGCGACGCCCCTGCCGGCGGTTCCACCAGCGCGTCCACCTCCAGCGCCGGCTGGTCCTCGACCGCGGGCAACGACAGCCGGACCAACCGGCTGGTGTCGGCCGGGGCCGCCACGGTCAGCTCCACCGGGGCCGCCCCGGTGGTGTCGGTCACCGTCGACGGCCATCCGCCGCGCAGCAACCAGCCCCGGTGCCCGCCGAGACCGTCGGCCAGACCGGTGTCCGCGACGGTCACCCGCCGCACCGGGCCGGGCGGGGTGGACTCCACGCGCAGCGGCGTCGCCTGCTGCGCCGCCGCCCACGGCTGCTCCCGCTGGTCCTGCGACAGTCGCTCGTACGCCGGGGACGGGTCGCCGGCCGTGTAGTCAGGTAGCGCGACGTACGCCTGCCGGACCCGCTCGGGCAGGCCGGCGAGCTGCGCCCGGGACAGCTGCCCGGCGGGGGGTACGGGGAGCCGGAAGCGGAGCCGGGGCATCCGTACCGGCTCGGTGGGCACCCGGGACTCCTGCATGACCACCACGCTCAGGTGGGCCGGTGCCGCCTGGCCCACGTCCAGGCGGCGGCGTAGTTCCCGCTCGACGGAGCGACCGAACGCCACCGCGTTCGCGTCGTCGTCGCTGACCACGGTGAGCACCAGCGGTGCCCGCGGATCGACGTCGATGGTCGGCGCCCACGGCCCGCCGTTGTGCCCGCCGGCGAAGAAGGCGTCCAGCATCGCCTCGGGCAGCACCCGCCCACCGAGCAGCAGCGCGCGTTCGGCGTCGGCGAGCAGGACGAGCAGGTGCTGGCCGGGCAGGTCCACCGCGTCGACCTGCCGGATGAGCGTGGTCACCGTCGTGGCCAGTTCCTCGCCGTCCCAGGGCCACAGCACCCCCCGCCGCTTCGGGCTGCTGGCCACCCCTGGCCAGTTGGGCTCCTTGCCGCTGTCGCCGGTGTCGACGGTCCGGCCACCGTCGTCGTCGGGGACGCCGGCCGGGGTGGCCGGGGTGACCAGGGCGTCGGGGACCCAGGCGTCGTAGTGGTCGTGCCCGTTGTAGAGCAACCGCACCGGCGTCCCGTCGCCGTCCGGCCAGAGCACCGTCACCGACGGCGGGTCGAGCCGCCCCTGCCACACCGGCCGGCCGAGCGCCGCACCGATCACCAGGGGCAGCACGTCACCGACCCGGCCACCGTCGTCCGGATCGTCCTGGCCGGGCAGCAGCCGCTGCCAGTCCCAGGTGTCGACCGCGTCGAGCAGGGTGGTCCGCACGTCGTATCCGACCGGGAACAGCCAGGTCGTGGCCACCTGGTCGAACAGCTCCACCATCGCCGGGGAGGGGTCGGCCACCCGCCGCAGGATCTCGTCCCGCAGCGCCCTGTCGATGTCGGTCAGGTCGGTGTCGTGGACGCCCGCGCGGCGTACCCGCAGCAGCCGGTCGACCGCGTCCGCCGGCATGCCCGCGATGTCGGCCATCGCCTCGGGTGCCGCGACGGCGACCGCGCTGAGCAGGCAGAGCCCGTCGCCGATGATGCGGATCCGGTCCCACCCGGTCGGCGGCGGCGGGGTGTTGGTCAGCCGTACGCCGTCCGGGTCGGCGTCACCGGCCCGGCTGGCGTACCCGGCGAACGGCACGGCGAACGGCACATCCGACCGGTCGGGGTCGACGATCTCGTCGTTGACCACGTCCCACGCCCCGGTGCCCTCCGGCACGAACAGTGCCCACGGCCGGCCGTCGACCGACACCGGCAGGTGCCCCGTCGTCCCGGCCACCACCAGGTCGCCCTCGGGCGCGTACACGTCGGTGTCGCGCAGGTCGGCCAGGCGTTGCACGGACCGCGCGCCGAGCCGACCCGCCGCGCAGGACAGCAGCGCCAGTCGCCGGCCGTCCCGCTCGGGCGACTCCAGCATCGTGTGCAGCTCGTCGACGCTCAGGGTCACCTCGCCGGTACGGCCGTCGGGGTGCCGCAGGGGCACCCGGAACCGGTCGCCGGCCCCGTGCACCAGCACCGTCACCCCGTCGGTGGCGGCGGGTAGCCGAGGGTTGCGGGCCATCCGACGCCATTCCCGGTCCGACAGCAGGGCGATGCTTCCCGGTCGGCCGGGTACGTCGTGCGTCACCACCCGGCTGCCGCCGTACCACCAGGTCCCCTCCGGGTCCTGCCGCAGTCGGCCCGCAGCGGGCCGGTCCGCCCGACCGGCCGGGGCGGACCCACGTCCCCGTCGCCGGTCCCGGCCGGTACGGTCCTGACCGGCGCGCCCGGTAGACGCGGTTTCCCGGCGACGGATCCGGTTGGCGTAGGCGGGCCCCGGCTCGGTCCAGAGCACCGCCCGGCGGCGCTGCCGCGGTGTCGCCGGGCGCTGCGTGCCGCCGGGTGCCTTCGACCGGCCGGCACCCCGGCTGGTCTGGTCGACCCACACCATCCGTGGCGGAATCCCCTCGGCCCGCAGTCGCGCCGCCACCATCGTGCCGACCAGCTCCGCCAGCGAGGCCGCCCGCCGCCGTCCGGTGCGGGCGGCCCCCCGCCGCAGCAGCCGGGCGCCGTTGCCGCCGCCCTCGATCCGGACCCGCACCACCCGGGGCCGGTCGGATTCCCACGCCCGGCGGGCCTGAGCGACGACCTGGTCGACGAACAGGTCGAGTTCGGGCAACTGCCCGTCCTCGGCCGCCCGCTGGCCGGGGGCGAAGTCGACGGTGACGGTGGCCACCGGGTCGGCGTCGTCGGGGGTGTGCCGGACCGGGATGACGTCCCGGTCGAGCCGGCCGCCGACCACCGCCGCGACGGTGCCCAACCAGCCCTGCACCTCGGCGGGGTCCATCGTCGGGCGGGTCACCCCCATGTACTGGGCCGAGCGGTCGTCGACCTGCCAGCGCCGGGCCGACTCGTTCCAGGTCAGTTCGCCACCCACCCGCGCGTGCCGCTCGATGGCCCGGCCCCGCGCGTCGAAGCCGACCGCGAGGCCCGCGTGGCCCTGCCCGCCGAGCTGTTCCCGCAACCGCTCGGCGGTCAACTCCGGATCGTGCTGCCGCATCCCCGCCAGCAGTGCGCGGAAGTCCCGGGGCCGCATCGCCGCGGCGGCGTCGGCCGCACCGAGGTAGATCTCGCCGTCCTCGGCCACCACGTAGCGCCAGGACCGCGCCCGCGCCGGGTCGAGCAGGTGGGCCGGGAAGTCCGCCAGCCGGTACCAGAGCGGATTGAGGCGTACGTCCCCGGCGTCGTCGCGTTCCTCAGGCGTGATGCGGGCGGCCCGTACCGCCGGCCCGTAGGTCCCGTCGAGATCCGCGCCGACCGGCGACTCGTCCGGGACGTCGGCGACGCTCAGGGAGTCGGGACTGTCGGGGGTGACCGGCCTTCCCGGGGTGCCCGGCACGCCGAAGAGGTCGACGACGACCGGAGCGGCGGCGGTGGCCGGCGGGGCGACGACGACCGGAGCGGTCGGATCGTCCGCGACAGTCGGTGGGTCGGCGACGACCGGGGAGTCGGGAGGGGCCGGAACGTCCCGAGCAGCGTGGCGGTCGGGAGTGTCGGTGGCGGGGAGATCGGCGGGGGCGGGGGTGTCCGAACTGGCGGACGAGGCGTCGAAGTGGTCACGGTCGTTGTGGTAGACCGACACCGCTGCGGCGTCCGCCGGCCCGTACACCGCACGCACCTGACCGTCGACGCGGCTGCGGACACTCAACGACACGTCGAGCGCGTAGGCCAGCAGGGGAAGCAGGGCCACGCCGACCGGTTCCGACCAGGATCGGGACCAGTCGCGCACGGCGGCCAGGAGCACGTCGAACTCCTGGTCGGTCAGCGGCCCGGCCTGGAAGGCGTACCAGTCGAGGTAGGTGGTGCGCAGGTCGTCGTCGGTCAACTCGGTCAGGTCGGTGAACCCGTTGCGCTCCAGCAGGGCGATCCGGTCGGCGCGGGAGACCGTGTCGGGTTCCACCCGTTCCCGGTCGGCCAGTGCCTGACGGACCTCGGGGATCACCGACGGCAGGGCGTCGCGGTGCATGGTCAGATATCCGGCGACAAGATCGATCAGGGCGTCGGCGGTACGGCCCAGTGGCGCGTCGGCGGGGACGGGCACCGCGCCGATAGAGAGCTGTTCGGCATGCCAACCCACCGCCGCACGCACGTCGTCGGGCTCTGCCAGCCACCCACCCACCTGCGACGACAGCAGCTCGGCAGCCGCCAACCGATGCGACACCAGCCCCGGCGCGGACGTCAGGACCGCGTAGGGCAGACACCGCCCGTTGGCCGGCACCCGCACCAGGTCCGCCGGCAGCTCCTGGACGGTCCGGGCGGCCGGCTCGACCGTCGGTGCGGGTACCGGGTCGACGGACCCGCCGGTCGTGCCGGGCGCCGGGAATGTCCGGTCCGGCCGGGACATGCCGTACCTGCTGGTGCTGGCGGGGTCCACCAGGGCCCCGACGGTCGCCGTGCCGGCCGGCGTCACCGGCACCGGTGTCCCCTGCCCGTCCCGCACGATGACCCGGGCGCCCACCGGCAGTTCCGGCGGTTCGCCGACCGGCCGGACCCGTCGACCCTCGGTCGCCTGGGTCTCCACCCAGAACAGCTCGCCACCGTCATTGACCAGGGCGAAGGCGTGCCGCGGGGCGTTCGGTGGCTCCACCAGCACCGCCGCCACCGCG
Organism: Micromonospora humida; assembly: GCF_016901255.1. NCBI lineage: Bacteria > Bacillati > Actinomycetota > Actinomycetes > Micromonosporales > Micromonosporaceae > Micromonospora > Micromonospora humida. The sequence goes on from NZ_JAFEUC010000001.1 coordinate 641,856, forward strand.
TTCGGGCCGGCGGCACGGACCGGGCCGAGGACCTGCGCCCAGTCGGAGACCGGCTGCCACTCGGTGCCGAGCTGCGCGGCGAGGCCCCGCTCCGGACGGGCGGGGTCGACCGCCGTGTCGTCCCGGATCACCCGGGGCATGGCCGAGAACTCACCGACCACCGCCGCCAGCCGGATCACGCAGTCCGCCGCCGTACCGTCGTACGGCGGCAGCACCCCGGTCAGCCGCTGCTCCAGGACGGCCCCACGGGCCTCCCCGGGGGCACCGGGTGCAACGGTCACCGCACCCACCGGCACCGGCTGTGGACCCGCCGCGGGTACGCCCGACGACGCACCGGGACCGGAGGCGTTCACCGGCTGCGCCCGGGAGCCCGACCCGACCCCCGGCTGCGATCCGCCCGCCGCCTGCGTTGCCGACCCGACCCCCGGCTGCGATCCGCCCGCCGCCTGCGTCGTCGACCCGGCCCCCGACTGCGGGGTGGCGGGGGCCGATCCGCCCGGCACCTGTCCGCCCACCGGCTGCGGTCCGCCCCCCCGGGTACCGGCCGACGAGGACAGGTCCACCGGCGCGGACGCACCGGGCGCGGTGGACAGGTCCGGGGCGGTGGACACGTCGGGTGCCGTCGACGGGCCCGCCGAACCCGGGCTGCCACCCACGGCGAGCGGGCCCACCGGCACGGGCCCGGCCGGCTCCCCCGACGGTGTCGACACACCGTCGGCCGGCCGGGGCCCGGCCGGGTCGGCGTCGCCGGAGCCACCGCCGGCACCCGGACGGGCCGTCGGCCCGGTCCCGCCGGCCCCGGAGCCCGCGCCCCCCGCCGCACCGCCCCGGCCCGCATCGCCCCGGCCCGCACCGCCCGGGGTCGCGCCACCGGGGGTCGTCCCGCCGGGGATCGCACCACCGGGGATCGCACCACCGGGGATCGCACCACCGGTGCCGGTGCCGCCGGCACCCGCCCCGGGCACGGCGGTCACCGCCTCGGCGTACGACGGTGGTTCGTCGTACGCCGGCAGGCGAACCGGGTCGTACGCGGGCAACTGCTCGTCCGTCACCGGGTCCGTGAGCACCGGCGGGTCCGCCTTGCGGTCCCGGTCACCGCTTGTGGCCTTGTTCAGCTGCTGGCCGATGGCGGTGCCGGCGACGCTCGCCACCCCGGAGAGCGCACCCGCGACGACGGCCGCCCCGTCGGCGTCCCACTCGCCGGTCGTCATGCCGTTGTAGACGAACTCGGTCAGCCACTCGCTGATGCCCTCGTTGGCGACCTCCTGGGCCGCCTCACCCGGCCGGAAGCCGTGCGGGTCCGGGGTGTCCGACGAGGCCGGCAGCCCGACCCGCCGGCCGATGTTGGTCGACCGGACCAGCCGCTCCAGCCCCTGCATGAGCCCGCCGAGGCCGAGGCCGACCGCGCCGCCGAGCGAGCCGACCTCGGCGGCGGCACGGGTCAGCTCGTTGTTCCAGCCGTCCCGGGTGTGGTTGCGGATCTGGTAGAGCTGCACCAGCCGGTCCATCACCGTCTGGAGGCCGATCCCGACGGCCTGCGCCATGGCGACCTGGAACAGGACCCGGGTGGTGACGTTCTGGAAGATGACCCGCATGATCACCCGGCCGACCGCGAGTCGGGCCAGCGCGGCGCCCGGGTTGATCCAGGCGATCGCCAGCGCCGTCAGCAGCTCCACCATCAGGGCGAGCAGCGCCGCGATGATCATCAGCTTGGCGTACTGCACCTCGGTGGCGGTGCCCCGGTAGCTGTCCCCCATCCGGTTGGTGTACTTCGACACCAGACCGAGGTAACCCGGGCTGTGCAGGACGTAGCGCTCCATCGTGTCGACGAAGGAGTCCTCGGCCTGCCCGTTCACCCCGGCCCGGTACGCCCGTACCCCGTCGCCGAACGTCTCGCTCGACGTGGCCACCTGCTCGGCGGCCTGCCGCAGCGCCTCGGCGGTGGCGAAGAGGTTGGTCTCGTCGGCCTTCGGAAACTTCTCGCCGACCAGGAACCGCAGGAAATTGGCCAGTTCGGCCGAAACCTCGATCGCCACCGGAGACCACCCCTCGTCGTCACGCCGTTGTCAGGTGTTGCGCCAGGGCACTGCCCGCCCACGCGCCGGAGCACTGCCCGCCCGGGGCGGGCACCGCTGTCGGCCGTTAGGTGTGCCGCCCGCTGTTGACCCCGCCGGAGATGTCGGCGTTGGTCGACTCCATGTCCGCCAGGAGTCGGCCCAGTTCCCGCAGGTCCTCCTGGTAGCCCTGGGGCACCGCGCCGAGCAGCTTGATGAGGTCCGCGCCGACCGACGCCTTCGGCAGGTTCGCCACGATCTCGTCGATGTCCGCGTACGGTTCCCCGACGAGCCCGGGATGGTCGGTGTCGCTGCGCCGCAGCACCCGCTGGACCCGGTCCAGTTCCTCGGTGAACGGGTCGAAGTTCGGGTTGGTCAGCCGGCCGGTGTCCGCACCGATCGGCCCCACGGCCGGGGGCATCAGTGGGCTCCGGCCGGAGGCGTCGGCGTCGGGTCGTCGTCCGGCCCGACCGTCCGGAACATCTCGTTGAGCAGCTGGTCCATCGGCAGCGGGCCGTGTTCCGGGTCGGCCCCGCCGGTCAGCAGGTCCATCATGGGCAGGCCGGCGGGGAGCAGCGACTCGAACGCGGCGACGGTACGGGCCATCGCCTCGCCCCGGGCCGCCTCGATCGTGTCGACCAGCAGCTCCCCCAGCTCCGGACCGGCCATCGTCCGGTACGCCGAGGTCGGAAACTTGATCCCCGTGACCGCTCCCCGACTGTCGACGGTCACCGCCACCGCCCGGTTCTTGGCGGTGACCGTGCTGTAGACGGTGTGCAGGCCACCCTGGATCTCGTCGATCGCGGCCTTCTGCCGTTCGAGTTCGGCGAGCGCCTGCTCGACCTGGTTGGACAACGGACTCGACATCTGTCCTCACCTCCGGTTGTCTCTGCGGTTCGTCTGCTGCGGGGCCCCACGACGGTCGACCCGTCGTGCGGTGCCGACGGCGGTCAACCCCGGCCGCGCGCCTGTTCCCGGCCGTGCACCACCGGGCCGGCGGTGGGGGTCTGCTCCACCTGCACCGGTGTCGCCACCGGCCGCCGCCTCGGCGGGTCGGTCCGGCCGACCACGGCCGCCGTACACGTCGGGTCGGCTCCCCAGGCCTGCTCGTCCTCGGTCAGCCGGGTGGTGCGGCGGGTGTCGTCGCCCTCCCGGCCCGGTGCGCCGATCGGCGGCAGGACCGGCGGCCCGAACGGCCGGCCGCCGAGCTGGCCGGGTGCCGGGGGGCCGCTGCCCGCCGCGCCCGACAACCCCGGGCCGCCGGTCACACCGGACGACCCGGCACCGCCGGGCAGCCCCGCGCCTGCGGGCAACCCCGCGCCGCCGGCACCGCCGAGCGGGCCGGCGAGCAGGGCGGCGAGTTCCCGGCCGACGGCGGAGCCGCCGACGGCCGCCCGCGACGGCGGGGCGACCGGGCCGTCCACCAGGTCACCGATGTCGACGCCGCCGCCGGCCCAGTCGCCCAGCGCGCCGCCGGAGCGGCGGTCGCCGTCCGGGACGCCACCGCCGGCCCGTCCGCCGATCACCGGGCCGACGCCACCGGCCAGACCACCCACCCCGGCCAGCGCACCGCCGGCCCAGCCGCCCACGCCGCCACGCCCCAGGGCACCGACCGCGCCGACGCCGTCGCCGGCCGCCCCGGAGGTGCCGAGGACGCCGAGGTCCGCGGAGTCGCCGGCCAGGCTCGTCGCGCCGGGCGCCGGCAGACCCGCCCCGCCGAACCCGCCGCCGCCCGACGCGCCGAGCGCGCCGATGGCCGCCGGGCCGCCGCCGAGAGCGGCACCCATCCCGCCGGCTCCCGAGGAGGAGGACGAGAACGACAGGTCCGGCCCGCCGCCGCCGGCCCCGTCGAAGCCGGAACCACCACCGCCGGACCCGTCGAACCCGCCGCCGCCGGACTGGATGGTGGACCGCACCTCGTCGGGGGGTGGAGCGCCGGTGGGGCCGTCCGAGGTGCCCGGCGGTGGCGGCGGTTGGTCACCGCCGCCGGGCGGACCCGCGAACCGGTTGACGATCCCGCTGGTCTCCCGCAACGCGGTGACGAGCTGCGCCAACGCGTCGCGCATCGCCAGGTCGAGCCGGACGAGCTGGCGCAGCCAGGCGGTGCGCAGCAGCACGTCGAGACCGGTCCAGCCGGCCGCGGTGGTCAGGTCGAAGGTGCCACCGACCGGCCCGGTGCCGTAGGTGTCGGGGATGGTGATCCCGACCGCGTTCAGGCTGCCCTGGTCGACCTGCGCGAGGATGCTGCGGACCGCGTTGAACAGCGCGGTCGGGTGGTACGTGTTGAACCACTGGTGGGTGTGGTCGCTGAACTCCCGCCACGCGTCGTTGATCCGCTCGCGGAACATCAGCAGGTCGTTGGACTGCCGGAAGACCTGGTCCGACCAGGCGTTGGCCTCGTTGGTGGCGTTCATGTCCCGGGTCAGCCGGTCGATGTCGGCGTGCAGGGTGTTCAGGGCTGCCACGAACACCGCCGACGCCGACCCGTCGAACCCGGAACCGGCCCCGCTGATCCCGTCGCGCAGCACCCGCAGCTCGGCGGCGGTGGTGAGCAACGTCTGCTCGACCCGCCACAGCAGGTTGCCGGCGTCGGTGAAGCTGCGTTCGCTGAACCAGCCGTTGGTGCCGGCGTACAGGCGGGTGAGGGCGTTGACGCTCGCCCGGTAGAAGCTGTCGAACGCGGTGGCCGGTGGGGGGCCGCCGGTCCCCTCCCAGAAGGTGACGTGGCCCCGCACGATCTCCCAGAGGTCCCGTTGCGGGTCGTCCACCCCGGGACCGACCCGGCGGTAGCCCATCAGTTCCCGGTCCCCCGGGTCGATCGTGGGGCGGGTGCCCCGGTCCAGTTCCTGGGTACGCCGTTCGACGAACCGGACCCAGGTGACCCCGTGGCCGGCCACCAGGTTGCGGTCGATCAGCGTGCCGCTGCCCTGGTCGGTGCCGTCGCGGCCCTCGTTGAGGACGTCCTGGAGCATCCGTTCCCAGGTCCAGCCGGTGTACTCCGGGTTCGGGGCGGTCACCGCGCGGTCCGCCCGGGTCGACGGTCAGCCACGGCGACGTCCCGTCGTACGGGTGGGGCCGGGCGACTGGCCGGGTCGGCGTGGCGCGGCCGGCATCGTGGTGGCCGGTTCCTCGGCGTGCTCGGAGCGGCCGATGACGGCCATCCCGCACTCGGGGTCGGTGCCCCACACATCCTCTTCCTCTTCCAGCCAGGTCTTGCGTTCACGGTCCTTCTCCCCCTGCTGGCCGCCCCCACCCATGCCTCCCATGCCGCCCATCGGCGGCATCATCGGGAACCCGCCGGCCGCCGAGCCGGCGGAGTCGACGCCCCGCGCCCCGCTGCCACCGGGCCCGAGCCCGGCCGGTTCGCCGAGCAGCGCGGCCAGTTCGCTGCCGAGGGCCACCCCGCTGGTCGAGGACTCGCCAGGTGAACCGCCGCCCAGGTTGCCGACGTCGACACCGTCCACGTCGGTCGGGAACTGCGCCGACGGGTTGGTCGTGTCGTCGCCGAGGCCACCCGCCCCGCCGCCCTTGACACCGCCCAGGCCACCGGAGCCGCCGGAGGACCCCAGGTTGCCCAGCCCACCCAGGCCGGGGGTCAGGCCGGGGACGACGACACCACCGCCGCCCGCCGAGCCGGAGCCGGTGCCACCGCCCAGGTCGCCCCAGTCGATGCCGCCGCCACCGAGACCACCCAACCCACCGCCCGAAACACCGGTGCCGAGCTCGCCGCCACCGTCGAGGCCCAGGCCACCGGCCCCGCTCCCTCCGCCCGACCCGAGACCGGACCCGCCGCCCAGACCGAGATCGCCACCGCCGCCCAGAGCGGAACCACCTCCCAGGCCGAGGTCCCCGCCCGCACCGAGTCCCCCACCGCCACCCAGGCCGAGGTCGCCGCCACCGCCCAGGCCCAGGTCACCACCGCCACCCAGACCGAGGTCACCGCCGCCACCGTCCAGGCCCAGATCACCACCGCCGCCCAGGCCGAGGTCCCCACCACCGCCCAGGCCCAGGTCACCACCGCCACCCAGACCGGGGCCACCGCCGCCGTTGAGGTCCGGACCGTTGAGGTTGGGGGTGCCGCCCGGCGGCGGGGTGGTGCCGGTGGTGGTCGGTGGGGGCGAGATGACGCTCACCAGGTGGGTGACGGAGCGCAACCGGGTGGTCAGCAGTGCCAGCTCGGTACGCATCGTGGCGTCCAGCTCATGCAACTGGCCGAGCCAGGCACCCTTGATCATGTTGTCGACGCTCTGCCAGCCCGCCTCGGTCATCAGGTTGAACGTGCCGCTGTTCACCGAGCCGTTGCCGTACGCGTCCGGCAGGGTGATCGTGACCTGGCTGAAGTTGCCCGTCCTGACCTCGGTGACGATCTTCTTCAACGAGTCGATCAACGTGGTCGGGTTGTAGCCGTTGAACCACTGGAAGGTGTGGTCGCTGAACTCCCGGAACGAGCTGGCGATCTTGTTGCGGAAGGTCGTCATGTCGTCGACCACGTCGTCGACCTGGTCGGACCAGGCCCGGTCGGTGCTGTTGGCGTTCATGTCGACGGCGAGCCGGTGGACGTCGCGCCGCATGTTCGCCACCGCACCGATGAACACCCCGGAGGCGTTGCCCTGGAACCCGGAGGCGTCGTCGCCGACCCGGTCCAGGATGGTCTTCAGCTCCCGTTCGGTGCTGACCAGACTGGTCTCCACGTCGTGCAGCATCTTGGCGGCGTCGGTGAAGCTCTTCCAGCTGAACACCGGGTTGGTGCCGCTGGTCAGCCGTTGCAACGCGCCCTCGCTGGACTTGTAGAAGGTCTCGAAGGCGCCGCGCGGGGAGGGCGCCCCCTCGGTCTGCGAGTCACTGAAGACGATCTTCACCTGGATGAACTGGGTACGGGTGGTGTAGTGGGGTTTCCCGTCGCGCACCGAGCCGACCGTGCTGATCCGGTAGAGGAAGAACTCGTTGCCGTCGAGCGAGTCGATCCGGTTGGTCACGTCGCCGTCGCTGGGCGGCTGCGAGGACTCGGTCACGTCGTCCAGGTGGTCGACGAGACGCAGCCACCGCACGTCCGGGCCGGCCACCAACCGACGGTCCAGCATGGTGCCGCTGGTGCCGTCGGGGCCGTCCCGGCCCTCCCCCAGCACGTTCTGGAGCATCGATTCCCAGGTCCACTGGGACATGTCCTGGTACGGCGCGGTCACCGGATCACGCCGTCGGGTTCGGGGTGGGGTTGGGCGGGGTGCCGGTGTTCGGCGGGGTGCCGGTGCCGGGCAGGAACTCCAGGAACCGCTCGGCGGTGACCGAGTTGAGCGACTCGATGTAGTCCGAGTTCGCCAGCAGTTCGGTCAGCCCCACGGCGAGGCTGTTCATCGTGGTCCGGTGCGTGGTCATCCGGGCCAGCAGCGTGTCACCGGTCTTGTTGAGCTGGTCACGGATGGTCTTGCCCGGCTCGAAGTTGTTCGTGCCGGCCGAGACGACCAGGTCACGCAGCGTCTGCGAGACGTACTGGCCCTGCCCGGAGGTGGCGGTGTCGACCGCGTCCCGCAGGCTGTTCAGCTTCGCGACGAGCTGGTTGATGTACGGCTCGTCGATGACGATCGGCATCTGGTGCTCCGTTCCGTGAGGTGGGAGGCGGGCGGCCCGGTACCGCCCGCCACACCGAAGGTCAGACGTTGCCCTGGAACAGCGCGGCACCCCGCGCGTCACCCAGCCGGTAGTTGTCGTGGATCTGGTCCAGCCGGGACGAGGCGTCGGCGAGCGCCCGGCGCATCTCGTCGATCCCGGTGTTCCACTTCGCCTGCGCCGCGGTGAACGCCTCCCGGGTGTCACCGGAGTTGGCGCTCACGTACGTCTGGACGACGGTGTTGAGTTCGTCGATCGCGTTCTGGATGCTGTTGGTCACGCCCTGCAACTCGGCCGAGCTGTCCAGCAGACCGTTGGGGTTGAGTCCGTACGACGGCATGGGTCGTCCTTCGTGAGGGGTCGGTCGGTGGTCAGGTCCAGCTCGCGGAGAGAGCGTTGTCCTGCTCCACCTGCGCGCTGGTCTGGTAGTGCGAGGTCATCGCGGTGTTCAGGTCGAGCAGCCCCTGCTTGACCTTGCTCAGCCCTTCCAGCCACTGCTGGATGGAGGTGGTGAAGGCGGTCTTGGCCTCCCCACGCCACTGGGTGTCCAGGAAGCTGGACGTGTTGTCGACGGCGCGCTGCGCCGCGTCGCACTGGGCGTCGGTCTGGTTCATCGCCGAGATGGTGCTGCGGATGGTCTGCTCGTCTACCTCATTGCCGAGTGGCATCGGCGCTCCTTCCGGTTGGGGCGGCCGCGGCGGTTCCGCGTCGCCGGTTCCGCTGGTCGGCCGGTCTCATCCGACGACCCGGGCGGGGTCGAGGGCGGGACCGGTCGGCAGCAGATCGATCAGGTCCGGTGACACCACGGTCGCGGTCGCGGGGGCGTAACCCAGCCGCTCCGCCACCGCCGCACCGGCGAGGGGGTACTTCACCCCGGCGTCGGTCACCAGGTGGTAGCCGGTGCCGGGCTGTCCGGCGCGACCGGTGACCACCAGCCCGCCGCGTCCCGGGGTGACCGCCACCGCGTCGGCGGTGTGCGCCGTCCGGGTCACCCCGACGCCGCCCCGGACGATGCCGGTCGCCGGTACCGGTCGGGCCGCCACGACCCGGGGGCGGCCGTCGGCACCGAACCGCAGGCACCAGGCCAGCCCGGCGGCGCGGGAGGCCGCCGCCGGCGCCACCGCCGGCAGTTCCTCGGCCACGGGTGGTCGGGCCACGAGGGGCAGCCGGGCCAGCGCCGCCGGGCTCAGCACGGTCGGGACCACCACCCGGCCGCCGTAGCCGGCGACGGTCGCCGGGTCGGCGGCCAGCAGCGCGTACGCCAACGGGGTCAGCCGGGCCAGCCCGTCGCGGCGCAGCAGGTAGTGCCGTTCCGCCCCGTCGGCCGGTCGGGCGGTGAACAGCTGACCGATCCGGGTCGGTTGCCCGTCTACCTCTGGCCCGGCCTCGCCGCGCCCCGGCACCGCCACCGGCCCCAGGTCAACCCCGGCGGGAACCAGGTCCAACCAGGCCGCCGGTACGGTGACCGGTGGCCCGTCGTGTCCCAGCACCGCCGGCAGCCACGGCGCGGTGAGCCGGAACCGTTGACCGTTCCAGATCAGATAGCCGGCGGTCGGGTCGCCGGTGGGCCGGACCAGCACCGCCCGGTCGGCGGCCAACGGGGTCCCGTCGGCCGCCGGGGCGACGGACAGGGTCAACGCCGTCGTCTCGGTGCCGGCCAGATCCGTGGCGCTGGGCGCGCACGCGGTCCACCCGACCCCGGCCAGGCCACCGGCCGGCAGCACGTCGGGAGCGCCGACGATGCCCAGCGGCTGCCCGTGCGCCACCCCGCGCAGCGACTTCGCCGACACGGTGACCACGGCCAGTTCCTCGCCGAGCAGCAGCCGGGCCGAGGCGTAGTTGAGCACCGGGCGCAGCCGCCCGTCCAGGTAGAGGTAGCGCGAGCCGGTCTCCTTCTCCACCACCAGCGACCCGGCCTTCCGCCAGGCGGTGGCCCCGCCGGGGGCGAAGAAGCCGTACAGGGTGAAGCCGCCGACCACCAGCGCGGCGACCAGGACCCCGGCGAGCAACCCCACGGTGGTCCGCCGGTGCGGCGTCTCCAGACCGTCCGGCTCGCCGGCGACCAGCGCGGCGGTCAACCGGCCCAGCAGGTGCGACTGCGCCTGCACCTGGTCACGTCGGGACTGCACGGCCTCAGCCCCCGATCGCCCGGAAGTAGTCGTACACGTGCAGGACGGCCAGCCCGATCGGCAGCAGCGCCACCGCCGCCGCGGTCAGGGTCAGGTCACCGACCCGCCCCCAGTACGGCGTCACCCGCCGCCCGGTGAGGCTGCGCCCGGCCAGCAGCAACGCCGGTACGGCGACCGGCAGCACCACCAGCGCCAGCACCCGCGCCAGCGGTCCCGCACCGGCCAGGGCGTCCACGGCGACCGCGACGAGCCCGACCAGCGCCGGTACCGCCTGGGTCAGCCGGTGCCAGGCGCTGGTCATCGGCCGGGCGTTGAGCGACCAGACCAGCGCGACCAGCAGCACCAGGGTCACCTCCGCCCACCCCGCCCGGTGGGCCACCGGCAGCAGCGCCACGGCGGTGGCCGCCGCCAGGCCGGCGTACAGGGCGGTCATCAGCCGGTCGACGGCCCGCGCCCGGTCCATCAGCGGGCCGGCCGGTTCCGGGTCGATGTCCTCCTGGAGGTGTTCGGGTCGGGTCGGCAGCGGGGCGAGGCGCATCCCGGCCAGCCGGAACGCGAACAGGGGCACCGTCAGCACCAGGGCGGTCGCGGCCAGCGCCACCACCGCCCCGGCCTGCGGCCCGGTCAGCCCGCCGGCCGTGGCGGCGGCCCCGCCGAGCACCCCCAGCAGCAGCGCGACGGAGCCGGCGACGAACAGCGGGGTGGCCGCGCCGAGCAGACCGGCGGCGAGCACCGCCACCGCCGCCCCGGTGGCGGTCCCGCCGAGCACCTGCGGCCCGGTCACCCCCGCGCCGACCGCCCCGCCGTCGCCGGGCAGCACCAGCCCGGCCAGGCCGGCGTAGCCGGTCGCGGCGACGGCCAGCAGCACGCCGAACCCCCGCTCGGCGGCGGCCCGCACCACGGCGGCCCCGCCGCCCAGCGCCACCGCCGCCACCGCCAGCGCCGCCACCGCCCGCAGCGGCACCGGGCCGGGCAGCGCCAGGGCCACCAGCCCGACGGCGAACAGCAGCCCGGCCAGCCCGAGCACCACCGGGCGGACCAGCTCGGGACGCCACCGGCCGGGGCGGTCCCGCACCCCGGTCGCCATCCCGTCGACGAGGTCGTCGAAGTCGACCTCGGGCAGCTGGTCGGCGCGCGGACGCAGGTACACCAGGTCGCCGTCGTGCAGGTCGAGCGCGGCGACGCTGCTCTCCTCGTCCAGCGGGGCCGAGCCGGCCCGTTGCAGCACCCAACCGCCGTGGCTCAGCCCCGTGTCGGCCAGCCCGTCGCCGAGGTGGTGCAGCAGCGCCGGCAACAGGTCGGCCACGACCACCCCGACCGGCACGGCGACCTCGATCTGCCGGCTCGGTCCGCGTACGACCAGCCGGCACATCTGCTCGGTCTCGGTGCCTGTCACGGCCCCTTCAACGGCCCCGCCCGGAGAACGTTCAACGGCTGACCGGAATTTTCTCCCCGCCGGGACCCGCCGGTATCCCGGCCGGAAACCGGGATCGACCCGGATCGGCCCGTGCTCCGTTGTGGAGGGGGGCCGACGGCCCGGGTGGAGGGAGACGAGCATGGGGACGGTGCTGTTCCGGCGGCCGGCACGGCGCGGCGGGCCGGAGATGCCCACCGGGGAGTTGACCCTCCAGGAGCCGCCCGAGCTGAGCGAGCCGCAGCACAACGGCGCCCGGCAGGCGATGATGGTGCTGCCGATGGCGCTGATGACCGGCGTGATGATGCTGATGTTCATGGGCCCCTCCCGGGGCCCGCTGACCTGGGTGATGGCCGGCATGATGGCGGTGGCCATGGGCGGGGTGATGATCGGTTCGGTCATCGCCAGCAGCGGGGAACGCAAGCAGCGCCACGGCGGTGACCGCCGCGACTACCTGCGCTATCTCGCCCAGCACCGCCGTCGGGTCCGCCGGTTCGCCCAGGACCAGCGGGACTCCAGCCTGTGGCGGCACCCCGACCCGGCGTCGCTGTGGTCGCTGGCGATGACCACCCGCCGTTGGGAACGCCGTCCCACCCACCCGGACTTCCTGGAGATCCGGGTCGGCACCGGCGAACAGCGGTTGGCGGTCCGGATCGCGCCGATGCAGACCAAGCCGGTGGAGGATCTCGAACCGGTCGCCGCGAAGGCGCTGCGCCGGTTCATCCGGGCGTACAGCACCCTGCCGGACCAGCCGGTGGCGCTGTTCCTGCCGGGCTTCGCCGAGATCCGGGTGACCGGGGACCGGGCGGCGGCGCGGGCGCTGCTGCGGGCACTGCTCACCCAGCTCGGCGCGTTGCACGCGCCGGAGGAGGTCCGGGTGGCGCTCTGCGTCGACCCGGACGGGCTGGTGGCCTGGGAGTGGGTCAAGTGGCTGCCGCACGCCCAGCACCCCACCGAACAGGACGCCGCCGGGGCGGCGCGGCTGGCCGCCGACGGGATCGAACGCCTCGAACGGCTGCTCGGCGCGGAGTTCACCGGCCGTCCCCGCTACGAGCCGGGCGTCACCCCCGACCGGGACGAGCCGTACGTGGTGGTGGTCCGCGACGGCGGCCGGGTGCCGGCCGGTCACCGGCTCACCACCGGCGGCTACCGCAACGCGGTCTTCGTCGACCTGGACGACCCGCCGGTCGCCACCGGCAAGGGCATCCTCAACCTGGAGGTCGCCGACGGCACGCTGACCATGCTCGGGCGGGACCGGGTGGGCCAGGAGACCCGGCAGGTGCTCGCCGCCCCCGACCTGCTCGGCCCGGCGGCGGCCCGCACGGTCGCCCGGCTGCTGTCGCCCTACCGGCTGGCGGTCAGCACCGAACTGGCCCCCGAACCGATGAAGGCCGACTTCGATCTGGGCACGCTGCTGCGCGTCCCCGACCTGGAACGGTTGGAGCTGGCCGCGTTGCGCGACCGGCGCGGGCCCGACGAGCGGCTGCGGGTGCCGATCGGGGTGGACGCCACCGGCGCCCCGGTCGAGCTGGACCTCAAGGAGTCCGCGCTGGGCGGCATGGGACCGCACGGGATGCTGATCGGCGCGACCGGTTCCGGCAAGAGCGAGCTGCTGCGGACGCTGGTGCTGGCGTTGGCCGTCACGCACTCCTCGGAGACGCTCAACCTGGTCCTGGTCGACTTCAAGGGCGGGGCGACGTTCCTCGGCCTGGACCGGCTGCCGCACACCTCGGCGGTGATCACCAACCTGGCCGACGAGGCGTCGCTGGTCGGCCGGATGCGCGACGCCCTGCACGGCGAGCTGGTCCGCCGGCAGGAACTGCTGCGGGCCGCCGGCGGCTACAGCTCGGTGCTGGAGTACGAGAAGGCCCGTGCCGGCGGCACCCCGCTGGACCCGTTGCCCACCCTCTTCGTGGTCGTCGACGAGTTCTCCGAGCTGCTCGCCGCGCACCGGGACTTCATCGACCTGTTCGTCATGATCGGGCGGCTCGGCCGGTCGCTCGCCGTGCACCTGCTGCTGGCCAGCCAACGCGTCGACGACGGCCGGATCGGGCAGTTGGAGTCGCACCTGTCGTACCGGATCGGGTTGCGGACCTTCTCGGCGATGGAGTCCCGCTCGGTGATCGGGGTGCCCGACGCCTACGAGTTGCCGGCCGCCCCGGGCAACGGCTACCTGCGGATGGACGTCTCGACGCTGCTGCGGTTCAAGGCCGCGTACGTCTCCGGCGAGTACCGCCCCCGCCGGGCCCGGGTCCGGCAGGAGGTGGTCCAGCGGCAGGTGGTGCCCTACCGGCTGGACCCGGTGACGGCGGAGCAGCCGACCCCGCCGGTGCCACCCGTCGACACCGCACCCGCGACCGACCCGGGCACGCCGACCGCCGCAGGCGGCACGCCGACCGCCGCAGCGGGCACGCCGGCGACCGGTCCGGCCGGGTCCGGTCCACCGCCGGTGGACGGGGCGGAGCCGGCCACGCGCAGCGTGTTCGCGATCGTCACCGACCAGCTCGTCGACTCCGGGCCACCGGCCCACCAGGTCTGGCTGCCCCCGCTGGGCGAATCCCCCACCCTGGACAGCCTGCTGCCGGCGCTGACCCCCGACCCCGACCTCGGGCTGGTCGCCGCCGACTGGCCCGGCAACGGCCGGCTGGTCGTCCCGCTCGGTTTCATCGACAAGCCCTACGAGCAGCTGCGCGACCTGCTCACCGTGGACCTGTCCGGGGTGGGCGGACACATCGGCGTGGCCGGCGGCACCCGCAGCGGCAAGAGCACCCTGATCCGGAGCCTGATCTGCGCGCTGGCGCTCACCCACCGCCCCACCGACGTGCAGTTCTACTGCCTGGACTTCGGCGGCGGCACCCTGGGCACCGTCGCCGGCCTGCCGCACGTGGGCAGCGTCGCCGGCCGGCTCGACACCGACCGGGTCGGCCGGACCCTCGCCGAGGTGACCGGCCTGATCAACCAGCGGGAGCGGCGCTTCACCGAGCAGGGCATCGACAGCATCCAGACCTACCGCCGGCTGCGCGCCGAGGGTCAGGTCACCGACGACCCGTACGGCGACGTGTTCCTGGTGGTCGACGGCTGGTTCACGCTACGGCAGGAGTTCGAGCCGCTGGAGGTGGCACTGCGGCAGATCGCCGCCCGGGGGCTCAACTTCGGTGTCCACCTGATCGTCAGCGCGGCCCGCTGGTCGGAGGTGCACCACAGCATGCGCGACCAGCTCGGCATCAAACTGGAACTGCGTCTCGGTGACGCCGTCGACTCGGCCATCGACCTGCGGTTGGCGGCCACCGTGCCGCGTGCGCCGGGGCACGGCCTCACCCCCGAGAAGCTGCACTTCCTGGGGGCGCTGCCGCGCATCGACGGGGTGGCCGACCCGGCGAGCACCGCCGAGGGGGCGCGTGAGCTGGCCGGCACGGTGGCCGAGTTCTGGGCCGGGCCGGTGGCGTCTCCGGTGCGTACCCTGCCGGCGGTGCTGCCCGCGGCCGACCTGCCGCCGGCCGAGGGTGACCTGTGGGTGCCGCTCGGCCTGGACGAGACCGACCTGAAGCCGTACTGGCACGACTTCGCGGAACTGCCGCACCTGACCGGGCTCGGCGACAGCCAGAGCGGCAAGACCAACCTGCTGCGCCACCTGGCCCGCATGATCGTCGGCCGGTTCACCCCGGCCGAGGCGCGCATCCTGATCGTCGACTACCGGCGGCAGCTGTTCGACTCGGTGCCCGCCGAGTACCGGCTCGGCTACTCGGTCTCGACCGACTCCACCCGGGAGACCGTGGCCGACGCGGTGCTCGGTCTCAAGGGGCGGTTGCCGGGCAAGGACATCAGTCCCGAACAGTTGCGCCGCCGCGACTGGTGGACCGGGCCCCGGCTGTTCGTGCTGGTCGACGACTTCGAGATGCTCGCCGGGCAGGACAACCCCCTGCAACCCCTCATCCCGTACGTTCCGCACGGCGTCGACATCGGGCTGCACCTGGTGGTCGTGCGGGGCACCGCGAACCTGATGCGGATGTCGATGGACCCGCTGCTGCGTCGCCTCCAGGAGGCCAGCAGCCCGGACCTCGCACTGTCCTGCCCGCCGACGGAGGGGCCGCTGCTGGGCGGGGTGAAGGGACGGCACCTGCCGCCCGGCCGGGCGATGGTGCTGACCCGACGCGGACACCGGATGATCCAGACCGCGTACGTCGACCCCGACCCCGCGCCCGTCGGCTGACCGCCGTCCGGGCGGCACGGGCCACCGGCCGTGCGGCGGGCCCCGGGCGGGCCGGTCACGCGGCGAGGGCTGGCCGGGCCGGTGGAGCGCAGGGCCGGTGGTGCGGCGGGGGCGGGTCAGCGTCGTCGGCGGGGGCGGGGGCGGGGGCGGGTCAGCGTCGTCGGCGGCGGCGCAGGCCGACGGTGAGGGCGACCAGCGTGAGGATCGCCGCCAGCACGGTGATCGCGCCGGCCGGGCTCCGGCGCTCCACGGTGGTGGCGACGCCGGCCGGGGTGGCGTTCACCGCCGCCGCCGGATTGATCATGCCCCAGCCGTGCCACGGGTCGGGCCCGGCCGCCGGTGACGCCGCCCCGTCGGCCGTGGCCGTGACCCGGGCCGCCGCCTCGACCGCGTCCAACCGGGGTGCGCTGGAGCGGACCAGGGCGACCAGCCCGGCGACGAACCCCACGGCGTAGTCCGTGCCGGTGCCCTGCACCTCGCCCGAGCCGATCCCGAGACCCACCACGTCCACGCCCGGAGCCACCACGTCGACCTCCCCCGGCCGGTGCACCTCCGCCAGCCGGTCGTCCGGGCCCACCGCGCCGACCCGCAGCACCCCCGGCGGCAGGGCGGCACCCTTAGCCGCCGTCGCCGGGCGGGCCGCCACCACCACGGTGGTGCCCCGGGTGACCGCCGCGCGCAGCGCCGTGACCACCCGTTTGTCGGTGGTGTCCACCGATCCGCCGACCACCGCCACCCCGGCCCCGGCTGTGGTCGCCACCCGCAGCGCGGCCACCAGTTCGGTCGGCTCCGCCGTCCCGGCGGCCATGCCGACCCGGACCGGCAGAACGGTGGCCTCGGGGGCGAGACCGACGAAACCGGTACCTCGCTGCCGCGCGGCGGCGACGATCCCGGCCAGCGCGGTGCCGTGCCCGGTGCAGTCCCGGTCCCCCCGGGCGTCGCCGCCGGCCCCGGCGTCCGAACCGGGACGGACCCGACCGGCGAGGGCCGGCGGGGTGGCGTCCACTCCGGAGTCGATGACCGCGACCGTGACCCCCGCGCCCCGGCCCCGGGTCCAGGCCACCTCCGGGGTCAGCCGCAGCTGCGCCCAGGGCACGCCGCCGATCCGCCGCTTCGGCGCCACCGTGCAGACCAGGGCGCTGGTCGGCGCGGCGCTCGGCCGGGGGCGGGGCGTCGCCGCCGGGCGGGCCGGGGTGAAGGCCGGCAGCGGGCCGTAGCTGACGCCCGCGCCGACGGCGTCCCAGGGCAGCACCAGGACCCAGCCCGGACGCAGCACGGCGGGGTCGGTGACCGCGATGCCGTCCGGTTGGACCCGTCCCTTGTTCAGGGCGAAGATCTCCGGGTACCGCTGCGCGTCGCCGAGGACCCGCAACGCGACCTCCCAGAGGTGTTCGACCCGGCCCTGCTCCGCGCCGACCACCAGGTACTTCACGAAGCCGTTCGGCGCGGTGCCCGGCCGTGCCGGCGCGCCGGCCGGGGGCGAGGGGGCGGGAGCGGCCGTCGCCGGTGCCGCCACGGCCACCGTCGACGCCGGGACGGCGAGCCCACCGAGCAGTAGGGCGACCACCGGACGGGACCAGCGGGCCCGGTGGCGTCCGGTCACCGGAAGCGGGCGGGACAGCGCTACCTCCCAGCGTCGTCGTGGCCCGCCCAGGCTACGGCCTCCCCCGTACCGGCCCCGGGCCCGGTCGATTGCGATTCGGCCAACCGGGCGGGGGACGGACGGCGAAGCCGTACTGAACAGATCGCCGGTCGCCGCCGTTGTAGGCAGCGGCCGGGGAAGGGCTGCACCCCGGTGGAGGATCAAGGAGGCTGACCGTGCGATTCCCGACCACCACCGGCACCGGGCGACCGGTGACCCGACGGTTCACCGGCCGGTCGAGGCGGCGCGGCATCGTCGTCACCACGGCGGCGGTCCTGGCCGCCCTCCTGCTCGCCGCCGCCCACGCCGCGGGAACGGTGCCCGACCGGGAGTCCGTCCACCCGGCACCGTCGCACGCGGGGTCGGTCGCGACGCCGCCCGCCACGCACTCCGCCGACGCGACGCCGGCCGGACGGTACTACGTGGTGGGACCGCCGGTGGGCGGTCAGCGGGAGTACCTCTACCAGATCGCGGCCACCACCCTCGGCGACGGCAACCGGTACCGGGAGGTCTTCGAGCTGAACCGGGGCCGCCGCCAGCCCGACGGCGGACGGTTGACCGACCCGGCCGAACTGCGCCCCGGCTGGGTGCTGGCGCTGCCCCCGGACGCGCGGGGGCCGGGTGTGCGCATCGGCCCGCTGCCCCCGACCGGCGCGGACGCCACCCCACCGGCCACGGCCGGCCCGGGGCACACCGGTCAACTGGTCGTGCTGGCCGGACTCGCCGCCGCCGCTCTGCTCGTCGCCACCCTGCTGCGCCGGCCGCCCCGACGCCGGCGTGCCCTGCCCGGCCGTCCCGTCCGGCTCGCCCTCGCCGCAGGCGGCACGACACCGCCTCTCCCACACCCGTCCGCCGGATTCGCCCCGTCCGTCGACGTCGACCCGCCGGCCGGAGCCGCCCCGCCTACCGAGACCGCCCCGCCCACCGGAGCCGCCCTACCGGCCGGAGCCGACCCGACCGTCGACGGTGCCCCCACTGCCGTGCCGACCGGAACCCCGGACCCGGCACGACCCGACCCGGCGCGAGGACCGTCCCCCATGGACCCGGCCGCCCCGGGGGCGCGCGCCGACGCGGCGGCACGGCCCGCCCCGGGGCACGGCGTCGACGTCACCGACGTGAGCCCGGTGCCGGACGTCGACGGCGACCTCGACACCGAGGTGACCTGGCCCGGCGGCACCCTGGTGGTCCGGGTGGCGGCGGGCGGCGGGCGGCCGCACCACGCCTGGCAGATCCCGGCGCAACCCCGACCGTCGATGCGGCTCCCGGTCCGGCTCGGCCACCGGCGGGGCTGGGCGCTCTGGGTCGACCTGGCCGGCACCTCGGACGTCTTCACGGTCACCGGCCCGGTCGAGGCCGCCCGGCAGCGGGCCCGGACGATCGCCGAGCAGGTGCACACCGCCGGGCACACGGTCACCGTGATCGGTGACCTGTTCGGCTCCGACCTGCCCGACGGTTGGGTCCGCCGGGCGGCCTTCCCCACCGGGGAGGCGGACCTGCCCGCCGGCACCGGGGTGCTGTGCAGCGCCGCCCTGTCCGGCCCCGAGCTGGCCTTCGCCCGCCGGATCACCGCCCTGACCGGGCACCGGCTGGTGCCGATCGTGGTCGGCCGGGCGTTGCGGGCCCGCTGGTCGGTGACCGTCCGGCCGGACGCCCCCGCCGGGCCCGAACTCGTCGCCGCCGCCCCGGCCGGTGCGGCGCACGGCGGCAGGCTCCCCGCCGGGGACGGCGCACCGTGACCGGCGGCCGGTTTCCCGCCGGCCGGGGTGAACCGTGACCGGCGGTGCGCCGTTGTGGTCCCGGGGTGCCACGTCGGCCGACCCCGCCGGGCCGGGGCATTGCACCGGCCGATGCCCGCTGGTGACGAGGAGACGGTGGATGAGCCGGTTGCTGGTGTCCTGGACCCGGTCGCTGGGTTGCCTCGTGGCGACCTGCGCGCTGGTGCTCGCCCTGCCCACCCCGGTCCGGGCGGCCCCACCGCCACCGCCCCCGACGTACGTGAAGTACTACCCGGTGTCCGACGGATCCGGGGACCCGGTGACGGACCTGACCGGGGTGGCCGCCCGGTTCCTGGCCGATCCCGACCGGGCCGACGAGGTCTACCGGCTCAACGAGGGACGCCGGCAACCCGACGGCGGGGCCCTGACCGCCGTCGGGCAGCGGCTGTCCCCCGGGTGGCTGCTGGTGCTGCCGTGGGACGCCTCCGGTGACGAGGTCCGCTACGGCCTGCTGCCGGCGACCATCCCGACGGCGAAGCCGGCCCGGCCCGCCGCCGGCACGGGCGGTGCGGGCTGTGTCGCCGGCACCTCCGGCGACGGCGGCTCCCCGTGGACGGACCCGAAGCTGTCCCCGGCGCGCGCCTGGCCGCACAGCACGGGTGCCGGGGCGCTGGTGGCGGTGGTCGACTCCGGCATCGACGGGGAACTGGCCGCCCTCGCCGGGCGGGTCGCCCCCGGGTCGGACGTCATCACCGGCAAGGCCCGCGCCGACACCGACTGCCTGGGCACCGGCACCGCGATGGCGAGTGTGATCGCGGCGGCCTCCGGCACCGGGTCACCCGCGCCACCGGTGGTCGGCGTCGCTCCCGAGGCGGCGGTCCTGCCGGTACGGATCGTCGCCGGTGCCACCGACGCCGATCCGCAGCGGACGGCCCTCGGCATCGAGGTCGCCGTCTCGGCCGGGGCGACGGTGGTGGCCCTGGGCGGGTACGCGAAACTCACCGATCCCGCCGTGACCGAGGCCGTCCGGGTGGCTGTGGCGCACGACGTGGTGGTGGTCGCCCCCGCCGCCACGGCCGACGGTACCCCGGCACCGGCCCAGGAGGGGCTGCTCCGGGTCGCCGGGGTCGGCCCCGACCACCGGCCCGTCCTGGCGTACCCGGCCGGTGGGGTCGACGTGACCGCGCCCGGCCGGGACGTTCCGACGCTCGGCGTCGGAGGCACCACGCCGCAGAACCGCACCGGCACCGAGTACGCCGTCGCCTACGTCGCCGGTGTCGCCGCGCTGGTCCGCACGGCGCTGCCCGGGGCGGACGCCGTCCAGGTGGCCCGCCGGATCACCGCCACCGCCGCCCCGGGCAGCCGGTCGAGCCCGAGCCCCGAGAACGGCTGGGGCATGGTCGACCCGCTGGCGGCGGTCAGCACCGGCCCGGACGCGGCGGCGCCGTCGCGTACCGACTCCGCCGTCTGGCCCGCGCTGGTGGCCGCCGGGCTCGGTTTCCTCCTGCTCGCCGTGGTGGGAGTGTTCGCCCGGCGGGCCCGACGGCTCACCCACCGCGCAACGGTCACCACCGGGCCCGCGACACCGACGTCCCTCCCGCCCGCGTCCACGCCGGACGACCCGGCGGCACCTCAGGACACGGCGGCACGCCCCGATCCCGCAGGACGCTCCGAGCCGGCGGAACCGCAGGACACAGCGGCACCGCACCCGGTCGCCGCCGCACCCGGGTCGGCCGCACCGGCGGTACCCCCCGGGCCGGCGTGGCCGCCGGAGCCGGACGGGCCGGCGGCACCGGGTGGACCGGCGACGGCGACGCGGGGTGCGCTGCCGTGACCGGTCGGGTCGGCCGGGGTCGCGCCGGGGCCGTCGGGATGCTGGTCAGCCTCGGGGTTCTCGTCGCCCCGCCGGCCGGTTCCGCCGCAGCCGGGGAGCCCCCTGCCCTGCCGGCGACGGCGGGACGCTGTGTCGGGCCGTCGCCGGTGACGGTCCGGGAGGCACCGTGGGCGCTGCGCCTGCTCGCCCCGCAGACCAGCTGGCCGTTGACCCGGGGGGCCGGGGTGGTGGTCGCCGTCGTGGACACCGGGGTGAGCGCCGCCGCGCCCGCCCTGGCCGGGGCGGTACGCCCGGGTGCCGATGTCACCGGCGGGCGGGCCGACAGCGACTGCGCGGGGCGGGGCACCGCCCTGGCCGGCATCGTCGCGGCCCGTCCGGCCGGCGACGGGGGGCCGACCGGGATCGCCCCGGACGCCGAGATCCTGCCGGTGCGGATCACCGACGCGAACCGGCGGATCAGCCCGGCCCGGCTCGCCGCCGGCATCCGGCTCGCCACCACCGCCGGAGCGGACGTGATCCTGGTGGCCGCCGGGGTCACCTCGGCGACGCCGGAGCTGACCG
Organism: Micromonospora humida; assembly: GCF_016901255.1. NCBI lineage: Bacteria > Bacillati > Actinomycetota > Actinomycetes > Micromonosporales > Micromonosporaceae > Micromonospora > Micromonospora humida. The sequence goes on from NZ_JAFEUC010000001.1 coordinate 663,019, forward strand.
ACGCCGTAGGGGCCGCGGTCGCCCGGGACATCCTGGTGGTCGCCGCCGTCACCGACCGGGGTGGGGAGAACGGTGGGGACCCTCCGGTCGGCTATCCGGCCGGGTTCCCCACGGTGCTGGCGGTGAACGCGGTCGGTGTCGACGGGGCGGCCGGTCCGGTGGCGGCCGATGCGGGTACCGACCTGGCCGCCCCGGGGGCCGGGCTCGGCATCGCCCCGCGCGGGTCCGGCCACTACCGGGTCGGCGGTGCGCCGGTCGCCGCCGCGTACGTCGCGGGGGTCGCCGCGTTGGTCCGGGCGTACCATCCGGGGTTGTCCCAGGCCGAGGTGCGCGCCCGGTTGGAGCGGACCGCGATCCCAGCACCGGGTGGTGGGCCGACCCCGGGGGTCGGCGGCGGAACCCTCGACGCGTACGCGGCGGTCGCCGCGCTCGCGCCCCGGCAGGGCGACCCGCCGGTGCCGGTCGCGGCCGGGCCGCTCGTCGTGCCGACCGCTGCGGGCCCGTCGCGGGCCGCCCGGGTGGCCGGCCTGACCGTCCTCGGCGCGCTCGTGGTGGCCCTGCTCGTCGCCGCCGCCACGCTCACCCGGGCAGGCCGGACGCGACGTCGGCGGGGAAAGGTCACTGTGGCCGATCTCCCGGGGCAGCACCGCTGACGCCTGCCGACGCTCGGGGGTGCCCGACCGGCTCCCCCGGCCGTCCTGGTGGCGACTGGACCCCGGTGGTGGCCGGTGCCGGTCGCCCGGGTCGGCAGACAACCGTGACGGTCACCGGCTGGCTGGTCTGCTTCGTCGTGGTCGGTCCGGTCGTCGAGGAGCTGTGCTTGCGGGGCGTGCTCCTGCACCGCCTGCCCACCACCCGGCCGGCGGTCGCCGGTGCCGTGCTGGCCAACCTGGTGGCCTTCGTGGTACGCGCGGTGGGGGCGGTGCACCGCTGACCTCCCGGCGGGCCGTGCAGCGGGGCGGCGGCCGGTAGGATCGGCTGGTGGACCTGGATGTCGTGGCCGCCCGGCTCGGGGTGCCCGTCGAGGAGGTCGAGCGGGTGCACCGGCTCGCCGGTGACCGGCCGTCGGCCCCGCTGCCCGCCCGCGCCGACGCGCCCGCGCTCCTCGACCGGCTGGCGGTACGACCGGACGACGCCGCCGAGATCATGGCCGGCTGGCCGGACCACGACTCTCCGGAGTGGACGCCGGAGCTGCGCTGGCTGCTCGACCGCTCGACCGCCCTGGTCCGCGCCGACCTCGGCGGGCACGAGTGGCTGTCGCCCGGCCCGGAGCTGCCCCGCGACCGGGGTCCCGCCTGGCGGCACCTCTACGTGTACGCCTACCTCGCCCTGGTCGACATGGTCCGTGGATACCACCGCGAGCACGGCATCGCCGACGGCGTCACCTGGGCGACGCTCGCCGACCTGGGTCGTAACCTGGCGATCGACAGGCGGATGCACGGCGAGGGCTGGCCGGTCATGCAGAGCTGGCTGACCCTGCACACCCGGGGCAGCCTCTTCGAGCTGGGCCGGCTCCAGCACGAGCGGGCCGGCACCGCCATCGGCCTGCACGTGCCCGACGCGGGGCCGATGAGCCCGGAGGCGGTCGACGCGTCGCTCGACGAGGCCCGCGAGTTCTTTCCCCGGCACTTCCCCGACGAGCACCGCACCACGTTCTCCTGCGGCTCCTGGCTGCTCGACCCGCAGTTGCGCGACTACCTGCCCGAGGATTCCAACATCATCCGGTTCCAGCGCCGGTTCGAGTTGCTCCCCTATGTGCCGGCCGACGGGCCGGACGCCGACGTCGAGGTGCGGCGGTTCGCCTTCCGTACGCTCAGCACGCCGCTCGACCAACTGCCCCGGCGGACCGTGCTGCAACGCGCGATCATCGACCACCTGGCGGCCGGCGGCCACTGGCACTGGCGACACGGGCGGTTCCCGCTCTAGGGTCGGCCCGCTCCTGCCGGCGGTGGCCCGGCGGTGTCGTCGTCGGCCGGGGGCTGCGCCAGCCGGCCGGCGATCCGTTCCAGGGCGACGAGGTCCTGCGGGGCGAGCCGGTCGACGAGGTGCCGCCGCACCGACTCGACGTGGACCGGTGCGGCGTCGCGCAGGGCGGCCATGCCCGGCCCGGTCAGCACGAGCAGGCAGCCCCGCCCGTCGGCCGGGTCGGGTGCCCGGCGCAGCAGTCCGCGCGCCTCCATCCGGCTGGCGTGCCGGGACAGCCGGCTGCGCGACCAGCCCATCTTGTCGGCCTGCACGCCGAGGGTGCTGGTCTGCGCGGGCTGTTCCGACAGGGTGCTCAGCACCTCGTAGTCGGCCTCGGACAGGCCGATCGCCGCCAGGTCGTGCGCGGTGCCGGCCTGGACGGCGACCATCACGCGTCGCAGGGCCCGCCAGGCCCGTTCCTCGGCGGGCGTCAGCCACCGCACCGACCCCGACTTTGTTGACATGTAATCAATCTAGCATCTAGCCTTCGTTTCCATGTCAACGAAACCGCTCCGTGTCCTCGCCCTGACCTGCGCCACCCGTCCCGGCGCGCTCGGTCCCGCCGTGAGCCGGTGGCTGCTCGACGCGGTCACCGGCCGGGCGGCGGCACTCGACGTCGAGGTGGTACCGGTGGCGCTCGGCGACCTGGACCTGCCGTTCCTCGACGAGGAGGAATCGCCGTCGTCGGGCGTCCGCCGGCACGACCACACCCGCCGGTGGAGCGCGACAGTCGACGCGGCGGACGGTTTCATCGCCGTCACCCCGGAGTACAACCACGGGATGCCGGCGACGCTGAAGAACGCGCTGGACTACCTCGGCGGCGAGTGGGCGTGGAAGCCGATCGGTTTCGTCAGCTACGGCCACACCTCGGCCGGCACCCGCGCCGTCGAGCACGCCAAGCAGGTGGTGACCGCCCTGCGCATGGTCCCGGCGGGCACCACGGTCGCCGTCCGCATCGGCGACGCCGTCCGCGACGGCCGGCTGCGGCCCGACGCCGACCGCGACGCGGCCGGTGCCGCTCTGCTGGACGAGGTGGTCCGGCTCGCCCACGCCCTGCGACCGATGCGCGAACGCGACCGGGCCACCCCCGGCCCGCTACCCGGCTCCTACGCCCGACGACTCACCGGCGACGACGCACCCGAGGTGACCGTGCTGCAACGGTGCTGCTGGACGGAGGAGGCACTGGTCAACGACACCCTGGCCATCCCCCCGCTGCACGAGTCGGTGCCGGAGGTGGGCCAGTGGCTGGCGGACTGGCACACCACCGGCCTCTGGCGCGACGGACGGCTGCTGGGCATGGTGCGTACCCGCACCGACGGCACCGACTGCCACCTGGGACGACTCGCCGTCGTACCCGACCTGCGCGGTCGGGGGGTGGGGCGGTGGCTGTTGCGGGCCGCCGAGGTCGCCGCCGGACCGGGATGTCGCCGCATCGAACTGTTCACCGGGGCCAGGAGTCTGCGCAACATCGCCCTCTACCGGAGCGTCGGCTACCGGCCGGTGTCACCGGCCGGCCCGGACGGCACCGTCCGCCTGGCGAAGCACCTGCCCGGCACCGGACGCTGACCGGCCGGCACGGTCGACTCGGCCTGCCCCAGGTCACGCCGGGCTCAGGTCGGTGGGTCGCTGCCGGTCGGTGCGCCGGCCGGCTCGGAGACGTGCGCGGTGACGATCCGCCAGCCGACGGGCAGGCGTACCCAGGTCTGGGTCTGCCGACCGGTGGCGGCGGCGCCGGGGTAGCCGAACCGGGTGGTCACCACCGCGAGGTCCGGGCCGAACGTGGTGACCACCGGATCGACCAGCCGGCGGCCGGGCGGCAGCGCCGGTTGGGCGGCCCGCCACGTGCGCTGTTCGTCCCAGCCGTACTGGTGGTCGGCGAGGCCGAACCGCACGGTCCGGTCGGACTGCCAGAAGTAGCCGCAGATCCGGTCCGCGTCGCCGTCGACCAGCGCCTGTTCGTAGCCGGCGAAGGCCGCCGTCACCTCGGCGACCACCTCCGCCCGGTCGATCTCCATGTGGTGCGTCCCTTTCCGCCGTCGGATGGCCGGCCGGTGGACCCGGTCGGTGGTCGGGGTGGGGGTCACCGGCCACCGACCGGGCCGGTCGGCTCAGCCGTTGACCGCCGACGCCGGCCGGGTGCCGTCGGCCGTACCATCCGGGGCGGCGACGGTGGCCGGGGCGGTGGCGACGGCCGGGGCGGACGGTTCGTGCCGGCGGTCCAGTTCGGCCTCGTCCGGGTCGGGGACGCGGGGCGCGGGCCGGCCCAGCGCGAAGACCGCGCAGATCGCCGCGACGAAGAGGTAGCCGAGCGCCACCGGACCGTTGGCGTTCCACTCGATCTTCTCACCGTGGATCAGCCCGACGAACGACAGCACCGCGCCGACCCCGGCGAAGACCGCCGCCCGGACGAACCGCTTGTCGATGATGAAGACCACCACCGCGCCGAGCACCAGGCCGGCGAGGATCGCCCCCTGGCCGAGCACGAGCAGCCCGTCGTAGACCACCCCGGCGCCGTTGAGCGCCTCGTCGCCCACCGCGGCGGCGGTGGTGCCGGCCGCCGCCAGGGTGTTGTCGATCTGGCTGGTGGCCCAGGCCGCGATGTTCGGGATGAGCGCGGCGACCACGGCGGCGGCGTGCGCCCTCGGCGTCGCCTGGAACGCCTGCGCGCCGATCAGCAGCCCGATGTACAGCAGGATCGGCACGATGGCCGCCGTGGGGAAGATCGTCGCGAGCAGGCCGAACATGCCCAGGAAACACAGCACCGCGATCACCACGCCGGTCGCCATCGAGTAGCCGGTGCGACCACCGGCCGCCTTCCAGCCCGGGTGCCCGACGTAGACGGCGGGCGGGAACGGCGAACCGAGGGCCGCGCCGATCACCGCGCCCGCCCCGTCGGCGAGCAGGACGCTGCGCAGGTTGTAGTGGTCACCGGCGGTAGCCGCGCTCTCCACGTTGGACATGCCCTCGGTGAAGTTGTAGACCCCGAGCGGGATCGCCGTGGCCAGCAGCGGCGCCATGTCGCCGAGACCGGTGAGCAGCAGGTCCAGCTTGAACGAGGGTACGGCGACCGCGACGTCCCGGGCGGCGGCGGTGACGTCCGGCACCGACATCGCCCCACCGGCCCAGCCGATCGCCGTGCCGACCAGCAGCGCGGCGAGCCCGATCGGGAACTGGAAGGGCAGCTTCACGTCGGTGAGCAGACCGATCAGCAGCAGCGCGAACACCGGCAGCGCGACCCAGGCGGTCCGCCACATCTGCCCGGCCGGGTTCATCGAGATGAAGGTGACGGAGATCCCGGCCAGGGTGCCGAGCAGGGCGGCCCGGGGCGCGTACCGGCGGATGTACGGGCCGACGAACGCGCCGACCAGCACGATCACGCCGATGATGAAGGCCCACGCCAGGCCGGCCTCCCAGGCCCGCACCGGGTCCCTGGTGCGCAGGTAGATCGGCAGCATGATGACGAAGATGACGATGAACATGTGCGGCACGCTCGGCCCGTACGGCAGGGCGGTCACGTCGGTGCGCTGTTCCCGGCGGGCCAGCCGCCGCGCCAGCAGGGTGTAGTAGACGTTCCCGGCCACCAGGGCGATGCCCAGCGCCGGCAGGATCGTGCCGAACACCTCCCCCTCGGGGAGGTTCACCACGGCGACGCAGAGCCCGGTCAGGGTGAGCACGTTGACCAGGACGTTGACGCCGAAACCGAAGAACGCGTTGGTGTCGCCGCGTACCCAGAACGGGAGGGCGACGACGGTGGGCTTGGTGGGGACCATGGCTGCTCCCGGTCAGGAGGAGGGGTGCGACACGGAGGGGGTGGCGAGCACGGCGCGTACCTGTGGGGAGTCGGCGACCCATCCGAAGATCCCGCCCTGGGCGGCGATCATGTCGAGTCCGACCCGGTGGAACTCGGGGAAGTACGACCCGACGCAGTCGGCGAGCACGAGGCACTCGTACCCCCGGTCGTTGGCCTCCCGGACGGTGGTGTGCACGCACACCTCGGTGGTGACCCCGGTGACCAGGAGGCTGCGCACCCCCCGCGCGCGCAGCAGGGCGTCCAGGTCGGTGGCGTGGAAGGCGCCCTTGCCGGGCTTGTCGACGACCGGCTCGCCGGGCAGCGGCGTCAGCTCGTCGATGATGTCGTGGCCGTGCTCGCCCCGGACGAGGATGCGACCGTTGGGGCCCGGGTCGCCGATGCGCCGGCTCGGCGCGCCCCGGTGCAGCTTGGCCGGCGGGCAGTCGGACAGGTCGGGCAGGTGCCCCTCACGGGTGTGCACGACGGTGAGGCCGGCGGCGCGGACGTCGGCCAGCAGCGCCGCCAGCGGCGCGATGGTCCGGCGGAGCTGACCGACGTCGTTGCCCAGGCTCTCCCCGAAGCCGCCGGGCTCCAGGAAGTCGCGCTGCATGTCGATGACCAGCAGCGCCGTGCTGGCCGGCTCGAAGGAGTACGGGGTGGGCCGCGCGGCGGCGACTGTCGACACGGGCATTGCTCACTTCACCGTGGCGGTGATGACGTCGTCGGCGGTGGCGACGCAGCCGAAGACACCGCCCTGCATGGTCACCATGTGCAGGGCCGCGTCGTGGTTGCCCTTGTCGGTCGCGCCCGTGCAGTCGGACAGGATCAGGCACTCGAAGCCCCGGTCGTTGGCCTCCCGCATGGTGGTGTGCACGCAGACGTCGGTGGTGATGCCGGTGAGGATCAGGTGGGTGATGCCCCGGGTCCGCAGCACCAGGTCGAGGTTGGTGGCGTAGAACGCGCCCTTGCCCGGCTTGTCGACGATCACCTCGCCGGCCGCCGGGGCGACCTCCGGCACGATCTCCCAGCCGGGTTCGCCCCGGACCAGGATTCGCCCGGCCGGTCCGGCGGCGCCGATCTCGGCGCCGATGCGGGCCGAGCGCCAACGCTTGTTCGCCGGCAGGTCGGACAGGTCCGGTTGGTGGCCCTCCCGGGTGTGTACGACCAGCATCCCCAGCGACCGGGCGTGCGTCAGCAGCCGGGCGGTGGCCGGCAGTCCGGCCCGGGTCAGTCCGATGTCGTAGCCCATCGCGTCGACGTAGCCGCCCGGCCCGCAGAAGTCGGTCTGCCAGTCGATGCAGAGCAGTGCCGTCCGTGTGGTGTCCACCGTGCCGTCGTACGGCCACGGGTAGGGGTTGGCCGGTACCGGCCCGATGCTGCCCATCCTCGCTCCCTGTCGTCGTCGAAGTTTCGGATCACCGTCGGGCGGCACGCCGCCAGGCCCGCCAGCCACCGGTGGCGCTGATGTCCTCGACCTGCGGTCCCACCGCGTACGCCTCGCAGAGGAAACCGAGCACGTCCCGCCCGTCGTGCAGCCGGACCCAGCCGAGGGAGAGCGGGGCCGGCACCCCGGCCAGCAACGCACCGACGGCGGACGTGGGCAGCCGCCACAGCTCGACGTCGATCGGTAGGCCCGGCGGGCCGGTCGGGGCGGCCCGGACCAGGCCGGGCAGTCCCTCGTCGTCGGGGGTGTCCATCCGGTAGAGCCGGTAGAGCGGCGCGGTCCGGGCCGCGCCGACCAGGGTGGCCCCGCGCCCGGTCAGTTCACCGTTGCGGGACTCGCCGGCCAGGTGCCGCCCCACCACGGCGATCAGCAGCTCCGCCGGGGCGGGACCCGGCACCGGGCCACCGCCCGGCACCGCAGCCGCAACGGTGCCCGTCCCGGCCGGGTGGGCGTCCACCGGGGTGGGTTCGGTGGCCGTGGTGAGGGCGGCGGCGAGCCGGGCCAGGGTGAGGTCGCTGAACGCCGGGCCGATCAGGGTCAGGCTGGCCGGCCGCCCGCCCTCGGTGAACCCGTTGGGCACGGTCACCGCGGCCAGGTCGAGCAGGTTGGCGAACTGGGTGTAGCGGCCGAGCACGGCGTTGCGGCCGATGGGGTCCTCGGCGATCTCGTCGAGGGTGAACGTGGTGCCGACGGTGGGTACCACCAGCACGTCGATCTCCTGCCACCGCCGGTCGACCCGGGCCCGCAGTTCGCGGAGCCGGTGCTGGCCCCGGAAGGCGTCGACCGCGTCGTAGCGTCGACCGGTCTCCAGCACGGCCCGGGTGACGGGGAGGACCGACCCGGGGTGCGCCCGCACGAAGTCGCCCAGTGCGACGAGCCGCTCGGCCACCCAGGGCCCCTGGTAGAGCAGGTCCCCCGCCGCGAAGTAGTCGTCCAGCGGCACCGACAGCGCGTCGGCGACCAGCGCGGTCAACCGCCGTACGCCGACGGCGAACCGGTCGGCCTGCCCCTCGTCGCCGAAGAAGTCGAGGTCCTCCGGGCGGGGCACCCCGAGGCGTAGTGTCGCCGGCACGTCGGCGCTCGCCCGTCGCGCCGGCAGGGCACGGCCCCACGGGTCGGCCGGCGAGACGCCCCGGGCGGCGTGCAGCACGTCGACCGCGCCCGCGACCTCGGTGGTGAAGACCGACACGCAGTCCAGCGAGCGGCAGGCCGGCACCACCCCGGCGGTGCTGAGCAGACCCCGGGTGGGCTTGAGCCCGACGATGCCGTTCAGCGCCGCCGGGACCCGGCCGGAGCCGGCGGTGTCCGTACCCAGGGCGAAGCTGACCTGGCCGGCGGCGACCGCGACGGCCGACCCGGAGCTGGAGCCGCCGGAGACGAGCCCGCCGCCGAAGACGCTCTCACCGCTGCCGTACGGCGAGCGGGAGCCGGTCAGGCCGGTGGCGAACTGGTCGAGGTTGGTCTTGCCGACGAGCAGGGCACCGGCGTCACGCAGTCGGCGCACCACGGGCGCATCCTTGGCGGCCCGGTACCCGAAGTCGGGACAGCCGGCCGTGGTGACCATTCCGGCGACGTCGATGTTGTCCTTGACCGCGAAGGGGATGCCGTACAGCGGGAGCGCGGCGGGATCGTGGCGGCGGGTCAGTTCCTCCGCGCGGGCCCGCAGCTCGGCGGCCGGGACGGTGCTGATCCAGACCGGTCCCCCGTCCCGCCCGGCGAGCCCGGCCAGGACGCGTTCGACCTGGTCGACGGGGGTGGTCGCACCGCTGCGGTAGGCCGACCGTAGTTCCGGGACGGTGCCGATGCGCTCTGACATACTGTCGATTGTCGACTGTCTTGTTACGAGCGACGGTCCGCGTCGTAACGACGCCATGACGGCCCGCAGGCCGGACCACCGACCGGTGACCGACCCGCCGGCTCCTCCCGGCAGCCGTCCACCTCGCGATGCCCATGGCGCGCCCGACCCACCGAGATAAGGAACGATTGTTCTTGACCGCTCGTTCCTCAATCGCTAGCGTTCTCGGCATGGGCCGCCCGAGGGGTTTCGACGAAGAAGTCGTGACGGCCGCGGCGGCGGAGCTGTTCGCTGGCCGGGCCTACGACGGGGTGTCCGTCGACGACCTCGTCCAACAGTTGGGAGTGCACCGCAACAGTTTGTACAAGACCTTCGGCAGCAAGCGGGGGCTGTATCTCGCCGCGCTGCGGTGGCACCTCGATCACCGGCTCCCGCCGCTGACCGAGCAGCTCGCCGCCGGCGCGGAGGTCGCCGACGACCCCGCACTCGATCTGCTGTTGTTGGCGGCGGTCGAGCGCGCTCCCCGCGACGTCGAGGTGGCCGCCCTCGTGACCAAGGCGTGGCAGGCGCTGGATCAGGCCCTGCAGCGGGCACCGGCGAACGACACCGACAGCATCCGCTCGACCGCGTTGAACGCCCTGCTGGGTGAGCGGCTGCGGGCTCGGGCCGCTGCGGCGACGACCGACCCTTCATAGCCCCGCCCTCCCCCGCCCGGCGCTGCCCACGCCGGTGCCCCACCATGCCCTGCGGCCGGTGCCGCCGGGCCCACGAAAGGACCGTTGACATGGCCAGCGTCCGCATCGACGGCGACGATCTCGTCGTGGAGATCGAGGGAATGGACAGGTTGTGGTCGCTCAAGAGCCGTCTGGTGATCCCGTTGGCGAACGTCCGCGGCGCCACCGCCGATCCGGGTATCGCCGCCGAACCCAAGGGCCTTCGGGCACCGGGAACGAGTCTGCCCGGCGTGATCACGGCCGGCACCTTCCATCAGGACGGTGAGCGCGTCTTCTGGAACATCCGTGACGGTGCCCGCGCCGTCGTCATCGAACTCGCCGACGAGCACTATGCCCGCCTGGTCGTGGAGGTCGTCGACCCGGCCGCCACGGTCGCCCTGATCGAGCAGGTGGTCCTGCGATGATCCCGTTCGACCGGATGCCGCACACCGCCCGGCGAATCGCATGGAGAGCCGCGGTCGGCGCCGTCGTGGTCGGGAGCATCGCCGTGGGGGCCCTTCCCGCCGCCGCCGTGCGCTCCGAGGTGGGCGTGCCCGCCACGGACCGCGAGATCACCTTCACTGTGGACGGCACCGTCACGTACGGCACCCTGCACATCCCCGTTCACCGCCGGGGGCGGCAGATGCCGGCCGTGTTGTTGCTGCCGGGCAGCGGCCCCACCGACCGCAACGGCGACCAGCCGCCCGCGCCCACCCCACACACCCTGGCCAAACTCGCCGAGGCGCTGGGGCGCGACGGAGCCGTCAGCATGCGCTTCGACAAGTACGGCACGGGCCGGACCGGGCTGGGCGCCTACGCCGGGAATCCCGAGACGATCGACTACCCTGCCTTCGTCCGCCAAGCCGATGCCGCGTACCGGCTACTCGCCGACCAGCCCGAGGTCGACCGGCGAGCGGTACGGCTGATCGGGCACAGCGAAGGTGCACTGACGGCACTGCAGGTCGCAGTCACCGCCGAATCCCGTGCAGCCGGAGTCGGGCTGTTGCAGCCCCTGGCCCAGCGGTTCCTCGACGTGCTCGCCAGGCAACTGCACGACCAACTCGCCGCCGCCGTCGCCGCAGGTCAGATGAGCCGGCAGGAGCAACGCACCATCGGACGCGCCGTCGACCGGGCCGTCGCCGATCTCCGGGCGCACCGCCCGCCGGACACCACGGGCATGCCGCCCGCCCTCGCCGCGCTCTTCCAGGCCCTCGGCGGCCCCAACCGGCGCTACGTGGAGACCATCGACGCCCTCGACCCCGCGTCGGTCGCACTCCGGCTGCCGCCTCGGACCCCTGCCCTGCTCACCTGCGGAACCGCAGACCAGCAGATCCCGTGCCACACGACCACACGGCTGGCAACGGCGCTGGAGCGGGCGCACACCCGCGGGCCCGGCCGGATCGTGCTGTTCGACGTGGCGCACGATCTGACCGACCCCGCGAACCCGGAGGTGCTCGCCCCGGCGACACTCGACGCACTGCACCGGTTCGCGAGGCATGGCACCAGATAGACGCGGCCACGCTCACGCTGCCCGGTGTGACGGACCTGCCGGTCACCCTCGACCGGCCACGTGCCCGACCACCAGCACGACGGAACCTAGCCGAGGTACGAGCGCGCGCCGTGCGCGGAGAGCACGGCGAGCACCTCCTCCGGGTCTCCCCCGGCGACCGCCTCGAACAACCGCTCGTGCCGGTGCACGCCGTCGAGCGGCTGGGCCAGCTCCGCCTCACGGCGCAGGTTGATCGCCATGTAGAGCTGCAACTTCACCAGGATCGAGTCGTACACATCGGACAGCTTCCGGTTACCGGCGAGCGCCACCAGTGCGACGTGGAACGCCCGGTGCGCCTGCGCGACCAGCATCCGGTCGCCGTGCCGTACCGCCTCGCGCATCTGCTCCAACGCCGCCCGCAGGCCGGCCAGGTCGCCGTCGCGGCCCACCGGGATGCCGGCCCGCACCGCGAACCGCTCCAGCACGTCGCGCAGCTCGTAGAGTTCCCGCACGTCGCGGTCGGAGAGGGTGGCGACCCGGACGCCCCGCCGGGGCACGTGCTCCACCAGCCCCTGTTGGGCGAGCAACCGCAGCGCCTCCCGCAGCGGTGCCCGGCTGATCCCCAACCGCCTGGTCAGTTGCTCCTCCACCAGGCGTTCACCCGGGTCGCTCCGGCCGCTGAGGATCTCCTGGGTCAGCCGGGTGACGGCCAACTCCACCAGGCTGACACTCTCCAGCTCACCATCCATCGGCGATGCGGCCACGTCGTTCACTCCGCTGAGTCTGCCATCTGTCACCTGACGGTCGGCGCGGCGCGTCCCCCGCCCGGGGGGTGCCGCGCCGGCCGGCCCGGAACCGCCGGCCGCCGCCCCGCTCAGCGTCCCTGCCAGTCCTCGGCCTCGGTGAGCGGCACGGGGTGGGGTCGCCGCACCGTCGTGTCCAGCGTGATCCGCCGGCCCTCGGCCGCCGACCGGAGCAGCCCGGTCATCGTGTCGAGGACGTGCAACGCCAGGTCACCGCCCGCCCGGGGGGCCCGGGTGGCGTCGGCCCGGACCGCGTCGATCAGCCCGAGACCCCGGGCGCCGGCCCGGTAACCCGCCGACGGGGCGAGCACCTGCCAGCCCTCGCCGCCGAGCGGGCACAGCCGGACCTCACCGTCGAAGTAGTTCGGGTCGGGTACGGCGAGGGTGCCGGTCTCCCCGTGCACCTCGATCGGCGCGGCCGTCGTGGTCACCCCGTCGAAGCTGGTGGTGATGGTGGACAGCACGCCGCTGTCGTGTTCGAGCACGCCCGACACGTGGGTGTCCACCAGGACGGGGACGCGCTGGCCGAGGCGCGGGCCGTTGCCGATGACCCGTTCCGGGCGCAGCCGGCTGGCCGTACCGGTCACCGCGCGCACCGGACCGAGCAGGTGGATCAGCGCCGAGAGGTAGTAGGGGCCCATGTCCAGCAACGGGCCGCCGCCCGGGGCGTAGTAGAAGTCGGGGTGGGGGTGCCAGCGCTCGTGTCCGGGGGTGACCATGACGGCCGAGGCGGCCAGCGGACGCCCGATCAGTCCGCCGTCGATCGCCGCGCGGGCCGTCTGGGTGCCGGTGCCCAGGACGGTGTCGGGCGCGCAGCCCACCCGTACCCCGGCCGAGGCGGCCCGGTCGAGGACCGTACGGCCCTGCGGCAGCTCCACGGCGAGCGGCTTCTCGACGTACACGTGCTTGCCGGCGTCGATCGCGGCGAGCGAGACCTCCACGTGGGCGGCGGGGATGGTGAGGTTGAGCACCGTCTGCACGTCGGGGTGGTCGAGCAGGCCCGCGACGCTCGTCGCCGCGGCGTCGGGGAGGGTCGCGGCTGCCGCGGCCGACCGGTCGGCGTCGAGGTCGGCCACCGCGACGATGCGCAGCTCGGGATGGTGGGCCAGGGTGTCCAGATAGGCGCGGGAGATGACCCCGAGCCCTACGACGCCGACGCGGTGCGGGTCGCCCACAGCATGCCCCTCTCGATGACGGTCCGCACGGACGGGTGCTCCAGCACGTCGAGGCTGTGCCCGGGGGTCGTCACGACGACCCGGCCGGCGCCCCAGCGCCGGGTCCAGATCGCCGGCGAGGTGACCGGCCGGTGCCAGGGGTGCCAGTCCCGGGTGGGGTGGACGGTGGTGGCCAGGACGTCGACCAGGTCGTCGTGCAGCACCCAGTACTGCTCGGTGACCAACTCGAAGTCGGCGATCCCGGCGGTGATCGGATGCTGGCGGCCGAGGTCGGTGACCGTCACCGTGTGCGGCAGGAAGTTGTCCTCCTCGCCGCCGCGCCGCTCGCAGGGCTCCCGCCCCGGGTGGGTCGCGAACTGGCCGCCCACCAGGTGCAGGTAGTCCGACGAGGCGCGGAACGCGTCCACGATGCCGCCGTGCCAGCCGGTCAGGCCCGTACCGGCGACGACCGCCGCGCGCAGGCCGGCCACCTGGTCGGCGGTGATCTCGGCCATCGTCATGCACTGCACGACGAGGTCGGTGCCGGCCATCGCGTCGGCGTCGGCGTAGACCTCGGTGGACTCCTCGATGCGTACGGAGTAGCCGTTGTCCTCAAGGAACGGCAGGAACAACTCCGTCGCCCGGACCGGCTGGTGGCCCTCCCAGCCGCCGCGAACCACCAGTGCTCTGCGCTGCGTCACGCTCGCTCCCTCCACGGTCGACCGTCGGTCGGCCGGCGCCGTGCCGCCGGCGGGCGTGCCGGCCGGGCACTGGAAACCGTACCCGGATCCGCCGACACGATCGGCCCGCGCGGATCGCGGCACCGCCGACGGACCGGCCCCCGGCGGGTGGGATGCGGCTCAGGCCCGGGGCGTCCACGGGCGCAGGGCGACCTCGGTGGCCTGCTGGAGGGACGCCCGGATCGCGGCCGGGTCGGCGCGCCGTCGCGGGTCCTCCAGGAGCGTGGTCAGGGCGGCGGTGGCCGCGCCGACGAACGCGCCGACCAGGGCGGCGGCGCTCACCTCGTCGAGGCGGTCGGGATAGGCGGCGGCGAGGTGCCGGGCGATCTCGCGTTGACTCTCCCACTGCAGTTGCAGGGCGCGACCCCGGACGGCGGGCACCTCCATGGTCAGCCGGATCCGCAGCGCGGCGAGGGGACCGGTCATGTCCCCGCTCTCGTCGTTCGCCTGCCGCAGCGCGCGCAACAGCACCTCGGCCGGTTCCTCGTCCGGCGACCGGCCGGCGATGGCGTCGACCGCGACGCGCACCCGACGGTCGGCCTCCGGGAAGAGCAGATCCTCCTTGCTCGGGAAGTAACTGAAGAAGGTGCGGGTGCCGATGTCGGCGGCGGCGGCGATCTCGGCGATGGTGGTCGCCTCGTAGCCCTGGCGTCCGAACAGGTCGACGGCGGCGTCGACGAGCGCCTGCCGGGTGCGGGCCCGTTTGCGGTCGCGGAGGGACATCGGCACACCTTAGCGCACCGAGCGCAAATCCGCACTCATTGCATTTCTGCACTGAGTGCGGGAAAGTTCGGGTCATGCGTACCGTACTCATCTCCGGGGCCGGCGTGGCCGGCCCGACCCTCGCCTACTGGCTGGCCCGCGCGGGGTGGCGGCCCACGGTGGTCGAACGCGCGGCCGGGCAGCGCTCCAGCGGCAACCCGGTCGACGTCCGCGGACCGGCCCTGCCCGTGGTCGAACAGATGGGTCTGGTGGGTGCCCTGCGGGCGGCGGCCACCCACGCCACCGGACTGCGGATCGTCGACCGGACGGGCCGGCCCGGTCGCCGCATCGCGATGCCCGCCACCCGCAGCCCGGCCGGCACGGCGGAGATCGAGGTGCCCCGCGCCGACCTCGCCCGCATCCTGCACGACGCGGCCCGCGACGACGCCGAGTTCCGGTACGACGACACCGTCACCCGACTCGACCAGGACCCCGACGGGGTGGACGTCACCTTCGCCACCGGCCCGCCCCGCCGGTTCGACCTGGTCGTCGGCGCGGACGGGCTGCACTCGACGGTCCGCCGGCTCGCCTTCGGCCCGGAGCGCGACGTCGTGCGCCACCTCGGCCTCTACGTGGCCACCACACCGCTCGGCGAGGCACCGGAGCACCCCCACGACGTCCTGCTGCACAACACACCGGGCCGGCTCGTCGCGATCCACCCGGTCCGGGGCGAGGCGGGGGTCGCCTTCATCTTCCGGCACCCCGCCGTCGTCGACTTCGACCACACCGACGCGGCCCGGCACCGGCAGATCCTCACCGACGCGTACGCCCGGGAACGTGGCTGGCGGATCCCCGAGTTGCTGGCCCGGGCCCGGCAGGCGGACGACCTCTACTTCGACGCGGTCACCCGGGTGGTGCTGCCGTGCTGGTCCAGCGGGCGGGTCACGTTGCTCGGCGACGCGGCGGCCTCGGTGTCGTTGTTCGGCGACGGGTCGAGCCTGGCCATCGCCGGGGCCCGGACCCTGGCCGCCGCCCTCGCCGGGCACGAACCCGCCGCCGCCCTGCGCCGCTACGAGGCCGAGCACCGTCGCCGCACCGACCGTCGCGGGCGGTCCACCGGCCTCGTGGCGTCGGTGCTGGTCCCGAGGAGTCGCCCGGGTGTCGCCGTCCGCAACGCGCTCGCCCGGGTGCTGCCGGCCGGCTGACCCCGGGAGGGCACCCCGACGACGCTGCCCACCCGCGCCGCCGGGGCACCGGACGGACGCCCGCCGCCCGTACGATTTCCCCGTGCGCGAGCTGCTGCGATCCTGGTGGCGTGAGCCCCGCCCGGCGCGCCCTGCGCCGCACGGGTGGCGCGACGGGGCGCTGGTCGCCCTGCTCGCGGCGGCGGCGCTGGCGGAGGGGCTCGCCCGGTGGGGCGGCCTGCCGCAGCCGGCGGCCGTGCCGGTCCTGATCGGTGTCGGTCTCGCCCCGGTCCTGCTGTGGCGGCGGAGCCGCCCGCTGCTCGTGACGCTCGTCGCCTTCCCGGTCTGCGCCGTGGGCGAGGTCGTCGTCGGTGGCGACCTCGGCCTGCACACCCTTGCCTACCTGCTGCTGGCGGTGTTCGCGCTGACCCGCTGGGGGTCGGGGCGGGAGGCCGGATTCGGTGCGATCCTCGTCGCCGCGAAGATCACCTGGTCGACTGTGGTCGGCCACCTCGGCCCGGACGACGCCCTGGGCGGGGCCGGGGTGGTCGCGGCGGCGCTCGCGGTCGGGGCCGCGCTGCGCTGGCGGGACCGGGCCCGACGGCGGGAGGTCGAGCAGGTGACGCTGCGCGAGCGGGAACGGCTGGCCCGCGACCTGCACGACACCGTCGCCCACCACGTGTCCGCGATAGCCGTCCGGGCCCAGGCCGGGCTCGCCCTGCTGGAGACCCGACCCTCGGCCGCCGCCGACGCGTTACGGCTGATCGAGACGGAGGCGAGCCAGGCCCTGACCGAGATGCGCACCCTGGTGCGGGCCCTGCGCCGCGACGAGCCGGCCGACCGGGAGCCGAGCCCCCGCATCGCCGACCTGCGGCAGTTGGCGGGCCGGACCGGTGACGGTCCGGCCGTCGAGGTGGACCTGGTCGGCGACCTGGACGGCCTGCCGGCCCCGGTGGCGGCCACGATCTGCCGGCTGGCCCGCGAGTCGGTCACCAACGCCCGCCGGCACGCCCGGGACGCGACCCGGATCACCGTCCGGGTGGTGGCCGACGGGGACACGGTGCGGCTGCGGGTCAACGACGACGGCGTCGGCCCGCCGGCACCCCGACGTGACGGCTACGGGCTGGTCGGGATGCGGGAACGGGCCCACCTGCTCGGCGGCTCGCTCGACGCCGGCCCCGAGGAGGACCACGGGTGGACGGTCACCGCCGCGCTGCCCCGGGCCGTGGCGTGAACGGCGGGACCCGGGTACGGGTGCTCGTGGCCGACGACCAGGAGATCGTGCGGACCGGGCTGGCGATGATCCTCGCCGCGCAGCCCGACGTCGAGGTGGTCGGCGAGGCGGCCACCGGGCAGCGGGCGGTCGAGCTGGCCCGGCGGCTGCGCCCCGACGTGTGCCTGTTCGACATCCGGATGCCCGGCGTGGACGGGATCGAGGCGACCCGGCTGCTGGCCGGTCCGGGGGTCGCGGACCCGATGGCGGTGGTGGTCATCACGACGTTCGACCTGGACGAGTACGTCTACGCCGCGCTGCGCGCCGGGGCCCGGGGCTTCCTGCTCAAGGACTGCGGCCCGGCCCTGCTCACCCAGGCCGTCCACGCGGCGGCCGCCGGGGACGCGCTGATCGCGCCGCAGGTCACCACCCGGCTGCTCCGGGCGTTCGCCGACGCCGGCCCGGCCACCCCGCCCCGCCAGCCGGTCGACCGGCTCACCGACCGGGAGGAGCAGGTGCTGGGGGCGGTGGCCCGGGGACGCACCAACACCGAGATCTCCGCCGAGCTGCACATCACGCTGAGCACGGTCAAGACGCACGTCGCCAGCCTGATGGCGAAGCTGGGGGCCCGTAACCGGGTCGAGGTCGCGATGTGGGCGTACGAGACCGACCGGCTGCGCGGCGGCTGAGGCCGGCCCCCGCCGTTCCCCTCCACCGTGGACGGCCGCCGAAAGTACGTTCGGCGAACCCGACCATCGGCCGGTCCGACGGCGGCCCGTTGACCGATGAGCCGGCCGGATCAGGTCGCCATGCTCGGGTCATGACGACGCGACGACGGGACTGGCCCCTCCTCACCGGGCTCATCGCGCTCAGCGCGCTGCCCACCCTCGGCAGCGCGCTACGGGTGGCCGCCCTCGCCGGTGGGGCCGAGGTGACCCCCGCCAACGAACGCTTCTTCGCCGCGCCGGTCCCGGTGCTGCTGCACATCGCCGCCGCCGTCACGTTCAGCCTGCTGGGAGCGTTCCAGTTCGCACCGGGGTTCCGGCAGCGGCACCGGGCGTGGCACCGCCGGGCGGGCCGGGCGCTGGTCGGCTGTGGACTGGTGGTGGCCGCATCCGGATGGTGGATGAACGCCACCTATCCGCTGCCACCGGGCGACGGCCCGCTGCTCATGGTGCTGCGCTACCTGTTCGCCGCCGGCATGTTCGTCGCCGTCGCCGCCGGGTTCGTGGCCGTCCGACGACGACGGTTGCCCCAGCACCGGGCCTGGATGATGCGGGGCTATGCGATCGCCCAGGGCGCGGGCACCCAGGGCGTGCTGCTGTCGACCTGGGCGCTGGCGGTGGGACCGACGACCGAGCTGTCCCGGGCGTTGCTCATGGGGGCGGCCTGGACGCTCAACCTGCTCGTCGCCGAGTGGCTGATCCGCAGACGGCGGCCCAACCCGGTCGCGGCGGCCCGCCCGGCGACGCTCGCCGCCACCGGCTGAGCAGCCGGGTGGAGGTGCCGGGTCAGGCCGCCCCGGGCCGGCGCAGGTGCCAGACGCGTGCCGGCGGCAGGTTACGCCAGACGGTGCGCTGCCCGATGGCGTAGGCGCGTTGGTAGGACCGCATGACGCTGTCGACTGCGGCGTGCCGACGGGCCTCGGCGGAACCGGCGAAGACCCGCCTCGCCGGGCGGGTGCCCCGATAGGCGAAATACGTCAGTGAGCCGCCCGGCCGCAGCAGCCGGACGAACCGCGCCATGATTCCGGACACCTGCGCCGGATCGAAATTGGTCATCGGTAGGCCGGAAACGATGACGTCGTACGCCCGAGAGGTTCGATATTCCTCGATTTCCGTACGGTGGATGTCGACGGACACCGTGGCGGTGCGGACGGTGTCACGCAACCGGGCGACGAATGTCGGACTGACCTCGACGAGGTCGAGACGACTGGCCGGGGGCAGCACGTCGAGAATGGTCCGGGTCACCGCGCCGGTGCCGGCGCCGACTTCGAGCACTGTCAGCGGGCCGCCGCAGCGGTCACGTATCGGGTGGACGAGTGCCCTGGCCAGAGCCCTGCTGCTGGGCGCCACGGCGCCGACGGCGCGGGGATGGCGAAAAGCCTCGACACAGAAGGAAAAGGGGCTGCGGGTTCCGGTGGCCGCTGCATTGTCGCGGTTCATGGATGACGACGCTATGAGCGTGGTCCGGTGCGGTGATCCGCCGAATTCCGCTCGGCTCCCCCTACTTTCGTGGGGGATGGGACGTGGCCGGAAGTGGGCGGTCCCGACCTGCCCGGCTGCCTAGGATCATGGGCGTGGACGCATTTCCGGCAGGAGCACGGATCGGACGTTTCGCCCTGGTGGCGTGGTTCACGGCCCTGACGGTGAACAACGCGGTCCTCACCACCACGGGGCGGGAACGGGTCGTCGCCTGTGTGCTCCTCCCGGTCTGTGCCGTCGCCCTCCTGGTGCGCCGGCTGCCCTGGTTCGCCGCCCCGGCCCTGCTGTTCGCAACGGCGGCGCTGCTGGGCGTGTCGACCCCGCTCCTGCTGGTCTGCGTAGCGGTCTACGACCTGGCGGTGGATCGTCGCGCCCGGGTGGCGGTCGCCGGGTTCGCCGGTGTGCTGGTGGTCAACGCCGTGGTCGAGCTGGCCACCACCTCGCGCTGGGTGGCGTACGACTATGTCCCGGCAGCGATCCTCGCCCTGTTGTCGCTGGTCATCGGGCTGTGGCGAGGCAGCCGGCAGCGTAACCTGCAACTGCTCGCCAACCAGGTCGAACACCTGCGGGTCGAGGCGACGTTACGGGAGGAGGCCGCCCGTAGCCAGGAACGTTCCCGGATCGCCGCGGAGATGCACGACGTGCTGGCCCACCGGCTGAGTCTGATCGCCCTGCACACAGGCGTGCTCGTGGCCCGTGGCGACGAGCTTCCCGAGCGGGTCACCGACCGGTTGCGGCTCCTGCGGGCCACCTCCACCGCCGCGATGGCCGACCTCCGCGACGTGCTCGGGGCGCTCCAGGTGCCGGCGACCGCCGCCGTGACGGCCCCCGTGCCGGGCCAGGTACGGCACCTCGTCGACGAGTCACGGTCGGTGGGCCAGTCGGTCGACCTGGTGATCGAGGGCAGTGCGGACGAGGTGCCCACCACGCACCGGCTCGGCGTGTACCGGGTGGTGCAGGAGGCGCTGACCAACGCCCGGAAACACGCGGCGGGCGCGGCCACGACGGTGCACATCGACTACCGGCCGCCGGTCACCACGGTCGAGGTCACCAACACCGGCGGCACGGCGGCACCGGACCGGGTCCCCTCCGGGTACGGGCTCGTCGGTCTCCGCGAACGGATCACCGCCCTCGGCGGCCGGTTGCAGACCGGGGCGACCGGTGTCGGCGCCTGGCGGGTCCATGCCGAGATCCCGCATCCGCCCCGCCCGCACACCCCGACGGACGGGCCGACACCGTGATCCGCGTCATGATCGTCGACGACGACGCCCTGGTCCGGCTCGGCCTGTCGGACCTGCTGGAGGGTGACCCGGAGATCACCGTCGTGGCCCAGGCCGCCGACGGCGTCGAGGCCGTCGAGAAGGCGGCCGCCGGGCAGGTCGACATCGCGCTGATGGACGTCCGGATGCCACGCCTGGACGGCATCGCCGCAATCGCCGAACTACGCAGGCTGCCGCGCCCGCCCCGGATCATCACGCTGACCACGTTCGACCTCGACGACTACGTTTACCGGGCGCTCGCCGCAGGCGCCGACGGATTCCTGCTCAAGGACACCGATCCGGCCGAGATCCTACGCGCCGTGCACCTGGTGGCGGCCGGCTCGGCCATGCTGCATCCCGCTGCCGCCCGCCGCCTGATCGACCGCTACCACGCCACGACCACGCCGCAGTCCGCCGCCGCGCAGTCGCGCATCAAGCGGCTCACCCCGCGGGAACGCGACGTCCTCGTCCTACTCGCCAGGGGTGACACCAACGCCGACATCGCCGAACGCCTCGCCATGCGGGAGAGCACGGTCAAGGCACACGTCAGCCGCATCCTGGCCGCCCTCGACGTCACCAACCGGGTGCAGGCCGCGCTGCTGGCCCGCGACGCCGGCCTGGGCAGGTAAGGGCGGGCCGCCCCCCCTACTTTCGTCGGGGATCACCGTCGCAGAACGGCAGGTTCCCCCGGCGACGCCGATGGCTAGCGTCGAACCATGACCGCAACCGCCACCCGGGACTACGCCGCGACAGCGGCCCCGCACGCCGTCTGGACCGGCCCCCGATGACGGACCGGCTTGCCGACGTGCTCGGCGGGGTACCCGCACCGGCCGCCTACACGCTCCTGGCAGCCGCCCTGCTGATCGAGTCGAATCTCCTGTTCGGGGTCTTCGTACCCACTCTCACGTTGATGGTCACCGCCGGAGCGCTGGCCGGTGCCGGACACCTCGACCTGCCGGTGGTCGTCGCCGTCGCCGCCGGCTCCGTGGTGACGGCCGACCTGATCGGCTATGCCGTGGGCAACCGGCTGGGAGGCCGGCTCCGCACCAACCGGATCGGCCAGATGATCTCTGCGGTCGCTTGGGCCCGCGCGGAGTCGGTCATGCACCGGCACGGCGGCCGGGCGGTCGCGGTGGCGCGGTTCGTCCCCCTGCTGCGGACCCTGGTGCCGCACCTGGCCGGGGCGACCGGGGTGCCGTACCGACGGGTCGCCCCCTACAGCGTCGGCGCCGCCGTCACCTGGGCCTGCGTGGAGGCCGGCGGCGGCTACCTGGCCGCCCATTCGATCCATTGGATGTCCACCCCGGTCACGGTGGCCGTCCTGGCAGTCATCGGCGTCGGCGCCCTGGCCGTGGCCGTCCGTAGGCGGCGAGGTGTCGGCGATCCGGCCGTGACCGCCCGGGGCGGGCACGGCGTTCACCCGTCCGACCACGACACCCAGGCGTCGGTCGCCACGTCGGGCACACCGCCGCGGGTCTAGGCGAACCGGTCGGCGAGCGCGGTCAGCTTGGCGACGTACGCCGGCCACTCCTGGTCGTCCATGACCTGCGGGTTCTCCCGCCGCCAGCCGACCGTCGCGTCGTGTTGCTCGCGCAGGATGTCGGCGTGGCCGGCGTGCCGGGCGAGATCGCAGGTCACGTGGATGATGATCTGGTGCAGGGTCACGTCCTGGTGCCCCGGCCGCCACCACGGCACCCGCCCCGGCGCGTCGAGCGGCAACTCGGCGATCGTCTGGTCGGCGAACTCGGCCACCCGGCGGTACAGGTCGATCAGGCCGTCCTTCGTCTCGTCCGCCCGCGCGTACCAGTCCGCCTGCGGGTCCTCGTCGTACGCCGCCAGGGGGAGCAGTTCGTCGGGCGACGGGAACTGCCGGCCGAAGGTGGGGCCGAAGTAGCCGGCCTCCACGTTGAGGCAGTGCTTGAGCAGGCCCAGCAGGTTGTTGCCGGTGGCGGTGCGGGGCAGCCGGGCCTCGCGTTCGTCGAGCCCTTCCAGCTTCCACACCAGGTCGTCGCGGGTGGCCTGGAGGTAGTGCCGCAGTGCCGCCTTCGGATCGTCGCGTTCCGTCATGCCCGGCAGTCTCCCCCACCGGTACGACATCCGTGGGCGGGCCCGTCACGGCAAACAGCTTCCTGACAGTCGACGGTGATGCTGGGCCCCGGCGAGATCGCCGCAGAGCTGACCGGAGGCGTGACGATGAGGAAGCAACTGATGGCTGCGCTGTGCAGCGGCGTACTGCTGGTCGGCGGGTGCTCGACCGCCGAGGAGGCCCCACCCGCCGCCGGCAGCACCGGCGGGGCGGAGGTGGCCACCCTCCAGACCGGCGCGCCCACCCCCGCCGCGTCGGCGACGACGCCGAAGGACGAGCGGCCACGGGAACGCCTCGACGACACCCCGGAGGACCAGAAGGAACGCCTCAAGCCGTACATGAAGTGCCTGACCGAGCACGGCGTCGACGTCACGAAGCGGCGCAGCGACGGCACCGGCGCGGACGCGACCAGCAAGGCGGGCAAGGCGTGTGAGCACCTGATGCCGCTACCGCCGTGGGAGTTCGACCCGGCCAACCCGGAGGCCAAGGACTTCGCCCGGGACGTCGTGAAGTGCCTCAAGGACAAGGGCGTCCGGTACGTCGAGGTGGGCGCCGACGGCACGGGCTGGGCCTTCGGCGGCAAGAACAACGACGCCGAGTCGATCTCCAAGGGGTTGAAGTACTCCCCGGCGTGTGAACGCGAGGTCGCCGCGAAGCGCAAGTAGCCGCGCCGGCCGGCGGCGTCGCCCTTCCCGGGCGACGCCGCCGACGGTCGTCCCGCGGGGCGATCGTGGCACCGGTTTGTCAGGAACCGGTCAGGACCGGACATGACCTTTTTCTCACGAACGTCGGACCTCCCCGTCACCCGCCCGCCGAGCTGCGCACCGACCGGGAGGTGCCCGGTGTCACCGCCTTCCGCCCGATCCACGACCCCTCTGACCTGCTCTATATTCCCCAGCATGTGCGCACACGTGATGCTCGCGGAGGACGATCCGCGGCAGGCCGAGGCGTTGCGCCGCTACCTCACCGCGGCGGGCCACCGGGCGACGGTCGTGGCCGACGGCGAGACGGCGCTGCGTCAGGCCCGGGAGCAGACGTTCGACCTTCTCCTGCTCGACGTGATGCTGCCGAAACTGGACGGCATGCAGGTCTGCCGGATACTGCGGCAGGAGTCGGACGTGCCGGTGCTGATGCTGACCGCGCGGTCCGCCGAGGACGACCTGCTGCGCGGGCTGGACCTGGGCGCCGACGACTACATGACCAAGCCGTACAGCCCGCGTGAGCTGGTGGCCCGGGTCCGCACCCTGCTGCGGCGGGTGCGTACGACGCCCCAGGAGTCACCGGTGCACCGGCTCGGACGGCTCACCGTCGACGAGTCCCGACGCCTGGTCACCGCCGGGGACGCCACGGTCGACTGCACCGCCGGCGAGTTCGCCATCCTCGCCGCGATGATCCGTCAGCCCGGCCGGGTGTTCAGCCGGGTGCAACTGCTCGAACACACCCGGGGCGTCGACCGGGAGTCGACCGGACGCACCATCGACGTCCACGTGATGAACCTGCGCCGCAAGATCGAGGCGAACCCGCGCCGGCCGCAGCAGCTGCTCACCGTCTACGGCGTCGGCTACAAGCTCAGCGCCGGCGCGTCGTGACCCGGCAGCCGCGGGTCCCGGTGCACCGCAGCCTGGTGGTGCGGCTGCTGGCCACCTCGCTGCTGGTCGCGGTCTGCGCGATCCTGGCGACGACCTGGCTGGCCGTGCAGTCGACCACCCGGGCGATCCAACAGGAGCAGGGGCGCTCGCTCGCCGACGACAAGAGCATCTACGACACGCTGCTGGACCACGCGGCGACCCACCGGGACTGGACCGGGGTCGACGCGGTGCTCGCCGAGCGGGCCGACCGGCTCGAACGGCGGATCACCCTGATGACCCCGGACCGGCAGGTGATCGCCGACTCCGCGCCGGACGGCCCGTCGTTGCAGACCGCCCGGCCGTCGGCGACCGTCGACCCGTTGCAGATCGACCTCGGCCTGACCGGCGGGACCGAGCGGGTCGATCCGCGCGCGGTCGGGCCGTACCGGCTGACCAAGCGGGAGAGCAACACCACCCGGGAGATGGCCGAACGGCAGCTCGGCTGCGTGCGCGCCGAGTCCCGGGCGGACGCGCGGGTCGTGGTGGATCCCGCCGGCCGCGCCTCGGTGCAGGTGAGCGACCCGAAGGACCGGGGCATCGTCGGATTCTGCCTGCCCGACGAGCTGACGAGCCCGATGCCGAGCGAGGTCGCCGGGATCGCCCAACTGGAGACCCTGACCAGGAACTGCCTGCGGGAGCTGGGCGCACCGACCCGGGTCGAGATCCGCGCCGACCGGACCGCGGCACCGAGCCGCGACGCCCGCTTCGACCAGCAGATCGACGGCTGCCTGCAGCAGGCCCGGACGACCCAGCTCCGGGCGTACGTGGCGCCACCGGCGCTGCTGTTCGTCACCGACGGGACGCAGGGCGGCGCCGAGCCGGTGTTCAACCTGTCCCGGGCGAACGTGGTCCGCATCGCCCAGGTGACCGGGGCGGTGCTGGTGGCCACCGTGCTGATCACCGTGCTGGTCGGGCGGCGGCTGGTCCGGCCGCTGCGGGCGCTCACGGACGCGACCCGGCAACCGATGGACGAACCGGCCCGGGTGCCGGTGACCACCCGCGACGAGATCGGCATGCTGGCCACCGCGCTCAACGATCTCGCCGCCCGGCGCGAGCAGACCGAGGCGCTGCGCCGGAGCATGGTCAGCGACGTGGCGCACGAGTTGCGCACGCCGTTGACCAACATGCGTAGCTGGTTGGAGGCCGCGCAGGACGGTCTGGCGCAGCTCGACACGCAGCTGCTCACCCTGCTGCTCGACGAGGCGCTGCTGCTGCAGCACATCATCGACGACCTGCGTGACCTGGCCGCCGCCGACGCCGGTGACCTGCGTATCCACCGCGAGCCGTACTTCGTGGCCGATCTGCTGGAGCAGGTCGTCGAGGCGCACCGGGGCGCGGCCGAGGCGGCCGGGGTCCGGTTGGGCACCTCGGTGGGCGCCGACCTGGAGATGGCCGTCGACGGGGCCCGGCTGCGCCAGATCGTCGGCAACATCGTCGCCAACGCAGTGCGGCACACCCCGGCGGGCGGGTCGGTCGTCGTGCGTCTGGAGGTGCGCGACGACCAGCTCGCCATCGCCGTGTCCGACACCGGCACCGGCATCGCCCCCGCCGACCAGGCGAAGATCTTCGACCGGTTCTGGCGGGCCGACGACTCCCGCGCCCGCAGCACCGGCGGCAGCGGGCTCGGGCTGTCGATCGCCCGCAAGCTCGCCGAGGCGCACGGCGGCACGATCGGCGTCGAGAGCGCCCCCGGTCGGGGCAGCACCTTCACCGTCCGGCTGCCGATCGTCGTCCCGGCGCGGGGCTGAACCCCGCCGCCGCCCGTTCCGCCCGCCTGCGGCCGGTGCCGGAGCGGCCGGTTTTTTACATTGCAGTCGCACTGCAACTCGCGTACCTTCTTTGCAATGCAGTCGTATTGCGAAAGCGGGACGCGGGCGTCGGTGATCCCCCTGACGGAGGCACATGCCGGGTTGGTCCCGCTGGTCGGCGGCAAGGCGGCCGGTCTCGGCGAGCTGATCCGCGCGGGTGAGCGGGTGCCCGAGGGCTTCTGCGTGACCACCGAGGCGCACCGGGCCGGGGTGGTCCCGCAGGACGAGGTCCGGGCGGCGTACGCGCGGCTGGGCGGCGGGCCCGTGGCGGTGCGGTCGAGCGCGACGGACGAGGACCTGCCGGACGCCAGCTTCGCGGGTCAGCACGACACGGTGCTGAACGTCGAGGGCGAGGCGGACCTGCTGGCGGCGATCGGCACGTGCTGGGAATCGCTGCACGGCAGCCGGGCGGCGGCCTACCGCCAGGCGCGTGGGACCGACCCCGCCGACGTGCACATGGCGGTGGTGGTGCAGCGGATGGTCGCTCCGGTCCGGGCCGGCGTGCTCTACACGGCGAACCCGGTCACCGGCAACCGCACCGAGATGCTCGTCGAGGTCGGGCCGGGCACGACGGTCGTCGACGGCCGCACCGAGGTGACGCGCGTCGTGCTGGCCGATCCGGCCGGCAGCGCGGACCCCGGGTGGCAGGGCGAGCTGTGGGCCGCCGGCCGGCGGGTGCAGGCGCACTTCGGCACGCCGCAGGACGTCGAGTGGGCGACCGACCACGACGGGACGCTGTGGTTGCTCCAGTCGCGGCCGGTCAGCACGCTGTTCCCGGTGCCGCCGCAGACCGACGACCTGCGGGTGTACGTCGAGTTCGGCAACGTGCAGGGGATGCTGCGACCGGTCACCCCGATGGGCATGGCCACGCTCCGCGCGATGATCGCCGCCATGGTCGCCTCGCTCGGGATGCGGGTGGAGATCGTCGACATCGGCGGGCGGCTCTACGGCGACCTGACCGACCTGGTCCGTCGGCCCGCCAGCCGCCGACGGCTCGTCCGGTTGATGGCCGTCGACTTCGGGCCGCGCGCCCAGGCGGTGATGGAGCACGTCCTGCGGGACCCCCGGTTCGCACCGTCCGGCGGCAGGTCCCGCCGACCGGCGGACGCATCGCTGTCGACGGCGCTGCGGGCCCTGCGGGGCATCCTGCGGGCGCTGGCACGACCGGACGCGGCACGGCGTCGGCTGGTCGCGGCCGTCGACCGGCTACGGGCCGAGGCTGCGGCACCGGCGCACCTGCGGACGGCCCACGAGCGACTGCGGTTCGTCCGCGACCACGGCGACGGCGACGGCGGTGCCGCCGACGACATCACCTGGCCGATCGTGGCCGGGATGCTCGCCTCGGCCCTGCCCGCCCACCTGCTCAGGGGGGTCGCCACCGAGGACGAGATCCACGCCGTGCTGCGCGGCGTCCCGCACAACGTGACCATCGAGATGGATCTCGCGCTGTGGGCGCTGGCCTGCGCCGCCCGCCCGCACCGCGAGCTGCTCCTCGACACGCCACCGGCGGAACTTTCGGCCCGGTACCTGCGGGGCGCGCTCCCCGAGATCGGCCTGTCCGCCTTCCTGTCCCGCTACGGCCACCGGGCGGCGGCCGAAGCCGACGTCGGTGTGCCGCGCTGGGCCGAGGACCCCACCCCGGTCTTCGCTGCCGTCGCCAACTACCTGCGGTTGACCGACCCCACGCAGGCACCCGACCGACGGTTCGCCGGGGCCGCCGCAGCCGCCGGGGCCGCGCTCGACGAGCTGGCTGCCCGGGTCCGCCGACGTCGCCCGGTCCGGGGCCGGATCGCGATCTTCCTGTTGCGGCGGGCACGACGGCTGGCGGGGCTGCGGGAGTCCGGGAAGTTCGCCGGGCTGTACCGGCTCCGGACCGTACGCGAGCAGTTGCTGCTCATCGGGGCGACGCTGTTCCCGGCGGCGGACGACGTCATGTTCCTCACCCTCGACGAGGTCGAGGCGGCCCTCGACGGCGCCGACCTGACCGGGCTGGTCGCGCGACGCCGGGCGACCCACCGGCGCGAGCTGCGCCGCCGGGTGGTGCCGGTGGCGCTGCTGTCCGACGGGACGGACGTGGAGAGCACCCTGCCGGCCCCCGCCGACGGGGCGGGACTGCTGCGGGGCGTGGGAGCGGCGACGGGTAGGGTGACCGGCCCGGCCCGGGTGGTCACCGACCCGGCCACCGCGTACCTCGAACCCGGGGAGATCCTCGTGACCGCCACCACCGACCCGGGCTGGACGCCGCTGTTCCTGACCGCCGGGGCGCTGGTCACCGAGACCGGCGCGATCATGGCGCACGGTCCCACCGTGGCCCGCGAGTACGGCATCCCGGCCGTGATCAGCGTGCCGGGCGCCACCTCGCGGATCGTCACCGGTCAGGTGATCACCGTGGACGGCGCGGCCGGCACCGTGACGACGGCACGGTAGGCCCCGATGCCCAGGAAGGTCGATCCCCGTCAGCGCCGCACGCTGATCGCGGACGCGCTCATGCGGGTCGCCGCCGACCGGGGTCTGGAGGCGGTGAGTCTGCGGCACGTGGCCGCCGAGGCGGGGGTGTCCGCGGGCATGGTGCAGCACTACTTCACCACCAAGGACGAGATGATGGCCTTCGCGCTGTCCGTCGTCCGTGACCGGGGTCGGGCCCGGGTCGAGGCGGCGGTCGCGGCACTCGGGCCGGACCCGCAGCCCCGGCTGCTGCTGCGCACCCTGCTTGCGGCGTTGCTGCCGCTGGACGAGGCGGCGCGCGAGGACGGGCGGGTGGCGTTGGCGTTCCTGTCCTGGACCGCACTGCACCCGGCGGCTGCCCCCGGCCTGCGGCCGGACACCGCGCAACTGGTGGAGTTCATCGCCGGGCTGCTGCCGCGTGCACCGGCGTCGGACGCTGCGGCGGGACTGCTGGCGCTGGTGGAGGGGCTGGGGGTGTACCTGCTCGGCGGGCAGTACACCCCGGTGCAGGCGACCGCCGCCCTCGACCACCAGTTGGACCTGCTCTTCACCTGACCGGAGGCTGTCTCGCCGGGTCGGCGGTGCCCCGGTGCCCACCGTTCGCCGTGCGGGTGCGGCCGACCCGTGTAATCCTCTGTGGACAGTGATCGTCACCTATCGACAGGGGACTTCCATGCGATCTCGGCTCCTCTCCATCGCCTCCGCGCTGACGCTCGCGGTGAGCGGCTCGGTGCTGGCCCTGATACCCGCCAGCCCGGCCAGCGCCCACTGCGACGGCCACGGGCAGCACCCGGACCGCTACAGCGGGGGCGGAATCTCGTGGGGCGACGGGACCTACATCCACGCCTACCCGCACCGGGACTGCCAGTCCAGGGGCCAGGGTTATCCCAGTCAGAACATCGACGTGCACTGCGCCACGCTGACCGGCGACCTGTGGTTCTTCGTCCGCAACACCTCCACCGGGATCAACGGGTGGGCCCGCCGGGACGCGCTGCGCTTCTCGCAGACCGTCACCATCGCCGACTGCTCCAACGGGCTCGCCCCGCACCGCGTCGCCTGACCGGGGCTGCCGGCCCGGCACGGCGTGCCCCTCGACGTTTCGAGCGGTGCGCAGGTGTGACGGGACCCGGCAGCCCGGGGTGGACGGCAACCGCGTCCACCCCGGGCAGGCCGGCCCCGCAGGTCGACCCGACGGCGTCAGGTCAACAGCGCCGGGCGCAGCTCACCACCCACGTTGATCGTGCCGACGACCCGGTCGCCGGTGAGGTCGAAGACGTCGACCGCCCGGTTGGTGCGCATGAGTTCCCGCACCGACGGCGGCAGCGACGGGGGTTCCTTCATCGCCGCCCGGACGTCGCGGGTGGTGGAGATCAGCCGACCGACCAGCGACGCCCCGTCGTGGTCCACCCGCACCCGGCCGTACTCCCAGCCGCAGGTGGTCAGGTCGAGCACCTCGAACAGGCGGGCGAGCAGCGGATGGGGGTCGGTCGCCCGGACGAACTGCGCCGCCCGGGTGCCGACGACCGTGGTGGCGGCGGCGACGTGCACGTACGGGTGCAGGCCGCCCGGCAGCGCGAACAGCGGCCAGTGCAGCCGGCCACCGGCCTCGCGCCACAGTGGCCGGTAGTTGCGCCGGTCCACCGGGAACCGCTGACCGGTACGCCGGTACAGCTCCGTCGTCTGGGCCAGCAGGTCCGCGTGGGCCGCGTCGGCGAACTCACCGACGATGCCGGCCGCCACCGCCAGGCCGTCGCCGTCGTCGAGCAGCCCGACCATCGCCGCCACCTGCTCGGCAGGTCGGACGGCCAGGTGGGCGCCGAAGCGCTGCCGCACCTCGGCCGACAGCGCCGCCTGCCGGACCGGATCCTCCTGGACCTGCCGGCCCCCGCCGCCCAGCACCCGCCCGAGCCATCCCATGTCGCCTCGTCTCCGCCGCCCTCACCGACCGCAGCCATGCTAGTGCGGCCCGGCGTCAGAGACAGCGCACGCCGGTCAGTTCCTCGGCCGCCGTCCACAGCCGCCGGCCGACGGCGGGATCGGTGGCCTCCCGGCTGGCCCGCACCTCGGTGACCGGCCCCCAGGTCTGGAAGAACCGGGCCGGGCCGAAGAACTGGCCGCCGTGGACCTGCGGGTCGGTGGCGGCGCGCAGTTGGGGCAGCGCACCCTGCTCGACCGGCTGGGTGGCCAGCAGGCCGAGCCGGGCGATCACCCGGCCGCGCCGACCCTGGTGGGACCAGGCCCGGGGAGTCAGGTTGGTGCGGGTGACACCGGGGTGGGCCAGCACGCTGATCACCGGCGACCCGGTGGCGCGCAGCCGGCGGTCCAGTTCGATGCCGAAGACGGTGGTGGCGAGCTTGGACCTGCCGTACGCGGTGGAGCCCCGGTAGCCGCGCTCGCCCATCAGGTCGGTGAAGTCCAGGTGTGCGTTGCGGTGGGTGATCGAGCTGAGGCTGACCACCCGGGCCGCCCGCGCCGCGGCCAGGTTGCCCAGCAGCAGGCCGGTCAGCGCGAAGTGGCCCAGCAGGTTGGTGGCGAGGTGCAGCTCGTGGCCGTCCACGCTGGTGCGGCGCGGGCCGAGCAGCACCGCGCCGGCGTTGTTGACCAGCAGGTCGAGCACCGGACGGTCGGCGGCCAGGGCCGCCGCGAACTCCCGTACCGAGGCCAGGGAGGCGAGGTCCAGCTCGCGTACCTCGACGTCGCCGCCCATGCCGTGGGCGGCCCGCCGGCCGGCGGCGGTGTCGCGCACGGCGAGCACGACCCGGGCGCCCCGCCGGGCCAGGGCGGTGGCGGTGACCAGGCCGAGGCCGGAGTTCGCGCCCGTCACGACGGCGGTGCGGCCGTGCTGGTCGGGGATGTGGTCGGCGGTCCAGGTCATCTGCTGCTCCCTGACGGTCGGATCGGACCACCGACGCTAGGGCCCGACCGGGCGGGGCCGGTCGTACCCGGTTGCCTAGGTCCCGCAGACCTACCCACGCCGGTCCGGGCCGCGCCACACTGGCGACATGACCCGTCCGTACGCCCGTGAACTCGGTGACTTCCTGCGTGCCCGGCGCGCCCGGTTGCACCCCCGGGACGTCGGCCTGGAGCCGGGTGGACGACGCCGGGTCACCGGGCTGCGCCGCGAGGAGCTGGCGCTGCTGGCCGGGTTGAGCACCGACTACTACCAGCGGATGGAGCAGGGCCGGGAGGTGCGCCCGTCCGACGACGTGCTGGACGGGCTCGCCGCCGCGCTCGGCCTCGACGACGCGGAACGCCGGCACCTGTTCACCCTGGCCCGCGCCGCCCGCCGGCCGACGCCCGCCCGGGTCGACCACGGCCCGGAGCGGGTGCCGGAGAGCACCAGGCGGCTGCTGCGGGTGCTGGACACCCCGGCGGTGGTGCTCGGCCGGCACCTGGACCTGCTCGCCTGGAACGCGTGGGCGGTGGCGCTGCTCGGCGATCCGGCGGACCACCCGCCGGACCGGCTCAACATGCTGCTGCTGATGTTCGACGAGGCGGCGACCCCGGTGCGGCGCTGCGCGTCCTGGGAGCAGCAGGCCATGGACTACATCGGCATGATGCGCGCCGCCGTGGCCACGGACCCCACCCACCCCCGGGCCACCGCCGTCGTCGGTGAGCTGAGCATCCGCAGCGCCGAGTTCCGGCGGCTGTGGGCCCGGCACGACGTGCGCGGGTCGGTCAGCGGCACCAAGACCTTCCAGGTCCCCGAGGTCGGTGACATCGTCCTGGACTGGGACACCTACCCGCTGCCCGGAAACCCCGGCCCGGTCATGCTGGTCTTCACCGCCGAGCCCGGCAGCGCCGACGCCGACGCGCTGCGGCTGCTGGCGTCACTGCGGGCCACCGGGCGGTCGGATGAGAGTTATCCGACACACCGACGCGACATCTAGTGTTGCCTCTCCCCCATCTACGCCATATATGGTGTGCCACGCAGCTGGTTCGGCCGGGCCCGGTGGTCCGGTCGAGGCAACAGGGAACCCGGTGGAAATCCGGGACTGCCCCGCAGCGGTAAGTGGGAACGACCGCCGTCATCGAGCACTGGACCGCGAGGTCCGGGAAGCGACGGCCAGTAGGCGACCGACCCCGGTCACGCCCACGAGTCCGAAGACCTGCCAGTGCGCCGTGCGCTGCTGCGCGCGGCGGTCGGAGGTCGCGCGGGACGACCGACGCCAGCACCCGGGCCGGCCGCCGTGCCGCGCCCGTCGGCGTCCTCCCGCGTCCCGATGGCCATCGGTGACAGCGAGGAGAGGTCATGACGAGCACAGCGCAGAGCCCACCGTCCGACGTCGACGGCGCGCAGCCACGCCGGCCCGCGATGCGGGTCCGCAAGCGCGACGGCGACACCGAGCCGGTGGACGTCAACCGGATCGTCACGGCCGTCGCCCGGTGGACCACCGACCTGGACGAGGTCGACCCGCTGCGGGTGGCCACCAGGACGATCAGCGGCCTCTACGACGGGGCGACCACGGCCGAGCTGGACAAGCTGTCGATCCAGACGGCGGCGGAGCTGATCGGCACGGAACCGCAGTACTCCCGCCTGGCGGCCCGGCTGCTGGCCGCCTACGTGGACGAGGAGGTACGTGGGCAGGAGGTGACCTCGTTCAGCGAGTCCATCCGGTACGCCCACGGCCTCGGCCTGATCGCCGACGACACCGCCGCGTTCGTGGCCCGGCACGCACGCCAACTCGACGACGCCGTCGACCCGGCCGGTGACCTGCGGTTCGAGTACTTCGGGCTGCGTACGGTGGCCGACCGGTACCTGCTGCGGCACCCGCAGTCGCGGCTGGTGGTGGAGACCCCGCAGTACTGGCTGCTGCGGGTGGCCTGCGGGCTGTCCACCACGCCCGACGAGGCGGTCGGGTTCTACCGGTTGATGTCGTCGCTGGCCTATCTGCCGAGTTCCCCGACGTTGTTCAACTCGGGCACCCGGCACACCCAGATGTCGTCGTGTTTCCTGGTCGACTCGCCGCGCGACGAGCTGGACTCCATCTACGAGCGCTACCACCAGGTGGCGAAGCTGTCGAAGTTCTCCGGCGGCATCGGCATCTCCTTCACGCGGGTGCGCGGCCGGGGGGCGCTGATCCGGGGCACCAACGGCCGGTCGAACGGGATCGTGCCGTTCCTGAAGACCCTCGACGCCGGGGTGGCGGCGGTCAACCAGGGCGGCCGGCGCAAGGGGGCGGCCTGCGTCTACCTGGAACCCTGGCACCCGGACGTCGAGGAGTTCCTGGAGCTGCGGGACAACACCGGTGAGGAGGCCCGGCGCACCCACAATCTCAACCTGGCCAACTGGATCCCCGACGAGTTCATGCGCCGGGTCGAGGCCGACGGCGACTGGTCGCTGATCGACCCGTCGGACGCCCCGGAGCTGCCCGACCTGTACGGCGAGGAGTTCGACGCCGCGTACCGGGTCGCCGAGAAGAAGGCGGTCCGCACGGTGAAGGCCCGGGACCTGTACGGGCGGATGATGCGCACCCTGGCACAGACCGGCAACGGGTGGATGACGTTCAAGGACCCGGCGAACCGGCTGTCCAACCAGACCGGCGTGCCGGGCAACACGATCCACCTGTCCAACCTGTGCACCGAGATCCTGGAGGTCAACAGCGACACCGAGACGGCGGTGTGCAACCTCGGCTCGGTCAACCTCGGCGCGCACCTCACCGCCGACGGCGTCGACTGGGACAGGCTGCGCGCCACGGTCCGTACGGCTGTGGTGTTCCTGGACCGGGTGATCGACATCAACTACTACCCGGCCGAGCAGGCGGCGGCGTCGAACCCGCGCTGGCGGCCCGTCGGGCTGGGGCTGATGGGGCTGCAGGACGCGTTGTTCGCGCTGCGGCTGCCGTTCGACTCGCCCGGTGCCCGGGAGCTGTCCACCCGGGTCCAGGAGGAGATCTTCCTGACCGCTCTGGAGACCTCGACCGGCCTGGCCGAACGGTTCGGCGCGCACCCGGCGTACCCGCAGACCCGGGCGGCCCGGGGTGACCTGCACCCGGACCTGTGGGGGGTCGAGCCCACCCAGACCGCGCGGTGGGCGGCGCTGCGCACCCAGATCGCCGCGCACGGCCTGCGCAACTCGCTGCTGGTGGCGATCGCCCCGACCGCCACGATCGCGTCGATCGCCGGCTGCTACGAGTGCATCGAGCCGCAGGTGTCCAACCTGTTCAAGCGCGAGACCATGTCCGGCGAGTTCCTCCAGATCAACACCTACCTGGTACGCGAGCTGAAGGCGCGCGGCCTGTGGACCTCGGAGATCCGCGACCGGATCAAGCGGGCCGAGGGTTCGGTGCAGGGCATCGTCGACCTGCCCGCCGAGGTGCGGGAGTTGTTCCGGACCGCGTGGGAGCTGCCGCAGCGGGCGCTGATCGACCTGGCCGCCGCGCGGGCGCCGTACGTCGACCAGTCGCAGTCGCTGAACCTGTTCCTCAGCGCGCCGACCATCGGCAAGCTGTCCTCGATGTACCTGTACGCCTGGAAGTCCGGGCTGAAGACCACCTACTACCTGCGGTCGCGTCCGGCGACCCGGATCCAGCAGGCCACCGTCACCGTCGCCCCGGTCGTGGCGGCCGACGCCGAGGCGCTGGCCTGTTCCCTGGAGAACCCCGAGAGCTGCGAGGCGTGCCAGTGACCACCGTCGACGAACCCCGCACCGCCGGGCGGCAGCTGCTGCTCGACCCCGGCATGGACCTCACCCTGCGGCCGATGCGCTACCCGCACTTCTTCGACCGGTTCAAGGACGCCATCCGCAACACCTGGACGGTGGAGGAGGTCGACCTGCACTCCGACCTGGCCGACCTGGAGCGGCTGTCGCCGGCCGAGCGGCACCTGGTGTCCCGGCTGGTGGCGTTCTTCGCCACCGGTGACACGATCGTCGCCAACAACCTGGTGCTCAACCTCTACCAGCACGTCAACTCTCCCGAAGGCCGGCTCTACCTGTCCCGGCAGCTGTTCGAGGAAGCCGTGCACGTGCAGTTCTACCTGAACCTGCTCGACACGTACGTCCCCGACGAGCAGGAACGGTTCGCCGCGTTCGCCGCCATCGAGAACATCCCGTCGATCCGGCGCAAGGCCGAGTTCTGCTTCCGCTGGATCGACTCGGTCTTCGAGCTGCGGGAGCTGCGTACCCGCGCGGACCGGCGGGCGTTCCTGCTGAACCTGATCTGCTTCGCCGCCTGCATCGAGGGGCTTTTCTTCTACGGCGCGTTCGCCTACGTCTACTTCCTGCGGTCCCGGGGCCTGCTCAACGGGTTGGCGTCGGGCACCAACTGGGTTTTCCGCGACGAGTCGATGCACATGGCGTTCGCCTTCGACGTGGTGGAGACCGCCCGGCGGGAGGAGCCGGACCTGTTCGACGCCGACCTGGAACGTCAGGTGACCGAGATGCTCGCCGAGGCCGTCGAGTGCGAGGTGCAGTTCGCCGAGGACCTGCTCGACCAGGGCGTGTCGGGGCTGTCGCTTGCGGACATGCGGACCTACCTGGAACACGTCGCCGACCGGCGGCTCGCCCAGCTCGGCATCGCGCCGCGCTACGGCGCGCAGAACCCGTTCGCGTTCATGGATCTGCAGGACGTGCAGGAGCTGTCGAACTTCTTCGAGCGTCGGGTGTCGGCCTACCAGGTGGGGGTCAGCGGCAGCGTCACCTTCGACGACGACTTCTGACCGGCGCGGCCGGGGCCCGGTCCGGTGGTCACACACCCCCACCGGACCGGGCCTCGGCCGTCCGCTCAGGGGCCGGCGTTGCCGAACACCTCGATTTCGGCGAGGCCGACGTTGACGGTGCTGCCGCCGACCCCGGTGACGGTGAGCTTGACGCTGGTCACCGTCTTCGCCGCCGGGAGGATGACCTCCGTCGGACCGCCGCCGTTGTCCAGGGCACCGACGGCCGTGGAGGTGCCGTCGCTGAACAGCAGGGTGCCGCCGGTGATCTGGTCGTTGGGGTTGGGCCGGTCGTAGAGGACGACCCGGCGGACGGTGCGCGGGCCCGGCCAGCTCAGGGTGAGCTGGGTGCCGACGCCGCCGTAGACGGTCGCCCACTCCCGGGTCTGGTCGTCGGGCCAGCCGGCGACCACCCCGTCGACGGCCTTGGCCGCCGTCTGCCCGCTGCCGGTGTCCTGGCTGGTCGCGGTGACGGTGGCCGTCCGGGCCAGGTTGGGGCCGAGGACCTTGTACTGCCGCTGGAGGAAGGCCGGGTAGTCGTAGCCGGCGCAGGTGGGCAGGCTGGTGCAGGCCCCGTCGTCGTACTGGCCGTAGGCGAAGAAGGCCGCGGACTTGCCGGCGACGTCGGTCGATCCCAGGTTCGCCGGATAGTTCTTGATCTTGTAGTCGTGGTAGCCGGTGAACGTGGGCGAACCGACGTACGCCTACTCGGCGGCCTGGGCGAAGTAGGCCGCGCCGTGGTGGTCGCTGTGGTCACCGTCGCCGAACCCACCCGCGTGGTCCTGGGTGTTGACGGCGGTCGGCTGGTAGGCGGCCATCAGCCCGGCCAGGGTGGTGATCAGGCCGGCCCGGCTGTAGCTGGACGCGCCGGTGCCCAGCGACGTGATCGTGGAGATGCCGTTGAGCCAGAGCTTCTGCAGGCTCTGCGAGCCGGTGTTCGGGTGCCCCGTGCCGCCGGGATAGCCGTCCGGCAGCCGGAGGAAGACCAGCGACACGGTGGGCCGGGCGGTCAGCGTGAAGACCGGGATCGGATGCCCGCTGATCCCGGCGTCCGCCTGGGTCCAACTGTCGGCCACCCCGGCCATCTGGGCGTACGCCGCCCGCGCCCCGGTCTCCCGACCGGTCCAGTAGGTGCTGTCCCGGCCGGCGTCGCCCGCCGTGACGAAGACCGTGCGGACGCAGCGGTTGGCCTGCACGTCGTGCAGCAGGTCCGGACTGAGGAAGAGCAGGTCGTCGTCCTGGTGGGCGACCACGTTCATGATCGCTCCCGCCGGACAGCCCGGCCCGGCCTGGGCTGCCGGCGGGCCGGCCAGGGTCGCCGCCGCACAGGCGGCCACCACCGGAACGGCAAGCGACCACCGGGCCGGACGACGGCGAAATGTTCGCAGCATGAAGTGACGCACAGTTACCTCCCCGTAGCAGTAGCGTGCGTCCCCTTTCTACCATGCACGAGCGTCTATCTCTGCCCCGTCGGTGGGCATCACGGCGGGCCGGATCACTGCGGGGGTCCGGCCTCGGTGAGCCGCCCGTCGGCCAGCCGGAGCCACCGGTCCACGGCGATCCCGGCCAGGAACCGGTCGTCGTGACTGACCACCACGAATGCCCCCCGGTACGCCAGCAGCGCGCTCTCCAACTGGGCCACGCTGACCAGGTCAAGGTTGTTGGTGGGCTCGTCGAGCAGCAGCAGGTGCGGTGCCGGTTCGGCGAAGAGCAGGCAGGCCAGGGTGGCGCGCAGCAGCTCACCGCCGGAGAGCACCCCCGCCGGCAGGTGGACGCGGGCACCCCGGAACAGGAACCGGGCCAGCAGGTTCAGCCGCTCCGCCCCGGTCCGCGCCGGGGCGAACCCGGCGAGGTTCTCCGCGACCGTCCGGGTCGGATCGAGCAGGTCGAGGCGCTGCGACAGGTACGCCACCCGCCCCGACGCCCGCGCGACGGTGCCCGCCTCCGGCTCCTGCCGGCCGCCGACCAGCCGCAGCAGCGTCGACTTGCCCGCACCGTTGGGCCCCGTCAGGGCGATCCGTTCGGGACCCCGGATGGTCAGGTCGACCCCGTCACCGGCGAAGACCGGCCGGCCCGCGTAGCCGGCCCGCATCCCGTGGCCGGCGAAGACGGTGCGACCGGCGGGCACCGTGGTGTCGGGCAGGTCCAGGACGAGCTGGTCGTCGCGGCGGGCCGCCTCACCGGCCTGGTCCAGCCGGGCCTGGGCATCGGCGACCCGGGCGGTGTGCACGTCGTCGGCCCGGCCCGCCGACACCTGCGCGTCCCGCTTGAGGTTGCCGGCGACGATCCGGGGCAGCCCCGCGTCGGACAGGTTCCGGGCGGCGGTCGAGGCCCGGCGGGCCGCCCGCTCGCGGGCCTGCTGGAGTTCCCGCCTCTGCCGCTTCACGTCCTGCTCGGCCTGACGCACCTGCCGCTCGGCGACCTCCCGCTCGGCCCGTACCACCTGCTCGTAGTGGGTGAAGTTGCCGCCGTAGAAGCGGATCCCGCCGTGGTCGAGGGCGGCGATGCGGTCCATCTCGTCCAGCAGCACACGGTCGTGGCTGACCACGAGCAGCGTGCCCGGCCAGGACCGCAGCACGGCGAGCAGTCGTTCCCGCGCCGGCCGGTCGAGGTTGTTGGTGGGCTCGTCGAGCAGCAGCACGTCGGGCCGTTTGAGCAGTTCGGCGGCGAGGCCGAGGGAGACCACCTCGCCGCCGCTGAGGGTGCCGAGCCGGCGGTCCAGCGTCACCCCGGTCAGGCCGAGCCGGTCGAGGGTGACCCGGGTGCGGTCCTCGACGTCCCAGTCGTCGCCGACGGTGGCGAAGTGCTCCTCGGCGGCGTCACCGGCCTCGATGGCGTGCAGCGCGGCGACGACGCGGTCGACCCCGAGCACCTCGGCGACGGTCTGCCGCGTCGCGAACGGCAGGTGCTGCGGCAGGTAGCCCAGCACCCCCTCGACGGTGACGCTGCCCGCGGTGGGACGCAGCTCGCCGACGATGAGCCGCAGCAGGGTGGACTTGCCGGCGCCGTTCGCCGCGACCAGACCGGTGCGGCCGCCGGGAACGGAGAACGACAGGTCCTCGACGACCGGGGTGTCATCCGGCCAGGAGAAGGACAGGTGGGAGCAGACGACGTGACTGTCGGACATGGTGAACCTCGGAGACAGATGATCCGGGCGCGCGGGCGCTGCCCGGGGTGAACAGGGCAGGACGACAGGGGCGACGCGACGGGGCGGTCATCCGCCGTCGGTCACCGCAGCCGGGTGTTCACCCGGAGATGTCGTCGTCACCTGCCACGATCTGCTCCCTGCCCTGGTCGAACTGTTACCTGCCTGGTCGAACTGTTGGCTGCCCGGTCGAACCGTGTCCTGCCTGGTCGACCGGACCAGGATAACCCGGTCCGCCCGGCACCGGCGCACGCCCGGCGTGGGCGGCTAGCACGGCTCGTAGTCGAACCAGTCGAAGGCGACGTCGCCCCGGGCGGCGTACATGCCGATGACCCGGCCGGTGAAACCGCCGGCGACCTCGGTGGACAGGTACCTGCCGTCGAGTTCGGCCAGCACGTCGAAGGTCCCGTCCGGGTGCTCGACGCCGAGCCGGAGCAGGTCGGGTTCCTTGGCGGGGTGCCAGTCGCCGGGAGCCGGGGCGAGCACCTCGATCCGCAGGTGGACCGGGCCGGCCCCGACCGGCCGGGTGGCCGGCGTCGAGCGCACCGACCCGATCCGGGCGACGACCCGTACCTCGCCGCCGCCCACCTCGATGTCGTAGTGGTGGCGCTCGTCGAGGCGCACCACCAGACCACCGTGCCCGTCAGCCGGGTCGACCAGGGTCCGGACCCGGCACGACGGGTGCTGCTGGCGGCGGCCGACGAACGTGACGTCCGGCGCGTCCGGGGACGCGCCCCGGGCCCGCAACGTGAGCCAACCGGGCCGCACGGCGAGCGACCAGACCTCCGCCGGCCGGGACCGCACCGAGACCCAGCGCGGGTGCAGCCGGTCGGCGTCGAAGTCGTCGCGGACGGGCGGCGCCGGCACGGGGTGCGCGGCCCAGGGCGGGGCGGGCATCACCGGCGCGAGGTCCCCGACCACCGGCCAACCGTCGACCCAGGTCACCGGGGCCAGGAAGGTCTCCCGCCCGAGCACGTGCCAGCCGGGGGTGCCGCCGCCGGGGCGGACCCCGAGCAGCACCAGCCACCACGACCCGTCGGGCCCCTGCACCAGGTCGGCGTGGCCGGTGTTCTGGATCGGCCGGTGCGTGCCCCGGTGGGTGAGGATCGGGTTGGCCGGACCCGGCTCGTACGGGCCGTCGGGCCTCGTCGCGCGGGCGATCGAGACGGCGTGCCCGCGTTCGGTGCCGCCCTCGGCGATCAGCAGGTACCAGTGGTCGCCGATCCGGTACAGGTGTGGCGCCTCCGGGGCCTGCGCGCCCGGGGCCCCGGACCACAGCCGCCGGACCGGGCCGACGGTGCGTCCGGTCTCCGGGTCGAGGCGCACCTGCGCGATCCCCGCGTACGTGCACCAGCAGGTGCCGTCGGCGTCCCAGGCGAGGTCGGGGTCGATGCCGTCCACCCCGGGCACCCGGACCGGATCCGACCAGGGGCCGGCCGGGTCGGTGGCGGTGCAGATCAGGGTGCCGCCGCCGTCCGCGCAGTTGGTGACGATCAGCCAGAACCGGCCGTCGTGGTGGCGCAGCGTCGGCGCGTACACCCCGGCCGA
The DNA here is from genome assembly GCF_016901255.1 of Micromonospora humida. Taxonomy (NCBI): domain Bacteria; kingdom Bacillati; phylum Actinomycetota; class Actinomycetes; order Micromonosporales; family Micromonosporaceae; genus Micromonospora; species Micromonospora humida. Next base: position 703,790 of record NZ_JAFEUC010000001.1, read on the forward strand.
CGACGGCATGTCGACCGGCAGGGTGAGCTGACCGGGCCGGTCGAGCGCGTTGCCGATCTGCTCCCAGTGCACCAGGTCCCGGCTGTGGAACAGCGGCACCCCGGGGAAGTACTCGAAGCTGGAACAGGCCAGGTAGTAGTCGTCGCCGACCCGGCAGACGCTCGGGTCGGGATGGAAGCCGGCCAGCACCGGGTTGGCGAAGGTGCCGTCGGGCCAGCCGGCCGCACCCCCGGTCACCGCGTCGGCCCCGACCGGATTCATCCACCAACCCCCTGGGATCGTGACCGGGATGGATACCCGCCCACGATCCCACGGGGGCGGCACCGCCTGCTGCCCCACCGGCGCCCGGCCCGCCGCCGGGTGCCGGGTGCCGGGCCGGGAGGGGTCGTCGGGCCACCTCCCGGCCACGCGGTGCCGGGTCAGCCCACCGGCACGGGACGCCGGGCCGGGCCGAGGTGCCGGGCGTACGCGCCGGTGGTGAAGAACGCGGGCAGGTCCTCACCGAGGGCGGTCTCCTCGACGATCCGCGCCGCCCAGCCGGCCCGTTCCCGGTCGACGCCGTCGCGCCCGGCGACCAGGGCGGCCAGCTCCTCCGCGAGGATCGACCGGACCAGGTCCTCGGTCACGCAGCCGCCGTCGGCCAGCGGGGTGCCGTGGTGCAGCCACTGCCAGACCTGGCAGCGGGCGATCTCGGCGGTGGCCGCGTCCTCCATCAGGTTGCCCAGCGCCACCGCGCCGGTGCCGCCGAGCCACGCGTCGACGTAGCGCACCGCGACGGCGAGGTTGGCCCGCACCCCGGCGGCGGTGACCCGGCCGGGGGTCTTGTCGACGGCGAGCAGGTCGGCGGCGGTGACGGCGACGTCGTCGCGCAGCCGGTCGAGCTGGTGCGGGCGGTCGCCGAGCACCGCGTCGAACTCCCGGCGGCAGGTGTCGACCAGGCCCGGGTGGGCCACCCAGGAGCCGTCGAACCCGTCGCCGGCCTCACGCCGCTTGTCCGCCCGGACCCGGTCGAGGGCCACCTCGTTGACCTGCGGGTCCCGGCTCGGGATGAACGCGGCCATCCCGCCGATCGCGTGCGCCCCACGCCGGTGGCAGGTCGCCACCAGCAGCTCGGTGTACGCCCGCATGAACGGCACCGTCATGGTGACCTCGGACCGGTCGGGCAGGACGAAGTCGTTCCACTGCCCGAAGTTCTTGATCACGCTGAAGATGTAGTCCCACCGGCCGGCGTTCAGTCCCGCCGAGTGTTCCCGCAGCTCGTAGAGGATCTCCTCCATCTCGAAGGCGGCGGTGATCGTCTCGATCAGCGTGGTCGCCCGGATGGTGCCCCGGGGCAGGCCCAGGCGCTGCTGGGCGAAGAGGAAGATGTCGTTCCACAGCCGCGCCTCCCGGTGGCCCTCCAGCTTCGGCAGGTAGAAGTACGGCCCGGCGCCCGCGTCGAGCTGCCGCTGGGCGCAGTGGAACAGGTAGAGCCCGAAGTCGACCAGGCTGGCCGAGATGGGCCGGCCGTCCACCACGATCCCCTTCTCCACCAGGTGCCAGCCGCGCGGCCGGACGACGATCGTGGCGAGCTGCGCGCCGAGGGCGTACCGCTTGCCGCGCGGGTCGGTGAAGTCGATGCGCCGGTCCAGGGCGTCGATCAGGTTGAGCTGACCGGAGATCACGTTGTGCCAGGTCGGCGCGGTGGCGTCCTCGAAGTCGGCGAGCCACACCCGGGCCCCGGAGTTGAGCGCGTTGACGGTCATCTTCCGGTCGGTCGGACCGGTGATCTCGACCCGCCGGTCGGTGAGGCCCGGTGCGGGCGGGGCCACCCGCCAGTCGGGGTCGGCCCGGATCGCGGCGGTCTCCGGCAGGAAGTCGGGGAACTGGCCGGTGGCGTAGCGGTCCCGGCGGGCCCGGCGGGTGTCCAGCAGGGCCACCCGGCGGGCGGCGAACTCGCTGTCCAGCGCCACCAGGAACTCCAGCGCCCCGGGGGTGAGGACCTCGTCGAACCGGTCGGCCAGCGCTCCGATGATCTCGTACCTCATGCGAACTGCTCCTCTTCGGTGGAGCCGCGCAGGGCGGTGGTCTCGGCGGCCGGGTTGAGCACGGTGCTGATCAGGTCGAAGTAGCCGGTGCCGACCTCGCGCTGGTGCTTGACGGCGGTGTAGCCGGCCGGCTCGGCGGCGAACTCCCGCTCCTGCAACGCCACGTAGGCGGACATGCCGTCGGCGGCGTAACCCCGGGCCAGGTCGAACATCGAGTAGTTGAGGGCGTGGAAGCCGGCCAGGGTGATGAACTGGAACCGGTAGCCGAGGTGGCCGAGTTCGCGCTGGAACTTCGCGATGGTCGAGTCGTCGAGGTGCTTGCGCCAGTTGAACGACGGCGAGCAGTTGTAGGCGAGGAGCTGGTCCGGGTACTCGGCCTTGATCGCCTCGGCAAAGCGGCGGGCGACGTCCAGGTCGGGGGTGGAGGTCTCCATCCACAGCAGGTCGGCGTGCGGGGCGTAGGCCAGGCCCCGGGCGATGCACGGCTCGATGCCGTTGCGCACCCGGTAGAACCCCTCGGCGGTGCGCTCGCCGGTGACGAACGGCCGGTCCCGCTCGTCGACGTCGGTGGTGAGCAGCGTGGCGGCCTGCGCGTCGGTGCGGGCGATCACCACCGACGGCACCCCGGCCACGTCGGCGGCGAGCCGCGCCGCCTCCAGGGTGCGGACGTGCTGGCCGGTCGGGACGAGCACCTTTCCGCCCAGGTGGCCGCACTTCTTCTCGGCGGCGAGCTGGTCCTCCCAGTGCACCCCGGCGGCACCGGCCCCGATCATGGCGGTCATCAGCTCGTAGGCGTTGAGCGGGCCACCGAAGCCGGCCTCGGCGTCGGCGACGATCGGCGCGAGCCAGTCGACGCCGCCGTCGTCGCCCTCTGCGGTGGTGATCTGGCCGGCGCGCAGCAGCGCGTTGTTGATCCGGCGCACCACGGCGGGCACCGAGTTGGCGGGGTAGAGGCTCTGGTCGGGGTAGGTGTGCCCGGCGAGGTTGGCGTCGGCGGCCACCTGCCAGCCGGAGAGGTAGATGGCCTTGAGTCCGGCCCGGACCATCTGCACGGCCTGGTTGCCGGTGAGCGCGCCCAGGGCGTGGATGTAGTCCTCGGTGTGCAGCAGCTCCCACAGCCGCTCCGCCCCACGGCGGGCCAGGGTGTGCTCCTCCTGCACGGTCCCCCGCAGGCGGACCACGTCCTCGGCGCGGTAGCTGCGGCGCACCCCCTGCCAGCGGGGGTCGGTCTCCCACTCGGTACGCAACCGCTCCACGTCGTTCTGCATGATCTCGTCTCCTCGGATGTCGTGACGCCGGCACCGGCCGTCGTGCCGTCCGGCGGTGCGAACGCGTCGCCCGGCCGGCGTGTCACCCACGGTCACACGGTGTCCGGGGCGTGGTCGAGGGACGGAAGAAGCCAAGTTCTGAGAAGTTCACACCCGGTTCTGCGAAGTTGCGAACAGGTATATTCGCACTCTGCCAAGGGGTGCTGGGCTGCTGAAAGAGCAGCGGGGAGGTGATCGTGGTGAGCAAGACCTTCGCGGGTGCCCGGCTGCGCCGGATGCGCGAGGACCGCGCGTTGAGCCAGTCCCGGCTGGCCCGGCTGCTCAACATCTCGCCCAGCTACCTCAACCAGATCGAGCACGACACCCGGCCGCTGACCGTGCCGGTGCTGATGCGCATCACCGAGGTGTTCGGCGTCGACCCGACGGTCTTCGCCCCCCGGGACACCCCCCGGCTGGTCGCCGGGTTGCGCGAGGCGCTGCCCGGCCGGCCCGGCGTCGCCGACCTCACCGAACTCGCCACCCGGCTGCCCGAGGTCGCCGAGGCCGTCCTCGACCTGCACCGCCGCTACCGGCAGGCCGACGAGCAGCTCGCCGAGCTGCTGGGCGACCGGGAGACGGTCGGGCGCAGCCCGCACGACCGGGTGACCGAGTTCTTCTACCGGCGGCAGAACTACGTGCCGGATCTGGACGAGGCGGCCGAGCGGCTCGCCGCGACGATCGGGATGCGTCGCGGCGAGGTCCGGTCCACCCTCCAGGACCGGCTCGCCCAGCGGCACGGCGTGCAGGTACGCCGCGACGACGCCACCCTGCTCGGCGACGAGCTGCACCGCTACCGGCCGCAGACCCGCACCCTGCACCTGTCGACGTCGCTGCGCGCCGGGCAGGAGGCGATGCGGATGGCCGCGCAGATCGCCCTGCTGGAGTACGCCGACGTGATCGACGAGATCGTGGAGGAGGAACGGTTCGACGACCCGCAGACCCAGATCCTCACCCGCGTCGGCCTGGCCAACTACTTCGCCGCCGCGCTGATCCTGCCGTACGGGCCGTTCCTCGCGGCGGCCGAACAGCACCGGTACGACATCGACCTGCTCACCCAGCACTTCACGATGGGCTGGGAGACCGTCTGCCACCGGCTCAGCACCCTGCAACGGCCCCGGGCGCGCGGGGTGCCGTTCTCGTTCGTCCGGGTCGACCGGGCCGGCAACCTGTCCAAACGCCAGTCCGCCACCGGGTTCCCGTTCTCGCTCACCGGCGGCACCTGTCCGCTGTGGAACGTCTACGAGGCGTTCGGCGCGCCCGGCCGGGTGGTGGTGCAGGTGGCCGCGATGCCCGACGGGCAGCGCTACCTGTGGATCGCCCGCACCATCACCCGGCACCATGGCGGCTACAACCAGCCCGGCAAGGTCTACGCGATCGGGCTCGGCTGCGAGATCCGGCACGCCGACCGGCTGGTCTACTCCCGGGGCATCGACCTGTTCGACGCCGACGCCGTCACCTCGATCGGCCCGGGGTGCAAGACCTGCGAACGGATGACCTGCCCGCAGCGGGCCGCCGCGCCGATCAGCGGCCGGCTCGACCTCGACGAGAACCGCAGCACCTTCATCCCGTACCCGTTGAAGGGCTGAGACCGGCGGCGTCACCCTGGCGCGGCGACCGGTCGCGGCCGCATCGCCCGTGCGACACCGCCGACGGTCAGTAGGCGACGGCGAAGTGCGTGCGCGGGTGTGCGCCCTGCTCGGCCTCGTCCAGCACGGCGATGGCGAAGTCGCGGTAGGAGATGCGGCTGACGCCGTCGGCGTCGGTCAGCAGGCCGGTGTCGCCCGCGCGGTATGTCCCGGTCCGCTCGCCCTGCGGGTCGAACTCCATCGCCGGCACCACCACCGACCACTCGACCGTCGCGGGTGCCTGCCACAGAACGTCCAACGCCGCCGCGTGAGCCCTCGCGAAGTCCTGGAACTGCGCCGGGAAGCCGGGGGTGTCCAGGACCCGGACGCCGGGCGCGGCGTCGAGACAGGCCGACAGGCCGATAGCGACGAGGCGGCCCCCGCCGGCCCCGGCGATGGCGTCGACGAGCGCGTTCGCGGCGGCGGTGAAGAACGTCCCCGGGGCGTCCCCGGGGCCGGGGGCGACCGCGTTCACCACCGCGCCCGCGCCCTTGACCAGGGCGGCGACCTGCGACCGGTCGGTGACGTCGCCCGCGACCACCGCGACGCCGGAACCGGCGAGGTCGGCGTACCGGGCGGTGTCCCGGACGACCGCGACGACCTCGTGCCCACGGCCGGCGGCCTCGGCCACGACCGCCCGGCCCGCCTTTCCGCCCGCGCCGAACACCACGATCCTGACCACTGGTTGTCCCCTTCCCACGATGCCGATGTGCCGGTGCCGCCCGTGCGTACGGCGGCGAACAGCGCCGGTGCGCCACCGTAACGGGCACCGGGGTTTCCTCCGGGAAACCTCGTTAGGCTGTGCCGGTGACGGACCCCGCCGCGCGCTTCGATCCGGTCTGCCCGTCCGGCATCGCGCCGATCCGCATCGGCGACAAGTGGACGGCGATGGTGATCTCCCTGCTGGCGCAGGAGCCGATGCGGTACTCCACCATCCGGGCGCAGATCGGTCCGGTCACGGCGAAGGTGCTGACGGCGGCGCTACGTGACCTTCAGCGGGACGGGTTCGTCGACCGCACGGAGCAGCCCGGCCCACCCCGCAGCGTCCACTATGGGCTGACCGGGCTGGGCCGGACCCTGCTGCCCGCCATCGCGCTGGCCGTCGAGTGGGCGCACGACCATCTCGGCGCGATGCTCGACGCACAGGAGGCGTACGACCGCAAACACGCCCGCCAGGGCCCGACGGGCCTGCGCTGACCGGGCACTGCGTGCCGGTTCTCCGGGCACCGGCCGCGCCGGTCGGCGGATCAGGCCAGGTCGATCACCGGTCGGGTCAGGGTCTCGTCGGCGTACCCGTCGTCGGAGGCGAGCCACCGGCCGAAGTCCCCGTCGCGGTAGGCGGTCGCGAGGGTGAGCCAGCCGAGGAAGAATCCGCTGCCGCCGCAGGTGACGACGCCGCCGTCACCGCCGCACACCACCGTCGGCTCGGTCGTCACCTCGTACCGGTAGGAGTCCTGACCGATCGCCAGCCCCCAGAGGTTCGGCGTCCGGTGCGCCCCGGTCGGATGCTCCACCGGGTAGCCGTCGTCGGGGCTGTCGTCGCCCCAGCGGAACAGGGTGGTCGCGCCCGCGCCGCAGGCCCACTCCCACTCGTCCGGGCTGGTGGTCCGCAGGCCCAGGTCGGCCAGGGCGGCCGTCGCCTCGTCGTGGTCGAACTCCTCGACCAGCACGGCCCGGGTCACCCGGCCGGCCGCGTCCAGCTCGACGGTCAGCCCGTCGGCGGAGCTCACGGTGCTCACCCCGTCGCCCCGGTGGTCGAGGGACGCGACGAGTTCACCGACCCGTGGATCGTCAGGCGGCACCGGCATCTCGCCGGGTTCGAACGCCTCCACCGCGACCAGCATCGCCGGCAGGTCGACGTCGCGTAGGGGCGAGGTCATCGCGTCGACGTACTCGGTCAGCGGCGGCAGGCCGTACTCCTGCGCGCTGTCGGCATAGCTCGCTGCCTGGGCGGCGCCGGGGCGGAACCGCGTCCCGTCGTAGCCGAGCGTCGGCCGGCCGCCGGGCACCAGCGCGAACCGCAGCCCACCCCGGTCGAACAGCGCGGTGCGGTGCCGGCGTCCCGCGTAGCCGGTGTCCCGCAGGCCCACCACGGTCAGGTCGTGCCGCGCCGCGATCTCCCGGGCGATTCGGCCGGCGGCCTCCTCAGACCGGTCGTTCCACGCATCGACACGGAGTTCGGCGTACGGCATCGCGTCAGGATAGGACCGGCCGCACCGGCACCGGCGGGCGGGTTTGGCGTCCGCCGGTGTGCCGGGGCGCTGCTCCGGACGGGTCAGTAGCCGATCCGGAAGGTGGCGTCCTGCCGGTCGGTGGCCGGTGAGCTGCCGCTGAGCGGGTCGATGCGCAGCAGGTAGTCGTAGTGGCGCAGGTAGCGGTCGGGGAAGTTGTACGAGCGGAACGACGTCCACGAGGAGTCCGCGAGGCCGGCCGTGCGGTAGAACGTGGCGTCGCCCCGGAACGCGCTGGTGCCGTCGTTGGCGGCCAGCCGGATCGTGTAGTCGTAGTGGCGCAGGTACCGGTCGGGGTAGTTCACCGAGCGCAACGACACCCCGGCCGGGTCGGCCAGGCCGGGCACCAGGGTCCACAGTTGGTCCTGGTACGGCTCGAACGGGTACGTGTCGATGCGTCCGACGTTGTTGCCGTGCCGCACGTAGCGGTCGGGGAAGTTGTACGACTTGATCCGGTTCCAGGTGGGCAGCCCCCAGGCGGCGGTGAGCGCGGTGAGTTCGGCCGCGGTGACCGGGGCGATCCCGGGGTGCTTGGAGTTCAACGGCTGCGTGTACGCCCGGTCGTTGAGCAGGCTCCACGCGCCGCCTGCCACGTTGCTGGTCTGCCAGCAGAAGAACCGTCCGTTGGGGCTCCACGTGTCGCCCCACAGGTACCAGGTGTTCGCGGTGTGTGACTTGACGATCTGCGGGGCCTCGACTCCCCGGCCGGGGCCGATGGCGGCGGTGTGGACGCTGAAGCTGCCCGGGTCGAGGGTGGTGGAGCGGGTGCCGAGCAGGGTGCTGTTGGTGTTGTTCTTGAAGTACATGTAGTTGACCCCGTTGACGCTGACGAAGCTGCCGTCGATGGCGTCGTAGCCGGGGTCGAAGAACGTCTGTGGGGCGGACGCGGTCACGAAGTCGCCGGTGTAGTTGACCATCAGCACGTTGCGACCGCCGGTGACGGCGGAGTAGACGACCGCGTACTGCCCGCGTCCGGGGTCCCAGTACGCCTCGGGCGCCCAGGCGTGGGTGGCCAGGGAGTGCACCTTGAGCAGCCGGTAGCCGGTGAAGGTGCGCAGGTCTGCCGAGTCCCAGACGTGCAGGTACTGGCTCTGGTAGTTCCAGTCGGTGCCGTTGAGGTCGGTGGCGAGCACCACGAATCCGCCGTTCTGCTTACGCAGGACGAACGGGTCGCGCAGGCCCCGGCTGCCCAGCGTCGGGGTGGCGACGGGGCGGTTCTGGTTGAGCGGGGTCCAGTTCAGGCCGTCGGTGCTGACGGCGAGGTGCAGTCCGTAGTTGGCGGCGGTCATGCTCGGCGACTCGGTGAAGTAGGCCATGACGTAGCCGTCGCCGGGCGCGGCGGAGGCGGTGGCGGGGCGCAGCAGGGTCGCGCCGGCGAGGGCGGCGCCGGTGGCGGACAGCAGGGTACGACGCTTCAACGGGCACCTCGGGGTGGTGGAGGCGGGGTGGCGGTGGTCCCCGTACGTTATCGCTAACATTGATGACGTCAAGTGTCTCGACGGGCCCGCTCCCCCTGCCCCGCAGGTCGGAAGCATCGCGCCCCGGGCCGGTCGACTCCTGCTCAGCCATCCAGGGCGCGCAGCAGGTTGCCGCCGTACACGTCGGCCGCCTCGGCGGCGGAGAGTCCGTCGAGGCCGACCGGGTGCAGGGTCTGGGCGAACGACACGTGGTCGAGGCTGGGGGCGAAGTCGGAACCCCAGTAGAGCCGGCGCGCGCCGAAGTGGTGCAGCAGCGTCTCGACGAAGGGTCGGGCGGCGGTGTGCGGGTAGCCCTCGGCGGGGTCACTGACGGCGTACAGGCCGGAGACCTTGACCCCGACGTGGGACAGCCGGGCCAGGTCGGTCAGCGGGGCGAGCCGGTCGGCGGCGGCCTGCGGAGCGGGGACGGTCGACTGCCGGCCGGGCAGGCCGAGGTGGCTGAACAGCACGGGGCACCCGTCGAGGGCGGCCAGCGCCCGGCCGAGGCGTCCGGCGACCTCGGGTGGGGCGTTGAGGCTGAGCAGCGTCGCGGTGTCGGCGAGCGGCGCGGCGGTCCCGGTCAGCCACTCGGCGAAGGTGTCGGCGGCGGCCGGGTCCGGCAGGTACGCGGCGAGACCGACGAATCCCGCCGACCGGATGCGGTCCAGCCCGGCGGGGTCGACGCCGGTGACCGGAACGTACGCCAGGGGGGCGATCCAGTCGTGTGCCGCGGCGAGCCGGGCGAGGTGCCGGTTGTTGCCGGTGAACTCCGGGCCGCCCTCGTAGCCGACCACGAGGGCCCGCGCGATGCCGTGTTCGTGGCGCAACGTCCGGTAGACGGCGAGTTCGTCACCCCCGGCCGGTGACCTTCCGTACCGGCCGGGATAACCGTCGGCGAACAGGTGCAGGTGGGCGTCGGCGCGTTCCATGGGGCGGACCCTAACCGATTCTGAGCTGCCCATTGACGCGGGAGGACCCCTCACTTAGGTTCTTGTCTCAATTAGGTCCGGATTATCGGACGTAGGCGAGGAGTGAACCGCGTGGTGCAGGCGCACGAGGACGTTGACGATCTGGTACGGCTGCGTCGGCAGCTCCACCAGCACCCCGAGCTGCGGTTCACTGAACAGCAGACCGCCGCCGTACTCGCCGGGCGGCTCGCGCCGATCGCCCGGGTCCACACCGGCCTCGCCGGCACCGGCCTGCTCGCGGAGATCGAAGGACGCAGCGAGGGACCCTCGGTGTTGCTTCGGGCCGATATGGACGCCTATCCGGTTCAGGACGCCAAGCAGGTGCCCTGGGCGTCGACCAACCCGGGGGTCTGTCACGCCTGCGGGCACGACGTGCACATGACCGTGATGGCCGGCGTCGCCGCCCGGCTCGCCGCCGACCCGCCCGCCCGGGGCTCGGTGACCGTGCTGTTCCAGCCGGCCGAGGAGATCCCGTTCGGCGCGACCTCCGGCGCCGCCGCGGTGCTCGCCGACGAAGCCCTGCGCGACAGGCGCTTCGACGCCGTCCTCGGCCTGCACTGCTGGCCGGACCTGCCGGTGGGGACGATCGGGGTGGACCGGGTGACCGCGATGGCGGCCAAGGACGCCTTCCGCTTCGAGGTGACCGGTCGGGCCGCGCACGCCGCCACCCCGGCCCTGGGCCGCGACGCGATCCTCGGCCTCGCCGGCATCGTCAACCTGCTGCACGCCGGGGTGGCCCGCTCCCGCAACCCGCACGAGCTGGTGGCCTTCAACATCGGCACGATCGCCGGTGGGGCCAGCCAGAGCCAGGTCGCCGAGCGGGCCGAGGGCACCGGCACGCTGCGCACCCACGACGAGGCCACCCGCGCCCGGCTCAAGGAGGTCATCGAGCGGATCGCCCGGCAGCAGGCCGCCGCGCTCGACCTCGGGCTGCGGTTCACCTGGGCCAACGAGATGCCCCCGGTCCGCAACGCGGCGGCCCTGGTGGCGCTCGCCCGCGCCGAGTTGCCCGGGGTGGTCGAGGTCGCCGACCTGACCGAGCCCCCACTGACCACCGACGACTTCGCGCTGCTCGCCGCGCTCGGCCCCAGCCTGTACGTCAAGCTCGGCGTCACCGGCGAGCAGGGCGGCGCACCGCTGCACTCCGGCGCCTTCGACGTCGACGAACGCTGCCTCGGCGTCGGGGTGGCCGCCCTGGAACGGCTCACCCGGGCGGTGCTCGACGGCCGGCTGGCCGCTCCCGACGGTCACGGGGACGCCGGGCCCGGTCGGCCCGGCCCGGGTGACCGGACCGACGCCGTCGAGGCGGTCGGGGCATGAGCCGCCCGTCGGTGGCCGTGATCGGGGCCGGGGCGTTCGGGGTCCGGCACCTGGCCGCGTACCGGTCGCTCGGCGTGCCGGTGGCGGCCCTGGTCGAGCCGGACGCCGCGACCCGCACCCGGGTGGCCGCGCAGTACCAGGTGCCGCAGGCGTACGCCGACGTCGCAAGCCTGCTCGCCGACACGACACCGGACGCCGCCTCGGTCTGCGTGCCCGGCCCGGCACACCGGGCGGTGGCCGTGGCGCTGCTCGACGCCGGGGTGCCGGTGCTGGTGGAGAAGCCGCTGGCCACCACCGTCGCCGCCGCCGCCGCCATCGTCGACACCGCCGACCGCACCGGGGTGCTCTGCCAGCCGGGGCACATTCTGCGGCACAGCCCGCCGCACCGGGCCCTGCACGACGCGATCCGCGCCGGCCGGCTCGGCGACGTGCTCGCCGTGTCGTCCCGCCGTGACCGGCCCCGCACCCTGAGCCGGCTCTTCCCGCGCGAACACCCCGCGCTGCTCACCGCCGTCCACGACATCGACCTGGCCCTCTGGTACGCCGGAGCGCCGGTGGTCGAGGTCCGCGCGGCGGCCCGGACCCGACCCGGATCGGCGACCCCGGTCCTGGTGTGGGCGGAGCTGCGACACGCCAACGACGTCGTGTCGTCGATCCGCAACAGTTACCTGCTTCCCGAGAGCACTCCCCACCACACCTCGGACCTGGTCGAGGTGTACGGCACCGACGGGGTCGCCCACGTCGACCTCGGCCACCCCACGCTGCTCGTCCAGGGCGAGCCGACCGAGGCGCCGGACTGGCTGTTGTCCCCGGTCGACGGCGGCGGCGCGCTCGCCGCCGAGCTACGGCACTTCCTGAGCCGGATCGACGGCACCGCACCGACGGCGGTCGTCCCACTCGCCGACGGACTGCACGTGGTGCAGGTCGCCGAGGCCGTGGCCGGCAGCGCCGACAGCGGCGGCGCGGTCCGCCGACTCCCCTGAGCCCCCCCACCTGTGACAGGAGCTAACCGATGTTTCGACGGAGATTGGCCGGTGCCCTCGCCGCCGGCATGGCCGCCGCCGCCCTGCTGACCGGATGCGGTGGCGACGACGCCGCCGACGGCCCGGTCACCCTCAAGGTGCTGACCTGGGAGCCGGGTGGGGCCGAGTACTGGAAGCAGGTCAAGACCAGCTTCGAGGGCAGCCACCCGGACATCAAGCTGGAGATGCAGTCCGTCCCGTTCGACAAGTACCCCGAGGTGCAGGGCCCGTACATCACCTCGCAGTCCGGTCCGGACGTGATGGCCAACAACGCCGGGCTGGAGCTGTTCGACAGGCGCGGCGCGTACGTGCCGTTGGGTGACAAGGCCGCCGAGATCACCAAGGACCTGGTCACCTACAGCGGGGCCTGCGAGGGCTTCGACACCAGCAAGACCTGCTACGGGGTGCCGTTCTCCTACCAGGGCAACGTCCTGTACTACAACAAGGCCGTCCTGACCGCCGCCGGGTTGAACCCGGAGCAGCCCCCGGCCACCTGGGACGAGTTCGGGGCCGCCTGCGAGGCGGTGAAGAAGGCCGGCAAGACCTGCCTGGCGCTGGGCCTGTCCGGCACCTTCCCCGCGTACTGGGACTTCCCGGAGATCGCCCGCAACTACCTCACCGAGGACGACATCCGGGCGCTGCTCGCCGGCAAACTGTCCTGGAAGGACCCGAAGCTGGTGTCGGTGCTCGGCAAGCTGGCCGAGATCACCACCAAGGGCTGGGCCAACAAGAACGCCCCGTCGATCACGATGCTGCCCGACGGCGCGGACATCTTCCAGCGCGGCGACGCCGCGTTCGCCGGCACCATCATCTCCGACGCGGTGAACTGGGAGGCGTTCGGCAAGGCCCTGGGCGACGACAAGCTCGGCGTCACCCGGTGGCCGGCGATCGACCCGGCCGCGCCGCTGGCCGGCAAGTTCTCCGGCATCGAGGGCGCGGTCTACGGGGTCACCCAGTGGAGCGAGAAGAAGCAGGCCGGGCTGGAGTTCATCAGCTGGCTCGCCGGCAAGGAGAACGGCGAGCTCTGGGTGAAGTACGGCAAGGGCCAGCCCCTGAACAGGACCGTCGACAAGGCGCTGCTGCCGTCGTCGCCGGCCTTCCTCAAGATCCAGGAACTGGTCGCCCAGCCGACCCTGCACGCCGGCGTGATGCTCTCCGGCCCGGAGGCCGACGCCCTGGCCCGGGGCTGGCAGCAGGTCACCCTCGGTCAGCTCACCGTGGACAAGTGGGCCGACCAGATGCAGCAGGCGCTGGAGCGCAGCCCCACCAAGAAGCAGGGCAAGTAACCACCGGCGGGCGGGGCGGCACCGTGTCGCCCCGCCCGCCCGACCCGGGGAGAGGAACCCTGATGACGATCTCCACCGCGCCGGTGTCGGACCCGGTGGGCGCCGACGCCCCGCCCGCGCCGACCCGCCGGCCGCCCCGCCCCGGGCGGGCCCGGGAGTGGTGGCTCGGTGCCGCGCTGGTGCTCCCCGCCCTCGTTCTGGCCGTGCTGTTCAAGCTGGTGCCGCTGGTCCGCGGGGTGGTCACCAGCTTCGAGTCGTCGAGCGGCTTCGGTGGCAGCGAGTTCGCCGGGGCGGACAACTACACCCGGATGTTCGACGACCCGATGGTGCTCACCAGCTTCCGCAACGCGCTGCTGGTGGTGGCCACCCTGCCGGTGTGGATCGTGCTCCCGCTGATCCTGGCGCTGCTGATCCACCAGCGCTCGCCCGGGTGGAAGTTCTTCCGGGCGGTGTACTTCGTGCCGTACACCATCGCGCCGATCGTGGTCGGCATCATGTTCCGGCAGATCCTCGCCCCCGACGGGCCGCTGAACGCCCTGCTGCGCTTCGTCGGGCTGGAACCGTTGGCGATCGAATGGCTCAACGGCCGCTACAGCGCACTGTTCTCGCTGGTGGCGGTCGCCCTGTGGAGCTTCTTCGGGCTCGGGGTGATGACCTACCTCGCCGGCCTGGCGACCATCCCGGAGGAGACCCTGGAGGCGGCCTACCTGGACGGGGCGGGGTTCTTCCGGCGGTTGTGGTCGGTGGTCGTGCCGATGCTGCGCCCGACCGTGGCGTACTGGAGCGTGCTGTGCGCCTCCGGCGTGCTGATCTGGCTGTTCCCGCTGATCTACGCGCTGACCCAGGGCGGCCCGGGGGACGCCACCATGCTCCCCGAGTACCTGGTCTTCCTCACCACCTTCCAGTTCCTGGACCGTGGCTACGGCTCGGCCATCGGCATCGCCCTGTTCGTCTTCGTCGCCGTGCTGTCCATCTTCAGCGTCCGGCACATGTTCACCGAGGGGACCCGGAAGCCGCGATGAACCCGCGCCACTTCGCCCGGATCGGGCGCTACCTGTTGACGTTCGCACTGGTCGTCGTCGCCGTCGCGGCGATCTACCCGCTGCTGTTCACCGTGGTCAGCTCGGTGAAGACCCAGTCCGGTTTCGCCGACGACCCGCTGGGCCTGCCGGCCGGGATCACCTTCGAGAACTACCTGGAGGCGTTCCGCCGGATGGACATGCCCCGGCTGCTGCTCAACTCGCTGGTCACCACGCTCGGCGGTTTGGTGCTGTCGGTGCTCGCCGCCCTGCTGGTCGCGTACGCGGTGACCAAGCTGCGGTTCCGGGGCGGGAAGGTGGTCTTCCTGCTGATCATCGTGACGCTGACCATCCCCAGCCAGGCGATCATCTACCCGCTGTACCAGACGGTGCTGGACCTGGGCATGTCCGGCCAGTACCAGGGCCTGATCCTGGCGTACGCGGCGTTCGGGCTGCCGCTGGGCACCTACCAGCTCGCCGGCTACTTCCAGCAGGTGCCCGACGAGCTGATCGAGGCGGCCCGGGTCGACGGCGCGGGACACCTGACCATCCTGTTCCGGTTGCTCGCCCCGATCGCCACCCCGGCCATCGCGGCGCTGGCCATCTTCAACTTCGTCTGGATGTGGAACGACCTGCTGCTGCCGCTGGTCATCATGGGCGGCTCGGACAGCAAGACGCTGATGGTCGGCGTCTCCCTGCTCAGCGGCCAGTACGACGTGTCGGTGCCGCTGGTCAGCGCCGGGCTGATCGTGGCGCTGCTGCCGGTGCTGATCGTCTACCTGGTCTTCCAGCGGCAGCTCGTCTCCGGCGCGCTCGCCGGCTCCGGCAAGTGACGCCGGCTGACCGGAGCCGGGTGACGCCGGTCGGCCGCTGCCGGCGGACGTCGACCGGCCGCAGCCGGGTGACGCCGGCCGGTCCGCTGCGGCGGGGGCGTCGGTGAGCGGGGCGGCCGGGCCGGGTGAGCAGGTGTGCCACCTCTACCGGCTGCGCCCCGGCGCGCAGGCCGAGTACGAGCGGCGGCACGCCCGGGTGTGGCCGGAGCTGTCCGCGCTGCTCGACGAGGCAGGCGTCTACGACTACCACATCTACCGGCACGACCTGCTGCTGATCTGCGTGCTGCGTACCCGTCGGGGGTTCGCCGAGGCCCGCGCGGTCACCGCCGCCTCGCCGGTGCAGGCCCGCTGGACGGCGTCGCTGTCGGAGCTGTTCGCCGAGATCGCCGACGCCGACGGCGAGCCGCTGTGGGCGTACCCGGTGTTCCACCATCCGGGGCAGCCGCCGCCGTGAGCGGCGCGACCGTGCCGCGACGGCCCGGTGGGGAGGTCCCCGCCGGTCCGTCGCGGTGCCCGCCGTCAGACCGCGTACGCCACCGAACCGTCGGCGCGCAACGGGATGCGGGTCAGCGGCCGGCCGGTCAGGTCCAGCGGCCGGGTGTCGGTCAGGTCGAGGGTCACGCCCAGGCCGGGTTCCTGCGGCACCGGCAGGAACCCGCCCTCGCGGCGGACGCAGGCCCGCGCCGGACCGTCGGCGAGCTGGTCGTCCAACGGCGAGTACTCCTGAGTGACGAAGTTCGGGATGACCGTGTCGAGCTGCACCGAGGCCATGGTGAGCAGCGGGCCCAGGCAGTTGTGGGTGACCACGGCCGCGTGGTGCGCCTCGGCCAGCGCGGCGATCTTACGGGCGTGGCTGAGCCCACCGGCCAGCCCGACGTCGGGCCGGACGTACTGCGCGCCGGCCTGGGCCAGCAGCTCCTTGAACTCCCAGATGGTGTGCAGCCGCTCCCCGTTGGCCATCGGCACCTGCGGCGCCCGCCGGCCCACCTCGGCCTGGCTGCTCACGCTGTCGATCTGGATCGGGTCCTCGACCAGCAGCGGCAGGTGCCGGGCCAGCGCCGGCACCACCGCCTGCGCCTGCAACGGGGTGAGCTTGCGGTGCAGCTCGATGAGCAGGTCGACGTCCGGGCCGACGGTGTCGCGGACGGCGGCGGTGGTGGCCTCGGTCTCGGCCACCAGCCGGGCCTGGGACAGGTCGCCGTAGGCGGCCGGCAGCGGGTCGAACTTCACGGCGGTGAAGCCGTCGGCGACCGCGGCGGCGGCCTGTTCGGCGAGCGCCTGCGCGCCGGTGCCGGGCAGCAGCAGGTGCAGCCGGATGCGGTCGCGCACCCGGCCGCCGAGCAGCTGCCACACCGGCACCCCGAGCCGCTTGCCCAGCAGGTCCCACAGCGCCAGGTCGACGGCGGAGACGGCGGCGGTGAGCACCGAGCCCCGGAACGGGCCCATCCGGTAGAGGTGGTGCCAGTGGTGCTCGATGCGGTCCGGGTCGGCCCCGAGCAGGTACGGCCGGAACGTCTGCACCACGGCGTGCACCGCGTCGGGGTATCCCCAGCACGCGGACTGGCCCACCCCGGTCCGCCCGTCGGACGTGCGCACCTGGACGAAGTGCGCGTCCCCGCGTACCGCCGACTCCACCTCGACGATCTCCATGCCGACTCCCCCCAATTAGAGACCAATAACGGCCACAAACTTGCTTGTGCACTCTTCCATAGCCCTGGACTGCTGGTCTAGGCTCCTCAACCAACGAGCCGGAATAGGGCTCAATTATCTCTGGGGGTGTGATGGGGCAGCTCGACGACTATCGGCTGATGGCCCGGATCCGCCGGTTCGAGGAGCGGCTGACCGCCCTCAAGAACGCTGGCGAGATCCCGGGCTCGATCCACCTGTGCAACGGGCAGGAGGCCATCCCGGTCGGCGCGTGCCGGGCGCTACGCGACGGCGACCACGTCACCGCCACCTACCGCGGCCACGGCTGGGCGATCGCCCGCGGCGTCGACCTGACCGGCCTGTTCGCCGAGATGATGGGACGCGACTCCGCGCTGTGCGGCGGACGGGCGGCCTCGCCGTACCTGTCCGACCCGGGACGCTGGTTCGTCGGCGAGAACTCCATCGTCGGCGCCGGGGTGCCGATCGCCACCGGCGCGGCGCTCACCGCCCAGCGCACCGGCAGCGGAGCGGTCAGCGTGGTCAGCATCGGCGACGGCGCGATGAACCAGGGCAACGTGCACGAGGCGCTCAACCTCGCCGCCGTGCTCGACCTGCCGCTGGTGCTGGTGGTGGAGAACAACGTCTACTCCGAGATGTCCCGGATCTCCGACATGGTGCGCGTGAAGCAGCTCGCCGAACGGGCCCCCGGCTACGGCCTGCCCGCCCGGGTGGTCGACGGCAACGACCCCGACGCCGTCGCCGGGGCGGTCACCGAGGCCGTCGACCGGGCCCGGGAGGGCTCCGGCCCGTCCATCGTGGAGGCGATGACCGAACGCCTCGTCGGCCACTACAGCGGCGACGCCCAGCACTACCGTCCCGCCGGCGAGATCGCCGCCGCCCGGCAACGCGAACCCCTGGCCCGCATCCGCCAGGCCGCCGACGCCGACCTGACCGCCCGGCTCGACGCCATCGACGCCGAGGTGGCCGCCGAGATCGAAGCCGCCGTCACCGCCGCCCGCGCCGTCCCCCACCCGGACCCGGCGACCGCCGAGGAGCACGTCTATGTCTGAGTCGCTGCGCTACATCCAGGCCGTCAACGCCGCCCTCACCTGGGCCCTGGACAGCCGGACCGACACCATCTACTTCGGCGAGGACGTCGCGCTGCCCGGCGGGCCGTTCGGCGCGACCAAGGGGCTGCACAAGCGGTTCGGCTCCGAACGGATCTTCGACACCCCGATCTCCGAGACCGGTTTCCTCGGCATGGCCCTCGGCGCGGCCATGACCGGGCTGCGCCCCATCGCCGAGATCATGTACGCCGACTTCTCGTTCGTCGCGATGGACCAGATCGTCAACCAGATCGCCACCATCCACTACTCCAGCGCCGGCCGGTGGAAGGCCCCGCTGGTGATCCGGATGCAGCAGGGCTACTCCCCCGGCGCGTGCGCCCAGCACTCGCACTCCCCGGAGGCGTACTTCGCGCACACCCCCGGCCTGCGGGTCGCCCTGCCGGCCACCCCCGACGACGCGTACCAGATGCTGCGCACCGCCGTGGTCAGCGACGACCCGGTGGTGGTCGCCGAGGCCCGGATGCTCTACCCGACCCGGGGCCCGGTGCGCACCGACGCCCCGGTCGAGCCCGTCGGCGGAGCCCGGGTGGTCCGCCCCGGCACCGACGTCACCGTCGTGGCCTGGTCCCGGATGGTCTCCGCCGCCCTCGACGCCGCCGGCACCCTCGCCGAGGAGGGCATCGACGCCGAAGTGGTCGACCTGCGCTGGCTCAACCCGCTGGACTTCGACACCGTCGCCGCGTCGGTGGCCCGCACCGGACGGCTGGTCGTCGCCCACGAGGCGAACCTGACCGGCGGCTTCGGCGCGGAGATCGCCGCCCGCGCCGCCACCGAGTGCTTCACCGACCTGCGCGCCCCGATCGCCCGGGTCGCCGCCCCGGACGTGCCGATGCCCGCCGCGCCCGCCCTCCAGGCGGTCGTGGTGCCCGAGGCGGCGACCGTCGCCGACGCCGTCCGCCGGACGGTCCGGGCGTGAACGACACGGTCCCACCCGCCGCCACCGGCAGACCCGGCGAGCAGGCCGACGCGCACGGCACCGGCACCGGCACCGCACCCGCCGGCCTGCTCGCCGGCCGGCGGGTGGTCGTCGTCGGCGGTGCGTCCGGCATCGGCCGGGCCACCGTCGCCGCCGCCGCCGCGGCCGGCGCGGCGGTCGCCGTGCTCGACGCCGACGCCGCCGGCGCGGACACCGCCGCCGAGCAGGCCCGCGCCACCGGCGGCCGGGCCTGCGCGCACCGGGTGGACGTCACCGTCGAGACCGAGGTCGCCGCGGCGCTCGACGCCGCCGCCGCCGACCTCGGCGGGATCGACGCCGTGCTGCACGTCGCCGGGGTGATGCGCGGGCAGGGCCTCGACGTACGGGACGTGCCGGTCGCGCTCTGGGCCCAGGTCATCGCCGTCAACCTCACCGGGCCGTTCCTGGTCGCCAAGCACGCCACCCGGCACCTGCTCCCCCACGGTGGGGTGCTCGTGCTGGTCGGCTCGAAGGCGGGCGTGCAGACCGGCTCCGGCTCGGTACCCTACGGCGCGAGCAAGGGAGGGTTGCACGGTCTGGCGCTCACACTGGCCCGCCAACTCGGTCCACAGGGGATCAGGGTGCACACGCTCTGCCCCGGCGACATCGACACGCCACTGATGCGGCGGTCGCTCACCGAGGCACGGGCCAACGGCGCCGACGGCGGACGGATCGCCGCCGTCGAAGCCGCGCTGGGCCGCCCCGAGGACGTCGCCTCGGCGCTGGTCCTGCTGGCGTCGTCGGCGAGCGCCGGCCTCACCGGCACGGTCTGCACCGGCTGAGCACCCCACCCACCAGGGCAGCGGCACACCACGTGGAGGCATTGTGATCGGCATCATCGGCCCGGAGGACTCGATCCGGCTCGTCCGGGAGGTCGCGGCCGGGGAGGGCCGTGCGGAGGCGATCACCACCCGCGCGTACACCCGGCCGGAGCAGGCCCCCGACCTGGCCCGCGAACTCGACGAGATGTGCCAGGTGCTGCTGTTCACCGGGCGCATCCCGTACGCCTTCGCCACGGCCACCGGGGAACTGCGCGCCGAGATCGACTACGTCCGGCACGCCGGCATCGACCTCTACCGCACGCTGTCCCGGATCCTGCTGGCCACCGGCGGACGACTGCCCCGGGTCAGCGTCGACACCATCGAGGCGGAGACCGTCCGGGAGACGTACCACGACATCGAGGTCGAGCCGCCCACCGAGATCCTGCCCATCGCCGACTCGTCCGGGCTGCTCTTCTCCGGCCTCGACGAGATCACCGCCTACCACCGGGAACGGTACGCCTCAGGCGCGGTCGAGGCGTGCCTGACCTGCCTCGGCGCGGTGCACCGGGACCTCGAGGACAGCGGGGTGCCGGTGTGGCGTGTCGAGCACACCCGGGCATCGGTCCGCGACGCGCTGCGCCGGGCCTGGCTCGCCGCCGAGGTACGCCAGTCCCGGGCCACCCAGATCGCGGTCATGATGGTCGACCTGGGTGCCCCCACCCAGCGGGCACAGGACCCGTACCAGGCCGAACGGCAGCGGCTACGGGTCCGCGAGGCGCTGCTGGAACACGCCGAACGGATGCGCGGCCGGCTCGCCACCGTCGACGACCGGACGATGCTGATCACCACCACCCGGGGCACCGTGGAGAGCGCCCTGGCCCGGCACCGCGACGGGCACGCCTCCCTGCTCACCCTGCGCGGCGTCGACGTCGAACACGCCGTCGGTTTCGGTGCCGGCACCACCATCGCCGCCGCCGAGGACAACGCCCGCAAGGCCCTCGCCCTGGGCCGGCACAGCGGCGACACCCACGTGGTCTTCCCCGACGGGGAGGTTCACTCCAGCCGGCAGACCACCGTGCGTCCCCGGCTGCGCGAAACCGGCCCGGGCATGCTGCGCGTCTCCGAGCAGCTCCGGATCGGCCCGCTGTCCACCCGGCGGCTGCTGGAGGCGCTGCACCAGATGGACCCCGACCAGATCACCGCCCGGGGCCTCGCCGACGCGTACGGGGTGGAGGCCCGCTCGGCCCGCCGGCTGCTCAACGCGCTGCGCGCGGCCGGCTTCGCCGAGGAGGTCGGGGTGCACGTCAGCACCGGCGCGGGCCGCCCGCAGACCGTCTACCGGGTCGCCATGCAGCGGCTGCTCGGCGCGATCGGAGCCGACACGTGAGCCACACCGCCACCGGGGAGCTGCGCTTCACACCGACCTACCTGGTCACCGCCACCTTCGCCGCCGACGCCGCGCTCCGGCGGGAGCCGTACCGGGCCGCGCACCTGGCGCACATGCGTGACCTGCTCGCCGACGGCACCGCCCTCGTCGTCGGGGCCCGCGCCGACCTGCGCGCCTCGGTGCTGGTGCTGCGGGCCGCCGACGCGCCCGCCGCCCGCGCCCGTCTCGAACAGGACCCCTACTGGCGGCACGGGGTGTGGACCGCGATCGACGTGGTCGACTACCTGGCCGCCACCGCACCGACCATCGGGAGGTCATGATGACGTCGTTCCGCCAGCTTTCCGGGGTACGGGTGCTCGACGCCGGGCACGCCCCGTTCGCCGCCGACCTGCTCCGCGCGGCGTGGGGTGAGGGCGGTGCCGACGCGGTGCCCGTCCGGTTCGTCGCCGACCCGACGCTGCCCGAGGGCGGCCACCGCGTCGAGGTGCCGGAACAGGGTGAGGTCCGGCTCGTCGGCGACCCGTTCGCCGGCCTGGTGTACGCCGCCCGCGCCCTGGTCGCCGCCGCCACCCCCGCCGGGCTGCCGGTGGGCAGCACGGTGAGCGCCCCCGGGCTGCCGCTGCGCACCCTGTGGACCTGGGACCACTCCACCAACTGGGACACCCGTCAGCTCGGTCAGCAGGAGATCGGCGCGCTCAACCCGTACGCGAAGTCCGCCGACGCGTTCGGCGCCGACTACCGCCGCCTGGTCGACTTCTGCTCGCGGGAACGCATCGGCGGCATCGTCGTGTACGGGCTGCTGCGCGACGCCCACGGCGGGGTCGCCGCGGCCCGTGACCTGTGCGAGTACGCCAACGCCCGGGGTGTGCGGATCATCGCCGGGGTGGGCATCAACGCCTACGGCGGGATCTACTTCGACGGCCGGCACCGCTACAACCTGGCCACCTGGCTGCGGCAACGCCCCGACCTCGCCGCCGAGTTGCCAAAGAAGGTCGGCTTCGACATCGACGAGTTCGGTGACCTGCACTTCCCGGCCAGCGAGTACATGATGGCGGCCTGCCCGTCCCAGCCGGACAACCTGGCCTGGCACCGCGACGCCATCGACTGGCTGCTCGACACCCTTCCGGTGGGCGGGATCAACTTCGAGACCGGCGACTACGGCAGTTGCGCCTGCGCCCGGTGCGCCGCCCGCACCGGGGGCGAGCGCACCTCCTGGTCGTACGAGGCGATGCGGTCGGTGTACCCGACGCTGCTTGCGACCGCCCGGCGGCCCGGCCCGGCCGGGGTGCCGCTGCGCCACCTCGTCGAGGTGTACTGGGACAACATCTTCGACCTCGACGCCCAGAAGCCCCTGGCCGACCTGCCCGACGATGTCGCCTACCAGTACTGCGTGAACCGGGCCTTCTGGTACGACCAGCGGGACCGGTTGACCGCCGAGCACGTCGAGCGGCTCCCGCACACCACGAACGTGCTGCGCACCCACGCCGGTTCACAGTGGAACCGGCAGCGCCACTCCTGGGTCCCCGAGATGTACGCCGACATGGCCGGTCGGTCCGGGGCGGCCGGGATGCGCGGGTTGACCATCTTCGCCGAGCCGTCCGCGTACCACCCGACCAACGAGATCAGCTACCTGGCGTACGCCCGGTTCTCCTGGGACCCGGAGCTGGCCTGGGCCGACTTCTGGCGCGACGAGGTCGCGCCCCGGTTCGGCGGCGGGGCCGAGGCGGAGGCGTTCCGCGACGGTGCGGCGCTGCTCGACGATCCGGCGGCGACCGGTGCGGCGCTGGCCGCCGTGTCCGCCGACGCGCTCGGCATGGTCGCGGCCACCAGCGGCGAGGTGCGGCGGCGGTGGCTCTGGCTCGCCGAGCGGACCTCGCGGTACGCCTACGCCGCCGGCTGACGCCGGTGCGGGCCCACCACAGGGTGGGCCCGCACCGGACGGGGGTCAGTCCTCGATCCACCCGTGGGAACGGGCGAACTGCGTGAGGTGCTGCCGGATCTGGCTGATCTGGGCGCCGGTGAGCGTCGGCACCTGCTCGACCAGCAGGTCGGTGATGTTGGACCGGAAGGTGAACGCGGTCAGGACGTCGCACTCCTCGTCGTCGCCCCGGTCGGTCACCGGCAGCCGGGTCACGGTCGGCGCGCCGGACGCCGCCGGGCGGGACGCGACCGGGGCACCGGGGTTGAGCAGGCGCGCGTAGAGCGCCTTGACCCCGCGGTTGCCCTCCACCGACTCGAACTCCACCCGCATTCCGGGCGCGACCGACGGACGCTGGTCGCCGAAGTCGTTCGCGTGCACGAAGACGTCCTCACCACCGCCCTCCGGGCTGATGAAGCCGTACCCCTTCACGTCGTCGAAGCTGAGAATCGTACCGACCGCCACCGCGACCACCACCCAACGAAACAAGAGCCACCAGAACAGAAACGTCGCCGCGCCGTTTCCGGCGCAGCACCCATGGTAGTGCGCGGGGCCCGATCCGGAACCCCTACTCACGCGTGGTCGCGTGGTCATGGTCGTGCCCCGCGCCGGTGACGCGGGGCACGACCCCTAAAGCATCCTAGGACATCGGTGACCGGGTGGGTCCCGGTCGCGGACGCCGCCGCCGGACTAGCGGATGGTGAAGGTCAGCGGATTGGAGATGCCGACGCCACCGTGGGCGTCGTACGCCCGGACGGTGAAGGTGGACGACGTGGCCGCCGCCAGGTCGAGCTGGAACTGGAAGCGCTGTCCACTGCGGGTCGGCGTCGCGGCCACCCGGGTCCCGCCGAGATACAGCTCCACCCGGTCGACCACGTCCCCGGCGTCGGCGTCGGTGACGTCGGCGACCAGCGTGACGGTGGTCGGTTCGAGGAAGTACGTCTGCCCGCCGGGAGTGCTCAGCGCCACCGCCGGCGGCTGGTTGACGCCGCTGGTCGGGGGCGTGACCACCGTGATCAGCCGGGGCGGGGCACCGCCGGACAGCGACTGGTCGGTGCCGGCGGAGACGTTCAGCACGTAGGTGGTGCTGGTCCCGGGGGCCCCGACCGGCGGGGTCCACGACGCGTCGAACCGGTCGCCGGCGGACCTCGCCCCCTGGGCCACCGTGACGCCGTCCACCCGGAAGGACACCGAGGTGATGTAGTGGCCGCCTCCCACCGTCGCGGTCGCCGCCAGCGGGACGGGGCCCGGCGCGGTGTGGACCGCCCCGGCGGCCGGGCTGATCCAGGTGACGATCGCCGGGTAGTCGGCGACCGGCGGCGAGGTGGTCGGCCCGGTCGGCGTCCTGGTGGGCAGGACCCCGCCGGTGCAGGCGACCCCGTTGAGGGTGAACGACGGCGGCGGGGGGTTGCTGCCGTACCAGGTGCCGACGAAGCCGATGGTGGTCGAGGCGTTGGTGCCCAGGTTGGCGTTCCAACTGAGGTTGGTCGCGCTGACCTGCTGGCCCGACTGGGCCCAGGTGGCGCTCCAGGTCTGCGCGATCCGCTGGTCGACCGCGGGGAAGCCGAACCGTAGCGTCCAGCCGCTGATCGGGTCACCGAGGTTGGTGACCGTGACGTCGGCGCTGAAGCCGCCGGTCCACTGGCTGCTGACGACGTAGTTCACCCGGCAACCGGCCGCGGCGCTCGCCGCGCTGGCGCACAGGCCCGCTGCCAGCACGCCGACCATGGCGACAACGACGGCGATCACAGCCGTCAGCGACTTTCGCATGTCACACCCGCCACAAATCGTTGAGTATCAATAGGTATGACGACTGTCCTGCGGTTCCGCTTGCCTTGTCAAGACAAGGCAGAGAGTCCTGCCGCCGGCAGGACGTCGGGGTGGCCGGACGATGGTCCCGCCACCCCGACGGGACGTCCCGACGGCCGCCCCGAACGCCCTATCCCCCGGCGGGGGCGCCCGTCGTGACCGCCCGCAGGTGCCGCAGACCGTCGGTGGCGAGCCGGTCCTGCGAGGGGGCCAGCGGACGCCAGATCGCCGCCGCCGTGGCGATCGTGTCGTTCTCCCCCGTGAACGACTCGATGCAGACCGCACCCCGGTACCCGGTGGCCCCCAGCACCGCGAAGAACCGCGGCCAGTCGAAGTGGTCCGCGCCCGGGGCGCCCCGATTGGTGCCACTGACCTGGACGTGCTTGACGTACGGGCCGGCGGCGGCGAGCGCCGCGTACGGATCGGACTCCTCGATGTTCATGTGGTACGTGTCGATCATGATGCCGACGCTCGACGGCAACCCGTCGATCAGCTCGATCGTCTGCGCGACGGTGTTGACCACGCTCGTCTCGTACCGGTTCAGCGCCTCCACCCCGATGCTCACGCCGCACTCGCCGGCCTGCTCGGCCACCGGTGCCAGGGCCCGCCGGAAGTCCGCGTGGCAGGCCGCCCGCGCCGCCCACGACATCCGCCAGGTACGCCCCACCGAGGCGTACACCGGGCCGCCCACACAGGGTGCGCCGACCGCCGCCGCGCTCGCCACGCACCCCCGGAGGTAGTCGACAGTCGACTCCACCACCGCCGGGGCGGCGTCGACCAGCTCCCGCCCCGGCGGGGTGACCGCGCAGACCGCCGCCGCGACCAGACCGTGCGCGGCCAACAGGTCCCGGGTCCGGGCCGGATCCCAGTCGCCCGGCTGCTCGATCGGCAGCTCCACCGCGTCGAAGCCGAACGCCGCGATCCGCGGCACCAACATGGCGAGGGCCTCGTCGTCGACGGGCGACGCCCACACCCAGGGGTTCACGCCGAAGGCGTACACCGGGCCTACTTCCAGCGCTGCGGGTAACCGGGCAGGTCGGTGCAGCCGCACATCGCGTAGTGCAGCGGCGGCATGCCCGGGTCGAGGTACCGGTCCAGGTTCTCCTGGGTGATGGTCGGCTGGGGCAGCTTCCACGGGTTGGCCACCTGCTGCCCGTCGAGGATGCGCAGCGCGGCGATGACCGGCGTACGCCACTGGTACGTCGGGTACGTCGGCGCGATCGCGGTGAGGCCCTTGTCCTTCCAGACCTTCAGGAAGTCGAGCTGGTCCTCGCCGTTGATCGGCGGCACCGGCTTGCCCGCGTCCTGGAACGCCTCGACCGCCGCGACGGCGACCGCGCCCGCGTCCATCCACACGCCGTCGATGGTGCCGTACCGCTGGAGGTAGTCGTCGACGATCTTCTTGGTCTTGGCCGGGTCGCCGTCGGTGAACTCGACCCCCACCACGTCGACCTTCGCCTTGTCGAACGCCACCTTCGCGGCCGACCAGCGGGTTTCCAGCACGTCGACGCCGGGCAGGATGCGCAGGGCGAGGACCTTGCCGCCCGGCTTCATCCGCTGGCTGACGAACTCCGCCCCGACGTGGCCGAAGCCGTAGCCGCCGATCGGGTTGACGAACGTCACCGGGCACTTCGTGCTGACCCCACGGTCGAAGACGACCACCGGCAGTCCCGCCTTGCAGGCCGCCTCGACCGCCGGGGTGAGCGTGGCGGTGGTGTTCGGCGAGACGATCAGCGCGTCGCAGCCCTTGCCGAGCAGGTCGTTGATGTCGGCGATCTGCTTCTGGTCCTTGCCCTCGGCGTCGACGTGCACGAACTCGCTGATCCGGCTGCCCTGCGCGGCCACCTCGGCCTGCATGGTCTTGAACCCGACCTGCCGCCACGGGTTGTTCAACGCCGCGTTGGAGAAGCACAGCTTGTGCGGCCCGGCCTTCTTGAACTTCGAGGTGTCCACCATGGTCGGATTGAGCATCTGCTCCCACGGCTTGTCCGCCGGGCCGGTCGGGGTCGCACCGAGCAGGGCCAACTCGGCGTCGTAGTCGGCCTGCACGAAGAACTTCGACTGCTCCCCGGTGCCGGAGCCGGCGGCCGAGGTGGAACCGCCCGCCGGCCCCCCGCCCGGTTCGTCGGTGGCGCAGGCGGTCAGGGACAGCAGGGTGACGGCGGCCAGCGCCGCCAGGCAACGTCGCACTATGTTTCCCCTTATCGAGACGACGAACGGGTAGCCGAGACCGCCACGGCGAGCAGGATGATCGCGCCCTGGACGGTGGACCTGAGGGCGCCGGAGACGCCGTAGAAGTTCATCAACGCGAAGAGCAGTTCCAGGGAGAGCGCGCCGAGCATCGCGCCGACGACCGAGCCGCGGCCCCCGCCCAGCGCCACGCCACCGAGCACCACCGCGGTGATCGCCCCGAACTCCAGGCCCGCCCCGGCCTGGAACGACACCCCGCTGTAGCCGCCGAGCAGGATCGCCGCCACGGCCGCCGCGAGCCCGCTGAGGACGAAGGCGACCGTCCGGGTACGCCAGACGCGTACCCCGCTCAGCTGTGCGGTGCGCGCGTTGTCGCCGACGGCGACCAGGGTCCGGCCGAAGTCCGACCGCATCAGCAGCACGGCGAGCGCCGCGACGACCACCAGCACCAGCAGCGCGTACGGCACCCGGCCGAGCAGCGGCACGTCCTCGATCGCCCGCCGGCCGAACCGGCGGAACTCCTCGGAGAGCCCGCCCTTCGGCGCGCCGTCGGACCACAGGTAGACCGCGCCGACCAGGATCAGGAACATGCCCAGGGTGGTGATGAACGACGGCACCCGCAGCCGCGTCGTGACCAGCCCGTTGACCAGCCCGACCAGCGCGCCGAAGGCCAACAGGAGCAGCACCACCGGCCAGGTGCGGGCCGGGTCGCTGTCGATCAGCCGGGCCGCCACCACCACCTGAGCGGTGACCAGCGAACCCACCGACAGGTCGAACTCGCCGGAGACGATCACGAAGTACTGGCCGGCGGCGAGCAGGATGACCGGCGCCGACCGGCCAAGGAAGGACATCAGCGACGGCGGGTCGAGGAAGCCGGGCTGCCGGATGCCTACGAGCACCAGCAGCACCGCGAGGAGGGCCAGGATCGGCAGCACCCCGCCAGGGCGTACCCGCGGGCGGATCGGGGACAGCGCACGACGCGCGACGGTCGGCATGGTCAGGACGCCGCCTTCCGCAGGGCCCGACGGGCGTAGACGGCGACCGCGGCGATGATGATGACGCCCCGGATCACCTGCTTGAAGAAGGCGTCCACCTCGAGCTGGTTGAAGATCGCGTCGATGCTGGCGAGCAGCAGCACCCCGCCGACCGTGCCGACGACCCCGCCCCGCCCACCGGCGAGCGCGGTCCCGCCGATCACCACCGCCGCGATCGACTCCAGGTCGTAGAGGCCCTCGGTGCCCACCCGGGGCGCACCCGAACCGAGCCGGCTGGCCAGGTAGATCCCGGCGAGCCCGGCACACAGCGAGCACAGCACGTGGGCGGTGACGAGGACCCGGTCGTTGCGGACCCCGGAGAGCCGGGCCACCTCCGGATCACCGCCGACGGCGACCAGGTGGTGCCCGAAGCGGGTCCGCGACAGCGCGAACCAGACCGCCCCGGTCAACGCCAGCAGCAGCAGGAACGACAACGGCACCGGACCGACCCGCTGGTAGCCCAGCGACTGCACCAGCGCGGGCGAGGTGGCCCCGGCCGGTCCGTCGTAGTTGCTGTCGAGGTACCCCTTGAGCAGCAACCCCACGCCGAGGGTGGCGATGAACGCGTTGACCCGGAACCGGGTCACGAGCAGCCCGTTGAGCAGCCCGACCCCGGCGCTGACCGCGAGCGCCAGGCCGACCGCCGGCAGCAGCGCACCGTCGCTGCCGTTCATCGCCTCGGCCGCGACCAGGGTGCTCAGACTGATCACGTACGCCACCGAGAGGTCCAACGACCCGCCGAGGATGACAAGCGTCTGCCCGACGGCGACGAGCCCGAGACCGGCGGCGACGTGCAGCAGGCTCACCGTCGTGGCCTGGTTGAACAGCTGCCCGCCGTCGACCTGGACGACCAGCCAGCCGACCGCCAGGGTCAGGGCCAGCGCCACGAACACCCCCGGCACGGGGCGTCGGGCCGGCAGCAACGACAGGGCGCTCACTGGTTGATCTCCGTTCGCGACTGCGGGGCTCGCAAACCCGGCTCACTCCTCGCACTCACCGGTTGATCTCCGTTCGCGACTGCGGGGCTCGCAAACCCGGCTCACTCCTCGCACTCACCGGTTGATCTCCGGGGTGTGGCCGACGGCGAGGGTGACGACGTCCTCCTCGGTCGCGCCGGCGGGCAGTTCGCCAGCGATCCGGCCGTCACGCATGACGACGATCCGGTCGCTCATCCCCAGCAGCTCGGGCAGGTCCGACGAGATCATCAGCACCGCCGCGCCGTCGCGGGCCAGCCGGCGGACGAGGTCGTGGATGGTCGACTTCGCCCCCACGTCGATGCCCCGGGTCGGCTCGTCGAACAACAGCACCCGTGGGTCGAGCGCCAGCCAGCGGGCCAGCACGACCTTCTGCTGGTTGCCGCCGGACAGGAAACGGATCTCCTGGTCGTCGCCGGCGGCGCGGACCTCGACGGTGGCGAGCAGGTCGCGGACCCGGCGGGTGCGTGCGGCGTGCCCGGACCGGGCCGGGAAGACGGCCCGGCCGGCGAGCAGCGCGTTGTCGAGCACCGACTGCCGGGGCACGATCCCCTCCCCCTTGCGGTCCTCGGTGACGTAGGCGATGCCGGCCCGCATCGCGGTACGGGGCGAGCGCAGCCGCACCGGCCGGCCGTCCAGCCTCACGTCGCCGGTGGTGAACGGGGAGACGCCGAACAGCGCACGGGCCAGCGCCGAGCGCCCGGAGCCCTGCAACCCGCCGATACCGAGCACCTCGCCGGCCCGCAGGTCCAGGTCGACGGCGCGCAGTTTCCGGTTGCCCGCGCCCCGGACGGTCAGGCGTACCGGGCCGAGGTCGTCGGGGCCGGCCCGGTCGGGGTAGTAGCTGGACAGCTCCCGGCCGACCATGTGCCGGACGAGGTCGTCGGTGCAGGTGTCGGCGGTGGCCACGGTGGTGACGCGACGGCCGTCCTTGAGCACCGTGATCCGGTCGGACAGGTCGAAGACCTCGGTGAGCCGGTGCGAGACGTACAGCACGCCGATGTCCCGCTGCTGGAGCCGGCGGACCAGCCCGTAGAGCAGCTCGACCTCGTGGTCGGCCAGGGCGGCGGTGGGTTCGTCCATGATGAGCAGCCGGGCGTCCAGGGCGAGCGCCTTGGCGATCTCGACGACCTGCTGCTGCGCGACACCGAGCCGACCCACCCGGGTGTCGGCGGCCAGGTCGGCTTCCCCGATCGAGGCGAGCAGGTCCCGGGTGCGTTCCCGCATCGCCCGCCGGTCGACCAGCCCGCGCCGGACCGGTTCGTGTCCGAGGTGGACGTTCTCGGCGACGGTGCGCTCCGGCAGCAGGTTGAACTCCTGGTGGATGATGCCGATCCCGGCCCGCTGCGCGTCGCGGGGGCCCCGGAAGGCCCGGCGCGCACCGGCGACCTCGACGGTGCCCGCGTCCGGGGCGTACCCGCCGGAGACGATCTTCATGAGGGTGGACTTGCCGGCCCCGTTCTCACCGACGACGGCGTGTACCTCGCCCGGCGCGACGTCGAGGTCGACCCCGTCGAGTACGCGCACCCCGAGGAAGGACTTGCCGATGCCCCGGAGGGTCAGCAGCGGTGTCGGCGGCGGATCGGGCATCCCGGAAACCCTCACAGTAAGTAGTCATCGGCGTGGTCGATGTTCCGTGCCCGGCACGGTGGAGCTGCCGGCCGGTGAACTTTCGCTGTCGCTCGTGAGCGCTTACGTCGTCAAGGAGCAAACTTTCCTTGACATCGACGAAACATCACACGTATGAAGATAGATGTTTCGATGCCTGTCCACAATCCTCGATCTTCACGGGTCGCCGGTTCGAGCACCCGAGCGGCGTCGATGCCGGGTCGGGAGGTCGACGCGCGCCCACGGCCAGACCGTCGAAACATCGAACCTTGCCCATTCCATTGACACTCATCGATGACTGACCCATCCTGGCCTCGCGGCCCACCGGGCGAGCACATCACCGACGTCACTCTGCGTGACGCAATGCGGGGCGACGGCCGTTGCGGCGGACGGCACGCCGACCCCGGGCAGCACGCCCGTGCCCGCCGTGCGCCCCGGCGTCCACCGGACGCGCGGGCGGGCCGTGGTCGCCACCGGAAGTTCCCGCCGACACCTAGGAGACGGCATGCGTCGCACCACGTTGCTCATCGGCATGATCGCCGGGCTGTTACTGTCGCTCGGCCTCGCACCACCCGCGTCGGCGGCTCCGGCCTTCCGCGCCCTGCTGTTCACCAAGACGGTGGGTTACCGGCACGACTCGATCCCCGCCGGGATCAGCATGTTCCAGCAGCAGGCGGCGGCGAACAACTTCGAGCTGGTGCAGACGGAGGACTCCAGCGTCTTCACCGCGGCCAACCTCGCCACCTTCGACGTGATCATCATGTTCCAGACCTCCGGCATGGTCTGGACCTCGGCCGCCCAACGGCAGGCCGTGGAGGGTTACCTCGCCAGCGGCAAGGGCATCGTCGGTATCCACAACGCCCTGGACATGGGTATCGAGGGCGAGTACCCCTGGTGGGACCAGACCCTCAACGGCGGCGCCCACATGCCCGAGCACTCCCCCGGCGTACTGCCCGGCACCGCCATCGTCGCCGACAAGCAGCACCCGTCGACGACGGGCCTGCCGGACCGGTGGAACCGCAGCGAGGAGTGGTACAACTTCGACAGCAACCCGCGCGGCAACGTGCACGTGCTGGTGACCGCCGACGAGCGGACGTACAACCCCGGCTCCCG
Organism: Micromonospora humida; assembly: GCF_016901255.1. Classification (NCBI taxonomy): domain Bacteria; kingdom Bacillati; phylum Actinomycetota; class Actinomycetes; order Micromonosporales; family Micromonosporaceae; genus Micromonospora; species Micromonospora humida. Next base: position 735,408 of record NZ_JAFEUC010000001.1, read on the forward strand.
GGCGATGGGCCCGGACCACCCGATCTCCTGGTGCCGCACCGCCGCCGGCGGGCGGGTGTGGGCCACCGCGATGGGCCACGCGATCGACTCCTACAGCGAGACGAACTTCCGCAACCACGTCCTCGGCGGCGTGAAGTGGGCCGCCGGCAACCTGCCCGGCGACTGCGGCGGCACCGTGTGGGGCAACTTCGAGAAGCGCACCCTGGACGACAACACGGTCGACCCGATGGCGCTGAACGTGCTGCCCGACGGCCGGGTGATGTACGTCCAGCGCGGCGGCCAGGTCAAGATCTTCAAGCCGAGCACCAACAGCACCGTGACCGCCGCCACGCTGAGCGTCTACACCGGCGGCGAGGACGGTCTCACCGGCATGGCGATCGACCCGAACTTCGCCACCAACGGCTACGTGTACCTGTACCACTCGCCGGCGAGCAGCAGCACCGACGTCAACCGCGTCTCCCGCTACACGCTGTCCGGTGACACCCTCAACCTGTCCACCGAGGCGCGGATCATCGACATCCCGGCGTACCGGGACCGCACGTTCCCCGAGCCCGGCCACACCGGCGGCTACATCGACTTCGGCCCGGACGGCAACCTCTACATCGGCACCGGTGACGACACCCCGCCGAACCTCGACCCCAACTGGCAGGGCTACGCGCCGCTGGACTGGCGCGCCGGCAAGTCCAACCTCGACGCCGCCCGCAGCGCCGGCAACACCAACGACCTGCGGGGCAAGCTGCTGCGCATCCGCCCGTCGGACAACGGCGGCTACACCGTCCCGACCGGCAACCTCTACCCCCAGGGCACGGCGCAGACCCGGCCGGAGATCTACGCGATGGGTTTCCGTAACCCGTTCCGGTTCTCGATCGACCCGGCCAACGGCTGGGTCTACCTGGCCGACTACGGGCCGGACCGTAACCCGCCCACCACCAACCGGGGCCCGGAGGGCCTGGTCGAACTCAACGTGATCAAGTCGCCCGGCAACTACGGGTGGCCGTTCTGCCACGGCGACAACCAGCCCTACGCGCCGTACAACCCGGACACCGGCGTGGTCGGCGCCAAGTTCAACTGCAACGCCCCGGTCAACAACTCCCCCAACAACACCGGCCTGACCAGCCTGAAGCCGATCGTCGCCCCCAACATGTGGTACGGCTACGGCACCTCGACGACCTTCCCGGAACTCGGCTCCGGGGGCTCCGGCCCGATGGGCGGACCGGTCTACCGGTACGACCCGGCGAACCCGTCGGCCACCAAGTTCCCGCCCTACTACGACGGCGTGCACTTCTTCTACGAGTGGTCCCGCAGCTACATCAAGGAGGTGCACTTCGACTCCGCGACGGCGGTGACCCGCACCAACACGTTCCTGCCCGGGGGACGGTTCAACAAGCCGATGGACCTGGAGTTCGGCAAGGACGGCTCGCTCTACGTGCTGGAGTGGGGCACCAACTTCGGTGGCGGCAACAGCGACTCCGGGCTCTACCGGATCGACTACATCCAGGGCGGCCGGTCGCCGATCGCCAAGGCCGTCGGTACGCCCACCAGCGGCCTGGCCCCGCTCAACGTCCAGTTCAGCAGCGCCGGTACCACCGACCCGGACCCGGGCAACACGCTGAGCTACCAGTGGACGTTCGGTGACGGCACCACCTCGACGGCGGCCAACCCGTCGCACGTCTACACCACCAACGGCAACTACACCGCGCAGTTGAAGGTCACCGACAACACCGGCAAGACGGGCTTCGCCAACGTCCAGATCACCGTCGGCAACTCCGCGCCGGTGGTCACCATCACCACCCCGGCCAACGGTGGCATGCTCACCTTCGGGGACAAGGTGTCGTACCAGATCAGCGTCACCGATCCGGACGGCGGCACGGTCGACTGCAGCAAGGTGGTCGTCAACCCGGCGCTCGGTCACGACGACCACGCGCACGAGACCACCGAGTACCCGGGCTGCTCGGGCACCATCTCCACCGACCTGCTCGGCGGGCACCCCGACGGCGCGAACCTCTTCTACGTGCTCAACGCCCGCTACACCGACAGCGGTGGTCCGGGCGGCTCGTCCCCGCTCACCGGCACGGCGCAGGCGATCCTGCAACCCAAGCACAAGCAGGCCGAGTACTTCAGCAGCAGCTCCGGCATCCGGGTCGTCGACGAGGCCGGTGCGGAGAGCACCAAGCGGGTCGGTGACATCTCCAACAACGACTGGATCGCGTTCAACCCGATGAGCCTGTCGGGCATCTCGACGGTCAGCTACCGGCTGTCGTCGCCGTCCGGTGGCGGCACGATCGAGCTGCGGGCCGACTCACCGACCGGCACGCTGCTGGCCACCACCCCGGTGCCCAGCACCGGCGGCTGGAACAACTACCAGTCGACCGCGCCGGTGAACGTGGCCGCGTTGTCCGGGACGCACCCGCTCTACCTGGTGTTCAAGGGCAGCACGAACAACTGGTTCGACCTCGACTCGCACACCTTCGGCGGGGCGGGTGTCGGCCAGCCCGGCACCGGCACCGGAACCGGCGTGGCGGGGAAGACCTGGACGCTCACCGCGCTGCACAGCGGCAAGCTGATGGACGTCAGCGGCGTCTCCACCGCCGACGGCGCGCAGCTCACCCAGTGGGCGGCCACCGGCGGCAACAACCAGAAGTGGCAGGCCGTGGACGCCGGTAACGGCGCGGTCTACCTGAAGGCGGTGCACAGCAACAAGTGCGCCGAGGTGATCGGCGGTTCCACCACGGCGGGTGCGTTCCTCCAGCAGGCCACCTGCAACAACGGCAACTCGCAGAAGTTCACCGCGACGGCGACCACGACCGCCGGGGTCTACACGGTGCGCAACGTGCAGAGCGGGCTCTGCCTGGACGTCAACGGTGCTTCCACCACCGACGGGGCGCGGCTGTTGCAGTGGACCTGCCACAGCGCCAGCAACCAGCAGTGGCGGTTCACCCAGGTGTGACGCACGATCCGCCGCCGTCGCGGCGGCGGTAGGCCGGGAGGGCCGGCTCCGGATGTCGGAGCCGGCCCTCTGCGGTCGCGTCGGGGCCCCGCCCACCCTGGGCGGTGGGCGGACCGTCCCGGTCCGGGCCGGCGTGATGGCCAGCGGTGCCGGATCACCGCCGGGCGGCCGACGTACGCAACGGCCGGTCGTGGACGCCGCCGGACGGTCCCGGCCGGCAGTCGGTACTGCCCGCTGTCGGCGGCGAAACGGTGATCGGCAGGACCCGAGGTGCGGGCCCTGCCGATCGGTGGTGCGGATGTCGTTCAGGTGATCCGACGGCCCGGTCCATCCCGGGCCACCGGCGGACCTCAGGAACCCCCGAGGTCCGCCGGTGCGCAGTATCAGCGCTGCCGGGTGAGCAGACCCGGCCGGTAGGGCAGCAGGCCGTAGTCGACGCCGTCGGAGCTGGGCGACCGGCCCTGGTAGAGCAGTTGCAGGTTGCACGGGTCGATGGTCATGGTCTGGTCGGCGCTGGTGCGCAGCAGCTCACCGTGGCTGATGTCGTTGGTCCAGGTGGCACCGCTGTTGACCTTGCCCGCGAACGGGTTGTTGTAGGTCGCCGCGTTCGGCGTCCAGGTGCCGTTCAGGCTGGTCGCCGTGAACGAGCGGAAGTAGCGCTCCCAGGAGCTGGTCCTGGCCTCGACGATCATCAGGTACTGGTTCTGGCCGGCGACCTTGTAGACCTGCGGCGCCTCGAACAGGTTCTCCGAGGTGTCGCTCATGATGGTCGTGTAGCTGGAACCGAAGTTGCCGGGGAAGTTCCCGATCGGCATGCTGGCCCGGTAGATCTTGCCGTTGTCACCGGCGAAGAACAGGTACATGTTCTGGCTGTCGGCGATCAGCGTCTGGTCGATCGGGCCGGTGCCGGAGCCGGAGATGCTGCCGGTGAACATCGTCTGGGCCGGACCCCAACCGTTCGGGTTGGTCGGGTCGGTCGACGTACGGTAGGAGAACGCCGCGCCACCCCACTGGTAGGCGAGCACCCAGATGTTCTTCGGCGCGAAGTAGAACAGCGACGGCGCCACGGTGCCCTGGCTCATGGTGTTCTGCGACGCCGAGGCCATCTCCGACCAGTTGGTGAACAGGCCGAAGTTCATCGACCCCCACGAGTTGCCGAAGTCGTGCGTGGTGGCGTAGACGAGCTGCCTGCCGTTGTACGGCGCGACCGTGAAGTCCTTCAGCGACACCCAGCCCGACTTCGGGGTGGCCAGCGGACCCGTCGACGACCACCGGTACGACGACGGCAGCGTGCAGTTGCCGCTCGGCGGCGGGGTCGTGGGCGGCGGGGTGGTGCCACCGAGCTTGACGAGCTGCCACTGCTGGTTGGTGCCGTTCCAGTCGGCGTACTGCACGATGTTGCCGCCGTCGGCGGTGGACGCGCCCTGCACCTCGACGGCCTTGCCACTGTTGCGGTTGATCAGCTGGATGTAGCCGTCGATGTCCTGGATGCTGAACTGCTGGTTGGTGCCGTTGTTGTCGGTCCACTGCACGATCGGTCCGCCGTCGGCGGTCGACTTGCCGGAGACGTCGAGCACCTTGCCGGACAGCTTCGACTTCAGCCGGTAGTAGCCGCCGCCGGAGTCGACGAACTGCCACTGCTGCTGGCTGCCGTCGTTGCGGGTCCACTGGGTGATCCGGGCCCCGTCGGTGGTGGCCAGGTTGTAGACGTCGAGGGCCTTGCCGCTGTTGCGGTTGACCAGCACGTACGACGCGCCGGTGTCGATCGTGGCCGCGGCGGCTTCCGTCGCGGTGGCCGCGACGACGGCACCGCCGCTCAGGGCGGTCACGAGCGCGGTGGCCGCCGACAGCAGCCAGCGCCGACGGCCGGGACGGCGCAGAGCCGGGCCGGGATGCTCAGCCGGGAGGTGCATGGGGGTGCTCCTTCTCAAGGACGGGTGGCCCCTGCGCGGCGGCCCCCGGTGACGTGGTCGCCGAGGGCCTCAGGTGGTCTGACCGACCGGCACTCCGTGGTCGAAACGGAGCCGACCGGCGAGTGTTAACGCTCACATCGATCGGCGCGGGTCGAACGGATGCATGATCGGTTTGGTGGGGGCGAACGAACCGGCAGGGGTTCCATTCAGATCCGGCGATGTTACCAGAGGGTTTCGGGTGGTTCAAGAGTTGCGCCCCGGACACCCGGTCGCCTCGCCGCCACCGGGCACGACCCGTTGCCGGGTCAACCTTCCCGGCCGAGTGTTAACGTTCACCCTTCGCGTCCCCGGTCCCGGGGAACGCCGGGCCGGCCCGGCATCCGGGAGGCGACGGTGATCCCTTCCGATCCGGTGCGCGATGTGTCATCTTCGATGGATGCGGGTCGGTTGCCGGGCAGGCGGACGAGGTCGGATCCGCAGGGACGGGGCGGCGGCACGATGCCGCTGACCAGCGCCGCTGGCCGACGCGCCGGCGGTGACCCCGGCCGGATGCGCCGGCTGCGGGCGACCCACGCCCGGCCGCGTACCGGGCTGGCCGTCGGGCTGCTGGTCGTCGCCCTGCTGGCGCTGGCCGGCGGGGTCGGCTACGCCGCCCTGGTGCACGTCCAGCAGGCCAGGATCCGCCACGAGCTGGACTGGGCGATGGTGCACGGCCGCCCGGCCGACCCGTCCGGCTGCACCTGGATCTTCGGCGGCGCGAGCGACACCGGTCACGGTGGCGCGCCGCCGGCCGGCTTCCCGGAGCACGGGGCGGTCCACACCGTGGCCCGCACCGGCCGCCCCCAGGTCGGCCAGGTCGCCCGCAACGGCACCGTCTACCACGTGCGGACCCAGTGGCGCGACGGCGAGGTCGTCCAGGTGGTCTTCGACGCCCGCTTCCAGCTCGCCGAACGGCGTTACCTGCTGTGGGCGGTGTCGACCGCCGCGCTGGCCGTCCTGGTCGCGGCGACCGCGACGGACCTGCGGCTGCGTCGCCGGTCGGTGCTGCCGCTGACCGAGGCGCTCGACCGGCAACGCCGCTTCGTCGCCGACGCGAGCCACGAGCTGCGGGCCCCGATCACCCGGGTGCACACGGCGGCCCAACTGCTGGCCCAGCGGACGACCGGCGCGGCGCACGACGCGGACCGGCAGGACCTGGACCGGCTGCTGCACACCACCCGACGGCTCGGGGAGATCGTCGACGAGTTGCTCCTGTCGGCCCGGTTGGCCGATCCGGCGGCGATGACCGGGCCGCCGGCCACTGTCGACCTCGCCGCGCTCGTCGTCGAGGCGATCGGGGCCGACGCGCCGCGCGCCGCCGCCCTCGGGGTGACGCTCGGGGTGACCGGCGCGGACCACCCGGTGCCGGTGCGCGGCGTCGGGCCCGCGCTGCACCGGGTGGTGGCGGAACTGCTGGCGAACGCCCTGCACCACACCCCGGCCGGCGGGCGGGTGCAGGTGCGGTTGCGTCCGGCGGGCGCGGACCGGGTCGAGCTGGTGGTCAGCGACTCCGGCCGGGGGTTCGACCCCCGGCACGCCGGCCGGATCTTCGACCGGTTCCACCGGGGCCCCGACGCCGGGGACCGCCGGGCCGGGCTCGGGTTGGCGCTGGTCCGCGAGGTGGTCACCGCGCACGGCGGCACGATCAGCGCCACCGGCCGGCCCGGGGCGGGCGCCACCTTCACCGTACGGCTGCCGGTGTCCGGCGGGGGGCGCGCCGGTGGCCCGCCGACGGACGGCGACCCGGGCGGCGGCCGGTGGCCCCTGCGCTGGTGGGCGGGCCGGGACCGGGCGGGCGGGGAACGCGCGACGAGTAGATTCTGACCGGCGAGAAATTCCACCGGTCAACCTTCTGCCGTTTCGGTGCGACCATGAACGGATGACCGACCCGTCACCCCCGGCGCACGGCCCGTTGCTCCTCGTCGAGGACGACGCGGAACTGGCCGACATGCTGGTCGAGCTGTTCCACCGGGCGGGGTACCGGATCGACCTGGCCCGCGACGGTCAGCGCGGACTGCACCTGGCGCTGCGCGGCCCCTACCAGGTCATCATGTTGGACCGGCGGCTGCCGGCCATCGACGGGGTCGACCTGCTCATCCGGCTGCGGCGGCGCTCCGTCGCCGCCCGGGTGCTGATGCTCAGCGCGCTCGGCGACCTCGACGAACGCATCCGGGGCCTCGACGCGGGCGCCGACGACTACCTGCCCAAACCGTTCGAGGTGACCGAGCTGATGGCCCGGGTCCGGGCGCTGACCCGCCGCCGCTTCGACGGGGCCGAACTGATCCCCATCGGGGCCGGGCAGCTCGACCTGGCCCAACGCGGGGTGCGGCTGCCCGACGGGCGGGAGGTGACGCTCAGCGGCCGGGAGTTCGAGCTGATCCGGCTGCTCGCCAGCCAACCCCGGATGGTGCACAGCCGCAGCCAGCTCCGGGGGCGGGTGTTCGGCGCGGACCGCACCGAGGCGGTGGTCGACACGTACGTGCACTACCTGCGCCGCAAGCTCGGCGACGGGGTGGTGCGCACCGTGCACGGCCTGGGCTACCAGATCGGCGCGCTGTGAGCCGGCCGCCCGGGGCCCGACGGGCCCCGGGCGGCGCGGTGGCTCAGCGGCCCACGAACCGGGCCGGACGCTTCTCCAGGAAGGCGGCCATCCCCTCGCGCTGGTCCTCGGTGGCGAACAGGGCGTGGAAGGCCCGCCGTTCGAACAGCACCCCGGCCTGCACGCCGACCTCCTCGGCCTGCCGGACCGCCTCCCGGGCCAGCATCGTCGCGAGCTTCGGATACCCGGCCACCACCGCCGCCGCGGCCTTCGCCTCGGCCAGCAGCCGGTCCGTCGGCACCACCCGGGACACCAGGCCCCACCGGTACGCCTGCGCCGCGTCGAGCTGCCGGCCGGTGAGCACCAGGTCCATCGCCCGCGCCGGGCCGACCAGCCGGGTCAGCCGCTGGGTGCCGCCGATGCCGGGCATCACCCCCAGCCGCAGCTCCGGCTGCCCGAACCGGGCGTTGTCCGCCGCGAAGACCAGGTCACACATCATCGCCAGCTCGCAACCGCCGCCGAGGGCGTAGCCGGCCACCGCCGCGATCTTCGGGGTACGCAGCGCGGCGAACGCGTCCCAACCGGCGAAGTGGTCGTCCAACGCCACGTCCAGGAAGGACTTCCCGGCCATCTCCCGGATGTCCGCCCCGGCCGCGAAGACCTCGTCGGAGCCGGTGAGCACGAAACAGCCCACCCCCGGGTCGCGGTCCAGCGGGCGCAGCGTCTCGACCAGTTCGGTCAGCAGCGCCGTGTCCAACGCGTTGCGCACCTCGGGCCGGCACAACCGCACCGTGACCACCCGGTCGTCCTTCTCCACGGTGATCCTCATCGTCGCCTCCATGTCCTCAGGAATCCCAGATCGCGCCGTACGCGGGCACCCCGCGTTCCTCCATGCCCCGCACCACCTGCCAGGTCAGCGGACGGTTCGAGATGCAGATGACCGCCTCCGCGTCGGAGCGGCGGCACGCCTGCCAGGCCAGCCGCAGCATGTCGGGCTTGCCGTCGCGGGCGGTGTCCCACAGCAGCGCGTCGGGCTGGTGGGCGAGGATCTCGTCGACCAGGTCGTCGCCGAAGGTCTCCCGGTGCCGGCGGGCCACCCAGACCAGGTGGGCCGGCACCTGCCCGGCCAGCAGGTGCGGCAGCACCGGGCCGATCCCGCTGCCGGTCGCCACGTACAGCACCCGGCGGAACAGGGTCTCGATGTTGGCCACCCCGGCGGTGCTGATCCCCTTCACCCAGACCCGGCGCGGCGGGTCGTCGACGAACCGGCCGGTCCAGTCACCGGCCCGGCTGACGGTCAGCCGGAACCCGCTGCGGCCCGGCGTCGGCACGTTGGCGAACGAGTGCCACTCCCACAGCGGGCTGCGGCTGACCGCCGTGGACGAGCCGGGGAACGGCGTCACCCCGTGGTCGAAGTGGACCAGCGCCACGTGCGACGACGGACGCTGCACCACCACCGGCACCCGGCGCAGCCGCAGCCAGGGCAGGGCGATGCTGGCGGTCAGCACCGCGAGCACCCATCCCTGCGGGGAGGCGGCCAGCGCGACCGGCCCGCCGGCCAGGAAATTGGCCTGCGCCCAGAGCAGCAGCAGGGCCGCCCAGCCGCCGAGGCGGTGGGTGCGCTCGAACAGGTCGTGCCGGCGCGAGCGCACCGGCGGCAGCGCGGTGCCGACGACGACCAACAGCAGGACGGCCACCGCGTACCCGGTGACCAGCGCCCCCGCCGGGCCGCCACGCGCGGTCAACGCGCCGAGCTGGGCAAGGAACCAGGCGGTGCCGGCCAGCGCCGCGCCGACGTGCAGCCCACCGAAGTGGTAGACCTTGCCCAACGTGGCCCGCACCCGCAGCGGCCACCTGGTGGGTGCCCGGGTGGCCAGCCGGAACAGCAGGTTGATCACGTACTGCTGGCGGATCAGCACGGCCAGCGCGACGTTCGCCAGCGCGGCGACGCCCAACGCGTCGGCGGTCCCCGGGCCGTGCCACCAGCCGGCGGCCAGCCCGTACGCCAGCAGCACGGCGTTGCCGGCGAGCACCGCCGCGACGAGCCGGTGGTGGTGCATGAACCGGGGATGGGCCAGGACCCGGCGCAGCGTCGACACCGGCGGGGGAAGCACCTCGTCGGGGTGGCCCGCCGGGCCGGTGCGCGGCGGCGTCGACACGGGTCGCAGACCGGTGGTGGTCACGCCGCCGCCTCCTCGACGTGGGCGAACTGCCACCGCAGGTCGAGGGCGAGCCGGTGCAGCGCGTCCCGGTCGACCTTGCCCCGGCCGGTCATCGGCAGCTCCGGCAGCGGGTGCACGGCCGCCGGCACGCAGTAGTAGGGCAGCGCGGCGGCCACCGTCTCCCGGCACCGCTGCGGGTCCAGTTCCGCAGGGACGACGAAGGAGACCAGGTCCCGGTCGGTGACCCGGAGGGTGACCGCGCTCCGGCAGCCCGGCACCGTCTCCAGCACGGTCGAGACCGCGTCCAGCTCCACCCGGAAACCCCGGACCTTCACCTGGTCGTCGGTGCGGCCGAGATGTTCCAGTTCCCCGTCCGCGCGCCAGCGGCCCCGGTCGCGGGTACGGAACATCAGCCGGTCGCCGCCGAGGAACGGGTCCGGGGCGTACCGCTCGGTGTTGAGCGCGTCGTTGTCCAGGTAGCCGGCGGAGACGCAGTCGCCACCGGCCCACATCTCGCCGACCTCGCCGATGCGGCAGGGGCGTCCGTCGTCGTCGAGGACGTAGACGGTGTTGTTCGGGGTCGGCCGGCCGATGGTCAGCGGCGCACCCGGCCGGTGCCGGTGCATGGTGTTGACGATGGTGGTCTCGGTCGGCCCGCAGCAGTTGTAGAAGATCCGGCCGGCGGCCCACCGGTCGGCCAGCGGACGCGGACAGGGCTCCCCCGCGACCGCGACCACCCGCACCCCGGCGCACCGGTCCGGGTCGATCCGGGCGAGCACCGAGGGGGTGGCGACCACCACGTCGGCGCGGGCGGCGGTGGCGGTGAGGTCCCGGTCGCGCACGAGCAGGGTGCCGCCGTTGGCGAGGCAGCCGAGGATCTCCCAGGCGGCCATGTCGAAGGCGACGTTGAGCAGTTGGGCGACCGTCCGGCCGGGCCGTATCCCCAGGTCGCCCGGGGTGGTGAGCAGGATGTTGGCGACGTTGCCGTGGGTGACGGTGACGCCGTTGGGGGTGCCCGTGGTGCCGGAGGTGAACAGCACGTAGCAGCCGTCGTCGGCGCGTACCGGGCGGTCCGGGACGGGGGCGGTGAGGTGCAGGCCGGGGGGCAGCGGCTCGGCCATCATCTCGTCGACCGCGAGCCGGGGCACACCGGGCGACGCCGGCACCGCGTCCAGGGTCGCCGACGTGGTCAGCAGCACCCGGCAGCGGGCGGTCGAGGCGACCTGGCGCAACTGCCCGGCGGGGGCGATCCGGACGTCCTGCGGGACGTAGGCCGCCCCGGCCTTGAGGGTGGCCAGGATGCCCACCAGCATCGGCAGGGACCGGCTGGTGAACACGCCCACGGTGTCGCCGGTGCGCACGCCGAGGGCGACGAGGTGGGCGGCGAGCCGGTTGGCCTGGCGGTCCAGTTCGCGGTAGCCGATCCGTACCCCGAGGTGCTCGGCGGCGACGGCGTCCGGGGTGGCGGCGGCCCACCTGGCGAACGCCTGGTGGATGCGCAGGTCGGGGGCGGGCACCCGGGGGCCCTGACCGAACCGGTGGAACAGCCGCCGGTCACGCGGTGGGAGGTGGTCCAGCAGGACCGACCGCCAGCCGTCCGGCCCGGCCGGGAGGGTGCCGACCGGGTGGCTGGCGGTGTCGTCGGTGGTCTGTCGTACGGACATGGGCCGCTCCTGTTCTGACCGGCCGCCCTGCGCGGCGATCGGAATCGATGCTGGCCAATACAAATGGGAAATCTCTTAGATCCGGGGCGCAGCGGCCGTCCAGGGCGGCACCGGCGTGCGTCGACGCACGCCCGATCGGATCGCCGAGGGGCCACGGCGGGCGGGGCGCGGGGCGGCTGCCGCCCGGCGCGCGGGTCGATCGGGCGCGGGACGGTCCGGCCGGCGCAGGCGACCCGACGCGGCAAAGAACTACAGGCGTCGACGTTAATGTTCATCGACGGGCCGACCGGCCGCCGCCACCTGCGACGCCACGCCAGGCAGGGGCCGTCCGACCGGGCACGGCATTGGTAGGACGTCTGGGGTGTCGCGACCGAAGCTCCACCCCGGCGACCGGCCGCCAGCAGCCGCTCCCCGCAGTAACCTGCGGGGCATTGACGTTACACAATGGAAACTCTAACGTCTGATGTCTCGACCGTGCGTGTCGGCACCACCCACCTCCCACCCAGGGAGGGGACCTCCGCGTGCCGTCCCCCGACCCGGCAGCCGGCGCAAGGTTCCAGCACGCCCGGCCCGCAGTGCGCCATCCGGGCGCACGGCCGCCGCCCCACGCGACGGCCGTGCCCGCCGGAGCACTCCCGCAGAAACGGAGCGAACACGATGAACCACGGACGTCTGGTGAGCGCGGGGCTGACGGTGCTGCTCGGCGCGACGGTCGCCCTCACCGCCGGCTGCGGTGACCGGGGGGCCGGGACCGGCACGGGCGGCGGCAAGCCGCTCATCGGGGTCGACTACCCCCGCTCGGACACCGACTTCTGGAACTCCTACATCAGGTACGTGCCGCAGTCCGCCGGGCAGTTGGGGGTCGACCTCAAGACCACCAACTCGCAGAACGACATCGCGAACCTCATCTCGAACGCCCAGACCTTCATGAGCCAGGGCGTCAAGGGGGTGGTGATGGCCCCGCAGGACACCGCCGCGATCGCCCCGACCCTGGCCCAGCTGGAGAGCCGCAAGATCCCGGTGGTCACCATCGACACCCGGCCCGACACCGGCACGGTGTTCATGGTGGTCCGCGCCGACAACCGGGCGTACGGGACCAAGGCCTGCCAGTTCCTGGGCACCAAGCTCGGCGGCCGGGGCAAGGTCGTCATGCTCCAGGGCGGCCTGGACTCCATCAACGGCCGGGACCGCACCGAGGCGTTCAGCGAGTGCATGGGCAAGGAGTTCCCCGGCATCAAGGTCTTCGGGGAGGCGACCGACTGGAAGGCCGACGTCGCGGCGTCGAAGTTGCAGACCCGCTTCGCGTCCGACCCGGACATCCGGGGCGTCTACATGCAGTCGTCGTTCGCGCTGTCGGGCACCCTGCAGATCCTCAAGCAGCGTGGCCTGCAGGTGCCGCCGACCGACCCGAAGCACGTCTTCGTGGTGTCCAACGACGGCATCCCCGAGGAGCTGAAGAACATCGGCGACGGCCTGATCGACGCCACCGTCAGCCAACCCGCCGACCTGTACGCCCGCTACGGGCTGGAGTACGCCAAGGCGGCGATCGAGGGCAAGACGTTCCAGCCCGGCCCCACCGACCACGGCAGCACCATCATCCAGGTACGCGACGGCCTGCTGGAGGACCAGCTCCCGGCACCCCTGGTGACCCTGGACGGCGCACCGGTCGCCGGGCAGCCCACGGTGAAGTACGACGACCCCTCGCTGTGGGGCCGGAAGGGATGACCACCGCCCCGCACCACCCCGGCGACGACGACCCACCGGTCGTCGAGGCGGTCGACATCACCAAACGCTTCGGCTCCACACTCGCCCTGTCCGGGGCGGGGATCATGGTCCGGCGCGGCGAGACGCACGCCCTGGTCGGCCGCAACGGCGCCGGCAAGTCGACGCTGGTCGGCATCCTGACCGGGTTGCAGGCCGCCGACGGCGGGGCGGTCGCCTTCGACGGCCGGCCGGCGCCACCGCTGGCCGACCGGGACGCCTGGCGGCGGCGGGTGGCCTGCGTCTACCAGAAGTCGACGATCATTCCCACCCTCACCGTGGCGGAGAACCTGTTCCTCAACCGGCACGCCCGCTCCCGCGCCGGCCTGATCCGCTGGTCGAGCCTGCGGCGGGAGGCGCAACACCTGCTGGCGCAGTGGTCGGTCGACGTCGACGTCCGGCAGCCGGCCGCGACGCTCTCGGTCGAGCAGCGGCAGTTCGTGGAGATCGCCCGCGCGTTGTCCTTCGGCGCCCGGTTCATCGTCCTCGACGAGCCGACCGCCCAGCTCGACGCCGCCGGCATCGACCGCCTGTTCACCCGCATCCGCGACCTGCGGGCGCAGGGGGTGACGTTCCTGTTCATCAGCCACCACCTGCAGGAGATCTACGACCTGTGCGACCGGGTGACGGTCTTCCGCGACGCCCGGCACATCCTCACCGCCCCGGTCGCCGGGTTGAGCCGGCAGGCGCTGGTCGCCGCGATGACCGGGGAGGACGTGAGCATGCCGGAGGCCGACCACCGGCCGCCGGCGTCCGACGCGCCGGTGCTGCTGTCGGTGCGGGACCTGGTCACCGGGTCCGGGGCCCGGCTGTCGATGCGGGCCCGGGCGGGCGAGGTGGTCGGCATCGCCGGTGGTGGCGGCAGCGGCAAGGTCGAGGTCGCCGAGGCGGTCGTCGGTCTGGCCCGCCCGGTGGCCGGTTCGGTCACCCTCGCCGGCCGGGTGCTGCGGCCGGGCAGCGTGCCCGACGCCCTCGCCGCCGGGGTGGGGCTGGTGCCGCAGGACCGGCACCGGGAGGGCCTGGTGCCGGGGCTGTCGATCGGGGAGAACGTCACGATGACCGTGCCGCAGCGGGTCGGGCGCTACGGGTTCATCTCCCGGGCCCGCCGGGACGCGCTGGCCCGGGACACCATCGCCGCGCTGACGATCAAGGCGTCCGGGCCGCAGACGCCGGTGGCCGACCTGTCCGGCGGCAACCAGCAGAAGGTCGTGATGGGCCGGGCGTTGGCCAACGATCCGCGGCTGCTGGTGCTGATCACGCCCACCGCCGGGGTCGACGTGCGGTCCAAGCAGACCCTGCTCGGCGTCGTCGAGGACGTCCGCCGCCGGGGCACCGCCGTGCTGGTGGTCTCCGACGAGCTGGACGACCTGCGCATCTGCGACCGGGTGCTGGTGATGTTCCAGGGCCGGGTGGTCGCCGAGATGGCCCACGGCTGGAGCGACAACGATCTGGTAGCCGCCATGGAAGGGGTGGACCTCCACCATGTCTGACACGCTGTCCACCGGCACGGTGCCGGCGTCGGCGCCCCCGCCGACCCGCCCGTCGTCGCGGCACCTGGCCGTCGCCCGGCTGCGGGACCTGGCGCTGGTGCCGGCGATCGTCGCGGTGGCGATCGTCGGGTGGATCATCAGCCCGGTCTTCCTCAGCACCGACAACGTCCTCAACGTGCTGCAGAGCATGTCGGAGATCGCGATCCTGGTGCTGGCCCAGACGATCGTGCTGATCACCGGCAAGATGGACCTGTCGCTGGAGAGCACCTTCGGGCTCGCCCCGGGCATCGCCGCCTGGCTGGTCGTCGACCCGGAGCTGACCCGGGGGTTGGGGCTCGGCCTGCTCCCGGACGCCTGGGCGGTGCCGGTGGTGCTGCTGGTCGGGGCGCTGGTCGGGGCGTTCAACGGGCTGCTCATCGTCCGGTTCGGCCTCAACGGGTTCATCGTGACGCTGGGCATGCTGATCATCCTGCGCGGCCTGCTCACCGGCATCTCCGGCGGGCAGACCTTCTTCGCGCTGCCCGGGTCGATGACGTACCTCGGCTCGACGAGCTGGCTCGGGGTGCCGGCCTCGATCTGGGTGTCGCTGCTGCTGTTCGCCGCCGGGATCGTGGTGCTCGGCCACACCCGCGCCGGCCGCGCGCTCTACGCCATCGGCGGCAACGCCGACGCGGCCCGCGCCGCCGGCATCCGCACCGACCGGGTGCTGTGGGTCGCGCTGGTCGTGGCCAGCGTGCTCGCCGCCCTGGCCGGCCTGCTGATCAGCGGCCGGCTGGCGGCGGTGCCGGCGGCCCAGGGCGACGGCGCGATCTTCCAGGTGTTCGCGGCGGCGGTGATCGGCGGGGTCAGCCTCAACGGCGGCCGGGGCAGCGTCTTCGGCGCGTTCACCGGCGTCCTGCTGCTCTTCATGATCATCAACGTGTTGACCCTGGCCGGGGTGCCCGCACAGTGGACGAACTTCCTCAACGGCGCGGTCATCCTGATCGCCCTGGTGGTCTCCCGCATCACCGGCGGCAAGGCACAGACCTGAACCGCCCCCGCCGGCCCGACCCCGCGCGACCCGCCCACGAGGCGGACCGCCGACGCCCCCGATCCCCTCAACCAGGAGTTCCGTTGACTGAGCGCATCACCGCGGTGGACACGATCGACGTCCGCTTCCCCACCTCCGTGCACCGCGACGGGTCGGACGCGATGAATCCGTTCCCCGACTACTCGGCCGCCTACGTCGTCCTGCGGACGTCGACGGGCGACGAGGGACACGGGCTGGTCTTCACCGTGGGACGCGGCACCGAGATCCAGGTCGCCGCCGTACGGTCGCTGGCCGCGATGGTCGTCGGCCAACCCGTCGACGAGCTGACCGCCGACCCCGGGGCGCTGGCGCGACGGCTCGTCGGCGACAGCCAGATCCGCTGGCTCGGCCCGGCCAAGGGGGTCGTGCACATGGCCGCCGGTGGCCTGGTCAACGCGGTGTGGGACCTCGCCGCCCGACGGGCCGGCAAGCCGCTGTGGAAACTGCTGGCCGACCTCACCCCGGAACAGCTCGTCGCCCAGGTCGACTTCCGCTACCTGCGCGACGCCCTCACCGAGGACGAGGCGCTGGCCCTGTTGCGGCGGGCCGCCGACGGACGGGCCGAGCGGGAACAGCGGCTGCTGGCCGAGGGCTACCCCGCGTACACCACCACGCCCGGGTGGCTGGGCTACGACGACGAGAAGCTGGCCCGGCTCTGCGCGGAGGCCGTCCGCGACGGCTACCGGCTGATCAAACTCAAAGTCGGCGGTGACCTGGCCGACGACGTACGCCGGATGGGCATCGCCCGGCAGGCCGTCGGGCCGCAGGTCCGCCTCGCGGTCGACGCCAACCAGATCTGGGGCGTGCCCGAGGCGATCGGGTGGATGCGGGAGCTGGCCGCGTTCGACCCGTACTGGATCGAGGAGCCGACGTCGCCGGACGACGTCCTCGGGCACGCCGCCGTCCGCAAGGCGCTCAGCCCTATCCGGGTCGCCACCGGCGAGCACGTGCACAACGCGGTGGTGTTCAAGCAGCTGCTCCAGGCCGACGCCGTCGACGTGGTGCAGATCGACGCCTGCCGGGTCGCCGGGGTCAACGAGAACCTGGCGATCCTGCTGCTCGCCGCGCGGTTCGGGGTGCCGGTCTGCCCGCACGCCGGCGGGGTGGGGCTGTGCGAACTGGTGCAGCACCTGGCGATGTTCGACTTCGTCGCGGTCAGTGGCAGCACCGAGGACCGGGCCATCGAGTACGTCGACCACCTGCACGACCACTTCGTCGACCCGGTGCGGGTCACCGGCGGGCGCTACCTGGCCCCCACCGCACCGGGCATGAGCGGGCAGATCCGGCCGGAGTCCCTGGCCGCGTACCGGTTCCCCGACGGCCCGCAGTGGGCCGACACCGCCGCGACCCCGGACCCGGTGACGCCGTGATCATCGACGCGCACCACCACCTGTGGCGACCCGAACGCGGGTACACCTGGCTGGACGCGCCCGAGCTGGCGACCATCCGGCGGCCGTTCACCCCGGCGGACCTGACCGCCGAACTCGCCGCCGCCGGGGTCACCGGCACCGTGCTGGTCGAGGGCGGGCGCTGCCATCGCGACGAGGCCGCCGAATTTCTCGGCTACGCCGCCGACACCGCGCCGATCCTGGCGGTGGTGGCCTGGCTCGACGTCGCCGCCGACGACGTGCCCGCCACCGTGGCCCGCTACCGCCGGCTGCGCGGCGGCGGGTACCTGGCCGGGGTCCGCTCGCAGGTGCAGGGCGAGCCGGACCCGGACTACCTGGACCGGCCCGACGTGCGGCGCGGGCTCGCCGCGCTCGCCGACGCCGGGCTCGCGTTCGACCTGGTGATCCGCGCCGACCAGCTACCGGCGGCGGCGCGGGCGGCCCGCGCGGTGCCGGGGTTGCGGTTCGTCCTGGACCACCTGGGCAAGCCCCGCATCGACGAGGGTGACGCGGGGCTGCGGAGCTGGCGCGGTCCGTTGGCCGCCCTCGCCGCCAACCCCAACGTCACCGCGAAGTTGTCCGGCCTGGTCACCGAGGCCGCCCCGACGTGGACCCCGGACCACCTGCGGCCGTTCGTCGCGGTGGCCGTCGCCGAGTTCGGCGCCCAGCGGCTGATGTTCGGCTCGGACTGGCCGGTCTGCCTGCTCCGGTCGGACTACCCCGGGGTGCTGCGGGCGTTGACGGCAGCGCTGCCACCGCTGTCGGACCGGGAACACCGGGAGATCCTCGCCGGCACCGCCGTACGCACCTACGGCCTGGCCGACCGGGTCGGCGCGGCCCCTCCGGCGGGGCCCGCGTGAGGCCGGCCGGGTCAGGCGGCCCCCGCCTTGGCGGCCAGCACCGTCCGCAGCCACGCCTCGGAGGTGTTGACGTGCATCAACGCGCTCGCCTGGGCGAGCAGTTGGTCACGCGAGCGCAGCGCGCGGTAGATCGCGTGGTGCTCGTCGATGGTGGTGTGCGCCGCGTTGCCCTCGATCAGCCCGCGCCACACCCGGGCCCGCAGGGTACGGCTGGACAACCCGTCCAGCAGCGAGGTGAGGGTCTCGTTGCCGGTGGTGGCGACGACGGTGTGGTGGAACGCCGTGTCGAACCGGATCAGCTTCTCGGCGTCGTCGGCCGCCGCCCGCATCTCCTCCAGGATGCCGCCGAGGTCGTCGAGCTGGGCCTCGGTCATCCGCAGCGCCGCCAGCCCGGTGGCCATCGGTTCCAGCAGCCGCCGGACCTCCATCACCTCCAGCAGCGTGTCGTCGCGCAGCAGCTCCACCGCGACCCCCAGCCCCTCCAGCAGCAGCCGGGGGGCGAGGCTGGTGACGTACGTCCCGTCGCCCCGACGCACGTCGAGCACCCGGGCCGACTCGAGGACCTTCACCGCCTCCCGGACCCCGCTGCGCGACAGGCCCATCTGCTCGGCGAGCTGCGGCTCGGGTGGCAGCCGGGCACCCGGCGGCAGCTCACCGCTCTGCACCATGCTCCGGATCTTGGCGATCGCGTCGTCGGTCAGTGCCATCACGTCCCCCTCCGGCCGGCCGGTCGCGCGTCGTCCCGGCCGCTGCGGCTGAGCCGACCGACGGCGACCCCCACCAATATAGAGACATCCGATGTTTTCCCCGACGGCGGCCGTCCCACGGCCCGCCGCCGTGGACCGGCGGTTACCACCCGCACCGAAGGGGCGTGACGTGCAGCGCTACGGCTGGTTGATCCGGCTCCGACCGGAGCACCGCGAGACCTATCTGCGCCTGCACGCCGCCGTCTGGCCCGACGTCGAACGGACGCTGCGCGCGGCGAACATCCGCAACTACAGCATCTTCCTGCACGGCGACCTGCTCTTCGGCTACTACGAGTACGTCGGCGAGGACCACGACGCCGACCAGCGGCGCATCGCCGACGACCCGCGCACGCAGGAGTGGTGGACGTTGACCGACCCGTGCCAGGAGTCGGTCGCCGAGCCCGCCTCGGGGCACTGGTGGGCGCCGATGCGGGAGGTCTGGCACCTGTCCGAGGAGGAGTCGTGAACCACAGCGCGCACTACGTCGGCGACCGTACCTTCGTCGTCGAGCGGACCGCCGTCGTGCCGCCCGGCCCTGGCCAGGTGCGCATCGACGTCGCGTACACCGGGATCTGCGGCACCGACCTGCACGTGGCGCACGGCGCGATGGACCAGCGGGTCCGGGTGCCGGCGGTGATCGGCCACGAGATGTCCGGACGCATCGCCGAGGTCGGCCCCGGGGTGCGGGGGCACCGGGTGGGCGACCCGGTGACCGTGATGCCGCTGGAGTGGTGCGGCGACTGCCCCGCCTGCCGGGCCGGCAACAGCCACATCTGTCACCGGCTCACCTTCGTCGGCATCGACTCCCCCGGGGCGATGCAGCGTTCGTGGACGGTGCCCGCACGCATCGTGGTGCCGCTGCCGGCAGACCTGCCGCTGACCCACGCCGCGCTGATCGAGCCGACCGCCGTCGCCGTGCACGACGTACGCCGGTCCCGGCTGACCGCCGGTGAACACGCGGTGGTCGTCGGCGCCGGGCCGGTCGGCCTGCTCATCGGGACGGTCGCGCGGGTCACCGGGGCCGAGGTGACGGTGCTGGAACTCGACCCGCGCCGGCGGGCCCTCGCCACCGAACTCGGGCTGCGTACCGTCGACCCGGCGACGGTGGACGTCGCCCGGCACGTGCACGAGACGACCGGCGGCGCCGGGGCGGCCGTGGCCTTCGAGGTGTCCGGGTCCGCCGCCGGGGTCCGCACCGCGACCGACCTGCTCGCCGCACGCGGCCGGCTGGTCGTCGTGGCGATCCACCCCACCCCCCGGGAGGTGGACCTGCACCGCGTCTTCTGGCGCGAACTGGAGCTGATCGGGGTGCGGGTGTACGAGCGGGAGGACTACACCGAGGCCGTCCGGCTGGTGCATGCCGGCCTGGTGCCCGCCGGGCGGCTGATCACCCGGGTCGTGCCGCTGCCCGAGGTGGCCGAGGCGTTCCGGGCGCTCGCCGCCGGTGGCGAGGTGAAGATCCTCGTCGACTGCGGCGTCACCGGGTGAAACCCGGCCGGACCCGACCGTGTGATGATCGGCGGGTGCGGGTGCTGCTGGCGACCGACGCGGGGCACCCCGGGCGGGCCAACGAGGATTTCGCCGGGGCGGTGCCGGCCGGCCTGGTGCTGGTCGACGGCGCGGGCGGCGTCCCCGGGGCCGGCGAGGTCTGCCGGCACGGCGTGGCCTGGTACGCCCGGCGGCTCGGCGGCGCGCTGCTGGGCGGGCTGTCGACGGGCGGGAGCCTGCGGGCGGTGCTGGCCGAGGGCATCGGGCAGGTCACCGACGCGCACCGGGGCACCTGCGACGTCACCCACCCGAGCAGCCCGTACGCGGCCGTGGCGGTGCTGCGGTGCGCCGGTGGGCTGGTCGAGCACCTGGTCCTCGGGGACGCGGTGGCGGTCGTCGGCCGGGTGGCCGGCGGGCCGCTCGTCGCCCACGACCCCCGCGAGCCGGTGATCGCCCGCTCCTTCGAGCGGCGGCTGGTGGGCGTGGCCGAGGGCAGCGGGGAGCACCGGCGGTTGCTGGCCGAGTTGCGGGGGCACCGCAACGCCCCGGGCGGCTTCTGGGTGGCCAAGGACGACCCGGGGGTGGTCGACGAGGCGGTCACCGGCGACTGCCCGGCGGTCGGGGTGACGGTGGCGGCGTTGCTGAGCAACGGGGCGAGCCGGCTCGTGGACACCTTCGGGCTCACCGACTGGGCGGGCCTGCTGCGTCTTCTCGACACCGAGGGGCCGGGCGGGATCATCAGGCGGGTCCGGGAGGCCGAGGCCCGGCACGGGGTCGCCACCGACGACGCGACGGTGCTCGGGTGGCGCGGGACGGGACCGGCCGCCGACGACTGAGCCGCGGCGGCGCGGAGGACCACCCGGGCCGGGCGGCCCTCCGCGCAGGCCACCCGGCCCGGTCGACCCGACGCCGCGGCGTCGGCTGATCGGTGGATCAGTTTCGGACGATGGTGAAGGTGCTCGTCGTGTTGCGGACGTCCTGGTGGTTGTCGCTCAGTCGCAGGTTGGTGAACGTCGCCGAGCCGACCGCCGGGCCCTGCCCCGCCTCGGGCATCTCGTTGACCCAGATGCCGAAGCCAGACTTCGCGTCGAACGCGTCACCACTGCGCCGGGCCCCGGAGATCGACACGTCGGTGAGCACCGTGTCGGTGATCGGGTTCTCCGGCTGGCCGCCTGTGTACTTGGTCTGGAACATGATCCCCGAGTACGTCGGGTCGACGATGTCCACGGCGCTGACCCGGATGCCCCGGAACTCCTTGGACGCGGAGAACAACCACATCGCCGGGAACGTCTGACCGCCCCAGAAGTGCCCGCCGGAGCGGATCAGCGAGACGTTCTCGAACCGGGTGGGTGGGCTCGCCCCGAACCCGACGAACGGGTAGCCGAAGTCCAGCGAGCTGATGGTGATGCCCGAGTACGTCAACTGGTCGGCGAGGTAGAGGTTGCGGAAGGTGTTGTCGTAGCCGCCGTACACGGCGATGCCGGCGGCCCGCCAGGTCAGCGTGGCGGTCAGGTTCTCGAACACGTTGCCGTGGTTGCCGCCGGAGCCGCCGGAGTCGGTGGCGGAGAACAACGCGAACGCGTCGTCGCCGTTGGAGCGGCCCTCCGTGTTGGTGACCAGCGCGTCGGTACTGCCGTTGGTCATGTTCACCCCGTCGGCGAAGGTGTTGCGGAACCGGCTGTCCCGGATGGTCAGCCCGTCCACGCTCACCCCCCAGTACGCGCAGACGGTGTGCTCCACCCAGACGCTGTCCAACGTCAGGTCGTCGACGTCCTTCAGCTCACCCCACACCTTGCCCGGACCGTCGATCCGGTTGGTGTAGTTGCCGAAGAACGCCAGGTGGGCGAAGGTCGACCCGCTGGCCGAGGACTCGACCCGGAACCCGGCATCGGTGTTCTGCTGGTTCGTCGGCGTCTGGAAGCGGGTGTACCACATGCCCGCGCCGACGACCTTCACCGCCTTGCCGTACACCTGGAGCTTCTGCGCGGTCTCGTAGCTGCCGGCGGGCAGGTAGACGCCGACCAGGGTGCCGGTGGTGTCCATCCGCACCGCGTCCAGCGCGTTCTGCACGTCGGCGTGGCTGAAGCCGGTCGGCACCTTGTACCGGGTCGGGTCCGGGTTGGCGCGCGGCGACACCAGCTCGGTGTTGACGAAGTCGATCGCGTACGTGGTGGCGTTCGCCGGGTCCTTCTGGAGCCGGATCCGGCTGCCCGCCGCGACGGTGGAGTCGAGCAGCACGTTCGCCTCGTCGTAGAGGTGCCGGGGCGCGCCCGCGCCTGGCGAGTCGCTGGGGGCGGCCTCCGCGCCGTAGAGCCAGATGTGCTTCGAGGTGAGGCTGATCGGCTTGTGCAGCACCCCGTTGACGTAGACGTTGAGCGTCGCGTCGATCCCGCCGCCGCCCGGCGCGTCCGGGATGGAGAAGCGGGTGACCAGGGCGTTCGCGGCCGACCTGGTGGTCCACTCGACGTACGCGCCGGTGGTGTTGAGGGTGACCGCCCGCCGGCCGGACGCCTCGCCGGCCAGGTCGCCGATGGTGCGGTTCGGGCCGATCACCTGCGCGCCGCCGCCGACCGAGCCGTCCTCGGCCTCGTACGCGTCGTAGCCCAGGTTCGCGCCCCGGCCGACGAACAGCGGCCGGTCGCTGGAGTTGTTCTGCCGCTTCACCGGCAACTCGTTGGCGTCGTCGGCGAGCACCACCCGCACGGTGTGGCGGCCGTTGGCGGCGGTCCAGGTGCCGAGCGACACCGGGCCGGCGGTGGCCCCGGCGGCGATCGTGCCGGAGTACGCGCCGGTCAGCGTGCGGACCACGGAGCCTGCGTCGTTGAGCACGGTGAGCGTGATGCCGTGCGTGCCGCTCGCCGACGCGATCGTGCCCTGGTTGCGCAGCGTCACCGCGAAGCTGACCGTGGCGCCGGCGGCCGGCGTGCCCGGCGACCACGTCACGGCCGAGGCCACCAGGTCGGAGCTGGCCACCGGGCTGACCGTCAACGCGGTCGGGTTGGTGTAGGAGTTGTTCGCCTCGTTCTGCTCGATCACCGTGTTCGCCTCGTCGACCTTGGCGGTGAGCTGGTAGCTGCCGGCGTCGCGAACGCCGATGCTCGCCGAGACGGTGGTGGACGCGCCGGCCGCGAGCGCGCCGACGGCGGCGGTGCCGACCTTCGTCGTACCCAGGTAGAGGGTGACGGTGGTGGCGGCGGACGCGGCGGTGCCGGCGTTGCGCACGGTGGCGGACAGGGTGATCGCGTCGGTCTCGACAGGCGCGGTGGGCGAGGCGGTCAGGGCGGTGACGGTGAGGTCCGGGTTGGCCGCCGGCACGCCGATGACCTGGAATTCCGCGACCTGCCCGTTGGACGAGCCGGAGTTCGCGGTGAACTGCAACCGGACGTCCGCGGCGGTCGCCGAGACGGGGACGGTCACGGTGTTGCCGGTGTTCGGGTTGAACGAGTACGTCGCGGAGCCGACCAGGCTGGTGAACCCGGAGGCGGACTGCTCCCGCCCGAGCACCTGGAACGTCTGGGTGCGCGCGCCCCACGCCGGGTCCGGGTTGAGCTTCACCACCACCGCGCTGATGCTGGCGTTCGCGCCCAGCGCGACGGTCAGCGTGCCCGGGTACGCGCCCGGCGCGCCCTCCCAGTAGGTGGTGACGTCGTTGTCGACCGCGTTGGCGGCGTTGAACACGTGCACCACCGACGACGCGGTGGCCGGCTTGCCGACGGCCAGGTTGGTGCCACCGGTGGTGCTGCCGGGGCGGGTGACCGTGTTGCTGCTGGCGGACACGTTGCCGGCGGCGTCGCGGGCGCGCACCTGGTAGGAGACGGTGGCGCTGTCCGGCTGGCCGTCGGTGTAGGTCAGCGTGGAGCCGCCGACGGTGGTGCGCAGCGTGCCGTTGGCCCACACCTCGTAGCCGGTGACGCCGACGTTGTCGGTGGACGCGGTCCAGGTCAACCGGATCTGGCCGCTCGCCGGCTGGGTGTAGGCGAGGTTGCCGGGCGCGGTCGGCGCGGTGGTGTCGCCGGTGTTGCCGGTGCGGGTGACCGTGTTGCTGTTGGCGGACACGTTGCCGGCGGCGTCGCGGGCCCGCACGTAGTACGACACGGTGCTGCCGGCGGGCTGGGTGTCGGTGTAGGTGAGCGTGGTGCCGCCGACGCTGGTGCGCAGCACGCCGCCCGCGTAGATGTCGTAGCCGGTGACGCCGACGTTGTCGGTGGACGCGGTCCAGGTCAGCCGGACCTGGTCGGTGGCCGGCTCGGTGAACGCCAGGTTGCCGGGCGCGCTGGGCGCCTGGGTGTCTCCGGTCGCCGCGCCGTAGATCTCCAGCTCGGCGAGCTGTCCGGCGGGCCAGGCGTTGTTCGCGGTGAACAGCAGCCGCAGGTAGCGGGTGGACGCGGTGGGCACGGTGACGTTGACCGTGTTGCCGCCGGCCGGGTCGAACGCGTACGACGCGGACGCGACGAGCGTGCCGAACGTGGAGCCGGTGGTGCTGCCCTGCACGGTCAGCGTCTGGGTGCGCGCGCCCCAGCCGGTGGGCAGCCGCAGCACCAGCCGGTTGACGCTGGTGGTGGCGCCCAGGTCGGCCTGGATCCACTGCGGGAACGCGTTGTTCGGGCTCTCCCAGTAGGTGCCCGCGTTGCCGTCGTTGGCGTTGCCGGCGGCGTACACGTCGGAGTGGCCGCTCTCGGTCATCGTCTTGCCGAGCGCCAGGTTGGTCGAGGAACTGGCGGTGCCGTAGACCTCCAGCTCGGCGAGTTGGGCGGCGGCCCAGCCGGTGTTCGCGGTGACGACGACGCGCAGGTAGCGGGCGTTGGTGGCGCTGAAGCCGAGCGTCACCGTGTTGCCGGCGGCCGGGCCGAACGAGCGGGCGGCGGACGCGACGACAGTGGTGAAGCCGCTGCCGTCGGCGCTGGCCTGCACGGACAGCGTCTGAGTGCGGGCCTCCCAGGCGGCGGGGAGCTTGAGCACCACCTGGTCGACGGCGCGGCCGGTGCCGAGGTCGACCTGGGCCCACTGGGGCAGCGCGCCGCTGCTCTCCCAGTAGCTGCCCTGGTTGCCGTCGGTGAGGTTGGCGGCGACGTAGGGCCCGTTGACGCTGCTGGCGGTGGCGGGCCGGCCGGCGGCGAGGTTCGGGCCGCCGGCCGCGAGAGCCGGCGGGGCGGGCGCCGCGGTGACGGCCAGGCCGACCGCGGCGAGCACCGCGACGATTCTGGTACGGAGTCTGGACATGGTGGACGGACACCTTCTTCCCGGGGGAGGTGGAGAGGCGTTGACGGGGGTGGGGGGTGTGGTGCGGCGGGGACCCGGGCGGGTCCCCGCCGCGCCGGGTCAGGAGGCGTAGACCTCGAACTCGGAGAGCTGACCGGCCGGCCAGCCGGTGTTGCCGGTGAACGTCAGCCGCACGAAGCGGCGGTCACCGGCGGGCAGCGCGATCGACACGCTGTTGCCGGACGCCGGGTCGAACGCGTAACCGGCCGCCGCCTTGAGGGTGGTGAACGACGAGCCGTCGGTGGAGCCGAGCACCGTCACCGTCTGGGTACGGGTCTGCCAGGCCGCCGACGGCGGCAGCTTGAGCACCACCCGGGCGACCGGTCGGGCGCTGCCCAGGTCGACGGTCACCGACTGGGGGAAGGCGTTGTTGGCGCTCTCCCAGTAGGTGTTCGGGTTGCCGTCGACGGTGTTGCCGACGCCGTAGACGTCGGCGTGGCTGGTCTCCGCGACCGGCCGGCCAGCGGCCAGGTTGCCGGCCGGCGGAGCGGTGGTCGGGGGCGGCGTGGTGGCGGGTGGCGTCGTGGTGGGCGGCGGGGTGGTGACGCCGCCGCCGTACACCTCCAGTTCGGCGAGTTGGGCGGCCGGCCAGCCGGTGTTGCCGGTGACGGTGACCCGGACGTACCGGCGGGTGCCCGACGGCAGCGCGATCGAGACGCTGTTGCCGCCCGCCGGGTCGAACACGCGGCCCGCCGACGCGGCGAGCGTGCCGTAGGAGGAGCCGTCGGTGGAGCCGAGCACGGACAGCGTCTGCGTGCGGCGCTCCCAGCCGGCGGGGAGCTTGAGCACCACCCGGTCGACGGTGCGCGCCGCCCCGAGGTCGACGGTCAGCGACTGCGGGAACGCGTTGTTGGCGCTCTCCCAGTAGCTGCCCGCGTTGCCGTCGACCGCGTTGCCGGCCGCGTAGGACTGGTTGACGCTGGTGGCGGTGGCCGGCCGGCCCAGGGCCAGGTTCCCGCCGGCCGGCGGGGTGGTCGGGGGTGGGGTGGTCGGCGGGGCCGTGGTCGGGGGCGCGGTGGTCGGCGGGACGCTGGTCGGCGGCGGGCTGGACGGGCCGTTGCCCCACTGCGGCTGTGGCCACGGCCCGCAGTACGGGGTGGGCGTGTACCAGCCGGAGTTGCCGGTGCCCTGGGTGATCTGGAAGCCGCTGCCGACGCAGTTGTGCATCGGGTTGGCCTGGGCGATGTTGGTGGCCCGGACGCCTGTGAAGCTGACCTGGCTGGGGGCCTGCACCTGGAGCGCATAGGTGCCCGCGCCGTCGATCCGGACGTTGTTGAACGCGATTCCGCTGGTCTGCCCCTCGATCCAGTGCAGCGCCGCGTAGGAGCTGTCCAGGATGTCGGTGTCGGTGACGTTGACGGCCGCGCCCTGGATCGGCTCGTTGAGCGCGGAGAACCAGATCGCGCCGACCCCGAAGTTCCAGTTGTAGTCGGAGTTGCCGTTGCGGATCAGGGTGTTGCGGGCCACGGTGATGGTGCCGGCCACCGCCGTCGGACCGGTGACCCCGGGGTAGCGGTTCGCGACGTGGATGCCGCCGCCGTTGGTCACCGAGTCGGCGGTCACGTTGTCGGCGATGGTGATGTCCCGCCCGCCGTAGGTGACCAGGTGGTTGGCCAGGACGGTGACGCCGATGGTGTTGCGGGTGAAGGAGTTGCCGACGTTCGGCACGCTCTGCGCCCACATGGCCAGCGCGTCGTCGCCGGTGTTGCGGACGAACGTGTTGGTCACCGTGGAGTTGGTGACGCCCCAGTGGAAGTTCACCCCGTCGGCGGTCTGGTCGAGGATGCGGCTGTTGCGGATGGTGAAGTTGTCCATCGGGCCGTCCATCCACGCGCCGACCTTGGTGTGCTGCAACCACAGGTTGTCCACCACCGAGTTCGTCATCGCGCCGCCGATGGCGTTGACCTGGTCCTCGTCGACCCGCTCCCGGATGTCACCGATGATGGCGAAGTCCCGCAGCGTGACGTTGCGGCTGGGTCCGCCGGCCTCGTGCGAACGGATCTCCCCGGAGTAGCCGCCGCCGGGTACGTACTTGCCGTAGATGCCGGCGGCGCGCTTGCGGTCGGCGGGGTGCCGGCCGCCGAGCACCGAGTACCACGGCCCGGCCCCGCGCAGCGTCACGCCGTCGACCACCACGTGGTCCCACAGGGTGAACGTGCCGGCCGGGATCCACACCGCCCTCCCCTGCGCCCTGCCGGCGTCCACCGCGGCCTGGAACCTCGCCGTCGAGTCGGTGCCGCCGGTCGGGTCCGCGCCGAAGTCGGTCACCACGTCCAGCACGCCCGAGGGTTTGGCGATCGGCGACCCGACCAGCTCGAAGTCGGCCAGGTCGATGGTGAAGGTGGGTGACTGGGCGGTCGAGGAGACCTGGAGGCGGATCGTCGTGCCGGCCGGGTAGGTGGTGCCGAACATGGTGCGGGTCTCGTCGTAGAAGTGGTGCGGGTTGGTGTCGCCCGGGTTGTTGTTGAACGGGTATCCGCCGTAGTACCAGCCGTACCGGGAGGTGACCGGGACGGCCTTGACCAGGGTGCCGTTGGCGCGCAGGTCGATGCTGGCGTCCCGGCCGGTGCCGGCGGCGTTGTCGGGCAGGCTGTAGCGGAAGGTGACCGCGTTCGCCGGGGCGGTGAGGGTGAACTCGACGTACTCGCCGACCGCGTCGAGGGTGACCGCCTCCCGGCCGGACGCCTCGGACGGCAGCGTGCCGTAGCGCCGGTCGGGGCCGATCCTGGTGCCGGTGTGGACGGCCTGTTCCGCCTCCTGCTCCCGGAACGGCACGGTCGCGCCCCGGCCGGCGATGTCGAACGGGGACAGGCCGGCGGCGTGCGCCGGGGTGGCGGTGGAGGTCAACGCCACGACGGTCAGTGTCGAGGCGGCGAGTACGGCGGCGGCCAGGGCCGCGAGCCCGGTGGGGCGTCGGTGGTGCGGGTGCTCGGCCATGCGGGGTGTGCTCCCTTTCGTCGGTGGCCAGGTCCCCCGTGCGGCGGTGCTGCTGTCTCCTTCCCTTCCTCCCCAGGTGTTCCGGCGGCCGGGACGGGCCGCCGGGTGGTGCGGTTCAGGCCGGCCGGGTCCGCAGCCAGACCGCGGTGTCCGGGGGCAGCCGGTCGTCGTGCAGTGGCCCGCTGGCCAGCAGCACCCGGTCGTGGGCGGGCAGCGCCACCGCCTCGGCACCGAGGTTGACCAGGCAGGCGAACCCGGGTTCCCGGGCGAACGCGAGCACCGGTGGCGGCGCGGGCAGCCAGGTCAGCGTGCCGTCGCCGAGGGCGGGTTCGGCCCGGCGCAGTGCCAGCGCGGCCCGGTACAGCTCCAGCATCGAGTGCGGGTCGCCGGTCTGGGCGCGGACGGTGCGGTCCTTCCAGTCGGTCGGCTGCGGCAGCCAGGGGGCGGCGGCGGCCCCGTCGGGGCTGAACCCGAACGGCGGGGTGTCTCCCTGCCAGGGCAGCGGCACCCGGCAGCCGTCGCGGCCCGGGTCGACCCGCCCGGAGCGTTCCCACATCGGGTCCTGCCGCAGCGCGTACGGGATGTCCTCGACCTCCCACAGGCCCAGTTCCTCGCCCTGGTAGACGTAGGCGGCACCGGGCAGGGCGAGGCTGAGCAGCGCGGCGGCCCGGGCCCGGCGGGTGCCGAGTTCCAGGTCGGTGGGGATGCCCTCGCGCTTGGCGGCGAAGCTGAACCGGGTGTCGGCCCGGCCGTAGCGGGTGACGTGCCGGGTGACGTCGTGGTTGGACAGCACCCAGGTGGCCGGGGCGTCGACCGGGGCGTGCGCGCCGAGGGTGCCGTCGATGCTCTCGCGCAGCGCGGCGGCGTCCCAGGCGCAGCCGAGGAAGTCGAAGTTGAACGCGGTGTGCAGTTCGTCCGGGCGCAGGTAGTCGGCGAACCGCTGCCGGTCGGGCAGCCACACCTCGCCGACCAGCGCCCGCCCGCCCGGGTAGGAGTCGGCGATGCGCCGCCAGGCGCGGTAGATGTCGTGCACGCCGTCCCGGTCGTGAAACGGGTGCGGCCGGTCCGGGTGGACCTCCGGCAGCGTGCCGTCCTTGACCAGCAGGCCGGCGGAGTCGATCCGGATGCCGTCCACGCCCCGGTCGAACCAGAAGCGCAGGATGTCCTCGAACTCGGCGCGGACCCGGGGGTGGTCCCAGTTGAAGTCGGGTTGTTGCGGGGCGAACAGGTGCAGGTACCAGTCGCCGGGGGCGCCGTCCGGGTCGGTGGTGCGGGTCCAGGTGGGGCCGCCGAACTCGCCCGTCCAGTCGGTGGGTGGCAGGTCGCCGTCGGGTCCCCGGCCGGGACGGAACCAGAACAGCTCCCGTTCGGGGGCGTCCGGGCCGCCGGTGAGCGCGGCCCGGAACCAGGGGTGCGCCTCCGAGCAGTGGTTGGGCACCACGTCGACGATGGTCCGGACGCCGAGCGCGTGCGCCTCGGTGATCAGCGCCTCGACCTCGGCGAGGGTGCCGAAGACCGGGTCGATGTCGCGGTGGTCGGCGACGTCGTAGCCGGCGTCGGCCATCGGTGACGGATACCAGGGGCTGAACCAGATGGCGTCGACGCCGAGGGCGGCGAGGTGGTCCAGGCGGGAGCGGATGCCGGCGACGTCGCCGATCCCGTCGCCGTCGCCGTCGGCGAAGCTGCGCGGATAGACCTGGTAGATCACCGCGGAGCGCCACCACGGGCTGCTGTCGACCATGGGCACGGTCACCTGCTTTCTGCGGGTCGGTTCTGCTGCGGCGGGCCGCGAGCGGCGGGCGGGGTGCCCGGTCAGCCCTTGAGGCCGCCGGTGGTCAGGCCGGACATGATGTTCCGTTGGAAGATCAGGAACAGCACGACGGTGGGGATAGCGGCGATGACCGAGGCGGCGATCACCACGTTCATCGGGGTGCCGCCGGCGAAGGCGTAGATGCCGACGCTGACCGTGCGGGTCTCCGGTGAGGGCATGACCAGCTTGGGCCAGAGGAAGTCCTTCCAGACCGCAGTCACCGCGAAGATCGCCACCACGCCGAGGATCGGGCGGGACATCGGCAGGACGATCGACCAGAGGGTGCGCAGCGGTGACGCGCCGTCGACGACGGCGGCGGCCATCAGGTCGTCCGGGATGGAGTCGAAGAACCGTTTGAGCAGGAAGATGTTGAACGCGTTGGCGACCAGCGGCAGCCAGATCGCGAACGGGGAGTCGAGCAGGTTGAGGTGCACGACCGGCAGGTCGATCACGGTCACGTACTGCGGGACGATGAGCACCATCGCCGGGATCATCAGCGTCGCCAGCATCATGGCGAGGATCAGCCCGCCCAGCACCGGGCGCAGCTTCGACAGCGCGTACGCGGCGGCGGTGTCGAACACGAGTTGGAACAGCACCGCGCCGGTGGCGTAGTAGAAGGTGTTGAACAGCAGCTTGGCCAGGTCCAGGTTGGTCCAGGCGTCGACGTAGTTGCCCGGTTGCGGGTCGTGGGGGAACAGCGACGGCGGCGTCTGGGCGATCTCCTGGCCGCTCTTGAGCGCGCCGGTGACCATCCAGTAGAGCGGGCCGAGGAAGACCAGCGTGAACACGACCACGACGACGGTCAGCACGGTCCAGTAGAGGACCCGGCCGCGTCCGCGTCGCAGTTGTGCCGGGGCGATGAGGGACCGGGTGGTGGGGTCGGCGGCCATGTCCTAGTCCTGTCTCGCGGTCAGTCGCAGGTAGACGGCGGAGAACCCGGCCAGCACCACCAGCATGATCACGCCGAGCGCGGCGGCGCCGTTGAGGTCGTTCTGGAAGAAGCCGTGCTGGTAGATCAGGTACGCCACCGAGGTCGCCGAGTCCTGGGTGCCGGCGCCGTTGGCGAGGATCAGCGGCTCGATGAACAGCTGCATGGTGGCGACGATCTGGAGCATGGCCAGCAGGGCGAGGATCAGCCGGGTCTGCGGGACGGTCACGTGGACGATGCGCCGCCACAGTCCGGCGCCGTCGAGTTCGGCGGCCTCGTACAGCTCGCCGGGGACGTTCTGCAACGCGGCCAGGTAGATCAGCACCGCGCCGCCCATGTTCATCCAGGTCGACGCGAGCACCATGGCCGGCATGGTCATGGTGGGCGACTGCATCCACTCGGAGGTGGGCAGGCCGAGCGCGGTGAGGACCGCGTTGAACAGTCCCGCCCCGCTCGGGTCGTAGGCGTAGAACTTGAACAGGAACAGCGCGGACGCCGGGGGCAGCATCACCGGCAGGTAGACCAGCACCCGCAGGTAGCCGGTGGCGTGGCGCAGCTCGTTGAGCAGGATCGCCACGAGGAACGGGACGGCGTAGCCGAGCACCAGGGCCAGGCCGGTGAAGACGAAGGTGTTCTTCCAGGCCGTCCAGAAGCTCGGATCGGCGATGATCCGGGCGTAGTTGTCCCAGCCGACCCAGGTGGTCTCGCCGCGTCGGGTGCGCTGGAAGCTCATCACCACGCCACGCACCATCGGGTACCAGGAGAAGACGGCGAAGCAGACGAGCGCGCCGACGAGGAACGTGTGCCCGGTCAGGTTGTCCCGTACCCGCCGGCCGCGTCCGGCCCGTCGCGCGGGGGTGGGCTGCGGCGACGGCGTGGGGCGGCCGGGGCGGCGGGTGGCTCCCGGGGCGGCGGTGAGCGCCAAGGCAACTCCCTGCGGTAGTGGGTCGCGGTGGCGTGGGGGCCGGGTGGCCGGCCCCCACGCGGGCGGGTCAGCTGTCGGCGGCCAACAGTTGGTTGATCTTGCCTTCGGCCGTGCTGAGCAGGGCGTCGATGTTCGCGTTCGGGTTCGTCAGCACCCCGGACATCGCGGCGTCGAGGACCGCGTAGATGGCCTGGGCGTTGCGCGGCTCGCCCTTGATCGGCACCGGGTTGGCCTCGAAGGCCGCGAAGTTGGCGGTGTCCACGTTGGCGTTGGCCTTGCGCAGGTCCAGTTCCTGCTTCTGCGCGTCGCTGCCGGCGGCGAACAGCAGCGGCTGGGGCAGGCCCACCGGGTAGTTCTGCGGCTTGGCCCGGACGTAGTCGAACTGGCCCTTGCCCGGGGTGAGCTTCTGGAAGGCGATCCACTTCAGGCCGGCCCTGACCTGCTCGGGCGACAGGCCCTTCTTGAAGAAGTAGCCCTCGCCGCCGCCGAGCGTCGCGGTCGCCGGCCCGTCCTGGCCGGGCAGCGGGCCCATCGCCCAGTCCTGGTAGCGGCCCTGGAACTGGGTGACGATCGCCTGGGTGGCGTCGGGCGCGCCGATGAACATGCCGACCTTGCCGGCGCCGGCGTTGGTCAGCAGGTCACCCCACTGCAGGAGCTGGCGGCTGCCCATGCTGTCGTCGCCGTGGCGCATGTCCCTGAGGTTCTGCAGGACCTGCCTGCCCGCCGGGTTGTTGACGTCGGCCTTCTTGCCGTCGGCGGTGAGCACCTGGCCGCCCTGCGAGTAGAGCAGCGCGGTGAAGTGCCAGCCGCCAGTGTTGCCGGCGCTGTACTCGGAGTAGCCGGCGACGCCACCGCCGAGCGCGGAGATCTTCTTGGCCGCGGCGCGCACCTCGGGCCAGGTCTTCGGCGGGGTGGCCGGGTCCAGGCCGGCACGTTGGAAGAGCGCCTTGTTGTAGATCAGGCCCATCGAGTAGTTCTTCACCGGTACGCCGTAGAGCTTGCCGCCGTCGGTGAAGACCTCCTTGAGCGCCGGGTCGACGCTGTCCCAGGTGGGGATGGTGTCCCTGGTGGCGTAGTCGGTGATGTCCATGGCCTGGCCGGAGTCCAGCACCTGCGTCAGGTCGGTCATGTAGCCGTAGAAGACGTCGGTGACGGTGCCGCCGGCGAGGCGGGCGGTGAAGTCCGGCGGGTTGTTGCACTGCTCGCCGACGCTGACGCTCTTGACGACGATGTCCGGGTTCTGCTGCTGGAACGCGGCGACGTCGTCGTTCCAGTTCTTCAGCAGTTCCTTCTGCGCGCCGACCGGCTGGCAGTCGACCGTGATGGTGACCTTGCCGCCGGCGTCGCTGCTGTCGTCGCTCTTGGTGGAGCACGCCGCCAGGCTGAGCCCGAGGCCGGCCGCGAGCGTCAGGGCCGCGACCTTCCGGTACTGCGGTACGGACATCTGTCCATCCCTTCGGGAACGGTTATCCATGACCTGCACTGATCTGCGGTGACCGGGCGGCAGCCGGTGACGGGGGTGGTGGGGTGGCAGCCGCCCGCGCCCTGCCCCGGACTCGGTGCCCGGGGTCGGGGTTGAGTGGAGTCAATGTAGCGACGTGGACTCTTTACAGCAAGGTTTCGACCGCATGACGAAAGAAATCGACTCTGGAGTGGTTGATCGCAACGATGCCACCCCCGGACAGCAGAACGGCCGTCGACCGCGGGTGCGGTCGACGGCCTCAGGGCGTCGCGGGTCGGTCGTGACGGGTCAGTCGCGGGGCACGGGGGCGGTGGAGCCGCGTACCACCAGTTCGGGTTCGAAGAGCAGCTCGTCGTGCAGCACGCCGGCCCCCTCGATCTGGGTGACCAGCAGATCGACCGCGGCCTGCCCCATCGTCTCGATCGGTTGGCGCACCGTGGTCAGCGGCGGATCGGTGCAGGTCATGAACGCCGAGTCGTCGAAGCCGACCACCGACACGTCGGCCGGCACCGCGCGGCCGAGCCGGCGGGCGGCCCGGACGGTGCCCAGCGCCAGCACGTCGCTGGCGCAGATCACGCCGGTCACGCCGCGCTCGATCAGCCTGGTCGCCGCGACCCGGGCGCCCTCCATCGAGAAGCTGGACCGCTCCACCAGGTGGCGGTCGGTATCCCAGCCGGCGGTACGGACCATCGCGTCCAGTTTGCGCCGCGACGGGATGTGGTCGGCCGGACCGAGCACCATGCCGATCGTCTGGTGACCGAGCGAGCGCAGGTGCCCGTACGCCTGCTCGACGGCGACCGCGTCGTCGGTGGACACCCGGGGAAAGCCCAGTTCCTCGACGCCCGCGTTGACCAGCACCACCGGCAGGCCCCGGTCGGTCAACCGCCGGTAGTGCTCGTGCGAGGCGTCGGCCAGCGCGTACGAGCCGCCCGCGAAGATGACCCCGCTGACCTGGTGGTCGAGCAGCATCTCCACGTAGCCGGACTCCGGCACGCCGCCGATGGTGCGGGCGCACAGCGCCGGGGTGAACCCCCGTTGGGCGAGCGAGCCGGTGACCACCTCGGCCAGCGCCGGGAAGATCGGGTTCTGCAACTCCGGCAGCACCAGGCCGACCAGCCGGGCCCGTTCGCCGCGCAGTTTCGTCGGGCGTTCGTAGCCGAGCACGTCGAGGGCGGTCAGCACCGCCGCCCGGGTCGCCTCGGACACTCCCCCGCGGCCGTTGAGCACCCGGCTCACGGTCGCCTCGCTGACTCCCGCCTTGCGGGCCACCTCCGTCAGACGCTTCGTCACGGCGGCAATACTACGTCGGATTCTTGCAAAAACTGAACAGTAGGACGGCGAGAATCGGTCCGACCCGGACCGCCACGACGTCGGAGCGGGTCAGCGGGTCGGCGGCCCGCCCCTCGGCCACGATCCTGGGCCATCGGGGTACTTGTATACTCTGGTCCGCCGACCTAACAGCCCCTGGCAGAGAAGCAGTGAGCGGACCAGCAGCGAGCAAACCCCAGGTGAGCAGCAGGTCGGTCGTCCTCGACGCGATCCGCGCGGCCGGCACGATCAGCCGGGTCGGCCTGATCCGGGCCACCGGTTTCACCGCGCCGACCATCTCCACCCTGGTCCGCAAGCTGATCAACGAGGACCTGGTGGTCGAGACCGGCCACGCGAAGTCGACAGGCGGCAAGCGGCGGGTCCTGCTCCAGCTCAACCACGCCTCCCGGTACGCCGTCGGCGTCCACCTGGACCACGGCGTCATCACGTACGCCCTGACCAACCTGGGCGGCACGGTGGTGGCCCGGATCTCCCGCCCGGGTGCCGGCGCGCAGGAGCCGGCGGTGGTGGTCGCCCGGATCGCCACCGAGATCGCCGCGCTGATCGACGGGGTCGGGGTGGAGCGGGACCGCATCCTCGGCGTCGGCCTGGTGTTCCCCGGGCCGGTCAACGCGACCCGGGGCATGGGTGGCCCACCGGACGTGGGGCTCGCCCCCGCCATGCGGCAGTGGAACGGCTTCCCGCTGGGCGCGGCGCTGGAACAGGTGACGACCCTGCCGGTGGCGCTGGACAACGACGCGACCGCGGCGGCGCTGGGCGAGCACTGGACGGGCGGGTTCGGCACGGCGGCCTCGGCCGCCGCCCTCTACATGGGCACCGGCATCGGTGCCGGGCTGGTCATCAACGGCAGCACCTACCGGGGGCCGAGCGGCAACGTCGGCGAGCTGGGGCACGTGTGCGTGTCGGCCGACGGGCCCCGGTGCTGGTGCGGGGCGCGGGGCTGCGTGGAGGCGCTGGCCGGGCCGGCCGCGGTGGTCGCCGCCGCCCGGTCGGAGCCGGCGACGGCACGGGCGGTGGGGTTCACGCCCGGCGTCCGCCGGCCCTCGGTGGTCGCCGACTTCGCCGCGATCAGCCGGGCCGCGCGCCGGGGTGAGCCGCACGCGCTGGCGTTGCTGGAGCGGTCGGCCCGGCACGTCGGGGTGGCCGCCCGGACGCTGGCGAACCTGATGGACCTGGAGGTGCTCGTGCTGACCGGGCCGAGCCTGGCCACCGCCGGGTCGGTGTACCTGCCGATCGTCCGGCACGAACTGCGTGCCTGCTTCGCCCGGGGCACGCACACCGTCGACGTCCGGCTCTCCCGTTCCGCCGCGACGGCCTCGGCCGTCGGCGCGGCCGCCCTGGTCCTCGAATCCGAGCTGGTCCCGCCGGGGCACGGACCACGCCCGCCCGAGCAGGTGGCCGGTCAGCGGGTCCGGCTCACCGAATCGGCAGGCTGAGGGACCCGGGGGTACGCGATGGACGACACGTGGCGCACGAGCGCGGTGGGGCTGGTGCTGGCCCGGCCGCCCCGCCTGCTCGGCACCGAGCCGTTCTTCATGGAGTTCATCGCGGGCATCGAGGAGCGGCTCGCCGCGCACGGCCGGTCGGTGCTGCTGCACGTCGTCGCGCACCACGACGCCGAGATCGCCGCGTACCGCCGGTGGGCGCGGCAACGGCTGGTCGACGCGGTCGTCCTGGTGAACCCGTCGGTCGACGACCGCCGGCCGGCGGTGCTGCGGGACCTGCGGCTGCCCGTGGTGGTCGCGGGTGAGCCCACCGACGACAACCCGGCGGTACGCCGCGACGACGCCGGTTCGATGCGGGCGGCCCTGGCGCACCTGGTGGCCCTGGGGCACCGGCGGGTGGCCCGGATCAGCGGACCGGACGCGCTGCTGCACACCCGGACCCGTACGGCCGCGATGCTGACGGCGGCGGCGGAGTCGGCCGTGGACGCCGTGGTGGTGGCGGGTGACTACTCGGCGGAGTCGGGGGCGCGGTTGACCACCGGACTGCTGGACGGGCCCGAACCGCCCACCGCGATCATCTACGACAACGACCTGATGGCGGTGGCGGGCCTGCACGCGGTCACCGAGCGGGGTCACCGGGTCCCCCGGGACGTCAGCCTGATCGCCTGGGACGACTCCAGCCTGTGCCGCCTGGCGTCGCCCGCGCTGACCACGATGAGCCTCGACGTGCACTCGTTCGGCGAGTCGGTCGGTGAGGCGGTGCTGCGGCTGGTCGCCGGCGAGACGGTGCCGCAGCGCTGGTGTGCCACCGAGACGGTGGTCGCCCGGGGCACGACGGGCCCGCCCGGGTAGCGCGGGAAACGGTTCCACCTGGCTATCCGTCGAAACGGCATCGATACGCTTGACTTAGTAAGGCGAATAAAGAAAGCTCGCAGGCGCGCTCCCATCGACGCTCCCCTCTATGCCTAGGAGAGCTTCCATGACACGTCGTCATGCCCTGCTGGCGGCGACAGCCGCCGGCACACTGGTGGCCGCCAGCCTGACCGCGGCCACCCTGCCCGCCTCGGCCGCCGCCGCTGGCTGTGCGGTCACCTACACCGTGCAGAGCCAGTGGCACGGCGGGTTCAGCGGCAACGTCGCCATCACCAACCTCGGCTCGGCGCTGGCCGGCTGGACGTTGACGTTCGACTTCCCGGACACCGACCAGCGGGTCACCCAGGGCTGGAGCGCCACCTGGTCGCAGTCCGGTGCCCGGGTGTCGGCGGCCAGCCTGAGCTGGAACGGTGCGCTGAACACCGGCGCGTCCACCACGATCGGCTTCAACGGCGCGTGGAGCGGGACCAACCCCGTACCCACGTCGTTCGCGCTCAACGGGACGACCTGCACCGGCGTGGTCAGCCCGACGACACCCCCGCCCACGACGACGCCACCGCCGACCACCCCACCGCCCACCACGCCGCCACCCACCACTCCCCCGCCGACCACCCCGCCGCCGACCACCACCCCGCCGCCGGGCGGGGCCGCGCCGAGCCTGCGGGTGTCGGGCAACCGGCTGGTGACCGCCGCCGGGGCGACCTACCGCCTGCTCGGCGTCAACCGGGCCAGCGGCGAGTTCGCCTGCGTCCAGGGCAAGGGCATGTGGGACAGCGGCCCGGTCGACCAGGCCTCCGTCGACGCGATGAAGGCCTGGAACATCCGCGCGGTGCGCATCCCGCTCAACGAGGACTGCTGGCTCGGTCTGTCCGGGTCGCCCAGCGGCCCCGCCTACCAGCAGGCGGTCAAGGCGTACGTGAACCTGCTCGTCGCCAACGGGATCAACCCGATCCTCGACCTGCACTGGACCCACGGCCAGTACACCGGCAACATCTCGGCCTGCACCGACGTGAACGCCACCTGCCAGAAGCCGATGCCGAGCCGGCAGTACACGCCCCAGTTCTGGACCGGGGTCGCCACCGCGTTCAAGGGCAACGACGCGGTGCTGTTCGACCTGTTCAACGAGCCGTACCCGGACGCCGCCAACAACTGGTCGGACATGACGGCCGCGTGGCGCTGCCTGCGTGACGGCGGCACCTGCACCGGCATCGAGTACCCGGTGGCGGGCATGCAGAGCCTGGTCGACGCCGTCCGCGCGACCGGGGCCACCAACGTCCTGCTCGTCCCCGGCCTGACCTGGACCAACGACCTGACCCAGTGGCTGGCCTACAAGCCGACCGACCCGCGCAACAACATCGTCGCCTCCTGGCACTCGTACAACTTCAACGCCTGCGTCACCGAGACCTGCTGGGACACCCAGATCGCGCCGGTGGCCGCGCAGGTGCCGGTGCACGCCGGGGAGATCGGCCAGGACACCTGTGCCCACGACTACATCGACAGGTTGATGACCTGGCTGGACAGCAAGCGGCTGGGCTACACAGCGTGGACCTGGAACCCGTGGGGTTGCAGCGGCGGCAACGTGCTCATCGAGGACTACAACGGCACCCCGACCAAGAGCTACGGCGAGGGCTACCGGGCCCACCTGCTCTCCGTCACCCCGTAACCGAGCGACCGACCCACGTCGGTCCGTCCGGCCGGGGTGAGCCCCGGGTCAGCGCGACACCACCGCCCTCGGCGTGGCGGTGGTGTCGCGCGGCCCCGTGCCGGGCGGCCCGGCGGTCAGGAGCAGTTCTTGCCCTTGTTGATGCAGGTGGCGATGCGCTGCATGGTCTGGGCGGAGTTGACGTTGACGAAGTCGTTGTGGTCGGAGAACGGGTTGTGGTTCTCCTCCGGGAACGAGTCGAGCGCGTACTGGCCCTTGAGCTGCACGTCCCGGGGGATGTCGTAGCCGACGGTGATCCTCAGCTGCGGGATCGCCCGGAAGCCCTGCGGGCAGGCGCCGGTGGCCCGGTCGGCGAACGCGACGTGGTTGCGGTGGTTGTCGCTGTCGATGTTCCTGCCGTCCCAGCAGCCGGGGAAGTCGTGCACCCGCTGCACCTGGCTGCCGGCGGGGCAGATCGGGTACTTGTCGGCCAGCCGGTCGGCGAAGCCCGAGCAGGTCCAGGTGGCGCGGGCGTTGGCCGGGCCACGGCTGGTGGGCTTGGCGTCACCGGTGAGCGCCCGGAGGAACTTCGGCATCGGCACCACCCGGCTGACGGGGTTGCCGCGGTACTCGATCAGCACCTGCGCCGGGCGGACGATGCCGCCGGTGTTGCCGGGCAGTTCCAGGTCGGGACCCTGCGGGTCGGGCAGCACGGCGGCGGTGGTGGGCGCGGCTGCTGTGGTGGGCGCAGCGGTCGTGGGTGCGTTGCCCGGGGTGCCGGGGGCCTGATCCAGGGTGCAGGTGGCGAACGCGTCGAGGCCCTGCGGGCGGGCGGCCTGCCTGCCGATCGCGATGGCGATCCGGTCGAGCACCGCGATCCGCTTGGCGCGCAGCGGGCCGAGGATGGCGTTGTCGACGAAGGCCGGGCCGCCCTGGCCCCGGCTGGTGACGAGGCGTTCGTTGGCCTCGGAGAGCTGCCTGTCGAGTTCGTCGAGGTTGCGGTTCACCTCGGCGAGCGCCCCGGCCGGGACACCTGGCAGCTTGTCCCGCACGGTCGGGCACTGGATGCGCGGGTTGGCCGCCTGGGCCGCCGTGACGCTGGCGCGGTGGGCGCCGGCGGGCATCCGGGCGTGCATGTCGTCGTAGCTGACGTCGCACTCGACCAGCGAGACCAGGCCGGGCTGGTTGCCGCCGGCGGCGGTGACCGTGGTGCTGATCTGCCTGATCGTCGCGGCGCGGCGGGCCCGCAACGCGTCGGTGACCTCCCGGTTGAACGCGGCGTCGATGCGGCCCCGGCTGGCGGTCATCCGCTGGTTCGCGGCGGCCTGCT
This sequence comes from Micromonospora humida, assembly GCF_016901255.1. NCBI lineage: Bacteria > Bacillati > Actinomycetota > Actinomycetes > Micromonosporales > Micromonosporaceae > Micromonospora > Micromonospora humida. The sequence continues at coordinate 775,414 of NZ_JAFEUC010000001.1, forward strand.
GGCGGTCCAGGTCGGCAAGCAGCCGGTCGACGGTGCCCCGGGCCCCGGTGGGGACGGCGCGCAGCCGCTTTCCGACCGAGGGGCAGACGACCATCGGTTGGGTCTGGGCGAGGGCCTGCCGCACCTGGTCGTCGTTGCGGACACTTTTGTCGATGCGCACCACCGGCCAGAAGTAGGACGACTTGTCGCCGTTGCGGCAGGTGGTGCCGGAGGCGTCCAGGTCGGCGTTGGAGGAGTTCGCGGTGATCGCCAGGTTGCCGACGAAGTCGTGGACGTGTTCGGCGCCGTTGCGGATACCGGGCTGGGCCACCGGGTTGTCCGGGCTGAACTTGCCGTTGCCGTTCGTGCCGCAGTCCACGGTGAACCGGCCGGTCGACGCGCCGGCCGCCGGCTGCGGGACGCGCACGTTCGGCGGCACCTTCTCGATGGGCACGAACTGGTCCAGGCTGGTGGCGGCGTCCGCGGTGCCCCGGCCGCCACCGGAGACGAAGGTGACGGTGAGCGCACCGGTGGCCGCCAGCACCAGCGCGGCCAGGGCGATCCGGGCCGGCCGGGTGTGGACCAGCGGGGTCCCGTCGGGTCTGCGGTTCATCGGGAATCTCCTCCAAGCCGGAAACCGGCTGCGGTGATGTGCTGTCTGCCGGGGGTACGGCCCGGCGGGTGGGAAACGGTCACCGTCGGGCGGGTACGTCATGGTTCGGTAAGAAGTCCCGAGCCCGACCGGGCGCAGCCGGACGCGGCGGCCGGGTGACGGGGTCACCGGGCCGCCGCGGGTGACGGCGTCGTCGAAAGGTGGGAGGGCGGTGGACTACCAGGTGGTCAGCAGCAGGTGGTTGACCGTGAGCGCGACCGCCGCCTGCACCACGAGCCAGCCGCGCCGGTCGGCCGCGGGGATCAGGGAGGCACCGGCCGTCAGCCAGACGGTGAAGGGCAGCCAGATGCGTTCCACCTCGGCCTTGCTGTAACCGGAGAGGTCCGCCGCGACGATCATCGCGGTGGCGGCGAGCGGCAGCAGCCAGGCGGCGTGCTCCGCGTCCGGCCGCCGCGCCGCGAGGGCCCGCCGGCCGGCCGGGACCGCCCGCCGCAGGATCACCGCCGCCACCGGGCCGGCGGCCACCACGACCAGCGCCAGGTCGGCCCAGACCCAGTAGCCGTACGCCCGGTCGGCGGCGATCCCCTGGTAGTAGCGTTCGACGACCAGGTGGTAGCCGGTGGGCCACCAGAACCCGGCGGCGGTGAACCCGGCGACGACCGGCAGTGCCCCGACGAACGCCCACCCCACGGTGCGCCGGTGGCGGCCGGCCAACACGACGGCCGCCAGCGCGAGCGGAGCCATCAGCACCAGCCCGTACGACAGGTAGCAACCGAACGCCAACAGGGCCCCACCGGCGAGCGCCCCCACCGCCCGCCCCCGGGTGAGGCCGTGGGCCAGCAGGGCGATGCCGGTGGCGGTCACCCCGGCGAACAGCCCGTCGGCCGACACCCCGGCCCAGACCGCCCCGGGGAACAGCACCACGAACGGCAGCACCGCGCGGGCCGCCGCCTCGGTGCCGAGCAGTCGTACGGTGTGCGGCACGGCGACGGCCACGAGGCCCGCCACCAGGATGCACAGCGTCCCCGCCCACCCCCCGCCGGACAGCCCGACCCGGTCGAGCCCGACGAAGACGAGCAGCGCCCCCGGCGGGTGGCCGGAGACGTGGGTGGTCCAGGAGTCCGGTTGCCCGTCAAGGATCCGACCGGCGAAGCCGGCCAGCATGGCGGGGACGTCGGTGACGCCGGGCACCTCGTGCAGGTATTCGTGGCGGGTGGTCAGCCGCCCGGCGACGCCCCGGTGCCAGCCGTCGACCAGGGCCAGCGACAGCGTCCAGGCCACGGCGGTGAGGTAGCCGAGGGCGAGCAGCGGTCGCCAGGGCAGCCGGGCGGCCACCGCCGGCCCGCGCCAGCAGACCAGCGCGGCCACCAGCAGGGCCGCCGGGGTGCCGATGCCGAGGTGCGGCAGCCACTGCGCGAACAGCGGCGCGGCGCTGGCGTGCACCGGGTGGCCGAGCAGGTAGAGCACCCCGCCGGTGACGGCGGCCACCGCGAACAGGCCGACGGCGGCAGCGGCGGCGAGCACGTCGGCACGCGGCGGGCGGCGGCGGGGGCCACCGTCCGGCTCCGTCCGGAGTCCTCCTACGCCCTCGGGCGGAGCCGGACGGGTGCCGGGAACCCGGGCCGGACGGTCGCCGGGGGTGCCGCTCACCCGCGCAGGGGGGCGTGGGCGAACTCGGCGATCCCCTCGGCGAGTCCCACGGTGGCCCGGAACCCGAGTTCGGTTTCCGCCCGGCTGGGCGAGGCGACCACGTGCCGCACGTCGCCGAGCCGGAACTCGCCGGTGACCACCGGCGGCGGCCCGTCGGCGGCGCGGGCCAGCTCCGTGGCGACCTCGCCGATGGTGACCGGCCGGCCGGAGGCCACGTTGTACGCCCGCCAGCCGGTGCCGGTGCCGGTCGCGTTCAGCGCGGCGAGGTTGGCCGCCGCCACGTCACGGACGTGGACGAAGTCGCGGCGCTGCCCGCCGTCCTCGAAGACCCGGGGCGCGCGGCCGGCCTCCAGCGCGGACCGGAAGATCGCCGCGACCCCGCTGTACGGGGTGTCGCGGGGCATCCCCGGCCCGTAGACGTTGTGGTACCGCAGCGCCACCACCGCGCCACCGGTCTGTCGCGCCCACGCGGCGGTCAGGTGTTCCTGGGCGGCCTTGCTGGCGGCGTACACGCTGCGCGGGTCGAGCGGATCGTCCTCGTCGACCAGCCCCGGGGTGAGCGGGGCGGCGCAGCGCGGGCAGGTCGGCTCGTACCGGCCGGCGGCCAGGTCGGCGACGGTACGCGGCGCGGGGCGCACCGGACCGTGCCCGGCGCAGGCGTACGCGCCCTCGCCGTAGACCACCATGGAGCTGGCCAGCACCAGCCGGTGCACGCCCGCGCGGGCCATCACGGCGAGCAGCACGGCGGTGCCGAGGTCGTTGCAGCCGACGTACTCGGGCAGGTCGTCGAGGTCGACGCCGAGGCCCACCATGGCGGCCTGGTGCACCACCGCGTCGACCCCGTCGGCCAGGACGGCGGCGAGGGCGGGCCGGTCCCGGACGTCGAGCCGGACGAGCGGTGCGCCCGCCACGGTGTCCGGCAACGGACCGCGGTGCGCGCCGGGGTGGCCGGAGTCCACCACGGTCACCCGGTGGCCGGCATCGTGCAGGGCGGTCACCACATGGGTGCCGATGAAACCGGCGCCGCCGGTGACGAGTACGTGGGTCACCCGCCGACGGTAGGGCCGGTGACCGCCGTCGTACGCCGGCCGCGACCAGCCGTCAGTGGTTCGTAAGAACTGCGCGGCGGCCGGGGATTCCGTCATCGTCAGGTAAGAACTTCCGGGCGGCTGGTGCCCTAGCGTCGCGCAGCATGACCGATGTGGTTCTTCCCTGCCGCGACGAGGCCCCGGCCCTGCCCGACCTGCTGGCCCGGATGCCGGCCGGCTACCGGCCGATCGTGGTGGACAACGGCTCGACCGACGGGTCGGCGGCGGTGGCCCGGGCCTGCGGGGCCGAGGTGATCAGCGTGGCCGAGCCCGGGTACGGCGCGGCCGTGCACGCCGGGGTGCTGGCGGCCGACCCGGTCGACGGGGTGGTGTGCGTGCTGGACGCCGACGGATCGTTCGACCCGGCGCAGCTTCCCCTGCTGGCCGATCCGGTCCGGTCCGGCGCGGCGCACCTGGGCACCGGCCGGCGTCGGCCGACGGGACGTGGGGTGTGGCCCTGGCACGCCCGGGTCGGCAACGCCGTGCTGGCCCACCGGCTGCGCCGCACCACCGGCCTCGACGTGCACGACATCGGGCCGATCCGGGCCGTCCGCCGCGACGACCTGCTGGCGTTGGGGTTGCGGGACCGCCGCTTCGGTTACCCACTGGAGCTGCTGATCGCGGCCGGCCGGGCGGGCTGGCGGGTGGTGGAGGTCGACGTCGACTACCACCCCCGGGCGGCCGGTACCCGGTCGAAGGTGACCGGCACGGTGCTCGGCACCGCCCGCGCCGTGCGGGACATGGGCACGGTGCTGGCCCGGTGAACGCCCACCGTCCACCGACCACCCTGCGGGTGCTGGTGCTGGCCAAGACGCCGGTGCCCGGCCGGGTCAAGACGCGGCTCTGCCCGCCCTGTACGCCAGTGCAGGCCGCCCGGGTCGCCGCGGCGGCCCTGGCCGACACCCTCGACACCGTCGCCACGGCCACCGTCGACGCCCGGGTGCTGGTCGTCGACGGTGACCTGCCGGCCCCGCCGGGCTGGACGCGGCTCGCCCAGCGGGGTGGCCCGCTCGCCGACCGGCTCGCCCACGCGTTCGTCGACACCCGTACGGCGGGCGCGGCGACCCTGCTGGTCGGCATGGACACCCCGCAGCTCACCGCCGCGCACCTGGACACCGCGTGGGACCTGCTCGGCCGGGCGGACGGGCCGGACGCGGTGCTCGGGCCGGCCGAGGACGGCGGTTGGTGGACGCTGGGGCTGCGCGATCCCGGCCACGCCACGGTGCTGCGGACGGTGCCCACCTCCGTGGCGAGTACCGGCGCGCGTACCCTGGCCGCGTTGCGCCGCCGGGGCCTGCGGGTGCACCTGCTGCCCCGGCTGCGGGACGTGGACACCGCCGTCGACGCCCACGCGGTGGCGGCGCTGTGCCCACCGGGCAGCCGGTTCGCCCGCGCGGTCGCCGTCGACGTCCCGTCGTCGACGGCGGTGGCCGGATGAACGCGGTGGCGCTGTTCGACGCCGCGTTCGACCGGGCCGCGTCGGGTGTCCCCGCCGCGTTCACCGCCCGGCATCCCAGCGGCGGGGTGCTGCGCTTCGACCCGGCGCTCTGGTGCCGGGACGCCGTCGCCGGGGACGCGTCGCTGCTGGCCCGTTGCACCGGGCCGACCCTCGACGTCGGGTGTGGACCGGGCCGGCTCACCGGCGCGCTGATCGACGCCGGGCGGCCCGCGCTCGGCATCGACGTCAGCGCCACCGCCGTCCGGTTGGCCCGGCGGCGCGGCGCGGTGGCCCTGCGCCGGGACGTGTTCGGGCCGGTGCCGGGGGCCGGGCGGTGGCGGCACCTGCTGCTGGCCGACGGCAACGTGGGCATCGGCGGCGACCCGTACCGGCTGCTGCGCCGGTGCCGCCGGCTGCTGGCCGCCGACGGTCGGCTGCACGTCGAGTGCGCGCCCCCCGGCACGCCGGCCTGGTCCGGTACGGCCACGGTGCGGACGCCGGACGGTGCGGACGGTCCGTTGCCCTGGGCCTGCGTACCCCTGGACGGTCTGTCGACGCTGGCCGGACAGACGGCGCTGCGGGTGCGCGACACCTGGACCGAGGCGGGCCGGTGGTTCGCCACCCTCGACCCCCGGTGAGCGGCCGTACGCCGGTGCTGCGGCGGCCCGCCCGACGGTGGTCGGCACCAGCCCCCGACCGGTTCCCGTCCCCGCTGCGGTCGACCCGGCTGACCAGCCAGCTCGGCGTCGCGCTCGGGGTGGCGTTCGCCGTGTGTTTCCTCACCGGGCTGCTCAGCCACCTGATCCAGCATCCGCCGGGCTGGTTGCGGTGGCCGGCCCGGCCGGTGGGGCTCTACCGGTTCACCCAGGGGCTGCACGTGGCGACCGGGCTGGCCACGGTGCCGCTGCTCGGGGCCAAGCTGTGGTCGGTCTACCACCACCTGTTCCGCTGGCCGCCGGTGCGGTCGGTCGCGCACGCGGTCGAACGCGCGAGCGTCGGTGTGCTGGTCGCCGCGGCCCTGTTCGAGGTGGTCGGCGGGGTGTTGAACGTCGCCCGCTGGTACGCGCCGATGCCGTTCTTCTTCACCGCCGGGCACTACCGGGTGGCGTGGCTGGCGGTGGGTGCGCTGCTGGTGCACGTCGGCGTGCAGTTGCCGGCGGTCCGGGCCGCGCTGGCCCGCCCGGGCGTCGAGTCGCCGCAGGAGCGGCTCAGCCGGCGCGGGCTGCTCGCCGGGGTGGCCGCCGCGGCCGGGCTGATCACCCTGACCACGGTCGGGCAGACCGTCCGGCCGCTGTCCGGCCTGGCGGTGCTCGCCCCGCGCCGGCCGGACGTCGGCCCGCAGGGGCTGCCGGTGAACCGGACCGCCCGCCGGGCCGGGGTGGACGTCGGGGATCCGGCGTACCGGCTGGTGGTCGACGGGCCGGGCGGGCGGGTCGCGTTGGATCTCGCCGCCCTGCACGCCCTGCCGCAGCACACCGCCGACCTGCCGATCGCCTGTGTGGAGGGGTGGAGCGCGACGGGGCGGTGGACGGGGGTGCGGCTGCGGGACCTGGTCGCGCTGGTCGGGGCGGACCCGGACCGGGCGAGCGTCCGCGTCGAGTCGTTGGAGGCGGCCGGCCGCTACCGGGCGTCGACGGTCGGCCCGGCGCACGTGGGTGACCCGGCGACGCTGATCGCGTTGCGGCTGGGCGGGGAACCCCTGCATCCCGACCACGGCTACCCGGCCCGGTTGATCGCGCCGAACCGGCCGGGCGTGCTCCAGACCAAGTGGGTCGGCCGGCTCGTCGTGCGGGAGGCGGGGTGAGGACCCGGGTGGCGCTCGTCGCGGCCGGCACCCTGCTCATCGGGTACGCCGTGGCGGGCGCGTGGGCCGACCCGGAGCTGGCCCCGGCGGGGGTGCTGGTGTTCCTGGCCGGGGTGCTGGTCGGGCACGACGTCGTCTGGATGGCCGGGGTGCTGGCCGTCGGGGCGCTGCTGGCCCGGTTCGTCCCGCGCCGGCACCGGCCGGTGGTACGGGCCGGGGTGATCGGTGCCGCCGCGCTCACCGTCGTGGCGCTGCCACTGGTGCTGGGCTTCGGCCGCCCGCCGGACGATCCGTCGGTGCTGCCGCTGCCGTACGGCCGCAACCTCGCCGTGGTGCTGCTGCTCGTCGCCGCCGCGACGGCGGTGGGCTGCCTGCCGGTGGAGCTGCGGCACCGTCGACGCACGGCCGGTCGGGGCGGGACGGGGGCGAGGTCGCGGGCCGACGACGCGAGCACGCCAGGGCCTGTCGATCCACCGTGACCGGGTGCCGCCCGACGACGACACCACCCCACATCGAACGATGCCCGTCGATTATTGACACCCCGGAAACGATCGCTGAGACTTGTCTGCAACACGTAGGCAACAATCAGGGCACCGGTCGCGACGCACCAATGTTAACGCTAACAGCGATCTCGGTGCGATGTCCCGACCAGAGAGGCCCGATCACGTGACCGACCACTCCCCGACCCGGACCACGTCGTCCCCAGCGGCGTCGCGGCGACACCGTCCGCTCCGCCGGCTGCTGGTCACGCTGGCCGCCGTGGCGACCGCGATGGTCGGCGGCGCGGTCGTCGTGTCGTCCCCGGCCACCGCCGCCACCAGCGGGTTCCGTGGCATGAACTGGGCCGTGCTGGGCGACAACTTCAGCACCGGCCCGCTCGTCGTGCAGGGCCTCAGCGCCTCCGACAGCAACGCGACGGTTCGGGCCAAGGCCAACGCCCTCTACGACGACATGGCCGCCACCATGGGGGTCAACACCGTCCGGCTGCCGATCAACACGCACACCGTCGGGACGGCGTGGTGGGAGGCGTACCGGGGGGCCATCGACGCCGCCACCGCCCGCGGATTCAAGGTCATCCTGGCGTACTGGGAGGACGGCGCCGCCTCCGGTGGCCGGATCACCAACCTCGCCGCCTGGAACGCGATGTGGTCCACGGTGACCAACACCTACGGCACCAACCCCAACGTCTACTTCGAACCGATGAACGAGCCGCACGGCTACAGCTCGGCGGAGTGGCGCACCGTGGCCGCCAACTGGCTCAGCTACCACTACTCGGCGGTGCCCGGCCGGGTGCTCATCGGCGGCACCGGCTTCAGCCAGGACCTGCGGGACATCTGCAACGACAGCCGGTTCAACGCGACGCTGCTCTCCTTCCACCACTACGCCTTCTTCTACGGCGAGATGAGCTACGACGCCTTCCGCAGCCACATCCAGACCCGCCTGGGCAACTGCGCCTCCCGCGCCGTCGCCACCGAGTGGGGCGCGCCGATGAACGACGGCCGCAACTACGCCGACGCCAACAGCACCGACAACTTCGTCAGGCACATCCGGGCCATGGCCCAGGTGATGCGGGACAACCAGATGGGCGGCACCTACTGGCCCGCCCTCGGCGGCAAGCCCGGCACCATCGGCTACGACTGGTACTCGATGTACGCGCTCAGCGGCAGCGGCACCGACCTCAACCTGAGCATCCGCAACCCCTCCGGGGCCGACCGGGTCCGCTACGGGTGGGGCGACACCGTCGGCGACGGCCCCACCACGCCACCCCCGAGCACCGGAACGTACTACCGGCTCACCGTGCGGCACAGCGGCAAGGCGATGGACGTCCAGCAGCCGAACACCGACAACGGCGCGCGGGTCGGCCAGTACACCTACGCCGGCAACGCCTGGCAGCAGTGGCAGTTCGTCGACGCGGGCAGCGGCTGGTGGCGGCTGGTCAGCCGGCACAGCGGAAAGTGCCTCGACGTGACCAGCGCCTCCACCGCCGACGGCGCCGAACTCATCCAGTACACCTGCGGCAGCGGCACCAACCAGCAGTTCCAGATGGTCACCAACGGCAGCTACTTCCAGCTCCGGGCCCGGCACAGCAACAAGTGCGTGGACGTGCCGGCCTCGTCGACCGCCGACGGCCAGGTGCTCAAGCAGTACACCTGCAACACCGGCGCCAACCAGCAGTGGTCCCGCACGGCCGTCTGACGCCCCGTCCCGACCCGGCCACCGCACCGACCCGCGCACCCGAGCGGTCGGTGCGGTGGCCGGGTGTCGGGTCTCCCGTGGGCCGGTGATCCGCGATCGCGGGAGCGGGCCCTACGGGGTGGGCCGGCTGCCGGCGGCGGGGCCGGGCAGGCGATGGGACAGCTCGCGGCGCAGCCGGTCACGGCCGGGGCTCAGGTAGACCAGTGGAACCCGGATCTCGTACGGCCGGCTCTGCCCGGCGACCGCCCACTCCCACCGGGCCAGCGGGGGGACGGTCCGGTCCGGGTCGGCCGGCTCGACCACCAGGACCGGGTACAGCCGCCCCGTGATCTCCGCGCGGGCGACGTTCGACCACCCGATGACCAGGGTGCGCTCCCCCGGCCCGGTCACCTCGAGGTGGTCCGGGGTGAGCCGCAGCGGCAGCCGGGGCTGGTGACCGGTGGACGACGGACGAGCCGCCCCGCGCAGGAGCCCGAGGGCCAGGATCCACCCCGGAATCCACAGCCCGTCCCACCACGGGTCACCGGTGGCCAGGTTGACCACCGCCACCACCAGCACCGCCGTCGGCAGGCCCGCCGCCAGGAGGGCGACCTGACGCCTGCGGGAGCGACGGAACTCGATGGTGGACGGTTCGTCGGCGGCGGTCACCGCAGTGACCTGCCCGGCAGGTCACCGGGCCAAACGGGCCGTCCCGCGGGCATGCGCGTCAGTGCAGCCGACGCTTCCAGTCCTCCGGTACCCGGCCTTCGGGGCCGGGGGCCGGCTGGTCGGACGGACGCGACTGCGGCGGGGCCAGCTCCGGGCCGTGCGGGTGGAACTGGTCGGCCGGGTAGTCCCAGAACCAGTCCTCGCCGGGTTCGAAGCTCTGCACCACCGGATGCCCCTCGCCGGTGGCGTGCGCCGTGGCGTGCTGGCCCGGCGACGAGTCGCAGCAGCCGACGTGGCCGCAGGCCGCACAGCGGCGCAGGTGGAACCACCATCCGCCGGACGACTCGCACTCGACGCAGCCGGGGCCGCTGGGCGGGGTGGCCGGATTGATCCCCACCGTGGTCGCGGTGATCGGCTCGGGTTGATCCTGCACGCGGCGTTCCTCTCGACTCGCCGGCTACGGTACCCGGACCGTCGCCGTGACGTCCCGCCCCGGTTACCCCGGCCGGGTGAGCCGGCCGCCCGGGGCACGACGTGGCGCGGCGACGACCGCAGAATGGAACGGACATCCGCGCCACTGTCCGGAGGTACCCGGCAATGTCCATCACCACCGCACGGCCCGGCACCCCGACGGTCGTCCTCGTCCACGGCGCGTTCGCCGAGTCGGCGAGCTGGGCCGGGGTGATCGCCGCCCTGGTCGACGACGGCTATCCCGCCGTGGCGGTGGCCAACCCGCTGCGAGGTGTCCGGCACGACGCCGACTACCTGCGCGCCGTGCTCACCGGGATCGACGGGCCGGTGCTGCTCGTCGGCCACTCCTACGGCGGCATGGTGATCTCCAACGTGCCGGTGGCCGGCACGGACGTCACCGCGCTGGTCTACGTCGGGGCGTTCGCACCCCTGGCCGGGGAGAGCGCCGCCGACCTGGCCGGCCGGTTCCCCGGCAGCACCCTGGGCGACACGCTGGCCCCGGTGACGCTGCCCGACGGGGCGACTGACCTCTACATCCGGCAGGACCGCTACCACCGGCAGTTCGCCGCCGACTCGACGGCGGCGCAGGCCGCGGTGATGGCGGTGACCCAGCGGCCGATCGCCGAGGCGGCGCTGGGTGAGCCGTCCGGGGAGCCGGCCTGGCGGTCGCTGCCGTCCTGGTTCCTGTTCGGCAGCGAGGATCTCAACATCCCGGTGGCGGCCCACCGGTTCATGGCCGAGCGGGCCGGCTCCCGGCGGACGGTGGAGGTGCCCGGCGGTTCGCACACCGTGGCCATCCCGGAGGCGGGCATGCTGGTCGACCTGATCAGGGAGGCCGCCGGGGCGACCACCACGCCCTGACCGCCCGGCCCGAACGGCTGGTGCCGCGTTACGGGGTACCGCTGCGGGGCCGCCGGCCGACGCCGGCGACCCCCGGGCGGACCACCCCCGGCGGTGCTCCCACGCGCCCCGCCGGCCCGGGTCACCCGACCGCACCGGTGCGCCCCCGTTCACCGTCGCCCGGTGCCGCCGGGTCACCGGCGGGCCCGGCAGGGTCGGCCGGGTGCGCGCCGGACCCGTCAGAGGTCGGCCAGGATGCCGGCCAGTTCGACCGGCCGGCTGAGCATCGGCCAGTGCCCGGAGTCGATGTCGACCAGGTCGACGTGCCGGGCCTTGGCGAGTTCGGGCAGGTCACCGGCGTCGATCAGGGCCTGCGCCTGGGCCGGGGAGAACTCGGGGCAGACCAGCGCGACCGGCACCTCGTACCGCCGGGTGTCGGTCAGCCGGACGGTCCCCCGGGCGACCTGCTCGGGCACCGGGACGGCGGCGGCGGCGAACTCCCGCCGGGCCCGGTCGTCGAGGTCGGCCGCGTCCGGGCCCTCGAAGGGCGCCCAGCCGGGGAAGGGCATCACGCCGTCCTCGATCGGGAAGAAGTCGGCATAGGAGTCCCCGTCGGCCGGTGGGAACCCGCCGATCAGCACGACCCTGCTCACCGTGGAGGGCCGGGCGTCGGCGGCCAGCCAGGCCAGGGAGCAGGCGGCCGAGTGCCCCACCACCACCGACCCGCCCGGTGCCGCGTCGACGGCGGCCAGTACCGCGTCGAGCTGGTCGTCGAGCGTCGCCGTGGTGTTCCCGTCCCCCTGGCCGGGCAGGCGTACCGCCACCGCGTGGCGGCCGCGCGTCGCCAGTTCGGCCACCACGCCGTCCCACACCGGGGCATCGAGCCAGAGACCACCGACGAGGACGATCCGTTCATCAGTCATACGGGTCAACCTAGAGCCGGTTCCGGACGTTTTCCTTCCGGTACCGTCCGTGGCGTGGAGAACGTCAGCCCCACCGCCCGCGCCCTGCGGACGCTCGACATCCTGCGCGACCGGCCCGGCACGACGGCCGCCCAGCTCGCCGCGGGCCTCGGCGTGACCGAGCGCGCCGCGCGCCGCTACGTCGAGGTCCTCCGGGAGGCCGGAATCCCGGTCGAGTCCGTCCGGGGGCCCTACGGGGGTTACCGGCTCGGCCGGGGTGCGCGGCTGCCGGCCGTCGTGTTCACCCAGGAGCAGGTCCTCGGCCTGGTGATGGCCGTGCTCGACGGACAGCCGGCCGCGATCGACGCCGACGGGCTGGTCGGCGCCGCGTTGAGCAAACTCATCCGGGCACTGCCCGACAACGTCGGACGGCAGGCGGTGGTACTACGCACGTACGCGGCGGCCGCCGCCGACCGGCGGGCGGTGCACGCCGACCCGATCACGACGAGCGCGCTGGTCACGGCCGTGGCCGACCGTCGCCGGGTGGCGGTCGGCTACACCACCGAGGGTGGCACGTCGTGGGAGGTCGAGGTCGACCCGTGGGCGGTGGTGGTGCGCCACGGCCGCTGGTACCTGCTGTGCCACTCGCACCGGGCGGACGCCGTCCGCACGTACCGGATCGACCGGATCGGGGCGGTGCGGCACCTGCCGCAGCCGTTCACCCCGCCCGCCGACCTCGACCCCGTCGCCACCCTGGAGGCGCATCTGGGCTCCGGGTGGAGGTACCCGACCCGGGTGGTGTTCCACGAGCCCTACGAACGGGTGGCCCCCTGGGTCGGGCCGACGATGGGTCGGCTGGAGCCCGCCGGCGAGCGCTGCGTGCTCACCGGCAGCACCACCAACACCCGGATGTACGCCGGGGAGTGGCTGGCCGCCGTCCCGTTCGGGTTCACCGTGGAGGAGGGGCCCGAGCTGCGGGCCGCGGTGGCCGCGCTCGCCGCCCGCCTCACCGCCGCCGTGGCCGACGACCCTGGACCGGCGGCGGCGCGGTCGGAGGACGAACCCCGCCCCGGTCAGTAGACGAACGGCCAGCCGGCGGTGTCGTAGCCGAGCAGGTTGATGCCGAGCAGCGACGTGCCGTTGTCGGCGTAGTAGTGGTAGACGAGGACCTCGGCGTCGGTGTCGGTGAACACCGCCTGGTGCCCGGGCCCGTGGATGCTGCCGTGCCCGGCGAGCACCTGGGTGCCGCCACCGGCGGTCATCGCCACCCCGTTGCGGTCGACGTACGGGCCGGTGACCGAGGTGGACCTGCCCACCATGACCCGGTAGGTGCTCGCCGCGCCCTGGCAGCACCTGTCGAACGACACCCACAGGTAGTAGTAGTTGCCGTGCCGCACGATCACGGGGGCCTCGATGGCGCCCCCGTTGCGGCCCGCGATGCTGAGCACGGTCGTGTCGGAGCGTTTCCCGGTGGCCGGATTCAGCGCCACCATCTTGATGCCGGACCAGAACGACCCGAAGCTGAGCCACCACCTGCCGGTGGCGTCGACCACCAGGTTGGGGTCGATCGCGTTGAAGTTGTCCGAGGTCCGGGACTCGATCACCAGACCCTGGTTGGTCCAGCTGCCCGACGCACCGGTGGTGCTCGTGGCCAGGAAGATCGCCGACCGGTTGGAGCCGAACGTCGAGGCCGAGTAGTACAGCCAGTACCGGCCGTCGCGGTAGGTCAGGTCCGGTGCCCACAGGTTGCGACTGCCCCCGGTGTACGTCGTCGTCCACGGCGCGCCGCCGGGGAACACCGTTCCCGCGTTGCGGAACGCGACCCGGTCGGTGGAGGTCTTGAGCGCGATGTTGTCGCCGGTGTGCGCCAGCAGGTAGCCGCCACCGGGGCGGATCACGACCGTCGGGTCGTGCACCCCGACGTCGCCGGTGACCCGACCCGGGCCGGGGTAGGACGCGGGTGGCGTGGTGGGGGTCGCCGCCACCCGGGGCGCGGCCGTCGACGCCGACGGTGATCCTCCGGCGATGCCGGCGGCCACCAGCACGACCGACAGGCAGACCGACGCCAGCCGGCGGAGGGTGGACGGATTCTGTACGGACGCGAGCGAAGTGGTCACGACAGTTCCCTGGGTCGGGCGTCGGGCAGCGTGATGCCGACGCGACGAGACGTCGACAAAAATGTCGAGATCATTGCATTCGTGTTTTCCCCGAAGTTAACGCAGCCATCGAAGCATGTCAACGCTTAGCGCTGCTGCTCCCCGCCCGCGGACGCTCCCGGAAGGGGCGGCACGACCCGCCACGATGGGACAGGGCCACGAACGGCAAGGAATTGCGAGCTATTGAGACGCTCATCTCCGCCGACAGCATCGGGACGCGACGAGGAGACAGCGACCCTATGCTTGTCGCCGGAATGCCTGCGGCCGGTCGGGTGGCAGGAAAAGCACCAGTCCGAGGATCTACGAATGCGTCGGAAATCTGCTCTGGACAATGGCATCGCCGACGTCACCACGGCAATTACCCGCAGTGGAACGTCAACCTCCCCCGCAGCGGACGCCGCGCGCCGGTCCGCGGTCGCCGAGGAACAGCAGTTTCTCGACTCGGCCATGGCCCGGCGCGACGCTCTCGTCGACCACCTGCGGGCAGAGCTTTCCTCAGCTGCCCTGGACGTGTTGGAACGGGCGCGGCTGCGCCTGCTCCGCCAGCAGTACGAGCAGCTGCGGCAGGCGCAGGAACGGTTGGTCTTCGGCCGCCTCGACGGTCGTGACGGCACCGTGCGGCACGTGGGCCGGGTCGGCCTGCGCAACGACGACGAGGACGGTGAGCCGCTGCTGCTGGACTGGCGCGCTCCCGCGGCCCGGCCGTTCTACACCGCGACGGCTGTCGACCCGCAGGGGCAGGCGCGGCGTCGGCACATCCGCACGACGGGCCCGGTGGTCGTCGGGGTGGACGACGAGCCGCTGGACGGGACCATGACAGCGGAACTCGTCGGTGAGGGCGCACTGCTGGCCGCCCTGGACCAGCGGCGCACCGGTCACATGTCGGCAGCGATCTCCACGCTGCAACGCGAACAGGACGACATCATCCGGGCGGAGGCGACGGGCCCGCTGATCGTGCAGGGCGGTCCCGGCACCGGCAAGACGGTGGTGGCCCTGCACCGCGTCGCCTATCTGCTGTTCGCCCACGCGACAATGGCCGACCAGGCGGTCCTGGTCCTCGGCCCCTCCCCGCGCTTCCTCCGGTACATCGCCCAGGTGCTGCCCGCGCTCGGTGAGACCGCCGTCGTCTCGGCGACCTGCGACACCCTGCTGCCCGACATCCGCGTGGGCCGCGACGAGAGCCGCACTCTCGCCGAGATCAAGGGCCGCGCCCTGTGGCAGGCCGCGCTCGAGAACTATGTCGGCTCACTGTTCCCCCGGCCCCGTGAGTTGAAGCTGCGCTGGGAGGGCGAGTTCTACGTCATTCCCGCCGGGACGGTCGCCCAGATACTCGCCTCGGTGCGGGGGCGTCCCTATCACCGGGCCCGCGAGGCGTGCGCCGAGCAGCTGCACCACCTCCTGACCGAAGCCGTCGTCGACCGACGCGAGGCACTGATGCACGCGATGGAGGAGGGTTTCGAGGACATCCTCGCCCGCGTCGACCGGAGCATGGAGCAGGACCACCGGCCCGGAGGTGGGCCCACCGGCAGTGACGTCGACGGGCTGCTCTCCGAGGAGGAGATCGACATTCTCCGGGGTCGGATCGGGGAGAACGCGACCATCGCCCGGTTCGTCGAGGCCTGGTGGCCCACCCTCGACGCCGAAGAGCTGGTGAGGAATCTCCTGACCGACCCCGCCCTGCTCGCCCGCTTCGTTCCCCGGTTGTCCGCAGCGGAGATCACCGCCGTATCGACCGAGCCCACCGCACCGTGGGCTTCGAGCGACATCCCCCTGCTCGACGCCGTCGCCGACCTGCTGGGCGAAACCGAGGCCCCGCCGCCGCCTGGCGATTTCGTCGCCGACCACGCCCGCCGGCAGCGCGGCTGGGTGTACGGCCACGTCGTCATCGACGAGGCGCAGGAGCTGTCCGAGATGCAGTGGCAGATGGTGCTACGGCGTTGTCCCGGTCGATCCGTCACGGCGGTCGGCGACATCGATCAGACGGAGGCGGCGCACCGGCACACCACCTGGGCACAGGCGGTACGGGCAGCTTTCGGCGAGCGGTGGACCGCGGCGGAACTCACCATCTGTTACCGCACCCCGCGCGAGGTCATGGACCTCACCGGGCCCGTCCTGAAGCAGGCCGGTAGCCACAACTCCCCGCCCCGGGCGGTGCGTTCCTGCGGCATCGACCCCTGGATACGCACGGTCGCCCCGGCGGAGCTTGCCGCCACCGCTGCCCGGGCGGTGCGGCAGTTGCAGCAACGGTGGCACGGCGGCACGGTGGGCGTCATCGCCCCCGCCGACCGCATCGCCGAACTCCACGCCGTACTGGGTGACGTACCGGTGCTCACCGCGGTCCAGGCCAAGGGACTGGAATGGGATGCGGCGCTCCTCGTCGACCCCCAGGGCATCGCCGCCGGGCCGCGTGGATGGAACGGCCTCTACGTCGCGCTCACCCGATGCACCCAGGAACTCGGACAGCTGGTTCTCGCGTAGCGGGAGTCTGCGGTGTGCCGCCGACCCCCGGCGGCCGGTCACCGCCGACGCACCGTGGCCAGCGCACCGCCCCAGGCCGTCACCTGGTCGAGCATCCGGTGCAGGACGTCCACCTGGTTGCCGGTGGGCCGCACCTCGCCGTCGACGTCGAACTCGGCGAAGCAGTGCAGGCCGACCTGGTCGCGGACGTCGGCGACGTGCACTTCGGCCAGCACCAGCCGCAGGTGCTCGACGGCCCGGACGCCGCCGTTGAGGCCGTACCCGACGAAACCCGCCGACTTGTGGTGCCACTCGGTGTAGAGGTAGTCGATCGCGTTCTTCAGCACGCCGGGACAGGAGTGGTTGTACTCCGGCGTGACGAAGACGTACCCGTCGTAGGAAGCGACGGTCCCGGCCCAGCGGCGGGTGTGCGCGGCGGTGTAGTGCTCGGGCCCCATGGCGGCCGGGACCGGCTCGTCGAGGTGCGGCAGGTCGTGGTCGGCCAGGTCGACGACCTCGTAGACCGCGTCGCCCCGCTCGGCGGCCAGCCGGTGGACCCAGCGGGCCACCGCCGCGCCCCGTCGTCCCGGTCGGGTGCTGCCGATGATGATGGCGGTACGCATGAGATGACCTCCTGATCGGTGGGATGTGCCCGGTGGGGTTCCGGTCACCGGGCCTGTGCACGTCAGGCGCGTCGCTGCGCCCGGTGCAGCCGGGCGGCGAGGACGAGGGCGACCAGCGCCATGCCGGTCAGCCACCGGAAGGTGACCCGGAAGGCCGCGGCGACCTCGGCGTCGGAGCCGGCGTCGGCCAGCGCGCCGGCAAGCACCACCGCGCACAGCGCGCTGCCGAGCGCACCGCCGACCCGGGACAGGGTGTTCACCTGCGAACTGGCGTCCGACATCTGGTCGGATCGCACCCGGGCCAGCGCAGCGGAGACGACGGGTGACCCGGCCAGCGCCAGACCGACACCCCGGACCACCTGGAGTGCCTCGACGAGCACCAGGTCGGGGTCGGCCGGCAGCAGCGTCATCGGAATCGTGCCGACCACGACGACCATCAGGCCGACCAGGGCCACGACGCCGCCACCGTGCTCGTCGGCCAACCGGCCGGCGAGGGGAAAGGTCACCGCGGCACCGAGGCTGAACGCCATCAGCAGCAGCCCGGTGTCGACGATGTCCCGGCCCGTCCCGAGTTGGAAGTAGAGCGGCATCACGATCAGCCCACCGAACAGGGCGGCACCGGAGAAGACGATGGTGCCCGCCGCGGCGGCGTAGACGGGGTCCCGGGCCAGGCGTAGGTCCATCAACGGCTCGTCGGCGCGCAGCGACCGGTGGACGAAGAGCGCCAACGCGACGAGCGCGGCCACCAGGGGCACCAGCACCGGCGGCGCGAGCAGTTCGCCGTGGTCCATCGCCCGGGTGACGGCGTAGGTGAGCAACGGCAGCCCGAGTGCGACCAGCAGCAGGGCCGGCAGGTCGAGCCGGCCGGCCCGGCCGGCCTCGCCGCGTGGGACCACCCGCAGGGCCAGCAGCAGTCCGACGATCCCGATCGGCACGTTGACCAGGAACAACCAGTGCCAGGAGAAGTTGTCGACGAGCAGGGCGCCGATGATCGACCCGAAGGCCGGGGCCAGGATCGACGGGACGCTGGCGACAGCGATGACCCGACCCATCCGCTCCCGGCCGGCGGCCTGGCCGAGGATGGCCATTCCGGCGGGGATGAGCAGTCCGCCGGTGAG
This sequence comes from Micromonospora humida, assembly GCF_016901255.1. Classification (NCBI taxonomy): domain Bacteria; kingdom Bacillati; phylum Actinomycetota; class Actinomycetes; order Micromonosporales; family Micromonosporaceae; genus Micromonospora; species Micromonospora humida. Next base: position 793,397 of record NZ_JAFEUC010000001.1, read on the forward strand.
CCCCTGGAGCACCCGGGCGACGACGAGCATGTCGGCGCTGCTGGCGAGTGCGCACGATGCGGAGGTGAGCGTGAACCCGGCCAGCGACCAGAGCCAGAGCCGGCCGGGCCCGATCCGCCGGCTGAGCCAGCCGCAGACCGGCAGCGTCGCGGCGAGAGCCAGCAGGTAGCCGCTGTTGATCCATTGCGCCTCGGTCAACGACGCGCCCAGGTCGCGCCCGATGACCTCGATGCCGACGTTGACCAGCGAGGTGTCGATGCCGGTCAGCACCGAGCCCGAGGCGAGGACGACCGCGAGCCACCACACCGAGGCCGGCACCGCCGTGGTGGGGACACGTCCCGTCGCGGAGGCCGGGTCGGCGTTCCCGCCGGCTGCCGTCATCGCCACCTCCGACCCGAGAATTGTTGGACCTCCAACGATATCAGTGAAGTCGTTGGAGGTCCAACGTTTAGGTACACTGGGCGGATGACAGAGCGCAGCGAACCGACACCGGGAGCGCCACCGGCCCGGCTGCCGCGGCTGACCAGCTGGCTGCTCCACCACGCGGCGGCCCGCGCCAACCGGGTCGTCACCCGGCACCTGGACCGGCCCGCCGACCGGATGCGGTACGCCATCCTCGCCGCGCTCGACGAGTTCGGCGGCATCAGCCAGGCGGACCTGTGCCGCCGGCTCGGCATCGACCGGGGCGACGCCGTCGACACGCTCAACGCGATGGCGGCCGAGGGGCTGCTGCGCCGCGAGCCGGACCCGGCGGACCGACGTCGCAACGTCGTCCACATCACCGCCGCCGGGACCGCCCGGATGCGCGAGCTGGACGACCTGGTCGACGCGGCCCAGGACGAACTGCTCAGCGGATTCACCCCGGCCGAACGCGCCCGGCTCAGCCGCCTCCTGCACCGCCTGGTCGACCTGCCGCCGGGCTGACCGGCAGGCCACCGACGGCCCGGCCGCGTCCAGCGGGTGCCGGGCCGACCCGGACGTCGTCGGCCGGGCCGGCCCCCGACACCCCGGTCAGACCGGGACGACCCGGTTGTCCACGATGGAGGTGAACGTCGACTCGGGGGTGATCAGACCCCACTTCACCATCCACCGGTAGGTGCGCTCGAACTCGGCCTCCGGGTACGGCTGCGGGTCGACGTAGCGCAACCGGCCCAGCCGGAAGTCCACCGGCTCCAGCTTCACCAGGTCCTCGGGCACCTCGGCGACGAAGTGGTGCAGGTACGGCCGGATGTCCTCGTTGATCTTCTTGACCGCCCGGCGGACGGCCCGGTCGACGGCGGCGAAGGTCGCCGGGTCGACGTCGGCGCTGGCGATCTCCGAGCCGACGTAGAACGCCTCGGTGATCAGCACGTAGCCGAGCTTCTCGGCCGCGGTGGTCCACGGCTCCATCAGCGCCACCGCGTCGATCTCGCCGTCGCGCAGTTTGCGGAACCGTTCGGCCGGTCCGCCGGCGTGCACCACCTTGATCTCGTCGGGGTCCAGGAAGCCCTCCAGGGACTGGATGGCCAGGTAGTGCGAGCCGTGGTGGAAGTTGACCCCGACCGTCCGGCCGGCCAGGCCCTGCGGGTGCTTGATGCCGGAGTCGGGCCGTACGAAGATCGCCTGGCTGGCCACCGAGGCCCGCTTGGCGATGATCTGGCCGCCGCGCCCGCTGTCGTGGGAGCGGCGGATCTGCCCCCACTCGCAGGCCCGGTAGAGGGAGACGTCGCCGCTCTCGAACGGTGTGGAGATGCCGCCGAACGAGCTGACGAGTTCGTGCTCCTCGATCGGCTTGAGCACCGTGTCGTACGAGCCGGGGGCGACCAGTTCCAGGTCGATGCCCTCCTCGGCGAAGTAGCCGTGCTCCAGGCCGACGAGGTACGGCAGGGTGAAGATGGCGCCGCTGCGGACGCTCCTGACCTTGGTGAGTGCCACCGTGGTGGTCCTTTCTGTACTGGTGTCGTGCTGTGCGTTATCGGGCGGGTGTGGCGGTCGGTGCTGCCGTCGGGGCGTCCTCGATCCCCACCACCTCCTCTCCCGGGGTCGGGTCGGACGGCGGTCGCAACAGCCGCCACGTCGCGTACGCGCAGGACGCGGCGGTGGCCGCGACGAGCCCGTACGCGACGCGCAGGGCGGTGGTGAAGTCGTCGCCGGCCTCGGCGGCGACCCGGGCGACGTCGTCGGTGGGCTGGCCGGTCAGGGCCAGCACGGACACCACCACCGCGCCGAGGACGGCGACGCCGAGGTTGGTGCCGATCTGCCGGGAGGCGCTGGTGATGGCGCTGGCCACCCCGGCCCGGTCGCGGGGCAGGCTGTTCACGGCGGTGTTGGTGGCCGGCGGGTTGACCAGGCCCATGCCGGCGCCGAGCAGGAGGTAGCCGACGAGCAGCGGGGCCAGGCCCGCGTCGGTGGTGACGGTCAGGGCGAGCAGGGTCATCGACGCCACGAACGACAGGTGCCCGACGGTGGCGGGCAGCCGGCCGCCGTGCCGGCCGACGATCCGGCCGGAGACGTTGGCGAGCACGAGTGTGCCGAGGGTGGTCGGCAGGGTGAGCAGGCCGGTGGCCAGCGGGCTGAACCCGCGGACCTGTTGCAGGTAGAACGTGTTGACGAAGGTGAACCCGCCCAGCACCAGGTACGCCACGACCGCCGTGAGCACCGCGCCGCGCAGCGCGGGGATCGCCAGGTGGCGCGGGTCGAGCACCGGGTCGGGGCGGCGGCGGGCCGCCGGCAGGTAGCCGACGGCGGCGGCGACCGCCACGGCCACGGCGACCAGGACCGGGCCGGTCGACCAGCCCCGGGTGGGGCCGTCGATCAGGGCGAACGTGAAGCCGACCAGGACCAGGGCGGCCAGGGTGTTGCCCAGCGCGTCGAGGCGGCGGGGCGGGCCGTCCACCACGCCCGGCGGCAGCAGCCGGGTGCCCAGGTAGAGCAGCGCCGCGCCGCCGACGCTCACGGCGAACAGGCTGCGCCAGCCGGCGGCCTGCACCAGTACCCCGCCGACCAGGGGCCCGCAGGCGGCCGACACCCCGGCCGTCGCGCTCCAGGTGCCCAGCGCCCGGCCGCGCCGTACCGCGTCGGGGAACAGGTTGGCGATGAGGGCGAGGGCGGGCGGGGCCATCAACGCTCCCCCGACCCCCTGCACGCCCCGGGCGGCGATCAGGGCGGGCGCGTGCGGGGCCACCCCGCACAGCACCGATCCCGCCGCGAACACCAGCAGCCCGACCCGGAACACCCGCCGCCGCCCGTACCGGTCGGCGACCGCACCGCAGAGCAGGGTGAGGCTGGCCCGGACCAGCGCGTTGCCGGTCGCCACCCACTGCAGCTCGGTCGTGCTCAGCCGCAGTTCGCGGTGCACCGACGGCAGGGCCAGGTTCAGCGCCGCGCCGTCGAGGACGCCGAGGAACAGCGTCCCGCAGCACACCAGCAGGGCGGCGCGGCTGCGCCAGGGCAGGGACATCGCCGGGTCAGAGCTTCTCGTACACCGGCTTGGCGGCCCGCTTCTTCAGCACGCCGACCTCGACCGCCAGGTCGATCTGCTTCTCCAGGTTGGCGAAGACGGTGTCGTCCCACACGTCGGCGTAGACCGGGGCGAGCCGCTCCGGCAGCAGTTGGATCGCCTTCTTCTCGTCGGCGGGGACGCCGTAGTCGGCGTGGTACTTCCCGATCAGGGTCGGGTCCTTCTTGATCAGCCGCCAGGCGTCCAGGGTGAAGTCGACGTACGCCTTCGCGGTCTCCCGGTTGGCGGCCAGCCAGTCGCGGCGTACGGCGGTGCCGTTGAGGAACAACGGGCTGCTGTCGCCGGTACCGGTGCGCCACAGTTCGTCGACGGAGGCGAGCTGCCGGTTGCCGGAGCCGACCAGGCGGGTGGCGTTGGGTTCGATGGCGATGATCGCGTCGAGGTCGCCGCGCTCGTACAGGGCGAGGTTGGCGATGGGCTGCCCGGTGAACAGCTTGAACTCCCTGTCGAAGCGGATGCCGTTGACGGCCGAGGCGAGCGCCGCCGCCCGGTAGGTGTCGCTGCTGGGTGGCTGCACGCCGACCTTCCTGCCCTTCAGGTCGGCGATGCTCTGGTAGGGGCTGTCGGCCGGGACGATCCAGCGGCCGTGGTTCCACAGCGACGGCCCGACGATGACCACGTCATGGCCGCTGGTGTTCACCTCGGTGGCGCCCAGCGGGCCGAAGGCGTAGATGTCGAGCACGCCGGTGAGCAGCTGCTCCTGCCCCGCGCCGGGGCCGCCGCCGGCCCTGCGGTCGAGGCGGAGGCCGTGCTTGGCCTCCAGGCCGAACTGCTCGGCGACGGAGTCGCGGATCGCCCCCGCCGTGCCGGGGCTGCGGGGCTGCACCTTGGCGCTGCGGGTGCCGGCGGCGGCCGGCTCGTCGTCGCCGCAGGCGCTCAGCAGGGTGGCCGCGCCGGCGCCGCCGGCGACAAGCCCGGCGGCACGCAGCAGGGATCGTCGGGTGAGGGGTGTCGTGGACACGGGGGTTCCTTCCAGATGGTTCAGGGGTGCCCCGGCTCGCGGGGTGTGGGCGGCGGACCGGTGGCCGCGCCGTCGGGTGGGGCGGGTTCAGGTGAGGGCGGCGACGATGCGGCGGTGCACGTCGAACAGGTCCGGGTCCTCGGGGCTTCGGGGGCGCGGGCGGTCGATGCGGTACTCCCCGACCACCTCGGCGGGACGTCCGCCGAGCACCACCACCCGGTCGGCGAGGAACGCGGCCTCCAGCGCGTTGTGGGTGACCAGCAGGCCGGTGCGGGGGGTCCGCAGCCAGAGTTGTTGCAGCAGCAGCCGCAGGCGGCGGGCGGTCAGCTCGTCGAGCGCGCTGAACGGTTCGTCGAGCAGCAGCACCTCGGGGCGGACGACGAACGCGCGGGCCACGGCGACGCGCTGGCGCTGCCCGCCGGAGAGCACCGACGGGTACGACCTGGCGTAGTCGGTCAGGCCGACGGCGTCGAGGATCGGGGCGACCTCCGCGGTGTCGACGCCGGCCGCCGTCGCGGCGAGCCGCACGTTGGTCTCGACGGACGTCCAGTCCAGCAGCCGGGGCTGCTGGAACACCATGCCGAGGCGGGGTCGTCCGCCGCCGGTGGAGACGGTGCCCGCATCGGGGCGTTCCAGGCCGGCGATCAGGTGCATCAGGGTGGTCTTGCCGGTGCCGGAGCCGCCGACCACGGCCACCAGTTCGTCGGGGGCGAGGGTGAGGGAGAAGTCGCGGAAGATCTGCTGCCGTTCGCCGGTACGCCGGTTGGTGAACGCCTTGTCGACCCTGTCGAGGCTGATCCGGACGCTCATCGCAGCGCCACCCGCCGCCAGCGCACCGCCCGGCGTTCCAGGGTCTGCAGCAGCCCGTACTCGATGGCGGCCATGACCAGGGCGAAGGCGACGGTCCAGGCGAGCACCCCGGCCACGTTGTGCTGGGAGAACTCCAGGTTGAGCTGGTAGCCGACGCCGTCGGCGAGGCCGAAGATCTCCACCAGCACGATGACCTTCCAGGCCATCGCGATGCCCAGCCGCGCCCCGGTGAACAGGTCGGGGACGATGGCGGGCAGCCACACGTACCGCAGTCGGGTCAGCGCGTCGAACCGGTAGACGTGGGCCATCTCGCTCAGCGCCGGGTCGACCGAGCGGACGCCCTGGGCGACGTTGATAGTCAGCGCGGGGGCTGCCGCGAGGGCCACGGTGAGGACCGGGTTGAGCAGGCTCACCCCGAACCAGATCACGCACAGCAGGGCCTTGACCAGGCCGGGGGTGGCCAGTCCGATGAGGACGGCGGGCTCCAGGAAGCGGCGCAGCCATTCGCTGCGGCCCATCGCGATGCCGGCGGCGACGGACACGACGAACGCCGCCGCGAAGCCGAGCACGACGCGGGTGAGGGTGACCCGGACGTTCTCCGCCAGCGCGCCGCTGGTGGTGATGTCGGCCAGGTTGCGGGCGATCTCCCCGAGGCCGGGGATCAGGGCGCTGCCGGCGGTGTGCGCCATGAGCTGCCAGCCGGCCGCGAGCAGGCCGACGAGCAGCAGCGCGGGCAGTGGCCGGGTCAGGCGTGCGGCGACGCCGGTGGCGGGTGGGCGGCCCGGCGGCGCGGGCGACCGCCGACCGCCGAGCACGACCTCCTCGACGCCGACGGGGTGCGTGACGGTCATCGACATCCCATCCTTCGGTACGCGGGCCGCGTCGTCCTCGACGCCGGCAGACCAGTGACCAGCACGACAACGCCAGCCGCTGCATTTCCTATCCTGCCGATAGGATTAGTAGGCTTGCAATGTCGTCCCATCTGACGGGATACATCTTGTGGAGTAGTTGGCCGAGCGCAACGGGTGACCGTCACCGACCGGGGCGTCCAGGGTCCGGCCGCCGGTCGGGGTGACCGGGCCCGGCGTGCACGCACGAACGGCCGGTGTGACCGCAACCCCGAGGGGAGGCGGTCACACCGGCCGGTGTGACGGTCGGGTCAGGAGACGACGCAGCTGACCCCGTTGAGGGTGAAGGAGCCGGGCCGGCCGGTGTTGCCGGTGTGGGTGGCCTGGAAGCCGATGTCGGTGGACTCGCCGGCCGCCAGCGTCGCGTTGTACGAGACGTTGCGGGCGGAGACCTGACCGCTGGAGCCGGTGTAGGTGGCGTTCCAGCCGTTGGTGAGCGTCTGCCCGGTGGGCAGGGTGAACGCCAGGGTCCACCCGTTGATCGCCGACGTGCCGCGGTTGGTGATGCGGATGCTGGCGGTGAACCCGTCGTTCCAGGAGTTCATCGTGTAGCCCACCGCGCAGTCACCGGACTGGCCCGGCGGCGGGGTGGTGGGCGGGGGCGGCGTGGTGGGCGGAGGGGTGGTGGGGGGCGGCGTCGTCGGGGGCGGGGTGGTGGGCGGCGGCGTCGTGGGGGGCGGGGTGGTCGGCGGCGTCGTGGCGAAGGTGATGTTCGAGACGTAGGAGTTGATGTTCCAGCTCGCGTCCCCGTCGGTCTGGCTGGTGACCTGTCGACCCTGGACGGTGAAGTTGGTGAAGTGCACGCCGCTGATGTTGACCGTCGAGGACCGCCCGTGCAGGTTGACGACCTTCTTCACGTCCGAGGAGACGTTGGTGAAGTAGGCGTTGCGGATCGTCGAGGTGTTCTTCACCGTCCGCCAGGACGGCGGGCGGTCCTCCTGGAGGTCGATCAGGCTGTCGGTCTGTTCGACCCGGACGTCCTCCCACCGGGTGTTGGACACGACGGCGGTGTCGACCGCGTCGATCACCATCGAACGTCCCGCCTTCACCACGTCGATGTCGCGGAAGACGATCCCGTCCATCGACGTTCCCTCGGTCTTGGTGCCGATCTTCGCGCAGGCGGAGTTGCTGTAGCAGACGACGTGCTCGTGGACGACGTTCCTGGTGTTGACGATGCCGCTGGCGAACTCGTTCTTGGTCGCCATGTTGTCGTCGCCCGTGTAGAGGAACGCGTTGGACAGCAGGCTGTTGGTCGACTCGTCGAAGTCCACGCCGTCGGTGTTGTTGTACCCCGAGTTCGGCCGGCAGTTGATCAGCTTGTAGTTCCGGATGGTGACCCGGTCGCTGCGGTAGACGAGGGTGTTCCAGTAGCTGGAGTCGCGGACGGTGACGCCGTCGACCAGGATGTCGGAGCTCTCCTCGATCTTCAGCACGGCCAGGTTGATGCCCTGGGCCCGCAGGTACTTGCCGTTGCCGTCGATCACCCCACGGCCCAGCAGCTTGGCGTTGCGCACCTGGTACATCCGCAGCGAGGCGTGCTGCATGCCCTCGATGTTCACCCCGCCACTGCCGGTGTTGAAGTCCGCCTTCTGGTTCGAGCCGTAGAGGATCGCTCCGGCGGCCAGGTAGAGGGTCATGTTGCTCCTCATCCACAGCTCACCGACCTGGTACCGGCCCGGCGGCACGTACAGGATGTTCCGGGTCGCCCCGGACGCGGCGTTGATGGCGCTCTGGATCTTGGAGGTGACCAGCGTCCCCCCGGTGTTGTCGACGCCGTAGTCGGCCAGGCTCTTGACGTCGGCGTCGCCCACCTGCGGCGCGTCCGCCTCGGGCGCGTCGATCAGGACGAACAGCAGTTCCTTGGTGTCGAACTGGACGATCAGGTAGTTGGGGCCGCTGGTGAAGCTGATCGTGTTGCCGCTGCGGGCGACAGCGAGTTTCCGGCTCTTGGGGCTGACGGTGTACGAGCTGAAGCCCTCGGCGACGGTGACCGAGAACTGGGCGGTTCCCGCCGCCGCCATTGAGCAGTGCGCGTAGTGCACCTGCATCTCCGGGGCGTACTTGGTCATCTTCTCGACGAACAGCGGGGTGGCGTCCGCCGTGACGGTGTAGAACGTGCTCTTCGTCGCGCCGCGCAGGGCGGGATCGGCGACGCAGCCGCCGGCGGCCGCACCTGACGAGCCGTTCGCGGCTGCCGCGGTCGCACCGTGGACCGGTGCCACCACCGCGCCGGTCGCGACACCGCCGACGGCGAGGAGAGCGATCGTTGCCCAGATCGCGAGGCGTCTGTTCTTCATGGGGACCCTTCTCGGGGGATGGATTGGGTACGCCCGGACGACTCCCGCCACAGGCGGGTCGGCACCGGCGCGACCGCTGGCCGTGGCGCAGGACCGCACTGGTCCCGACGGGCCCTTCCGTGTCGCTCGCCGCGCTGCCCGGTTTTCTCGCAACGGGGACACGGAACCGGCAAATGGGCCCCGCCAAGAAACGTTTCCACAGCGGACACTACGCTTGACATGGATATTCGTCAATGAGGGGAGATGTTGCGGATAGAAACTATCGGATCGGAAGCCGGAAACTTTCCATCGACCGATCTGATGACGGTGCCGGATCGAGCCCGCGGGGTGAACCCCTGCGGACCGCCCCGACCTGTCCCCCTCGCGCCGACCGGCGCCCCGGGCGACGGACCCGATACGCTCGCCCCGACGGCCGGCGTCCGCCGGGGCGGCTTGCGCCGGTCGGACCCGCACGCCGGCAGGAAGGGGAGCGGGCATGTCGTCGAGGCGGTCGGCAGCCGACCCACCGCGACCGGTGACCATCTCCCACATCGCCAGGACGGCCGGCGTGTCCGTGCCGACCGTGTCGAAGGTGATCAACGGCCGGGCCGGGGTGGCGCCCGGGACCCGGGCCCGGGTCGAGTCGCTGATCAGCGAGTACGGCTACCGCAAGTCCGCTCCACCGGCCGGCGGCACCACCATCGAGCTGGTCATCGGGCAGGGCGGGGAGCTGCCGGGCATCGAGATCATCCAGGGCGTCCAGCAGGTCGCCCGCGAGCGCCAGCTCGGTGTGGTGCTGTCCGGGTCGGGTCCCGGCGACGACCCGGGACGGTACTGGCTCGACCACGCGGTGTCGCGTCGTTCCCTCGGCGTGGTGGCCGTCGCGCAGCTCGACGCCGACGCGCGGGACCAGCTCCGTCGGCACGCGATCCCCTTCGTGGTCGTCGACCCCACCCACGAGTTGCCCGAGGACGTGCCGTTCGTCGGGGCGACGAACTGGTCGGGTGGTCGGGCTGCCACCCGGCACCTGCTCGGCCTGGGGCACCGCCGCATCGCGGCGGTCACCGGACCCGACCACGTGCTGTCCCGCCGGGCGCGCTTCGACGGCCACCGGTCCGCGCTGGAGGAAGCCGGCCACACCGGGCAGCCGGCGCTCGTGACCCGGCGGGACCTGACCCGGGAGGGCGGCCGGTCGGCCGCCCGCGACCTGCTGGCCCGACCGGACCGGCCGACCGCGGTCGTCACCGGCAACGACCTGCAGGCGGTGGGCGTCTACCAGGCTGCGCGGGCAGCCGGCCTGCGCATCCCGGAGGATCTCAGCGTCATCGGCTTCGACGACCTGCCCGTCGCCGCCCAGTTGGACCCGCCGCTGACCACGGTCCACCGGCCGCTGGGCCAGATGGCGGTCACCGCCACCGGGATGGTGCTCGCGCTGGGCCGGGGCGAGCGGCCCGCGCAGACCGGGATCGAGCTGGCCACGACGCTTGCGGTACGGCACAGCACCGCTCCGCCCAACGCCTGACGGCCGACGTCGAACGCCGCGACCCCGGACGGCCGGCCCCGACCATCCCGGCTCTGACCGCCCGCTCGGCGGAAGCCGCCAGAGTCCACAGTGGGCCTGCCGTGCTCGCGGTCCGCACCACCGGTGGCCCCCAACGGGCATCCCGTCCGGGCGCCGGCCTCCAGATCAGACGGTACAGAGGCGGCGAATACCGGCACTCTCGGGATGGCCGAGAGTGCCGGGGTAGGCAAGGGTCGCCCCGACCGAAGTCGGGGTGTCGGGCGGCCCCGGACCGCGGGAGGTGCGTCGGGTCAGTGGGAGTGGGCCACGGCGACGTCGAGGATCCAGGTGACGCCGAACCGGTCGGTCAGCATCCCGAAGCCCGGGGTCCACGGGGAGGGACCGAACCTCTCGATGATCTCGGCGCCGTCGGCGAGCCCGTCCCACAGCGCGCTGACCTCGTCGGCGGTTTCGCCGCGGACGCAGACGAAGAACCGCTCACCGGTCAGGGTCATGCCGTGCTCGCGGGAGGTGGTCACGGCCGGCACCGCGGCGGGCCCCGGGCCGGGGACGTCGTAGGCCATGATCGTGAAGCCGTTGTCGGCGGTGACCTGACCGAAGACGACCCTGTCGGCGTCGGGCAGGTCACCGGGCATGCCGAAGTCGCGATAGGCGACGACGGTGAGGTGACCGCCGAAGACGGACCGGTAGAACTCCAGCGCCGCGCGGGCCTCGCCGCGGAAGTTCAGGTGCGTGGTCGTGGTGATGGCCATGAGGGCTCCTTGTGGTTGTTCCCGATGGGGTTGGCTTGAGAACGAGACTCGCAGCAGTAGGTGACAGGGAGTGGCACCTACCGCGGGCGGAGCAGGGTCATGCCGGAAATCTCCACCTGCCCGCCGGCCCCGGCGACGGTCCACCCCACCCGGGCGGCGACCCCCGTTCGACATCGGCTATTGACGTCGCCGTAACAGGGGGCTTAGCGTCTGTCGAACCGCTTCGTCGAACCGCTTCGACGATCACTCACGTGCGGTTCCCCGCCTGACCGGAGGAGGTGCGCGATGGCCACCATGCACGACGTCGCCCGCCTGGCGCAGGTCTCGGTCAGCACCGTGTCCTACGTCCTCACCGGGGCCCGGCCGATCTCCCAGGCGACCCGGGCCAAGGTGCTCGCCGCCATGGCGCAGCTCGACTACCAGCCCAACGCGATGGCCCGGGGCCTGGCCAGCCGGCGCAGCCGGATCCTGGGCCTGCTGCTGCCGATGGACGAGCGCGGGCTCGGCGCGACCGAGGCGGCGTTCGTCACCGGGGCCGCCGCGGCGGCCAGCGCCGTCGGCTACCACCTGGTGCTGTCGCCCGTCGGCGGGGGCGGCGACCTCGACGAGCTGCGCCGGCTGGCCAGCCAGCGGATGTTCGACGGGGTCGTGCTGATGGAGGTGCAGCTCGCCGACGAGCGGGTCGACGCCCTTGCGCAGGCCGGGGTGCCGCTGGTGCTGATCGGACGCACCGGGGACACCGACGGCCTCTCCTACGTCGACATCGACTTCGAGCAGACGGTGCGGGAGGCGGTGGCGCACCTGGTCGGCCTGGGGCACCGGCAGATCGTCTACGTCAACCACTCGGCCGAGACCCTGGCCAGCGGTTACGGGCCGGCGTTGCGGACCCGGGACGCGTTCGTCACGGCGATGACCGGCCACGGCCTGGAGCCGGTCATGATCCCGGCGCAGGACAGCGCCGCCGGTGGGCGGGCCGCGCTGGCCGCCGCCGTCGCACGGACGCCGGGCCTGACGGCCGTGCTGGCCATGAACGAGACAGCGATCTTCGGCATCCTCGGCGAGTTGACCGCGCGGGGGCTGAGCGTGCCCGACGACGTGTCGGTGGTCTCGATGGTCACCTCGCCGCAGGTCGCCGAGCTGGCCACCCCGGCGCTGACCGCGATGACGTCGCCCGGCTCGGCGATGGGCCGGATCGCGATCGAGGCGCTGGTGCGCCACCTGGACGGGGCCGGCAACGAGCGCCACCAGCAGTTGCTGCCGTGCGCGCTGGAGATCCGGGGATCGACCGCAGCACCCCGCAGTCGTCAGCCCGATGGGGGTTGACCAGGTAAAACGGCCCGTCGCCGCGCGGCAACGCGACGACGGACCCAGTGAAGTACCGGGCTCGATACTCAACGAGGAGGATAGCAATGCAGCGATTCCGCCGGATCGTCGCCGCGATCGCCCTGGCGGCCACCGCGACGACCACCGTGGCCGCGTGCGGCGGCGACGACAGCGGTGACGACAGCGGGGCCAAGACCCTCAAGCTCTGGCACTACGAGGGTGAGAACAGCGCGATGGGGGTCGGCTGGGCCAGGGCCATCGAGATCTTCAAGACCGAACACCCGGGTGTCGAGGTGCGCTTCGAGCGCAAGGCGTTCGAGCAGATCCAGCAGAACGCCGGCATGATCATCAACTCGTCCGAGGGCCCGGACATCATGGAGTACAACAAGGGCAACGCGACGGCCGGCCTGCTGTCGTCCCAGGGCCTGCTCACCGACCTCAGCGGCGAGGCCGACAAGCGCGGCTGGGCCGGCAAGCTCAGCCCCAGCCTGCAGACCACCGCCCGGTACAGCGACAAGGGCGTGATGGGATCGGGCAACTGGTTCGGGGTGCCCAACTACGGCGAGTACGTCACGGTCTACTACAACAAGGACCTGTTCGACCGCAACGGCGTCACGGTGCCCACCAGCATGGCGGAGCTGACCGCCGCGATGGACACCTTCGTCGACAAGGGCATCACCCCGCTGGGCATGGCCGGCGCCGAGTACCCGGCCGGGCAGCTGTTCTACCAGTTGGCCCTGTCGAAGGCCGACCGGCAGTTCGTCGACGACTACCAGCTCTACAAGAACCCGGTCGACTTCCGCGCCGACCCGCTGAAGTACGGCGCGGACACCTTCGCCGACTGGGTGCGCAAGGGCTACGTGGCCAAGGACTCGGCGAGCCTCAAGGCCGAGGACATGGGCACGGCGTTCATCGCGGGCAAGACCCCGATGATCGTCTCCGGGAGCTGGTGGTACGGCCGGTTCAAGGCCGAGATGAAGGCCGACTGGGACACCTTCCTGTTCCCGGGCAACACCCTCAACGCCGGCTCGTCCGGCAACCTCTGGGTCGTCCCGACCAACAGCAAGGCCAAGAGCCTGGCGTACGACTTCATCGACATCACCCTGCGTCCGGAGATCCAGGACCTGATCGGCAACAACGGTGGCATCCCGGTGGCCGGTGACCCTGCGAAGATCACCGACCCGAAGGACCGCAAGCTGATCGAGGACTTCAACACGGTCAGCAAGCAGGACGGCCTGGCCTTCTACCCGGACTGGCCGGTGCCCGGCTACTACGACGTGCTGGTCGGCGGGTTCCAGGCGCTGATCAACGGATCCAAGTCCCCCGACCAGGTGCTCGACACGATCGCCAAGCCGTACGCCGACGGCGTCAAGGAGATCACCGGCAAGTGACACGGCGAGCGGCGGGCGCGACCGGCACGACCGGCGCGCCCGCCCACCCCGCCGGGAAGGATCCTGGATGACAGTCCCCGACACCGTCGCCGGCACACCGCAGGCGACGCCCCCGCCCCCCTCCCCCGCGTCCCCGCGCCGCCGCCGACGCGACGGCCGCGACGCGGCGTACTGGCTCTACCTGCTCCCCGGGGCGGTGCTGTTCGTCCTGGTCATCGGCGTGCCGCTGGTCGGCACCGGCTACCTGTCGCTGACCCGGTGGTCGGGCGTCGGTGACCCCACCTTCGTCGGGTTGGACAACTACCGGCGGCTGCTGGACGACGACGTGTTCTGGGCGTCGTTCCGCAACACCGTGGCGATGATCGTCGCGATGGTGGTGGTGCCGACGCTGCTCGGGCTGCTGCTCGCCTCGGTGCTCTTCGACGTCATCGGGCGGCGGTTCCGGCCCCGGACGGCGGCGGCCCTGCGGGCCGCGTTCTACCTGCCGCAGGTGCTGCCCGTGGTGGTGGCCGGCATCGTGTGGGGCTGGATCCTGCGTCCCGACGGCGCGTTCAACAGCGTGCTCGACGCGGTCGGTCTCGGCGCGCTGCGCCACGACTGGCTGGGCGACCCGGACACCGCGCTGCCGGCGGTGATGGCGGTGATGATCTGGGTGCAGATCGGCTACCCGGTGGTCGTGTTCATGGCGGCGTTGCAGCGGGTCGACCCGGAGCTGTACGAGGCGGCCGAGGTCGACGGGGCGAACTGGCTGCGCCGGTTCCGGGCGATCACCCTGCCGCAGATCCGGCCGGAGACCTTCGTGGTGGCCCTGACCTGCACGATCGCCGCTCTGAAGGTGTTCGGGCCGATCTTCGCGCTGACCCGGGGCGGCCCGGAGAACGCCACCAACGTGCCGTCGTACTTCGCGTACTACACGTTCTTCAAGAAGCTCCAGGTCGGCTACGGCTCGGCGATCTCCACCGTACTCACCGTGATAATCGTGGTGGTGGCCGTGGTCTTCATCGCCGTGCAGGCCCGCAGCGAACGCCGGGACCGGGGGATCTGAGATGACCGTGACGATCGCCAAGGTCCCGGTCCACCGCAAGAAGGTGCGCGACCGCCACCACCGGGGCGTCAGCCGCTGGGTGGTGCTCGCACTGGTCACCGTGGGCGCGCTGGTCATGCTGGTGCCGTTCGCGTTCATGCTGCTCAACGCGTTCAAGTCGCCCGGGGACTACTCGTCGGGCGGCCCGCTGAGCTGGCCGTCGGAGTTCTACACCACGGGTCTGCGGACGTACTGGTCGGAGGTGAACTTCCCGCTCAAGCTGTGGAACTCGGCGCTCATCGCCGGGTCGGTGGCGGTGCTCGGTGTCGTCGTGTCGCTGCTCAACGCGTACGCGCTGGGTGTCGGCCGGGTCCGGGGGCGGCTGTGGATCGTCGGGGTGTTCCTGCTGGCCAACATGCTGCCGCAGGAGGCGTTGATCTATCCGCTGTACTACGTCGCCAAGGAGATCGGTCTCTACAACACCCGGCTGTCGGTGATCATCATCTTCACCGTCATCCAGAGCGCGTTCGGCACGTACCTGCTGGCCTCGGTGCTGGGCACGTTCCCCCGGGCGCTGCTGGAGGCCGCCGCGCTCGACGGCGCCGGGAAGTGGACGGTGCTGTGGCGGGTGGTCTTCCCCAACCTGCGGCCCACCCTCGCCGTGCTGCTCATCTTCTTCTTCATCTGGACCTGGAACGAGTTCCTCATCCCGCTGGTCATGCTGATCGACAACCAGACCCAGACCATCCCGGTCGCCCTCGCGTCGTTGCAGGGTGACCGGCTGATGGACGCCCCCACCACCAACGCCGGCGCCCTGATCAGCCTGGTGCCGGCCATCCTGTTCTTCCTCATCTTCCAGCGCACCCTGGCGCGCGGCATCACGGCAGGAGCCGAGAAGTGAAGTTCACCGACGGGTACTGGCAACTGCGCCCCGGGGTCAGCGTGCTGCGCCCCGGCACTGTCGAATCGGTCGAGCCGGACGACCGCGGTTTCACCGTCTTCGCGCCGGCCGGTCAGATCAACGGCCGGGGCGACACGCTCAACCGGCCGGTCGTCACCGTCCGGTTCTTCTCCCCCGCACCCGGCGTGGTCGGGGTGACCATCGGCCACCACAGCGGCGGGCTGCCCCGCGAACCCCGCTTCGGGCTGGACACCGACGACACCCACCCGGTCACCGTCGACATCACCGGGATCAGCGCGTCGCTGACCACCGGCGAGCTGACCGTGCGGGTCGCGCTGGTCGACGGCTGGCGGGTCGAGTTCAAGCACGGCGACCGGCTGGTCACCGCGTCCACCGAACGCAGCATCGGCATCGTCACCGACGGCGAGGGACGCCGGTACGTGCACGAGCGGCTCGCGCTCGGCGTCGGCGAGACGGTGTACGGGCTGGGCGAGCGGTTCGGCCCGTTCGTCAAGAACGGGCAGACGGTCGACATCTGGAACGCCGACGGCGGCACCGCCAGCGAGCAGGCTTACAAGAACGTGCCGTTCTATCTGAGCAGCGCCGGCTACGGGTTGTTCGTGGACCACCCGGAGCACGTGTCGTTCGAGGTCGGCTCGGAGGTCGTGGCGCAGACCCAGTTCAGCGTGGAGGGCCAGTCGCTGACCTACCACGTCATCGACGGGCCCACCCCGAAGGACGTGCTGCGCCGCTACACCGCGCTGACCGGCCGCCCGGCCCGGGTGCCCGCCTGGTCGTACGGGCTGTGGCTGTCCACGTCGTTCACCACGTCGTACGACGAGAAGACGGTGACCGAGTTCGTTGACGGGATGGCCGAGCGGGACCTGCCGCTGTCGGTCTTCCACTTCGACTGCTTCTGGATGCGCCAGTTCCACTGGGTCGACTTCGTCTGGGACCCGGCGACTTTCCCCGACCCGGAGGGCATGCTGCACCGGCTGCACGAGCGGGGCCTGAAGGTGTGCGTGTGGATCAACCCGTACATCGCCCAGCGGTCGTACCTGTTCGAGGAGGGCCGCGAGGCCGACTACCTGGTACGCAACCCGGACGGGTCGGTGTGGCAGTGGGACAAGTGGCAGGCCGGCATGGCGCTCGTCGACTTCACCAACCCCGACGCGGTGGCCTGGTTCACCGGCAAGCTCAAGTCACTGCTGGACATGGGCGTCGACTGCTTCAAGACCGACTTCGGCGAGCGCATCCCGACCGACGTGGTGTGGCACGACGGGTCGGACCCGCAGCGCATGCACAACTACTACTCCTACCTCTACAACAAGGCGGTCTTCGAGCTGCTGGAGACCGAACGCGGCGAGGGTGAGGCGGTGGTGTTCGCCCGCTCCGCCACCACCGGCGGCCAGCAGTTCCCGGTGCACTGGGGCGGCGACTGCGAGTCGACATTCGTCGCGATGGCCGAGTCGCTGCGCGGCGGGCTGTCCCTGGCGTCGTCCGGCTTCGGCTACTGGAGCCACGACATCGGCGGCTTCGAGGGCACCCCCGACCCGGCGGTGTTCAAGCGGTGGATCGCGTTCGGTCTGCTGTCGTCGCACTCGCGGTTGCACGGCTCCGGCTCGTACCGGGTGCCGTGGGCGTACGACGAGCAGGCCGTGGAGGTGCTGCGCCACTTCACCCGCCTCAAGCTAGGCCTGATGCCGTACCTGGCGGCGACCGCCGAACAGGCGCACCGCGACGGCATCCCGATGATGCGTCCGATGATCGTGGAGTTCCCGGACGATCCGGCCGTGGCGCACCTCGACCGGCAGTACATGCTCGGCCCGGACGTGCTCGTCGCGCCGGTGCTCAGCGCCGACGGGCAGGTCACCTTCTACGTGCCCGCCGGCACCTGGACCCACCTGGTCACCGGGGCGCAGCTCACCGGCCCGGCGTGGGTGACCGAGAAGCACGGGTACGACAGCCTGCCGGTGCTCGCCCGGCCCGGCGCGGTCATCGGGTTCGGGGCGCGCTGCGACCGGCCCGACTACGCCTGGGCCGACGGGGTGGAACTGCGGCTCTACGCTCCGGCGGAGGGGCAACGGCAGCGGGTGCGCATCCCGTCGCCCGACGGGGGGCCGGGTGCCCAGTTCGAGGTGGGGTTCCGGGGCGGGGTGGCGACCGCCGAGCTGGTGTCGGGTGAGTCGTCGGCGTACCACTGCGTGGTGGTCGGCGCGGAGAGGGCGGGACGATGACGGCACGGAACTTCCCGGAGAGCTTCCTCTGGGGGTCGGCGACGGCGGCGTACCAGATCGAGGGCGCGGCCACCGAGGACGGTCGGGGTCCGTCCATCTGGGACACCTACAGCCACACCCCCGGGCGGACGTTGAACGGCGACACCGGTGACGTGGCCGCCGACCACTACCACCGGTGGCCGCAGGATCTGGACCACCTCGCCGAGCTGGGGCTGGGCGCGTACCGCTTCTCGATCTCCTGGCCCCGGGTGCAGCCGGGCGGTTCCGGCCGGTTCAACCCCGCCGGCCTGGACTTCTACGCCCGGCTGGTCGACGGACTGCTGGAGCGCGGCATCCGGCCGGTGGCGACCATGTACCACTGGGACCTGCCGCAGGAGCTGGAGGACGCCGGCGGGTGGCCGGCGCGGGACACGGCGCTGCGTTTCGAGGAGTACGCGGCGGGGATCGTCGGCGCGCTCGGCGACCGGGTGCACACCTGGACGACGCTCAACGAACCGTGGTGCTCGGCGTACCTGGGGTACGGCTCCGGCGTGCACGCGCCCGGCCGCACCGAACCGGCGGCGGCGTTGGCGGCGGTGCACCACCTGAACCTGGCGCACGGCCTGGCCGGGCGGGTGGTGCGGGAGCTGACGCCGAGCGCCGAGCTGTCGGTGACGTTGAACCTGCACGTCGTGCGGGGCGCGTCCGGGTCGGCCGCCGACGCCGACGCGGTCCGGCGGATCGACGCGCTGGCGAACCGGGCGTTCCTCGGCCCGATGCTGGACGGGGCGTACCCGGCGGACCTGCTGGCCGACACCGCCGCCGTCACCGACTGGTCGTTCGTGCGCCCCGGTGACGAGAAGCTGATCGCGGTGCCGCTGGACGTGCTCGGGGTCAACTACTACTCCAGCACCCTGGTCCGCGCCTGGGACGGGCACTCGGCCCGCTCAGCCGCCGACGGGCACGGGGCGTCGGTGCACTCGCCGTGGGTGGGTGCCGAGGACGTCGACTTCCTGCCGCAGCCCGGCCCGTACACGGCGATGGGGTGGAACATCGACCCGCCGGCCTTCACCGAGCTGCTGGTGCGGCTGGGGCGCGACCACCCGGGCCAGCCGTTGATGATCACCGAGAACGGCGCGGCGTTCGACGACGTGGTGTCGGCCGACGGGCGGATCCACGACGACCGGCGGATCGACTACCTGCGCCGGCACATCGGGGCGGTGGCCGACGCCCGCGCGCTGGGCGTGGACGTGCGGGGCTACTTCGTCTGGTCGCTGCTGGACAACTTCGAGTGGGGTTACGGCTACGACCGTCGGTTCGGCATCATCCACGTCGACTACGACACGCAGGAACGCCGCTGGAAGGACAGCGCCCACTGGTACCGCCGGCTGGTCGCCACCGGCCAGCTGGACGGGTAGGCCGGCCGCCTCCCGGTGGGACCTCGGGGTGCCCCGGCCGTCCGGCCGGGGCACCCCGCGTCGTTCCGGTCGGCACCCCGGCGGCCGGTGGTGCGGTTCAGGGGCGTGCCGCGCGGACCCGTTCGAGGCCGAGTCGCGGGCTGGTGACGAGGCGGTAGTCGGCCGACTCCGCGTCGGACAGGGGGTCGCCCCGGACCGGGGTGAAGTCGGGTCCGTCGGAGTCGGGTGCGTGCACCACCTGAAGTTGCGCCCGCACCGCCTCCTCGCGCAGGCGGTCGGTGATGACGCGGGTGGACGAGTCGGCCGCCTCCCGCAGGTCGGACAGACCACCGATGATCTCGGCGAAGGAGCGGGAGGAGACGTCGGTGTCCGGCTGCGCGGACTGCTCGTCGCCGATCAACCGGTCGGAGGTGCGGAAGAAGCCGTCCTTGCCCAGGTAGCGCTCGTACATGATGGTCACCAGCGCGAACAGCCGCATGTACGCGCGCCGGTAGGCGAATTCGAAGAACCTCAGCGCCTCCGCCTCGTCGACCTCGCCACGGTCCACCGAGGCGACGCATGCGGCGGCGGTCAACGCGCTGTAGAGCGCGAGGTGCACGCCGGTGGACAGCAGCGGGTCCAGGAAGCACGCCGCGTCGCCCACGATCGCGTAACCGGGCCCGCAGAACTGGTCCGCGATGTACGAGTAGTCGGTCTCGACCCTCGTCACGCCGAGGAACTCCGCCCCCGCGGTGAGGCCGGCGATGGTCGGTGAGGTTGCGATGAGGTGCCGGTACAGCTCGTCCGACGACTGGTGCTCGTGGCGGTCCCGCGCGAAGGCGTCCTTGGTGGTGACGTAGCCGATGCTCATCCGCCCGCCGGCCATCGGGATCACCCAGTACCAGCCCTCCGGCGAAGAGATGATGTTGATCCCTCCGGTCGGCGTCTCGGGCAGCAGGGTGGCACCGGTCCAGTAGCCCCAGATGCCGACGTTGCGCAGGTTGTTCAGCGGCTCGCGGTTGCCGAAGTGCCGGGCGCTGAGCAGCCCGTTGCGCCCGGTGGCGTCGACCAGGAAGTCGAAGTCGTCGATGGTGAACGGTTCGCCGTCGTCCGGGGAGCACTCCACGGCCACCGGCCGGCCGTCGGCGAAGCGTACCGACCGGCCGGTGACGCCGGTGGTGACGGCGACCCCGTTGTTGCGGGCGTGTTCCAGCAGCAGCGCGTCGAACTCGCTGCGGTCGACCTGCCACGACTGCACCCCGGACTGCGCCTGCCAGTCGAACGTCCACTGGTCGTCGTCCCAGTGGATGACGCCGCCGTTCTTCTTGACGAAGCCGTGGTCGTCGAGGATCTTCGACATGCCGATGGCGTCCAGCACCACCCGGCACGACGGCGTGAGCGACTCACCCACGTGGTATCGCGGGAAGTGGGCGCTCTCGACGAGCCGCACGTCGAGGCCGGCCTGGGCCATCGCCGTTGCCGCGGTGCTCCCGGCGGGGCCACCACCGATCACGAGGACCTTCATGTCTCTGCCACCTTGCCGTTCCGGCCGTAGCCACGCAGGAATGGTGCACGACGACGCGCGTTTCCCCGGCGGCCACCGGGGCCGCCGACGGAATCAGGGGGTGGTGCCGGTCATGGTCGGATCCGGCAGGTGGGTGCCGTGGGTCCCGTACCGGCGGTCGTGCGCCGCACGGGTCGAATCCGATGACGAACGAAGCAGCACAAGCATCCCCATCCTCGCACGAATGAGATAGACGATCGTACATGAAGATCGGTGCGGGCACCGCTACGCTCCGTTACCTCGGGGGGCTGCGGTGGTGGGCCGGAGCAGCCACCCTTCCGGCGGTCGTACTAGGGTGCTTTCCGGGGCAAAGTGTCCAGGTGGTCGAGGGGGTCCGATGCGGCAGGCCAAACGGCTGAAGAGCGTCCGGTACGACATCCGCGGGCCGGTGCTGCGGCGGGCACAGGAGATGGAGGCCGCCGGCCACCGGATCCTCAAGCTGAACCTGGGCAACCCGGCACCCTGGGGACTGGCCACCCCCGGACCGATCGTCGCCGACGTGGTGCAGAACCTCGTCGAGGCGCAGGGCTACAGCGACGCCCGGGGCATCTACTCGGCGCGGGTCGCCGTCGCCCAGCGGTACCAGAACCTGGGCGTGACCGACGTCCAGCCGGACGACGTGCTGCTCGGCAACGGGGTCTCCGAGCTGATCATGATGGTGTTGCAGGCGCTGCTCGACTCCGGCGACGAGGTGCTGGTGCCCAGCCCGGACTACCCGCTCTGGACCGCCGCGGTCAACCTGTGCGGCGGGCAGGCCGTGCACTACCGCTGCGACGAGAGCGCCGGCTGGCAACCCGACCTGGAGCACCTGGCCTCGCGGATCACCGAACGTACCCGCGCCCTCGTGGTGATCAACCCGAACAACCCGACAGGCGCGGTGTACTCGGAGCAGGCCCTGCTCGGCATGATCGAACTGGCCCGCCGGCACGGCCTGATGATCTTCGCCGACGAGATCTACGACCGGATCGTGTACGACGGCGCCACCCACCACACGCTCGCGGCGCTCGCCCCGGACGTGCCGGTGGTCAGCATGGGCGGCCTGTCGAAGGTCTACCGGGCCGCCGGCTTCCGCTCCGGCTGGCTCGCCACCAGCGGCTTCACCGGCACCGACACGGACTACCTGAACGGGCTGCAACTGCTGGCCAACCTCCGGGTCTGCCCGAACGTGCCGGCCCAGCACGCCATCCAGACCGCGCTCGGCGGCTACCAGAGCATCGACGAGCTGATCCGGCCCGGCGGGCGTCTGCTCGAACAGCGCGACCACGCCTGGCGCGAGGTCGTCTCGATCCCCGGTGTCGACTGCGTCAAGCCGGAGGGCGCGCTGTACCTCTTCGCCCGCCTCGATCCGGCCGTCCACAAGATCCACGACGACGAGAAGCTCGTGATCGACCTGCTGGAGCAGCAGCATCTGCTGATCTCGCACGGCAGCGGCTTCAACATCGACACCCCGGACCACCTGCGCATGGTGTTCCTGGCCCCGACCGACGTCCTCGACGACGCGATCGGGCGCATCCGCACCTTCCTGTCCACCTACCGGCAGTAGGAGGGGCCCGCTACCAGCTCACCACCAGCCTGCTCAGGCCGACGGCCGTGGGCGAGAGGAGGGACCGATGACCGATGAGTTGACCGTGGCGGTGCTGGGCGCGGGCATCATGGGTGCCGCCATGGCCCGTAATCTCGTCCGGGCCGGGCACGTCGTCCGCGTGTGGAACCGGTCCCCGGAGAAGGCGGCGGGGACCGGCGCGACCGTGGCGCAGACCCCGGCCGACGCCGTACGCGACGCCGACGTGATCATCACGATGCTGTACGACGGGGCGACCGTCCGCGAGGTGATCGGGCGTGCCGCACCCGGGCTGAAGGCGGGCGCGGCCTGGCTGCAGACCACCACCGTGGGCCTGGCCGACACGGCCGGGTTCGCCGAGATCGCCGCCGAGCACCGGGTGGCGTTCTACGACTCGCCCGTGCTCGGCACCCGACAGCCCGCCGAGGCCGGCCGGTTGACCGTGCTCGCCGCCGGGCCGCAGACCGGCCGGGAGAAGCTCACCGCGGTGTTCGACGCGATCGCGGCCCGGGTGGTGTGGCTGGCTGAGGACGGCGCGCGGGGCGACGCCACCCGGTTGAAGCTGGTGGCGAACAGTTGGGTCCTGACGGTGACCCACGGCGCGGTCGAGATGCTGGCGTTGGCCGGGGCGCTCGGCGTCGACCCGGACCGCTTCTTCGAGGGGATCGAGGGCGGCCCGCTGGACATGGGCTACCTGCACGCCAAGACCGACCTGGTGCGGCAGGGCCGGTTGTCGCCGGCGAGCTTCGCGGTGGAGACCGCCGAGAAGGACGCCCGGCTGATCGTCGCGGCCGGCGAGGACCACGGGGTACGCCTCGACGTCCTGGCCGCCGGTGCGCAACGGTTCCGGCGCGCGGCCGAGCAGGGGCACGGCGACGAGGACATGGCGGCGTCCTACCACGCCAGCTTCGTCCCGTGACACCGGTCCGGCAGCCGATTACCGGTGGTGGCGGGTGAGGCGTCGCATGGCGGCGTGAGCGGGAGGACCCCAGGACGGTTTGCCGCCGGCGCGGTGGTGGACACCGGCGTCGCCGATCAGGATGCCACCGAGGGCGCGCGCCAGGGCCCACCCCCGGGCACGACGGATGGTGGCGGTGTCGGGTGCCGGCCGGTAGGCGGCGAGGAAGTGGTCGATGCCGTCGTCGGGTAGCAGGAGCCATCCGGCGGCAAGGTCGTAGGCGGGGTCCCCCGCGCTGAGGTCGCCGAAGTCGATCACGCCGCAGAGGGTGCCGTCGGTGGTGAGGACGTTGGCCGGGTGCAGGTCGGCATGCAGCCAGCACAACGGCCCCGTCCAGCCAGGGGCGGTGACGGCGTCGTGCCAGACGGCGCGCACCGCGTCCGGGTCGGGGATCAGGCCCCGTTCGGTGGCGTCGGTGAGCGCTGCGGTGAATCCCCCGGTGTGGTCGGTCAGCGGGCCGCCCCGACTGCCGCCGGTCGGAGCGCCGGTGGGGGCAGGCTGGTGCAGTGCGGTCAGGAAGGCGGCCAAGGAGTGCGCCGCGTCGGTGGCCCGGGTGACGGGGTGCCGGTCGGCGGGGACACCCGGCACCCACGTGGTGACGAGCCAGCACCGGGGGAACCGGTCGGACGGTGTGCCGATGCGCTGCGGTACCGGGACCGGCAGTGGAAGGTGCGGGGCCAGGGTGGGCAGCCAGGTGACCTCCTTGCGCAGCAGCGCGTCCGCGCGGTCGGTCGCCCAGGCGAGCCGGACAGCCAGCTCGTCACCGAGCCGCCACATCTGGTTGTCCCACCCGCGTGCGCCCAGCCGAACGGGAAGACCGGCGAGGTCGGGGTGTTGGTCCCGAACCAACTCCTGGACCAGCTCCGCGGTGATCTCCTCTTCCCGGTGGGTCATGCGGAACAACGGTAGTCCCGCAGAGGCGTCTCGCGGGCCCTCGTCACCGGCCGGTCGCGACGATGACGACCGGGAACTCGCGACCTGGTTCCGGCGACGGGAGTAGACGTGTTGCTCGTCGGGTCGCAGTGGTGATTGTGGACGGTTCCTGGATCGGGCATGCTGACACCGCGCGGTCGGGCCGTTCGGCTCGTCGGGGTGCAGAGAGAGTGCCCGGACCGCGCCGGGCGGGCGGGGCTGTGCCTGCTGGAGCGAGGCAACGGCACGTCACACCATCCGCGTCTCCCGATTTCTACCGCGAGTCTGCTGCTTCCACATGCACGGAGGAGTGTCGGTGAATCACTTTCGTAGAGCTTTTCTCGCCGTGCTGTGCGGAGCCGTGCTGGTGGTCGGCCCGCAGACCCCCGCATCGGCGATCGCCGGCGGCACCACCACGTCGTCGCTGCACGGGCAGGTGCAGATCTGGAACAACGGAGGGGCCGACTTCCGCTGTACCGGCTCGCTCATCCATGTGCACTACGTGCTCACCGCGGCACACTGCCTCCACAGCAGCCGCCTCGTGGTCAAGGCGGGCGACAAGCGTCTCGGCAGCGGTCAGCGCATCATCGTCGACGGCACGGCGGCGGCGCCGAAGGGCTACGACATGGCGGTCCTGCATCTGGCGTCGAACGTCACCCAGAGCAATCTCGTCGTTCCCTACAGCAGAGACACGGCTCTGCTCAAGACCGGGGTCACCGTAGCCATCCGCGGCTGGGGGCAGACCGAGGAGAACGGGCCTCCGGCGTCGACCCTGCGGGTGTGCAGCCTGCAGGTCAAGCGATCCATCGGGTCGGAGCTGGAGTTGGAGGGACTCGACGGGGTTCCCCTGAACGGCGACTCCGGGGCGGCGGTCTGGCAGAACAACCGCGTCCAGGCCGTGTTCACCCACTCCGACGACGCGCTGGGTGGACTGTCCGTTCCCACCGGTTTCCTGGCCGGCTGGATCAAGAGCGTCAGCGGGGTCGACGGAATCGACTGAACCCGGTCTGATCGCCCGGGCGGCGTGGGCGGGGTCGTCGTCAGGCGGCGTCGACGCTGGAGAGGACGGCGTCCCAGGCCAGTTCGGCGGCGACCGTGCCCAGCCGCAGCGACGGGGCGGGCACCGTCACCTCGTCGGTGGTCAGGGCGAACAGGGTGTCGCCGTCGGCGATGGTGTGGAACGGCTGGATCGCCCGATGCATGGAGCTGTGCACCTGGGTGGCGAACTGGGCGAGTTCGGTGTCGGTCATCCGGACGTTGGTGACCACGGCGGTCAGGGTGGTGTTCCCGCCGGTGGGCGCGAGGTCCGGGGTGGCCGCCGCGACCAGCTCGGCGTAGTCCTCGGCCGGGTGGCGACGCCGGCCGGTCGCCGGGTCGAGGTTGCCCCGCACGATCCCGCCGTTGCGGTCGACGATCACCCCCATGGCGTTGACCACGGTCAGCACCAGCAGCCGGGCCGGGCCGACGCGGGCGAAGGCGGCACCCTGCCCGCCCCACTCGGCGCGGGCGTTGTCGACCTTGCCGACGGTCGCGCCGACACCCGCGCCGACCCGCCCGACGGCCACCCGGTCGGCGCGTACCGCGCGCAGCCCGTCGGCACCGAGCCCGGCGTCGGGGTAGATGGCGTTGTCCCGGGGCGTGAAGTCGTAGACGACGGCCCCGGACACCACCGGCAGGCTGCCGAAGTCGGTCGCGTAGCCGGTGCGGCGGAGCAGTTCGTCGTAGACACCGGACGCCGCGGCGAGCCCGAAGCTCGACCCGCCGGCGAAGCACAACGCATGGTGGTACGGGAAACCGCCGCTGACCCCGACAGCCCCGCCCCGCTTGTCGACAGCGGTACGCGCGCCGCCGGGGATGCTGAGCACGGTGACGCCGGTCGGGCCGTCGGGATACTCGGCGGTGCCGATCGCCACGCCGGGCAGGTCGAAGTCGACCCACCCGTCGCCCGCCGCGCCGAGCACCGCGGGTCGCTGCCGGTGGTCGTTGCCGACGGGTGCCGTCGTACGCGGCGGGGCCGGATGGTGCTCGGACATGAGGATCACCGTCTTCCGTGGGGGGTGTGGTGGCGGCGTGTCCCGACCGACGCCCGGTTCCCTAGACTGGGCTGATGGCCCGTCCCGTCACGCTGCACGATGTCGCGCGCCGGGCGGGTGTCGGCAAGTCCACCGTTTCCAATGTGCTGTCGTGTTCCGGCCGGGTCTCCGAGGCGACCCGGGAACGGGTCCGCGCGGCGATGCAGGAACTGGGTTACGTCCCGAACCGGGCGGCCCGGCAGTTGCGGGGCGGGCGGACCGGCATCGTCGGCGTCTACGTCCCGGGCGTGCCGTCCACGTCGGAGTTCTACATGCGGTTCGTCTTCGGCGTCATGGAACGCGCCGCCGCCCGCGACCGGGACGTCACCATCCTGACCGCCTCGGAACACCGCTCGCCCCGGGCGCTCGACGGGGTGATCGTGGCCGATCCGCACCGGGACGACGCGTTCGTGCCGGTCCTGATGCAGGGTGGCATGCCGGTCGTGTGTTTCGAACGCCCCCCGGCCGGGATGCGCCCGGACGTCGTCCTCTGGGCGGACCACCACCGGGCACTCACCGGGCTGCTGGACCGGATGGCCGGGGCCGGGGCCCGGTGTCCCGCCCTGGTGGTGCCGCCGGAGACCGGTGACTGGGCGGCCCAACTGGCGGCGGCGCACCGGGACTGGTGCGCCCGGCACGGCGTCGCCGCCGTGGTGGCGCACCATCCGTGGGTGCCGTCGCCGCAGGAGGTGTCCCGGGCGGTCGAACAGGTGCTCGCCCGGCCGGGGGTGGACGCCCTGGTATGCGCCTCGGTGGACACCGCGCCGACGGCCGTCCAGGTGCTGCACCGGCTCGGCCGCCGGGTCGGGCGGGACGTCCTGCTGGCCAGCGCCACCGAGTCGAGCGCCCTGCGGCTGGGCCAGCCGCCGATCACCGCGCTCGACCTGTCGCCGTTGGACGCCGGACGCCGCTGCGCCGACCTGCTCGACGAGCTGATCGGTGGCGGCCCGGGTGGGGTCTACGAGCATCCGGTCCACCTGTGGTGGCGGGAGTCGACCCGGGGGTAGGTCACCGGGTCATCCGTTCCAGTGCCTCCTCCATCCGGTCGCCCGCTTCCACCGGGTTGAGCCCGGCCGCGAGACCGTCCTGGTAGACCTGGTCGAGCAGGGGGCGGAAGCGGGCGTAGCGGCGTTCCCAGTCGGCGGAGTCGGTGCGCCAGTAGCCCACGCAGACGGCGCGGTCGCGGGGCAGCCGGTGCACGGTGCGCAGCACGGACCGGGCCTGTCGGCACTCCCCCGCCTCGCCCGCGACCCACACGTAGCCGGGGCCGTCGGGCAGGGTCGTGTCCCGCAGCCGGTCGACGAGGCTGCCCGGGCCCCGGCCGTTACCGACCCCGACCCGGACGTCGACGTGCACCGTGGGGTCGTCGCCGGCGGCGGCGAGCAGGTCCCGGGCGTCGGCCAGGTCCGGCAGGTCCACCAGCACCCGTACCGGGAGGCCGGGGGTGCGTTCCGCGACGGCGCGGGTCGCGGCGGGCAGCCCGGACAGGTCGGTGGCGAGCACCAGCCAGCGGGTGTCGGCGGGGGGACGGAACCAGGCGCGGCACCGCCACAGCAGCAGGCCGGCGCCGGTCTCGGCCTGCCGCGCCCAGGACGTGGCGGGGCCGTGGTCGTGCAGGGCGAAGTCGATGGTCAGCCGTGCCCCGGCGGGGTCGACGGCGCGGACGGAGTAGTTGCGGCCGATGGGCAGGTGCTGCTCGTCGTGGTAGCCCCACACCTCGCCGCGCAGGGTCATCGGCGGCGGGGCCGACTCGCCGGGGCGGGGGAAGTAGAGCGTCACCGACTCGTCCGGCAGGCCCAGGGCGGGGAAGCGGACGAGGTCGGGGCCGCCGAGGACGACCCGTTGCAGGTGCGGGGTCAGCCGGCGGACCTCGTGCACGGTGGCGGTCCAGAAGCCGGGACGGGTGAGTGTGTCGGTCATTTCGCGCTGAACTCCGAGTCGGTGGCCGGGTCGCCGTCGACCGCGGTGGCGAGCGCGGGGACGATCTTGTCCAGGACGTAGGGCAGGCTCAGCACGGAGGCGAACGCCAGCGCGCCGTTGGCCGCGGTGCCGAGGAAGACGTCCCGGCGTTGGGTACGGACGTCCAGCCGGGTGTAGAGCGGGTCGCCGAGCAGGGTGGTCACGCCGGGGTCGGTGGCCGCCTCGGACCAGACGGCGACGTCCACGTCCACCAGGTCGAACCGTTCGCGGCTGATGGTGGCGGACTGGTTGGCGTTCGCGGTGAGGGTCGTGACCTCGGGCGTCATGGTCAGCC
Organism: Micromonospora humida; assembly: GCF_016901255.1. Classification (NCBI taxonomy): domain Bacteria; kingdom Bacillati; phylum Actinomycetota; class Actinomycetes; order Micromonosporales; family Micromonosporaceae; genus Micromonospora; species Micromonospora humida. The sequence continues at coordinate 821,698 of NZ_JAFEUC010000001.1, forward strand.
CCAGGTCGAGCAGCACCTTCGAGGCGGTGGTCTCGGGGCTGAACAGGTAGTACTGGCCTTCGTAGGTGGAGGCGAACACGGTGCTGGCGCCCTTGAGGCAGGGATGCGCGCCGGCGACCGAGGCGATCCGCTGTTCCAGGTCGGTGACGAGTTTCTCGGCTTCGGCGCTGCGGCCGGTGATCTGACCGGCGGCCCGGGTCATCTGCTGCCAGGTCACCGCCCAACTGCCGTCCCCCGCCGGCTGGGCGACGGTGGGGGCGATCTTGGTGAGCAGGTCGTACTCCTGGCGGGACATGCCGGAGGAGAGGCCGACGATGACGTCGGGGCGTAGCGCGGCGATCTGTTCGTAGTCGAGTTCGGCCCGCGCCAGCACCTCCGGTTTGGCGGTGCCGAGTCGTTCGCGGGCCCACGGCCAGGTTGCGTTCGGCATGTTGCCGTACCAGTCGCGGATCGCCACCGGCACCTCACCGAGGGCGAGGAAGTAGTCCTGCTCCTTGAGGCCCACCACCACGATCCGTTCGGGCTTGGCGGTGAGGGTGGTCGCGCCGAAGGCGTGGGTGAGGGTGGTGGGGAACGCGGCGTCGGACGATCCGGACGCGGGCGCGGCGGGGCTTGCCCCGTCGGCGGCGCAACCGCCGGCCACCAGCAGGGCGAGCGCCAGTGCGGCGGCGGTCAGGAGTGTGCTCAGCCGGCGTGGGCGGGAGTGTGACATGGCATTCGATCCTCAGGAGGGGCAGCGAGAACGACGTTCCCAGTGGCTTAGGGTAGGTTTACCTTAGCCAGTGATGGAACGTTCCACCATGAAGTGAGTCACAGTGTCGGTCGCCACCCCCGCCGGCTTACGCCGCCCCCGCCTGCTCGCCGCCGGCCTGCTCGCCTGCGCGCTCGCCCTGCTGGCCGCGATCACCGCCAGCCTCGCCGTCGGCGCACTGCCCCTGACGACCGGCACCGTGCTGCGGGAACTCCTCGCCCACGGCGACAGCGAGGCGGGCCTGATCGTCTGGGAGGTCCGGCTGCCCCGTACGGTGATCGCGATCGGCGTCGGCGCGGCCCTGGCCCTGGCCGGCACCCTGATGCAGGCCCTCACCCGCAACCCGCTCGCCGACCCCGGGCTGTTGGGCGTCAACGCCGGAGCCGCCGCCGCCGTGGTCGCCGGCATCCTCGCCGGGGTGGGCAGCCAGCGCGGACACCTGCTGCTCGCCCTGCTCGGCGCGGGCCTCGCCGCCGGCCTGGTCACCGCCATCGGCGGCACCCGGGGTCCGGGCCGGGCCGAGGACGGCCGGCTGGTCCTGGCCGGCGCGGCCGTCGGCGCCTGCCTGACCGGGGCCGTCGCCGGGGTCACCCTGATCGACCAGACCGCGTTCGACAGGTACCGCTTCTGGGCCGTCGGCAGCCTCGCCGACCAGCCGCCGTCCGCCCTGCTCACCGCGGCACCAGCGCTGCTCGCCGGCCTGCTCGTCACCGTCGGCGTGATCCGGCCGTTGGACGTGCTGCGCTTCGGCGACGAGGGCGGCACCGCGTTGGGGGTCAGCCCCGGCCGCACCCGGCTGCTCGCGCTGGTCGCCACCACCCTGCTCTGCGGCGGCGCGACCGCCGTGGCCGGCCCGATCGGCTTCCTCGGGCTCGCCGTCCCGCACGCCGCCCGGGCGATCTGCGGCCCCCGGCTCGGGTGGATCGTCGCCTATGCCTGCCTGCTCGGCCCGATCCTGCTGATCACCGCCGACGTGCTCGGCCGGCTCCTGGCCCGCCCCGGAGAGATCGAGGTCGCGATCGTCATGGGCGCCATCGGTGCCCCCGTGTTCATCGCCCTGGTCCGCGCCCGGAGGATTCCCCGCCCATGACCACCGCCCCGACCAGCGCCCCGGGTCGCCGCACCCGCCGCCGGCACACCCGCCGCGCCACCCTGGCCTGCCTCGTCGCGCTGGCCCTCGGCGTCGGGCTGGCCGTCGTCGCCCTGGCCAGCGGCCGGTACGCCACCCCGCCGCACGACCTGTGGCCGGTGCTGACCGGGGGCGGCGACCCCGGCCTGCGGTTCGTCCTGTTCGAGCTGCGGCTGCCCCGGATCGGCACCGCACTCGCCGTCGGAGCCGCCCTCGGCGCGGCCGGCGCACTCTTCCAGAGCGCCAGCCGCAACCCCCTCGGCAGCCCCGACATCGTCGGCTTCACCGTCGGCGCCGCCACCGGCGCACTCGTCGTCCTGCTGGTCGTCCACGACACCCGACTCACCCCGGCCGTGGGCGCGGTGCTCGGCGGTGCCGCCGTCGCCGGGGCGGCCCTGCTGCTCGGCGGAACCGGGCAACGCCTCATCCTCGTCGGGATCGGCCTGTCCGCCCTGCTCACCTCCGTCAACGCGTACCTGCTGACCCGCGCCGAGGTGACCGACGCGCAGAACGCCGCCGTCTGGCTCGTCGGCAGCCTCAACGGCAGCGGCCCGCACCTGCCGCTGCTGCTCTGGGCGCTCGCCGCACTGCTGCCACCCGCCGTGCTGGCGGCCCGGGGGCTGCGACTCATCGAGAACGGCGGGGACAAGGCACTCAGCCTCGGTGTACCCGTACGCCGGCAACGCCTCACCGCGACGGCCCTGGCGGTCGCGCTCACCGCCGTCGGGGTCGCCGGCGCCGGGCCTGTCGGTTTCGTCGCCCTGGCCGCCCCCCACCTGGCCCGCCGGCTCACCCGCGTCGCCGCTCCCCTGGTGACCACCAGCGCGGTGTTCGGCGCGGTGCTGCTGCTCGCCGCCGACCAGCTCGCCCAGCGGCTCGTCCCCGGGCAGCAACTGCCCGTCGGCGCGGTCACCGGCGTCGTCGGCGGCGGCTACCTCGCTCTCGTCCTGGCCTGGAGCTGGCGAGGGAGGCCCGGGTGAGCCGCCGCCCGTCCCGCACCGCACCGTCCACCCCGGAGGCAACAATGACCGCCCCGCCCGCGATCGAACTGGACTCGGTCACCGTCGGCTACGACCGTCGGACCGTCTGCCGGGACGTCTCCCTGCGGATCGCCGAGGGGAGCTTCACCGTCTTCATCGGGCCCAACGGGTGCGGCAAGTCGACCCTGCTGCGCACCATCGCCCGGGTGTTGCGCCCGAGCGGGGGCCGGGTGGCCGTGGCCGGCCGCGACGTGCACGGCTACCGCCGGCGGCAGTACGCCCGCACCGTGGGGCTGCTCCCCCAGGGCATCGAGGCACCGGCCGGGATGACCGTCACCGATCTGGTGCTGCGCGGACGGCACCCGCACCGGTCGACGCTGGGCCGCTGGACGGCGCAGGACGAACGGGCGGTCACCGCGGCGCTGGCCGCCACCGGCACCACCGACCTCGGCGACCGGGTGCTGGCGGAACTCTCCGGAGGCCAACGGCAACGCGCCTGGTTGGCCATGCTGCTGGCGCAGGACACCCCGATCCTGCTGCTCGACGAACCGACCACCTACCTCGACATCGCCCACCAGTACGAGGTCCTCGACCTGCTCGCCGACCTGCACGCCGGTGGCCGGACCGTGGTCGCCGTCCTGCACGACCTCAACCAGGCGGCCCGCTACGCCACCGACCTGGTGGTGCTGCGCGACGGCCAGGTCGCCACGACCGGTCACCCGTCGACGGCGCTCACCCCGGACCTCGTCGCCGACGTGTTCGGGTTGCGCTGCCGGATCGTGCCCGATCCGGTGACGGGCACTCCCGCGGTGTTCCCCGAGTCCGCCCGCACCCACCCGACCAGCCCAGCGGTGGCGCCCGGTGGATGAGCGGACCGTCCTGCCGACGGCCGGCCTGTCAGGGTCGGACGGAACCTGTCCGACCCTGACAGCCGCGCCGATCGGCTACGGAGGCCCCGGCCCCGGACATCGCTACCGGCCAGCCACGGCCCGACCGTGGACGACGAGGGCTTCACCGCCGTACGGCGCTACCGCAGGCCCCGCCGAGGTCGGGGAACGATCTTCTCGGCGTCGACCACGGTGAACGAGGCGTACGGGTGGACGCCACCGCTGACGACCGCCTCGGCCTGCCGGTCGCCCAGGAGCACCGAACGGAAGAATGCGGTGACGTATCCGGCGCTGACCTGGCGCTGTTCGGTCTCGGTCAGTTTGCGGGTCACGTGCGACCACTCGATCGGCGGTTCGGGGGTGCCGCTGTCCGGGTCCCAGTCCGGGAACGTCGGGGTGCCGCACCAACCCGGTGCCGGACCGAAGCCCTGGTCGTCGATGGCGCCGACCTGCCCGCTCCCGGGAGACCACTGGGTGTTGAGGAAGTTGTGGTTCGCGCCACGAACATGCCAGGTGTAGACCGGCTCACGCGTGTGACCGGTTGCCAACTTCGCATAGTCGAGACCCTGCTCGCTGTCGCAGCCGCCGACCCAGACCGCGAGCGGTGCCGAGGTCACCCGGTAGAGCTTGGCATCCGGGGAACCGGGATTGGTGGCGGTGCCCGAGCCGGCGGCGGCGAGGGCGAGGACGCCGGCCACGCGTACGCCTGCCGGAAGGTCGACGCGGTGGACGTCCGCGGCGTGCCAGGCCACCGCACGGCCACCGCGTGAGTGGCCGAGTGTCCCCGTACGAGAGAAGTCGATCCTGCCTCTGAGGTTCGGGGTCGGGCCGTTGAAGTGGCCGGCCAGCGCGCCACCGCCCGTGCGGGCCAGTTCGGTCCAGAGCGCGAGATGCTTGTTGATGAGCTTCGCGCGGGCGTTGTCGGCCTCGGTGCCGATCTGACCGGCGTTGATCCCGTTGGCGCTGATCGAGACGACGACCATTCCCTGGGCGGCGAGCTGTCGGGCGAGATAGTCGTAGCCCCGGTAGCTGGGTAGTGCGGCGACACCGGGCGCGCACGGCCACTGCCAGAGCCGGTGGATGGCGTCCAACCAGCGCGGGTCGTCGTAGTAGTCGTCCGGCGACTCCTTCTCGATCCGAGCCGCCTCGGCGTCGGCAGCCCGGTCGGCGCAGGTGGACCAGTAGCCGTGCGAGAGCACCACCAGGGGAAACGGCCCGTTGCCGGCGGCCGGGTAGTGCACGTTGCCGGTCAGCTCGATCGGTGCCAGGGTCGACGAGTCCGGGCCGTCGGTGTGGAAACCGGCGACGGTGAACGCACGGTCGCCGAGGGTGTAGTCGAGCGACCTGACTGGATAGGTGCGGTCCCTGGCCTGGGCGGGTGACGCAGGCACGAGGCCGGCGGCGACCAGCGCCACTGCGGCCAGGCCCTTCAGCAATGACAACCTTTTCTCCTTCACGGGGACCGGGGGCTGTTACGTGCCACATCCTGGCGAACCCTTGTCAGGAACCTGTGGTGATCCGGTAGTGGTCCCGTTCGCTACCTGTTTCGATGTTCTGACGCCTCCTAGACTCGCCGCCGTGAACGCGAACGTGCTCGTCGCCGAGGACGACCCCAAGCAGGCCGAACTGCTCCGGCGGTACCTGGAGCACGAGGGCCACCGGGTGTCGGTGGTCCACGATGGCCGGGCAGCGCTGGACGAGATCCGCCACCGCCCGCCGGACCTGCTGGTGCTGGACGTCATGATGCCGCGCGTCGACGGCCTCGACGTGTGCCGCATCCTGCGTCGGGACTCCGAGGTGCCGGTGCTGATGGTCACCGCCCGCAGCACCGAGGACGACCTGCTGCTGGGCCTGGACCTGGGCGCCGACGACTACCTGACGAAGCCGTACAGCCCGCGGGAACTGGCGGCGCGGGTGCGCACCCTGCTCCGTCGGACCCGGTCCACGGCGGCGCGGCCCGTCGCGCCGCCCCTGCAGGTGGGCGATCTTCTCCTTGATCCGGTACGCCACGAGGTCACCGTCGCGGGCAGCCCGGTGGTGTGCACCCCGGGCGAGTTCGCCCTGTTGAGTGCGTTCGCGGCGGAGCCGGGCAGGGCGTTCAGCCGCGACCAACTGCTCCGCCGGCTGCACGGGCTCGACTCGTACGTCACCGCCCGCACGGTCGACGTGCACGTGATGAACCTGCGCCGGAAGATCGAGACGGATCCGCGACGCCCGGCGCGGCTGCTCACCGTGTACGGCATCGGATACAAACTCGCCGATGGCTGAGTGGTGCGGACGCGGCAGCCTCCTGGTCCGGCTGCTCGCCCTCAGCGTGGTCATCTCCGTACTCTCGATCTCGGCGACCGCCTGGCTCGCCGTACGCGACACGACCCGGGCACTGCAACAGGAGCGCGGCCGGGCGCTCGCCGACGACGCGCGGATCTACAACGCCCTGCTCGGGCACGCCGCGACGCACCACGACTGGACGGGCGTGTCGCCACTGGTGCGGTCCCTCGCGGCGGACACCGAGCGACGGATCGTCCTGACCGACCGCAACCGCACCCCGCTCGCCGCGTCCGGTGCGGGAGCCCTGCCGCAACGGGCCTCCGCCACCGTCGATCCGCTCGACGTCGACACCGATCTGGCGGGAACTGCGGGAGCCGGCGGGATCGACGCGCGGGCCACCGGCCCGTACCAGCTCCCGGACGCCGAACGGACCGCGCTGCGCAGATTGGCGGTGCGGGCACTGGACTGTCTGCACGGTCCGCTCGACCCGGCCCCGCTGACCGCGGCGGAAGGGTTGCTTCCGGTCCGTACCGACGCGGAGATCGTCGTCACCCCCAGCGGCCGGCCCCGCATCGTGTCCCGAGGCGCCACCGTCATCAGCGACGCGCGGTGCGCCGGGGAGTTCGACGCGTTGGCCGAGCCGACCGCCACCGAGCGACAAGCGCTGGACCAGCTCGACGACCTCGTCAACGCCTGCCTGGGCCGCCAGCGGATTCCGGCGGTGCGAACCGACCTCGACGGACAGTGGACCCCGGCCGGGTCCGGTCTGATCACCGCCGAACGACGCGACGACGTCGACGGTTGTGTCGCCGCGGCCCGACGCACCCAGATCGCCGGCCACGTCGCGCCACCCGTGTTGTTGTTCGTCACCGACCCGGGTACCCCGGTGCCGGTCGGCGCCTTCGACCTCACCCCGGCCAACCGGTTGCGGATCTTCGGGGTGGCCGGGGTGGTGCTGCTCGTCGCGGTCGGCGTCACGGTGCTGGTGGGGGTACGCCTGGTCCGACCACTACACGCGTTGACCGCCGCAGCCGGGCGGATGCGCAACGGCGACACCACGGCACGGGTGCGGGTCGCCGGACGCGATGAGATCGCCCGGCTCGGCACCGCGTTCAACGAGATGGCCGAACAGCGGTGCCGGGTCGAGCAACTGCGCCGCGACATGGTCGGCGACATCGCCCACGAGATGCGTACGCCGGTGACGAACATCCGCGGCTGGTTGGAGGCAGCCGAGGACGGAGTGGTCGAACTCGATGTGGACCTGGTCAGCTCGCTGCTGGACGAGGCGCTCCTACTCCAGCACGTCATCGACGACCTCCAGGATCTCGCCGCAGCCGACGCGGGCGAGCTGACACTGCACCGGCAACAGGTCGAGCTGCCCAGGCTGCTGCGCGAGGTCGCGGACGCCTTCGCTCCCGCCGCCGAGTCCGCCGGGGTCACGCTGGTCGTCGATGCCGCACCCGGCACGCTCGACGCCGATCCGATCCGGCTCCGGCAGGCCATCGGCAACCTGATCACCAACGCGATCCGGCACACCCCCGCCGACGGCCGGGTCACGCTCTCCGCCCGACACCGGGCAGCGTACGTCGAGATCGCCGTGGCCGATACCGGGCCGGGGATTCCGCAGGAGCAGCGTGAGCTGGTCTTCGAACGGTTCTGGCGGGCCGAGAAGTCCCGCAGCCGGCGGACGGGCGGCAGCGGTCTCGGGCTCGCCATCGTCCGCAAGATCGCTGAGTCACACGGCGGCACCTCGGCGGTCGCCGGCGCTGCAGGAACGGGAGCGGTGTTCACCCTTCGCCTGCCGGCCGCAGGCGGTCAGGCCGATCCGCCGCACCGGCCTGCCCCGCCTCCCGACCGACCCTGACCCCGCACCGCCGTGGGACCGGCGGGTGGTCGGGGCGGTGTCGGTTTTCCCATCAGGGCCGCGCCCCTGCCGCCGGCCACGCTCAGGCGTGGCCGCGCCCCGGCAGCGTTCCGGCCGAACACGTGCCCGGTCGGCGGCTCGTCGCGGCCGGCGGCTGGCCGGTCACGGGGCCGTCAGCGGTGCACTGCCACCTGGTACACGCCGCCGCACGCCTCGGCGAGAGTCGACCCGAACAGCGCCGCAGGCGTGTACGCGCCGGGTTTCCCCTGCCCGGCCAGCAGCCGCCGAACCAGCTCGGCGGGCACCGTCGCCGTCCAGGACTGGGCCTCGCCGACCCGTAGCCAGCCCTCGCGGATGCTGCCGTCCGGCCATTGGACGACCGCGTGGCCCCAGGAGTGCTCGCGGGGCTTCGGGCGGGCCCTGGTCGGTACCGCGGCGAGCCGTCGCCGCAGCAGGGCGCGCACCGGGCCGATCGCGAGCAGGGCGGTCGCGACGGGCAGCACCGCGCGCACGACCGGGGAGGACGGGGCCTCGCTCGATGCGGCGAGCACATCCGCGGCACCGCTGGCCCGTTGGGCGGCCACCAGTTCGCCCAGCGGCATGCTGGCGGTGGTCACCGTGGAACCGTCGGGCAGGACCAGTTTCATCGGGTCGCCGGCGAGGCTGGCCGGGGTGAGTCGTCCGTCGCGGTACCGGCGGCCCTGGAACCGGCCGCCGCCCTCGACCCCGGGGATGCCCTCCACGATCGTGGCGGCCAGGGCGTCGCCGACGACGCCGTCCTCGGCGGCCAACGAGGGCACCATGTCGACCCGGACCCGCCGAGGTGTCGGCCGTCCTTCGCAGAGCTTCACCACGACGCTCTCGGTGGCGGTCACGCCGAACCCGGCTCCCGTGACGGCCGTGCACCCCGCGGCCGTCAACTCCCCGTGCCGGCCGAGGATCGCCGTCAACGAGGCCAGATCGTTGGCGAGGTCGAGGTAGTGGCCGGCCGGGAGGCACGCGTCCAGCAGCGGCAGGGCCGTCTCGATGAACGGTCCGACGGTGTTGATCACCACGGCCGGCCGCTCCCGGCGGATCGCGGCGGCCGTTTCGCGGACCGAAGCGGCCACGATCGTCGGCAGCCCGTCGGCGGCGGCCTTCAGCCGTCCGGCGTCCCGGCCGACCAGCACCGGCTCGATGCTCCGTCGGCGCAGTTCGGCCGCGATGGCGCGCCCGCTGCGTCCGGTGCCGCCGAGGATCCATACGTCGGTCATGGCACAGCTCCGCCCTGGTGCGGCAGCCGCCCCAGTGACGACACGCCGTGTCATCACCATACCGTCGACGACACGTCATGTCATCACGGCTACACTGGGATCATGGCCCGATGGCGACCGGATGCCCGCGAGCGGCTGCGGCAGGCGGCGCTCGAACTCTTCGCCGAACAGGGCTTCGCCGCTACCACGGTGCCGGCGATCACCGCGCGGGCCGGCCTGACGACGCGCACGTTCTTCCGGCACTTCGCCGACAAGCGCGAGGTGCTCTTCGCGGACGAGGCCGAGATCAGCGCCTTCGCCACGAAACTCATGGCCACGGCGCCCACCGACGAACCGCTGACGTTCATCGTCGCGGGCCTGCGCACGGTCGCCGAGACCTACTTCGAAGGCCGCAAGGACGACCTGCGGCAACGGCGCGCCATCGTGGCGTCCGACCCGGGGCTGGGCGAACGCGACCAGCACAAGCGCGCGATGCTGGCCCAGGTGATGCGGGACGGCTTCCGCGCCCGCGGCCTCGACCCGCTCCGGGCCGACCTGCTCGCCGAGACAGCGGGAACCCTGATGTACGTGTCCGTCGCCGCATGGCTCGAAACCGACGACGGTCGCCGGCTCGGCGACATCATCGACGTCGCACTCGCGACGCTGCGGGCCGAACTGGAAGGGCTGCCGAACGGTCAGGGTGCTTCGCAGGGGTGAGACCGGCGCGAGCGGCACCGGTGGACGGCACCACCGCACGGCCGCACGCCGGTCACCGACCCGGCTCCGCCCGGGTGCCACTCATCGGTCGGGCGTCGCTGCGACCGGGCTGCTGGCCGCAGTCACGCCCACATCCACGGCTACCCCTTGACGGTGACCTGGTGTTTCGCACAGGCAGCGATCAACCTGGGGACTGCGGCGGCCAGGTTGCCCTGCCGTAGCTTCACCGTCTCCGGCGCATCGCGCGGATCCTGCGCCCGTTGCACCCGCTGCACCATGCCCACCGCGAAGACCCCGGCAGACCGCAGATCCTCGTGCGCGGAGCGTTGGAACAACTCCCCCACCCGCTGCACCTCGTCGTCCGGGGCGACCTCGCCCTCCCCGGCCCGCACCACGAATCCGGCCGACCGGCAGGCCGTCACCCCCGGATCCTCGTCCCCCCGGTCAGCGAGCTGCCAGTACGCCACCGCGCCGCCACCCAGGGCGAGCACCGCGAGGGCCGCCACCGACGGGATGACCCATCGATGCCGTCGTCGTGGCACCTCGGCGGTGGGCCCGACCCAGGAGTGGTCGTCAGTCACCCGGACGTCCTTTCTCGACACTGCTCACGCGGGAGCGAAAACTACCACCCGCCGCACACGACCGGCACCACCAGCCAGAGACACGGGAAGCGCCTTTTCCGATACGATGAGCTACATCCGCACACATCTATGAATGCTTGAGATCGACCGATGACCGCTACCCGAGCGGACGGCGCGTCTGCCCTGCTGCCGGACCCGGGTCGGGCCCGCACACTCGACGAGCTCACCGCGGCGCTGAGGTCCCTGAAGCTCTGGGCCGGAAGCCCGTCCTACGAACGGATCACCAACCAGGTCAACCACGCCTGGCGGACCGCCGGCCGTCCGGTCGGCGAGTGGACCAAACGTCCCACGGTCGTGGACTGTTTCAAGCCCGGCCGGCGACGACTGAACGCCGACCTCGTCACCGCGATCGTGCGGGCCCTGCACCCGGACGAGGGATACGTGCACCAGTGGCGTCAGGCGCTCCGGGTGCTCGGCGGGGAGGCCCAGGCCGCCACCGTGGTACGGGTCCAGGACCGGCTGCCGCCCGACCTCGCCGGGTTCACCGGTCGCGCCAGCGAACTCGACCAGCTCCGGCACACCCTCGGCCACCACCGACACACCACCGGGGCGATGGCGGTCGCGATCGAGGGCATGGCCGGGGTCGGCAAAACCCAGCTCGCCGTCCACGCCGGACACCTCCTGATCCGGGAGTCCCGCTTCGACCGGACGCTCTTCGTCAATCTGCGCGGGTTCTTCCCCGACCCCGCCCGGCCTCCCGCGGACCCGGCCGCCGTCCTGGAGGGGTTCCTGCGCCTGCTCGGCGTACCGGCCCACCAGATCCCCCACGACCTGTCCGCCCGCACGGCGGCCTACCGCGACCGGCTCACCGGCACCCGTACCCTGATCGTGCTGGACAATGCTGCCGACGTCGACCAGGTCCGGCCGCTCCTCCCCGAGGTGCCCGACTGTCTCACCCTGATCACCAGCCGGCGGATCCTGTCCGACCTGCGGCCGGCCACGCGCCTGGTGGTCGACGTGTTCACCGAGGACGAGGCCGTCGACTATCTCGCCCGGGTCGTCGGCCGGATCCCCAGGGGTGACGACCCGGACGCGGCGGCGCGTATCACCCGACGATGCGGCCATCTCCCCCTGGCTCTCGACCTGACCGCCGGACACATGCGGGCCACCCCCGGCTGGACCCTCACCGACCACGCCGACCGGCTCGACGAACGCCACCTCCAGCGACGCCTGGAAACCGGCGTCGAACTCGCTCTCGACCTCTCCTACCACCATCTGCCCACCGACCAGCGACGGCTGCTGCGGCTGCTGGCACTGCACCCCGGGCAGGACAGTGACGCCTACGCTGCCGCCGCCCTGACCGGCACCGGCCTGGACACCACCCGCACGCACCTGGACCACCTGTGCCGCGACCATCTCCTCCAGCAGTCCGCCTCGGGCCGCTACACGTTGCACGACCTCGTCCGGGCCTTCGCCGTCACCCGTGCACACGACGAGGTACGTCCCGCCGACCGTCGGGAAGCCCTCACCCGCCTTTTCGACCACTATCTCGCCACGGCGGCCACCGCGATGAACGCCCTACACCCCGCCCAGGCGCACCTTCGTCCCCACGTTCCGCCGACCGGCACACCCGCCCCCGACCTGGCCAACCCGGACAGCGCTCTGGCCTGGCTCGACATCGAACGGCCCACCCTGGTCACCGTCGCGGCCCACACCGCCGGCCACGGCTGGCCCGGCCACACGACGCGCCTCTCGCGCATCCTGTACCGCTACTTCGCCGGCGGTCACGGCAGCGACGCCGTCACCGTCCACCAGCACGCGCACCACGCGGCCCGGCACACCGGCGACGTCACCGAACAGGCCCACGCCCTGACCGATCTCGGCGTCGCCTATCTCTGGGTCGCCCGGTACGAGTCCGCCGTCGAGCACCTCACCACGGCCCTGCACCTGTTCGGCCAGACCGGACACGGGTTCGGGCAGGCCCGGACCCACACCAACCTGGGCGTCGCCGAACAGCGGCTCGGCCACTACCGCAGGGCCGCCGCCCACTTCGCGCAGGCCCGGACCGCGCACCTACGGACCGGCGACCAGACCGGCCAGGCCCGCGCGTTGAGCAACCTCGGTGACGTCGAACAGCGCCTGGGCCACTACCGCAGAGCCGCCCGGCACCTCCGACAGGCACTCGCCCTGTACCGACGGAGCGGAGACCACGCCGGTGAGGCGGTGTCGCTGGCCAACCTCGCGGAGGTCGACACCCGGTCGGGGCGGTACGGGGCGGCTGCGGAGAACCTGGACCGGGCGCTCGTCCTGTTCCGTCAGGCCGGTCACCGCAACGGCGAGGCCTGGGCCCTGGACGGGCTCGGCACCCTCCACCGCCACCTCGGACAGGCCACCGAGGCCGCCCGACATCATCGGCAGGCCCTGACGATCCTGCAGACGACCGGGGACAGGCACGGCGCGGCGTGGGCGCTCAACGGGCTCGGCGAGGCCACCCTCGCCGCCGGCCACGCCACCGACGCGCTCACCCACCACACTGCCGCCCACACCATCGCCGCCGAGATCGGCGCCCGGGACCAGCGGGCCCGTGCCCAGGCCGGACTCGCCGGCGCCCACCGCGCCCTCGACCGGCACGATCGGGCCCGCGACCACTACCGGCAGGCCCTGACCATCTACACGGACCTCGGCACCCCCGAAGCCGACCAGATCCGCGCCTGCCTCGCCGCCCTCGACGACGCAGGTCCCCCGGAGCTGACCGTGCGGTCCCCGGAGCTGCCCTGATCTCCGGAGACCGCACGTTCCTGGCGGCTGGGGTCACCCGCCGGCCCGTCGACATCCCGCCGGGGAACACGTCGGGGTGGGGCAGGTCGGATGGGTGGTGCCGGGTATGCAGACCGGTGGCTGCACGGGATTGGCGTCGACGTCCGGTCGTTGCAGTCCGACGTAGACGGTGGCGGCGGATGCGCCGAGCACGCCGACGTCCAGGGCGCACGTGTCCAGCCACAGCGTGGCGACCTGCCGGGTGCGGCAGAGCTCCTGCGCCCACAGCCTGGTGTTCTGGTTGAGGTTGCCGGCGTAGAACGGTGCCGTCGGGTTGCCCACGGCGACGGCGGTGCAGGGTTGCAGCAGGGTGGCGGAAGGGCTGACCCGCCAACTGTTGCCGAACCTGTCGTAGAGGTCGGCATGGGAGAGCGGCACGCGCAGGGCGCCGCCGCCCTTGACCTCGAGGTAGTGCGGATCGTCATCGGGATTGCCCAGGAGGCCGCGCACCGTCGGCGCCCCGGGTCCGACGCCGATGCCCAGGTCGAGGTACCCCGTGTTGGCGGTGGCGCGGACGCTGTTACCCGACGGGTCCTTGAACGTGTACACGTTGTTGACGCGGTCGATCGCCACCCCGTTGGGCAGCAGCAGTGACCCGCCGGTCGGCAGGCTGGTGGTGGTGCCGTTCACCACCAGCCGTGTCCCGTCGCACAGTGCCAGCCTCGCGTTGCCCATCCTCAGCGCGACCGACCGGTTGACCGAGGTGTTGGGCCAGGTCGAGCCACCGGGCGCCTTGCGGGTCTGCACCTCGAATGTCGAACCGGCCTGGGCCTCGACGAAGTCGCCCGTGGCCTGGAAGTCGTAGAACAGACCGCCGAACGTGTACTGGTGGGTGTCGCCGATGACCGCGGCGATGCGGCAGGCCGACGCCGCCGCCGGACCCTGGACCGACTCGTTGATGACGACGGCCGGCGCCGGGCTCGACGGGACCGGACCCGGGGGGCCGAAGTTGAGGTTGTTCCGCTCACTGCTGAAGCCGAAGTTCTGACAGTCGGGCCTGACCGGGCTGCCGTCCTCGACGGTCGTGCGGACGTTGAAGCTCGCCTCGGGATTGAACTTCGCCGTTGAGCCGTGGCCGTAGCCAAACACGTTGAACTCGACCTGCGTCCACTCCGAGGCGGGTTCCTGGGGATCCGGTGGCAGAACGTGGAGGATGCCCGCTCCCGTGGACGAGTAGATCCGCCCCGAGCCGTCGTTGAAGGTGACGGTGTCGGTCTCCTGCCCATCGGCCGTCTTCGCGACCGAGCCGTCCAGTCGCAGGGCCGGCTTCGCCATGCTCTGGATCGGCAGGTAGGGCAGCTGGATCGCGTCGGTCTTGCGCGAACAGTGGGTCTCTGAGTCGTCCGGTGCCTCGGTCCACCCCGGTGGGCACGGCTGGCTCGGGTCCGGGTTGTAGTGCAGCAGCCAGTACTCGACGTAGAGGCGGCTGGGGCTGGGGTCCGGATTGGGATTGCCGCCCCTGGTGCCGTCGTTGGCGAACACGAACTGCTTCCAGCCCCGGCACAGGCCGGCGGTCGGTGAACCGTTGCACTCCTGGACCCGGAGGTGGTTGGTGTTGAGCTGGAACGAGTAGCTGCCCGGCATGGTCGGCCCGTCGGTCGGGACGCTGGTCACGCTCAGGTTCTGCTGGTTCACCTTCTCAAAACTGCCGGACGCGCGGGTGATCGGACCGGCACCCGTCGGCCTTCCCGTCACGATCCCGATCCCGCCCCCGACGTCCCGCCGGGGAGCCTGTTCGAGGTTCGGGGCCATCGGAGCCGACGGCGGGGCCACGCACCCGGTCTTCTGCCACACCAGTTCGGGATAGGCCGCGGTGAAGCACCCCTGCGCCGACGGCCGCGGCACCTTCACCATCGTCGAATGCCAGTCCTGAAGATCCCCCTGGGCAGCCGGGGGTCTCCCCTCCCCGCTGGCATGTACCCCCATCCCCAGCAGGACCGCCGCGATCGTGATGCCCACCAGCCCGGATGGTGACCGGTGTTCTCGCGGTAGCAATCTCATCATCGTTCCCTCCCACCACAGGTGGAATAGCTCGGCGCCCGCCCTCGGGGCGGGCCTCGCCGACGAGCGTCGCGTGACGTCGGGCCGTGCGGGGGATCCCCATACAAACCCATACCTGCTCACCCGGCAGCGTTGGTGCACCGAGGTGGCGTCCGGTCCGCCGGACACCGCGTCCGACGCCCTCCGCAGTACGGGAGGTGATGCGAGGATGACGGCCGTGGTGAGCATCGACTCGTTGACTGGACGTGACCGCGAAGAGTGGGAGGGTTTGACCCGGCGTTTCCCCGCGCACTGGGCGGGCCGGCCGGGTCGACCCGCAACCGAGGTCGACGACGAGGGCTACGAACGCACGTGGCAGCGCCTGGTGGACCGCGAACAGATCCGGGGCATCTGCGCACGGCGCGACGGTGAGATGGTGGGCATCGCGCATTACCTGTTCCACGCCGCCGTCTACCGGGGATACATCCTGTACAGCTACTCACGAGCTGCGGCCATCACCACGACGTGACCGGCGTCCGGTCGTCGGTGCCCGTGGTCCCGGAAAGTCCGGCGTCGACGCCCGGGTGGTGGTCACACCAGAGCCCGTCCGGCGTGCGCGCGTCACCCGCGCGTACGCCGGACGCCGGACGGCCCTACTGCCAGGGGCCGCTGCGGCAGATGAACTGGGTGGTGCCGCTGTACTGGGTGGTGCCGCCGTCCACATAGCTGTAGCTGGCCCGCACGGGGTGGCCGAGGTTGCTGGCCGGGCAGGTGGCGAAGAGGGTCGGCGCGGCGGTCGTGAAGGTGCCGACACTGCCGGAGTACCAGGTGATGCTCCAGGTCGTCGTGCCGGTGCTGCTGGCGTCGCAGTAGAACTGCGACGCGCCGGACTCGCAGAAGGGCGCCGGGGCGGCGGCGAGTGCCGGCGTGGCGCCGGCGGCGGCGAGGCTCAGGACGGCGAGCGCGGACGCCGCCAGCACCTTGACGGTGGTACGCATGAAACTCCTCCCAACGTGGCCGAGTGATGACTCAGTGCGACGCCAGCCTAGCCGTCGCATCGACGTACCCGAATTAGCTGTTCGGTTGGTCGGTCCCCCGCCGTAGCCACCGGTCGTGGTGGACCGCCTCGGTGAGGGGCCTGCGCCGCCGCCACCCGTGCCGCTCCAGATCGGGCACGGCCTCCAGGTGGGTGACCGGCCCGACGCAGAGCCAGGCCACCGGCCGGATGCCGGCCGGCACACCCAGCAGCTCGGCCAGGAACGGCTCCCGGTAGAAGGACACCCACCCGACGCCCAGCCCTTCGGCGGTGGCGGCGAGCCAGAGGTTCTGGATGGCCAGGCAGACCGAGTAGAGGCCCGCGTCGGCGATGGCGTGCCGCCCGAGCACCGCCGGGCCGCCGCGCTGCGGGTCGTAGGTGACGACCACCGACAGCGTCGACTCCAGCACCCCGTCGATCTTGATACGCGCTAACCGCTCGGCCGCCGCACCGTCCAGGGTGGCGGCGAACGTCGCCCGCTCGGCCTGCACGTGCCGATGGAACCGGCGACGGACGGCCGGGTCCCGGACCAGGACGAAATCCCACGGCTGCGAGTTGCCGACGCTGGGCGCGGCGTGCGCGGCGTCGAGAATCCGGTGCAGGGTGTCGGCCGGCACCGGCTCCCCGGTGAACTCGGCCCGGACGTCCCGGCGGCGGTGGATGGCGTCGTAGAGTTCCACAGGCAGGCTCCCGCTGCGCTCGGCCCACCCCGACGGGTGGGCGCTCGACGCGAGGCCGGTCTTCGGACTCCCGGATCAACGCCGACCCGTCCGCCTTCCCAGCCCTTGGGCCAGTGGCTGCGCTCCTCGCGCCTGGACGGTCGCTCCCCGGTCACCGCGGCGGGCCCGTGCCGGAATCACACCGGCTTCCCGATTCTCCCCGCGTGCGCGGGGCACCTCGCACGATCATGCCGTCGCCGATGCTAACCCGCACCACCGACGCCGGCCGGCCACGGCCCGGCCCGACAGCACACGCAGCGGGTCCCGGTGTTCCGGCGTCCACGTGGACGCCGGGGTGTGCGACGTCCTCGCCGAGGTGTCCGGCGGTCAGGCCCACCACGAGGCCCTCCGGTCGCTGGACTCCCGTGCGGCCGGAGGAGCACGACGACGCTCTCGGCGGCGGTGAGCGGCTGACACCGGTCCGATCCCGACCGGCCTGGGCTCGGCTCGGTCACCGCTCGATGCTGGCGTACTCACAGACCGCCGCCGGAAAGCCGCCCGCGCCGAAGCGCAGCTCGACGACGTGCCCGTGGGCGGTCTCGGTGACCGCTGGTGTGATCGACTGACCGGCCCGCGCCGGTCGCAGGTACCAGCACCGGCTGGTGTCGGTACGGCCGGGCGGCACCCCCGCGTCGGCCAGCGCGTTCTCGCCGCGCTCCAGGTAGCACGCGAAGAAGACGTGGTCGTTCAGATCCGTCTCCCGGTCGCTGAAGGTGAAAGCCGCCGTCTCGGTTCCGCCGCTGCGGGGTCGTCGCGGCAGCTCCGGCAGCAGCGGCGAGTCGCCGCCGAAGCCCGGGGGCGCCTCGGTGCGCGGTGTGGGTCGTGCCCCGGCGCCGGCGTCCAACCAGGTCCACCGGCTGGTCCACACCGCCACCACGGTGCCGTCGGCGGCGCGCAGGGTCAGCTCGTCGTGCCCGCCGTACCAGCCACGCCGGTCGACGCCGAGGGTGACGGCCAGTTCGGCGTCGAGCGGCGCTCCGGGAAGCACCCGCACCGGCGGGGTGTACGCCTGCACGTACCGCACCACGGCGCGGACCCGGTGCCGTTCGAAGTAGGACCAGCGGTCGAGGCCGGCCGTCTCCTGCCACCAGCCGGCGGAGACCTCGTCGAGGAGGTGCACCAGCTGGGTCGGTTTCAGGGTGCCCCGTTGGGTGATGGCCGGATAGCGGGCCTCGGTGCCCGTGCGGTAAACCCTGGACCCGACGGTCACGGCAGTGGTCCATCAGCCCGCGGTCGGCCGGGCCGCAGCGGTTTGATGGTGGTGCCCACCGCGAGCGGACGGGTCCGGCCCCCGCAGTGGTGTACCGCCATCGGACCCTCCGCCCGGCAGGCGCAGGGCAACACCCGGTTGAGGCTGGAGCCGATGCAGAACTCCTCGAAGGCGGTCCGGTCGCCGGGAAGCAGGCGGGCCAGCAGCGCCATCACCGGGTCCACCGCCTTGATCCGGCCGTCGTCGTCGCGCACCTCCAGCCAGGCGTGGTCGAGGTCCATCATCCCGATCAGCCAACCCCGCCGGGCGTACGCCTCGTACCCCATGGCCCGGCACTCACGTTCGAGGTACAGGCTGGCGGAGACGCAGTTGACCACCCCGTTGGCGAGGGTGTCGTCCGGGTCGACCTGCCAACTCGACGGCAGCATCTGGAAACGCGGCCCGCCGTGCCGGATGTCGGCGAAGAGCCGGGCCAGCCGGGGGGAGACGATCCGGTCCGCCCGGCCCGCGGTGACCAGGTCCAGGTCGACGGTGACCAGGTCGGGTACGGCCGGCAGCCGCACCTCGTCGTCGGTCACGGTCACCGGCCCGGCGGCGCTGGTCCAGCCGGAGGCCGCGCCACCGGTCAGCTCCGGAACCGGTCGGTGCAGCAGCCAGCCGGGGTCGGTGCCGCATCCGCCGTCCGGGCACCTCAGGGTCGCGGTCATCCGCCAGGACCTCGGTTCGGTCCAGGTGGCGGCGGGCTTGAGGGAGAACCGGAAGGCGAACTCCCAGCCGATCTCCGGCAGGCTGTTCCCGCTGCCCGAGTAGAGACCCAGGTTGATCAGGTCGTAGTGGCAGAACCGCCGTTCGTCGCCCTCGCCGGTGACCGGCAGACCGGCCTCGACCAGCAGATCCAGTGTCTCGGCGGGGCAACGCAGCAGCCCCAGCGCGCCCGCCCGGTCGACGGTGGCCTCGCGGTGGGCCGGCGGGACGAGGGTGATCCGGCGCAGCGCGGCGAGCCAGCTGTCGGTCTGCGCTGCGGTGACGGCGCTCATCGCGGCCACGCTGCGGGCTCGGCGGAGTCGTAGAGCACCTCGCCGGGGAGGGAGCCGTCCGTGGCGGCCCGGAACATGGGCCGCCGTCGTGGTTTGCCGCTGGTGGTACGCGCCACCGCGGGCGCGGGCACGCTGAGCACCCGGATCCGTACGCCGGGGCCGCCCTCCCGGCCGAGTATCCGCGCGACCTCCGCGGCCCACGGCCCCGGCCGCTGCCGGATCAGCGCATGCAGTACGGGTGTGTGGCCGGCGGACCCGGCCAGCACCACGACCCGTTCCGGGGAGAGTCCGTCGACGCCGGCGAGACGGGCCTCCAGGTCCTCCGCGTAGAGGTTGCGTCCGCGTACCTTGAGGCTGTCGCCAGCCCGGCCGAGGACGAACAGTTGGCCGTCGTGGAGGAAGCCGTGGTCGCCGGTGCGCAGCCGGCCCTCGGCGAAGGCGGCGTCAGGTGCGGCGGGACCGTGGTATCCGGCGGCCACCGACCGGCCGGTCAGTGCGATCTCCCCGACGACGTCGGGCGGCAGCGTCCTGCCCTCGTCGTCGACGACGGTCACCGCGACACCGTCGCGGGCATCGCCGCAGCCAACCAACCAGTCGTCGTCGGCCGACGGGTCCGTCCCGACCTCCTCGACGGCGGTCACCTCGACCGGCTCGCCGGGGCGCAGCTCGCCGGCGACCCGGAGCGCCACCGGTGGTGGGGCCAGGTGCAGGCCGGTCGCTACTAGGGTGTTCTCGGCCAGCCCGTACGCGGGGAGGAAGGTGCGGGTGCGGAACCCGTACGGGCCGAGCAGCGCCGCGAACGACTCCAGGGTGTGCCGGCTGACCCGTTCGGCTCCGACGATCGCGGCCCGCCAGCCGCTGAAGTCCATTCCGGCCAGCTCGTCCGGGCCGATCCGCCGGGCGGCGTAGGCGTAGCCGAAGGTGGGTGCGGCGGTCAGCGTCGCACCCTGCTCGCCGAAGCAGGAC
Organism: Micromonospora humida; assembly: GCF_016901255.1. Lineage (NCBI taxonomy): Bacteria > Bacillati > Actinomycetota > Actinomycetes > Micromonosporales > Micromonosporaceae > Micromonospora > Micromonospora humida. Next base: position 841,872 of record NZ_JAFEUC010000001.1, read on the forward strand.
AGCCAGCGTCGGGGTGAGCGGATGAACTGGTCCGGCCGCATGGCGAGGATGTCGCTCTGGTTGAGCACCGGGGCCAACGTGCAGCCGATCAGCCCCATGTCGTGGTAGGTCGGCAGCCAGGTGGCGGTCACGTCGGCGGCGTCCATGTCGAGCCAGCGGCGGATGGCGGTGACGTTGGCCAGGAGGTTGTCGGCGCGGATGGCGACCGCCCGGGGGTGGCCCGACGATCCGGAGGTGAACTGGACCAGCGCCACCTCGTCCCCGGCCGGTGGCTGCGGATCGTCGGCGGCAGGCGCGACGGGCCGGCCCGGCCCCGCGTCGCCCGGCTGGTCCGGGCCCGCGACGGTCAGCACGGTCACCGCCAGACCGGCGGCGGCTGCGGCGCTGCGGGCGGTCCCGGCCAGGTGCGGGTCGACGAGCACGGTACGGGTGCCGGCGACCCGCATCAGGTGGGTCAACTGCTCCGGGTACGCCGCACCCGCGCCGAGCCCGGCGGGCGGCGGCATCGGATTGACCACCCCGCCGGCCGCCAGCGTTCCGAAGAACCCGGCCAGGAACGTCTCCGGTGACACCAGCAGGAGCGAGACCACCTCGCCCCGGCGCAGTCCCGTGCCGCGCAGCAGTCCGGCCACGTCCAGGGCGGCGGCGGCGAGGGAGGGGAAGTCGTGCCGGGCCCAACCGGCGTCGTCGGTGGCCACCCGTAGCCCGTGGCCGGTGCGCGGCTCGGTGAGCCAGCCGGTCAGGCTCATGGCGTCGTCATCCGGCGGCCTGGCTGACCAGCGCCACCACGTCGGCGACCGTGACGACGTCCATCGCCTCGTCGTCGGAGATCGGTGGCAGGTCGAACCGCCGCTCCAACGCGACGGCCAGTTCGATGAGCGTGAGCGAGTCGAAGTGCAGGTCCTCGACGAGTCGCTGGCCGTCGGTGACGTCCCCGGCCGGGTGGGGTGCCATGCTGGCCACCAGTTGGCGGACCGTCACCTCGACGGGCTCTGCCATCGGACTTTCTCCCTTTTCCTCAGTTCAGGCTCCGGTTTCCTGAGTTCGGGCTCCGGTTTCCTCAGCTCGGGCTCCGGTTTCCTCAGTTCAGGCTCCGGATCGGATGTGGCACGCCGTGCCGGTTCTCGTAGTCGGCGACGGCCCGCTCCTCGGCGGCCCGCCACACCTCGGTGACCTGTGCGTCGACGTCGTCGAGACCGGCGGCGCGCACGCGGCGCAGCAGCGCGTCCCGGGCGGTGTCCCACTGGTCGCGCAGTTGCCGGCCCCGGGCCCGGACCACCATCGGCAGCGCCGACGGGTTGCGCCGCTCCGGTCCGACCAGCACGTGCACCACGTACGGGATGGTGTCGAGGACCTGGTCGCCGACGAGCTGCCGGCGGCCGTTGTCCACGGCGTGGCGCATCGCCCACACGCCGAAACCGACGTGCCGGGACTCGTCGCGGATCACGTTGCGCAGTCCCTCGGCCAGCACGGGCAGCTGGCCGCAGCGGCGGACCGCCTCGGCGACCGAGCGGAGCACGACCAGCGCGAGCGCCCCCTCGGCCACCACGTGGTAGGTGGTCACCGCGGCGTACCAGGCGTCGCGGTCGTCCGGGTCGCGCCGCACCCGTTCGGTCTGTTCCAGCAGGTACGCGTCGAACAGTTCCACGGTGGCGGCGGAGGCCTCCGCGCGGCACCGCAGCGCGTACGCGTGGGGTGGTTCGATGGCCCCCTCCACCGCCCGGAGGTAGCCGAGGAAGAAGATGCTGTGCCGGCTCTCGTCCACGAGCTGGCTGGAGAGGTAGAACTGGGCGGCCTGGGTGGGGGCCGCGTACACCAGGGGGGTCAGCAGCCGGGCGACGGCGACCTCGCCGACGGCGAGTTCCACGAGGGCGGCCTTGAGTTCCTGGTAGAGGAAGGGCCGCAGCGCCTGCCACGCCGGTCGGTCGGCGGCCATCGTGAGGTCCTGGGTGGACCAGTTCTGCCGCTCCCAGCGCAGGTACAGGCTCTCGGGAGTGGTCTCCCGGTCGTCGATGAGCTGTTCGTCGAGAATGGCCGTCACCGTGGGACTCCTTTCCCTTGGCGGCCCTGCGTCACGGGGCCGCACCGGTGGCAGCCGGCAGTGGGATCGACCGGAGGAACGGCATCGACCAGTGATCACCTAGAGAATCGGCGAGCGGGTGCCGGGTGTCAAGCAGGGTTCCCGGGCCCCGTGGTGCCGGCGGCAACGGCCGGCGTGGAGCACCGTCCGAACAGGAGTCCGGGTGGTTGGTTCGGTTCCCTTGCACCGGGAAACTGTGTCCTCTCGCGGCAATGATCGTGTGGTAGAAAGGCGGGAATTTTCGTCGGCGGCACCAACTACGAGGTTCCGGAGGGGAAGCCCGACATGGGGATACGGGCCGTGGCACGTGGCAGCCTCGTCGATCTCGTCCGGGAACAGGCCGACCGTGACGCGTCGAGCGTGGCGGTGGTCGACGAGGGCGGGGTGCTGACCTACGGCGACCTGGAGCGGGAGAGCAGCCGCCTCGCCCACGTCCTGGCGGCCCGTGGGCTCCGGCCGGGCGACCGGGTCGTCCTCCTGCTCCCCCGGACCGCTGCGGCGATCTGCGCCATCTTCGCGGTCCTGAAATGCCGTGGCGTCTACGTTCCGCTGGACACCGCCAGCCCGCCGGCCCGGCTGCGGCCCCGGATCGTCGCGGCCGAGCCCCGGTTCCTGATCGGGGATGCCACCACCCGCCGTCTGCTCCGGCAGTGCTGGGACGGTCCGTCGGCCGTGACGGTCTGGCTCACCGACCCACCGCCGGACGCACGGCGACCGCAGGACGTCCTGGCGGCCGAGGTCTCCGCCGCACCGGCCACGCCACCGGCCACCGAACCGGGCCGCACCGACCTCGCGTACCTGCTCTTCACCTCGGGTTCGACGGGGACGCCGAAGGGAGTGCCGATCACCCACGGGAGCGTGCTGTGTCTGGCGTCCTGGGCGCGGGAGCACTTCCGACTGACCGGCGCGGACCGGCTCTCCTGCCACTCGGCGTTGTCGTTCGACTTCTCCGTGCTCGACATCTACTCGGCGGTGGCGGCCGGCGCGTCGCTGCACCTGGTGCCGGCGCACTACAACCTCGCCCCCGACCTGCTGGCACGGTTCATCCGTGACCAGCGGCTGACCCAGTGGTCGTCCGTGCCGTCGGTCCTCATGGCGATGGCCAACCGTGGTGTGGTGCGGGACATGCCGGACCTGCGCCGGGTGGTCTGGTGCGGGGACGTCTTTCCGGTCGACGGCCTGCGCCACTGGATGGCGAACCTGCCGCACGTCCGGTTCACCAACCTCTACGGGCCCACCGAGGCCACCGTCGCGAGCAGCTACCACGACGTCGGGGCGATGCCGGCGTCGGGTGCCGGGGTGCCGATCGGCACCGCGCTGCCCGGTGAGCGCCTGGGGGTGTTCGACGAACACCGGCGGCCGGTGCCGACCGGCGTGGTCGGTGACCTGCACATCGCCGGGGTCGGGCTCAGCCCGGGGTACTGGCGGAGCCCGGCGGAGACGGCGGCGGCGTTCGGCACCGTCGAGGGGGACGACGTCACCCGCTGGTACCGCACCGGGGACCGTGCCAGCATCGACGAGCAGGGGCTCGCCCACTTCCACGGTCGCGGTGACCGGCAGATCAAGTCCCGCGGGTACCGCATCGAACTGGACGAGATCGCCCGGGTGGCGCGGCAGCTGCCGGAGTTCGCCGACGTGGCGATCGTGGCGGTCGACTCCCCCGAGGCTGCCGGGCGCGAGATCGGCCTCGCCTACGTGGCCGCCGGCGACCGGCCGCCGGACCACGCGTCGGTACGGTCCGTACTGGCCCGGACGTTGCCCCCGTACATGCTGCCGACGCGGTGGCTCGCGGTGGAGGCGATCGACACGAACAGCAACGGCAAGGTCGACTATCCGGCACTGACCCGACGGTTCCTCGACCATGCCGACGCGGCCCCGCCCGGAACGGAGACCTAGATGTCGTCACCCACCACCTGGCCGGCGTCGTTCGAGGCGATCCTGCGCCGTTACCTGGCGGCGCTCTCCGTGGACGAGGACATCCCGGCAGAACCGCTTCTCGACCTGGGCCTGGACTCGCTACGGGCGACAGCGCTCCTGGCGGACCTGGAGAGGGAGTTCGGTGTCGACTTCGGCGACGAGGTGCTCGACCCCGCGCTGTTCTCCGGTGCCGGCCACATGTGGACGGTGGTCCAGGAGCTGATGGACGATCACTCCTCGCGCGCCCCGCGGTGACCCGGCTGCGGTAGACGGCTCGGGTGCGACTTTCCTCGTCCGGTCGCGCCGGGCTGCCGGGTGGGCCCGTCACCGTGCCGCGGTCGCACCTCGGCACCTCACGTGGCCGGCTCCCGATGATCGGGAGGCCGGCCTCCCCTGGGCTGGCACGGCCGCTGACGGATCAGACCGGGGCGATAGTGAGGTCGGTGACCTCGTCGTCCTTGATGGTGAAGACGAACGAGAAGGACAGCGGGCCGCCGGGGAAGTCGCCGTCCCCGGAGGCCACCAGCCGGTCGTCCGCGAACGAGGTCGGCGTGAGCACGATCCTGGGGGTGATCAGGTGCCCCTGGATCCACTCGCGGATCTCGGTCCGGCCGGTCCAGGTCTTCCCGTCGTCGCGTACGGTGGCCCCGTCGGCGAAGACCGCGGTCAGTGCGTTCGGGTCGTGTGCGTTGGTGGCGGCGACGAAGTTCTCGACAGGGTCGGGCAGCGTGATGTCGTTCATGTCCATTCTCCGGTTTCTCGGGGACGGCAGGCTCAGAAGTCCGCGCTGCGGGAGAGCTTCTCGTTGGCGCGCAGCTCCGCGAGTGCGTTCTCGTGCATCGCGACCACGGCGTCGTAGCCGGAGTTGCCGAGCACGATCCGGTGCGGCGGGACAGGTGCGTTCATCGCGCTGATCACGGCCTGCACGCCACGAACAGGGTCTCCGGCCTGCTTGCCGTCGGCGTCCACGAATGCCGCCTTGACGGCCTCGACCATCGGCACGTGGGCGTCGACGGTCTCGGTGACGGGTTCGTTCCGGAAGTAGGAGAAGGCACTGGTACGGAAGGCTCCCGGCGCTACGGAGAGCACCCGCACCCCGAACGGCTCGACCTCCTGGCGCAGTGTCGCGGTGAGTCCCTCGATCGCGAACTTCGCCGCCGCGTAGTAGCCGAACCCCGGTGCGCCGACGAGGCCGGCCACCGACGACATGTTGACGATCCAGCCGTCGCCGCGGGCCCGCATACCCGGCAGGACCGCGCGGATCACCTCGACGACGGCGAACAGGTTGAGGTCGAACGTGCGGCGGATCATCTCGTCGGGGGCACCCTCGATCGAGCCGTACCAGCCACGGCCCGCGCTGTTGACGAGCACGTCGATGCCGCCGAACCGGTCCTCTGCCGCCGCGACCGCCGTGCGCACCTGGTCGGGGTCGGTGACGTCGAGCTGGAGGACCAGCACCCGCTCGCCGTACGGTTCAGCCCATTTGCGCAGTTCAGCGGGGCGACGTGCGGTCACCGCGACCTGGTCCCCCTGGGCCAGCGCAGCGTCGGCGTAGACCAGGCCGAAGCCCCCGGGGGTTCCACCGGTGATGAACCAGGTCCGCATGGACTTCTCCTCTCGCTATAGAGCGCAATGTAGCGCTACATGAGCTACCATAGCAAGCGTGACCAACGCACGGGATCGTCTCCTGCTCGCCGCGGCGGAGATGCTGGAGAGCGGCGCCACGGTGTCCACGCGGGCGGTGTGCGAACGCGCCGGGGTGCAGGCCCCGACGCTCTACCACCACTTCGGCAGCAAGCAGGGCCTGATCGACGCCGTGGCCAACCACGGCTTCACCCAGTACACGGCGGTCGAGAACTCGGGCGACCCGCTGGACGACCTCCGCAAGGGCTGGGACCGGCACGTGCGGTTCGGGCTGGAGCACCCGTCGTTCTACGGGTTGCTCTACGGCCGCGCCGAGCCGGGAAGAGCCTGCGCCGTCACCGCTCCCGCGCACGCCGCGTTGCGGGAGCGGTTCACCGCCGCAGCGACCCAGGGCATGCTCAGGGTGCCGGCGGCGGACGCCGCCGAACAGGTGTTCGCCGCCAACGTCGGCATCACGCTCACCCTGATCACCCAGACGGAGCCGGACTTCGGACTGTCCGGACGCGTCCGCGAGGCCGCGCTGGCCGGAGTCCTGCACACGCCCACCACCGACGCCCCCGCGACCCGGGCGAGCGCCGCGCTGACGTTGCGCGCGCTGGTCGACGACGACCCGGGCGACCTCACCCCGGGCGAACGCGGACTGCTCGACGAACTACTGGAGCGTCTGGCCCGCTAGGGCGCACCCAACGGAGCTGACCGGGTCGTTCAGAACGTCCGATCGTACGCGGAGAGATCCTTGAAGCGGCTGGTGTTCAGCCAGTCCGTCCCCATCATGTTCACGGCGCAGCCGGCGGCGCTGAGCCGTTGGGCGATCTTCTGCAGGCTGGCCGGCGTGCCGTCGAAGTGGATGGTGTTTATGCCCGCCAGGTCGGAGATCGGCCGTAGTTTGCCGATCTCGATGATCACCGTCCGGTTGCGTTGCAGGGCCAGGGCCATGCCGGCCTCCAGGAGGACGTTGGGACGAGCCTGCCCGGTCAGTTCGCTCTCATGCACGAGATCGCCTTTGTTGCGCAGGCTCTCGTGCAGGATGGCGCCGTCGTCCGGGGTCATCAGGACGACGGCGGCCTGGTTGGTCTGGAAGGCCCGCTGCAGGACCTCGCCCATGTAGGGGGAGGGTTCGCCGGTCTGCCGCACGATCTCCTCCCAGTCGAGCGGGTGCAGGTCGATGGCGTGCAGGAAGGTCCAGAGGGCCTGGCGGGCCTGTTCGTCCCGGCCGTGGATCACGAAAACGTCGCGCGGGTTGGGCACGGGGTCTCCTGTGGGTTCGGAGCGTCGAGCGGGTGGGAGTTCGGCCAGCGCACGGGCTCGGTCGTCAGCTATGGCCAACGTGGTCAGTTCGTTTCTGAGGCTGCGACGGAGCCACCCGGCCAGCGCCAGGTCGTCGGCGAGCGGACCGGCAGCGCCGGAGGCGTCGGGGCCCAGGATCTCGCGTATGGCGACTTCCGCGTTCTTCATGCTGTGCCGCATCTCGCGCAGGGCTGCCCGCCAGTAGGCGAGGTCGGTGCGGATCTCCGTCAGGTCATCAGGGCCGGCGGCGTCCAGTCGCTGCTGGACTCGGCGCAGTCCGCCGGCTTCCTGCCACACCCTGAGCTGGTGACGGACAGTGGCCGCATGTCGGAGATGGTGGCCGAAGGGCGGCAGGACGGGCAGCCCGTTCGACCACGTCCAGTCGCTGAGTTGGTCGTCGTGCTCGGGTCGGGCGAGAATCAGGAACCAGCGCTCCGCGCGGTCGTCGGACCCGCGTAGGCGGGGCTCCCACAGAGCCAGGCCGGCTGCGGTCAACACCCCGTCATGCCACCAACCGTGAGGGCCGGTGATCGGTAGGTCCTCGGCGACCTGCTCAGCCAGGCTCGGCTCGGCCGAGCCGGAAACCTCGGCCTTTCCCAGGAACAGATACGCCGCCCCGAGCAGCAGCCCCGACCACGGTCCCGTGATCGAACGCCACAACCGGTCGAGTTCAGCCCAGCCGGGCGCGCCGTCGAACACGGTGCCAGGGGAAAGTACCGCCGACAGGTTGACGGTCGCGGGAAACCGGCGCAGCACCGCCTGGTACAGCATGTGCGGGTGCTGACATGCGGCCACGACCATCTCGCCCCCACCGAGATCCCTGGGTAGGTCGCCGAGCATCACCGGAAGGGTGGTGGGTAGCCCCGACCGCTTGAGCGCAGCGGTCATGCCGAGCACCTCCCGGCACCGCGTCCAGATCTCCCTCAGCTCGCCGTAGGCAGCGTCAGCGTGCGGCCCGTCCCCCCGGGCGAAGAGGTGGACCACCAGTTCTTTGTCAGCGGCTGCGGGACTCACCGCTCGGCTTTTCCTGACCGGACCGTTTCGGGCTCTCGAGCGTGTCCCTGAGCCGGATCACCTTCTCGCGGATCTTCGGCGGTTGTTTGCCGGTGGCGCCGCTGTCGGCGCTCTTGGCCTTGGTGGGGCCGCTCCACTCCAGGACCGCCACGGCATCCCGGAACTCGTCGGTCGCCCCGGAGGCGAGGGAGACCGCCACCCGTTCGAGCAGCGTGTCGATGTCGGCCCAGCCTGCGGGATCGAACTGCCAGTCGTCCATGTCGTCAAGCACGTTACGGAGGTCGTCGAGCACGTCGATCGGGAGGAGGTGATCGGACATGAACAGATCGTAGTCACGACCGCTGCTCGGGGCGCGGGGCACCGGCACGGCGCTCAGCCCCTGTCGGGGTGCGGTGCGGGTCTCCAGGGGTCGAACCCGTCCCCCACGATGCAGAGGCCGGCCCAGGTGTACGGGGGTACCTGCCCGCGGCCGGGGCTACGCAGGTAGTCGATTTGCACCTGGCGCAGCGCGTCGACCGGGGAACGGGCGTGCGCCAGCTCCGCGTAGAAGACGCCGAGGAGGGTAGCGGTCCGGGAGGTAGCGATGTCGACCGTGCCGGCGAGGACCCAGCGGGCCCCGGCGAGCAGTGCCGCAGTCGGAAGGCCGAGCGGCTCGGCTGCCGGGCGCTGGTCGATCCGCCCCGCCCAGCAGGCGGGCATCATGACCGCCTCCGGGAGGCGGCACCCGAGCAGGTCGGCAGCGGTCAGGGCGTCACCGTCGCCGAGCTCCAGGGCCTGGCCAAGGCCGCTGGTGGCCGTGCCGTGCACGCTGATCAGGACCGCCGCGTGATCTGCCGCGTCGGACAGGGAGGACCGCACTTGGTCGCGGGTGAGCACCGTGGCCGTCGGAAACGCGAGCTCCAGCTCGGACTTTTCCCGGCGAACGGCGGACACCGACTGGTCCAGGTACGCCAGCAGGCCCGTCCCCCGGCGGACCGGGCGCGACCGTAGGGCCGCCCAGAGGGTGATCGCGGGTACGACCGCGATGCGCGCCAACTCCGCCAGGTATCGCGTGCCAACCCGGATCGCGGCCACCGGCACCGGTCCGAGCAGCCCGCCGGTGGAGATCACCAAGGCCGGTTCCTCACCCCTCTCCAGGGCTGCGGCCAGACCCGGCGGAATGATCGCCGCCCCCAGTGCCGCCAGGGCATCGTCCTGGACCTTGGCGGCGAATCCCTCCTCCGCATCGTGGTAGCGGTCCAGCCAGCGGCGTACGTCCGGCGGCAGCAGCACCTCGTCGACCCTGGTCGTGCCGTCGGGGGCCAGCCAGATCCGGTTGCAGATGGTGGTTTCGTCCTCCAGCACGTCGACCAGCAGCGCGTGCCCGCCTTCTGGCATCGCGGCCCGCGTCGCGGCGAGGTCGACCGGCTCCGGTACGACGCTGCGTCGCAGTTCGGTGGTGGTGAGGCGGTCGAGTTGGCGGTGCAGCTCGGGCAGGCGGGCGGCCTCGTCGGGTGTTCGTCGGGCCAGGGTGATCGCCGCGACGAGCTCGTGCAGCGCCGGGGAGAACCTGGCTCCGGCTCGGATGAACGCCGCCACGGCCTCCGCGCGGGCCGCGGTGGCCACGGTGAACGCGGTGGGCCCGTCCTCGTCGCGGGCGGCGCAGTGCATGGCCAGAACGTAGGCCTGCCGGCTTTCGCGGTAGAACGTCTCGCGGTCGGCTGGATCACGCAGTCGCCGCCCAGCCTCCTCGTTGAGATGGAACGCCCTGACCGCATGCTCCTTCGCCTCGGTGACCCGGTCGTCGAGGATCAGGTCGTAGGCCAACTGGTAGTGCGCCACGGACGCCGCGCTGGGGTCACCTCCCCTCTCCAGTAGGTGCAGTGCCTGGCGGAACATCTCGATCGCAGCGGGTCGGTCGCCGCGCGCCCGCTCGACCATCCCCCATTCGAGGGCGGCCTCGGAGAGGTGCCGGGCGTCCGGGGCGTCGCCGAACGGCAGCGCCGCGAGCCGGGCCGCCGCCAGGTCGAGTTCTCCCACGAGCCGGTCGAGGCGCGCCAGGCCCAGCTCGCTGAGGAGGCGATTGCCAGGCTCGCCGGCACCGAGGCGCAGCGCCTGGTAAAACCGGCGACGGACGTAGGTGTCGGCAGCGGGATCCTCCGGTACGGCCAGAAGCCGCATCTGGCCGAGTCTGCGGGCCACGTGGGCGGCACCGAGGCGTCGACCCGCCCGCAGGTAGAGCGTGAAAGCCCTGCCGAACGCCTGTCGCGCTCCCACCGTGTCACCGAGCTGACCGAGGACGGCACCGAGTTCGCGTTCGATGTTGGCCGCCCCGATCCGTCGGCCCAGTGCGGTATAACGGTCGCTCGCCTCGGCCAGCAGAATCCGCGCCCGGTCGAAGTCGTAGGCGAGCCGTGCGGAAACCGCAGCCATGTGGGCCCAGTCCGCGCGTAACTGCTCGGTCCGTGGATGGAGCGGGCAGCGGGGCAGTAGCTCTTCCAGTGCGTGCAGATGCTCGCGTGCCTCGGCGAACCGGTGTCGCAGGTGCGCCACCGACGCCCGCTGCGCAAGGGCCTGCCCGGACCTCAGATGGTCCTCTCGCGAGGCGGCCAGCGCACCGGCCCTGGCAAGCAGGCCGTCGGCCTCGTCCAGCCGACCCTGGTAGCGGGCGAGGATCCCACTTTCCAGCAGCGCCTCGCTGTGCAGGTCAGCCAGTTCGGGCACGTCGACAAGCCTGATCGCCTCGGCGTACGCGAGGGCCGCCTCCCGGTAGCGCTGCTCGGCGCTGAGCACCCACCCCCAGTCGAGCAGCACCCGGGCACGGATCGCCGGGGGCAGATCCGGCCGAGCTGCCAACGGCTCAAGCAGACGGCGGGCGGCCGGCAGATCATGACTGTCCACGAAGGCCGACGCCTGCTGGAGAACTACGTCGATCTCTCCGGTCATCAGGCCATAGTGGACCGCCCTGGCAATCCTTGACCGGGTTCGGAAGGATCGGACCGTGCGATGGCTACTGACCATGCGGGGAATGCGGCGAGTCGCGGCCCACGCGTTCGCCGGGTTCGCCTCTGCGGCACTGCTGCTCCAGACCTATCAGGCGATCTGGAACCGTTCAATCTATCCTCGGCGGGAGCTCATGGTCGCCTTCGTCGTGGTCGTCGCCGCGGTGGCGTACGGCGTCGCGCGGGCGTGGCCGCCCACCCCGGTACGGCGGCGGCTGACCCACCCGGACTGCTCCATCAGGATCATTGCAGGGGATCTGTTCGACCAGACCCGGTCGCACCTCGTGGTGGGTTTCACCGACACGTTCGACACTGACACAGGAGACGACCGCATCATCAACCGTGGCAGCGTCCAGGGCCAGTTCCTGACCCGGATCTACGACGACGACCGCGCTCGGCTCGACATGGATCTGGACGCAGCCCTGGCGGGGGTTGCTCCGGTGGGCGTCCTGACCCGTCAGGAAAAGCCGCTCGGCAAGACGACGCGCTATCCGGTGGGCACGGTTGCCACCCTCGGCACCCCGCAGCGGCTCTTCTTCTGCGTGGGATACAGCGCCATGTCGCCCGATCTGGTCGCACAGTCCGGCCCCGACGAGTTGTGGCACAGCCTCGGCCGGCTGTGGGCCGAGGCGCATCGCCGGGGGCAGCGCGGCGGGATCGCCATGGCGGTGGTCGGGGCCGGGCTGGCCCGGGTCGACGCAGTGCAACGACCGACCTTGATCAAGCTGATCCTGTTGTCCTTCGTCGCCGCGTCGCGGCAGCGTGTGATAAGCCGCGAACTCTCGATCGTCGTTCCTCCCGCAGAGTTCGCCGAGTTGGATCGGCTGGAGTTACAGGAGTTTCTCGACTCCCTCTGAACGGCCCGCCGGGTGCCGGTAGCGCCCCGAGCGGCCAGGAGCGCCGTCAGGGGCGGCGGGTGTACGCGTCGAGCCCGGTGAACCTCGTGGTGTCCAGCCAGTCCGTGCCGGTGTCGTTGATCGTGCAGCCGGCGTTCTTCAGCCGCTGGGCGATCTTCTTCAACTTCTCGACCGTGCCGTCGAACCGTATGACGTTGCGGCCCTCGAGGTCGGAGAACGGGCGGAGCTGCCCGATCTCGATGATGATCGTCCGTTGTGGGTGCAGGGCCAGCGCCATGCCCGCCTCGAAGATGACGTTCGCGCGAGGCTGCCCGGTCGGTCTGGCCTCGTGGTCGGGTTCGTTCGCACCGTGCAGGTTGGGGTGCAGGCTCGCCACGTCGTCCGGCGTGAGCAGGACGATCGCCGCCTGAACGTCCTCGAACGCGCGGGCGAGCACGTCGCCAACGAACGGGGCGGCACTGCCCGTCTTGTGCACGTTCTCTTCCCATTCGACCGGCCTCAGGTCGAGAGCCCGCAGGAATCCGTAGAGGGCCTTGCGGGCCTCTTCGTCGCGATCCTGGATGACGAAGACCGTTCGGGTGTCGGGCATTGACGTCTCCGGTATCTCGTCGCCCGCCGGGTCGGGCGGGCGTAGGGCCAACTCGAACAGGTCGGGGATCGGGCGTTGGCTGCCTTCGCGAGCCTGACGATGGAGGGCAGACTGGTAATGTTCGCGGACTTTCTGTGGCATGACGGGTTCCAGGTCCCGCAGCCAGAGGGGGGTCGGACGGACGCGGTCGATGCACGCGCGCACCGCGATGGCGGCCAGGTCCACATCGTGCTTGACCAGTTGTGTCACGAAGTGCTCCCGGTCGCCGGCGGGCATCCCCGCGATGGCGTCGGCGATAGCGCTGTACCACGAACTGGCAAGTTCCTCACGCCATCGGGTCGGAGTGGGAGCCAGTTGGTTGAGCCGCTGGGCGGTGTCAAGCACCAGTTGACTGGAAGTGGGGCGGCCGACCCGCTTCAGCAGATGCCCGAGTTCGGCGAAGCAGGCAGTGAACGCCATCCGGTCGGACTTGTCCTCCAGTTGGTACCCGGCATCCCAGACGAGCGCGAATACCCGACGGGCGAAGGAGTGCCTGCGCGGCCCGCTGGGAGGGAGCTCGGCCAGCCGCGCATTCGCGGCCAGCAGGGCCCGCCGGGCAAGAATCTCCTGGGTGCGCACCTGCTCGGTGCCGAGGTCACGGGACCCGCCGGGGCTCGTCGTCGCCCTGCTGCGAAGGGTCGCACCCCGCTCGATCACCGTCTGGAGTGGGCCGAGGAACGGCGCCGGGTCCACACCAGCCCAGTCCGCCGATCGTATCGACGCCAGGAGCAACTCCAGGGTCGAGATGACCAGGTACGCGCTCGGTCGCCGCTCCAGGACGTCGACCAGAAGGGCGGGTTCGGGAGCACGGTACACGCCGCGTTCGAGCAACAGCCGCCACAGCACGAAACCCTGCCGCCGCTGGTCATGGTTGCCGGCCACGACGAGCCGGGCACGCAGCCGGCGAAGCTCGCCGTGATGGTCGGCGAGCAGTTGGGTGGTCACCGTCGTGGTTCGCCGCAGCACCGCGCACACGTCGGTGACGTCACCGCTGCGTCCCGCCTCCGCGATCAGGTATCCGAAGGCGGCGTGGGATCCAGCCCGGGCGGCGTACTGCAGGCGGGCCAGCACGGATGTTCGCAGCACCTGGCGTTGCAGTCCGTCGGCTCCGACGGTGGTGACCCGCCGGAGTGCTCGGATGGCGTCCGGTCGCCCGGCGAGGGCGGCGTGTACCAGCAGCGGCAGGAGGGCGTCACGCCGGTACCAGTTCTCCTCCGGCACCTCATCGGGAAGCGCGACCAGCAGTTGCCGGCCCTGGACATTCGCCCCGTGCAAGGCGTTGACGAAGAGCATCGGCGCTGGTCGGCTGCGGTCCGCACGGCGCTCGGCAGGCAGTCGGGTCAGCTCTTGCCGACATCGTCGGCGCGCGTGCTCGGCCAGCGACGAAGGGGGTCGGTGTTCGTCAGCCAGAGCCTGACCCAGCACCGTACAGACGCCCTCCTGGCGGGTCGGGTCTCGTTCGGCCAACAGGGCCGCGAGAAAGGCGCCCGCCTCACGAGAGTCCAGCGCGCCGCCCGCCTCGGCACAGGCGCGGAGCTCGGCTCGGCGACCAGCCTTGCTCCAGCGCGACGGAGCCCCTCGGCGCGGGCCGAGTGCGGAGCAGGTGTGCGCCAACAAGCCCACCCCGCTCCGCTCGGTGAGCTGACCGGCGCGAAGGACCGAGTACGCGCGCTCCAGTCGTTCGGCGTTGGTCTCGTTCTGCACCGTCCACACCATCTCGGCCAGTGCCGTCGCGGTCTCCGCCGGAAGAGGGGTGGTGGCGGCGAGCCGTCCCATCAGGTCGAGTATCTCCGCCATGCCCTCGACGTTGCGGGTCTTGGCGAAAGCGGTGAGGCAGCGCATGAGCTCGGTCGCGCACCAGCGGGGTGCGTACTGCGACAGCGGCTCCAACAGCTGCAGGTGCACGTTGTCCCGACGGCGCCATTCGTCCGGCCGCTGGTCGGCAAGCCAGTCCAGACAGCCGTGATCCATCAGGAATCTCTGTACCGCCTCGGGCTGCTGGGCGGAGAACCGGGCCAGCGCCCCGACCACGTCGAAGGCGAGCGCCTGGTCGGTCCGAGCGTCGCCGGGCGGACACGCGCGGTGCCAGAGCAGCGCCAGCTCGGCCTCGACCCGCTCGAATCCGACGTGGTGAACCGACGGCAAGAGTCGCAGGTAGTCACGGACCGCGTCCACCGGGGCGCGACGCAGGGCAGCCTCTGCCCCCGCACGGAGAGGGCGACTCGGTGCCGGCATCCGAGCGTACGTGCGCAGCGTCAGAGTGAGCAGATTGGCGTCGTCGGTGCGGAGCCAGTCGCGCAGGAGCCGCTCGACCAGCGCCGTCGAAACCCGAGCATCGCGGCCGGCCAGGAGCAGTACCTGCGCGGCGACCTCACCGTAGAAGAGGTCGAGCGGGTCTGCGGCGACCTGGGCGGCCAGCGCCGTGAGCAGCGCCGTTCCTCTGCTGGCAACGCCGCGCGCGGCGGCGTGCTCGAAGAACGTCTGGTGGAAGAAGCGCACCCGCTGGCTGTTCGCCGGCATGAGGAGCACACCGCGGGCATGTAGTGCTTGGACAGCGGCGTTGGCTGCGGTGCCCGAAACCTGGGCGAGCTGGCGTGCGCGCTCGACCAGTCGGGTCGTCTCCGACTCAACCACCCCCGCGGTCAGCAGGGCCAGAGCGACGGCCTCTGCTTCCAGACTCAGATCGTGCTGGTCGCGGTGTACGGGTGCGCCCCGGTGATCCTCCTCGATCCGACGCCACCAGTAACGTTCATACAGAGTAATGGTGTCGATGTCGTTAGGTGGCACCTCGTCCGGTGCGTACAACTCGAACATGAGCCGTAGCGCCAGCGGAATCCGGCACACCTCGCGCAGGGGCAGGCCACGTAGGGATGCGTCGCTGACCGAGGCAACCACCTCCGGAACGCGTTCTTCGTCGTAGAATGCTCGGGCGTAGGCCTCGATCGCGGCGGGCTGTTCGGTCCGGTCGAAGGGCCCGAGTCGGATGCCCGATATCGAATTTTCCGAACCACGATCGCCTTCCTTGTCGCCGTAGTCGACCTCCAGCTGGCGAGCCTCGACGGGTCGGCTTGTCACCAGTGCCGGTATTCGGTGTCGTGCAGCCAGTCCGAGCAGCGCGTTTACCCGACCCCGGGTGCCCTGATGCTGCAGTAGCAGATCCAGGGTGTCGACAAGCAGCACGACCGGGAGCTGCGTGCGTACCGCGTCGCGTATGGCGTCGTCGAGGATTTCTGTCGTCAGACCTGCGCCGGTGTCGTCCTCGGCGAGAAGCGCGGTTGCCGGGATCAGCAGGGGAAGCCGGCCGATCTCGGTGAGTCGCCGGTGTATTTGGCTCAGCAGCGCGGTTTTGCCGTAACCGGCCTCGCCCACCAGCGCCGTGATCGAGGGTGTGGTCAGCCGTTCGAGGAGTCTTCCCTCGACCGCCCGGGTTACGTAGGCACCGCCACTGAGCCGAACCGGCGTGGTGCCGTCACGCGCCGCGATAACGTCGCTTTCGGCGAAAGCCACGGCGCTGATGTCCTGTACATGGCGCAGCGCCGGTGAGATCGACTGCTGTTCTCGCTCCGGCATTACCATGAATGGATGGTATCCAGGCCGATTTCGAGCCTCACCCGGGCTGACCCATCGGGACCCTGAAGGACGCCGGTACGACGGCTCGGCCGGGCCGGCGACCCCCTCGATGCCTGGAACGACGCTCCTGTCCTGAAGTTGAGTGGACCGCTCGACAACCGGCTGAAGGCGATCCATGACGTTGGTCTTGAGCGCTCCATGGGCTGACACCTTTCTGAAGAACCGCGGCGTCGCCGACGTGCTCATGCTCGCCTGCGCGGACTCAAGGGCCTGCCCGAGGCGGTGGAGACGGTCGGGCCGCGCCCGATCGTGCAGACGGGTGTGGTGCATCTGCTGCGCAACTCGTTCCGGCAGGACTGGGGAAAGATCAGAGGTTTCGAAGGTTCTCACGGCGACGACCAAACGCGACGGGGGTGTCGCCCGACAGGAGGGTGTGATGACATTCCCCGAGCACAGAGCACGGGTGGCGCTGGCCGCCCTGACCGCGAGCACCATGCCCTGGCAGTCGAGCACGTTGACGGCGGCTCTGCTGGCCGTCTGCACCGCCATGAGCCTGCTCGTCGACTGGCATTCGCGGAGCAACCCCGCCACCCCGACCCACCAGGTCCCGGTAGTCCGGATCGTGTGCGGGGACGCCGAGCAGACTGTCGAGCTGACGTGGAATGCCGAGTCAGCTCGGCGGCGACCGCAGTCAGGGACGTGATGTGGGGTCGTTCGAGTCCCGGCCGAAGCTCACCAGAAACCAGGTGGAACAGATCAAGGATCTCTACGCGCAGGAGGCCAAGGACCTGCACTGGTATGCCCACTCGCGTCCGTGGATCCGGGCGGCCGATGCGTCGGATCTGGTCCACACCACGTTTCTCGAGGCCATCCGCGCCTGGGGGAAGGTCGAGCCGCTCGGTTCCGACGAGCGCAGGCGCTGGCTGCGTCAGGTACTCAAGCACAAGGCGGTCGATCTCTGGAGGAAGCAGAAGGTGGTCGACCTGACCGCCGACGATCTTCACCTGCCACCCACGCCCGGCGATGAGACGGGCCGGCGGGTGGAGTTGGTGATCGCCCTGACCAGTGTCTGGAGGGCGATCGAACAGATGTCACCACGCCGCCGGACGGTCGCCTCTCTGGTCTGGGGTGAGGGCTGGGATGGCAGACGCGTCGCCGACCATCTCGGGCTGGCGGAAAGCACCGTTCGCGGCCATCTGCGGGAGGCGCGTCTGCAGTTGAGGGCCAGCGTCGGCCACCTCGTGCCGTTCATCGATGATGAGGAAGAACAGGAGTCTGCGTGATGTCCGACAACGAGCAGCGGATTCCGCTCACATTCGCCGAGGTCTACCGACTCGCCCGCGCCGCCGGAGCCGAGATGGTCCCGCCCTTCGACCTCAAGCACGGTCTGGACGAATTGAGCGCCTGGATCGACCGGGAAGTCGACATAGTGGAGGAGGCGGATGGCGGCTTCTCCCCCGCCGCCCTGCGACACTCGCAGCTCGAACTCCGGGGACGCCGTGACCTCCTGGAGGAGTTGGCGACCCTGGCCCGCCGACCCGCAGGGGAAGGTCCCGCCGTGCTCGTCGGGACCGGTGGCGCGGGGAAGTCCACGCTGGCTGCCGCCCTGGCGGAGCGGGCACGGAGCTGGGGCCAACAGGTGTGGTGGGTCTCCGCCGCCGATCCGGCCGGCTTCTCCGCAGGTCTGACCAGGGTGATCCGGGACCTTGGCGGCTCCACCACGGACATGGAGTCGGTCGCCAACGGAGCGGCCGACGGCCCGGACCGGCTCTGGCGTTTGCTGGAACGCTCGTCCAGCAGGTGGCTGCTCGTCATCGACGACGCCGACGATCCCTGGACGCTCGCCGAGGCGGACTCGCCAGCGGGTATCCAGGACGGAACAGGCTGGCTGCGGGCGTCGAAGCGCGGTCTGGTCGTGGTGACGAGCCGGGAGACCGACCCACGCATGTGGGTGAAAGCCCGGCTCTTCGTGGTCGGGCACCTGGGTACGGCCGACGCCGCACAGGTCCTGCGGGATCTCGCACCGCAGGCAGGGGACGATACCGAGGCCCGGAACCTGGTGCGTCGTCTCGGTGGTCTGCCACTCACCCTTCACCTGGCCGGGACGTACCTGGGCTCCGGGGTAGCACCGTCGCCCAGCTTCGCCGCCTACGATCGGGCCCTCGGCAGTCGTACCGGGACCATGGTGGCCCGCACCGCGGAGATCGCCCTGGACGGGCTGGCCCACCAGGGTATCCCCCAGGCTCGGGCGCTACTGCGGCTCGCCAGTTGCTACGCCCCCACGTCGATCCCGACACGGATGTTGTCCATCAGCGGCCTACAGGAGGCACTCGACGGATTGACAGGCGTGGGCCTGATCCAGAGCGGATCCGCCGCGATCACCCTCCATCCCGTCGTCACCGACACCAGCCGCGCCCACCTGGAGGGATCAGAGGTCTGGCATGCCGCAGTCGCGCACCTGGTCGGCGCACTGCAGGAGCTCAGCTACGACCAGCCGGAATGCTGGCCGGAGTACCGGCTGCTCAGCCAGCACCTGCTGGCCCTGCTCGACACCGCCGCCGAGTACGGGGACAACAAGCATCTGGCCCTCCTGGCGGATGCCACCGCCAGCGTGGCCAGGGCCTTCAACCACAGCGGCGAGAGCGGGGCTGCCGGGCGGCTGTGCCGGACCGCCCTCGCCCACTGCGCGGCACTGGGCGAGGAACACCCAGCGGTACTACGCCTCCGGCACCAGCTTGCCTGGACCGTGGCCAACCGGGGCGACCTGACCCAAGCCGAGGCCATCTACCAGGACGTCCTCGGCATCCGACGACGTGTCCTCGGCGACTCCCACCCCGACACCCTCCGCAGCCGCCACGAGTCCGGTTGGATCGCCAGCCTGCTCGGCAGATGGGCCGAGGCCGAGCAGCTCTACCGGAGCACCCTCCGCGACTGCCTGCTCCACCTCGGACCGGACTCGCGGGACACCCTCACCACGCGGCACGAGCTGGCGTACGCGATCGCCCGGCAGGGCCGCATCGACGAAGCTGAGCCGATCTTCGAGGAGGTCCTGCGCGACCGGCGGCGGGTCCTCTCCGATCTCGCTCCGCAGACCCTCCAGACCCAGCACGCGCTCGCCTGGATCACCGCCAGGAAGGGCAGGTGGGCTGCGGCCGAGGTCCGGTACCGCCAGCTCCTCGGCCTGCGTCAGGTGCTCGATGCCGACCACCCCCACACCCTGCTGACCCTGCACGAACTGGCCTGGACGCTCGCGCGTCAGGGCCGCCGGGCCGAGGCGGAGACCATCTACCGGCAGGTCCTGGAGCGCCGCGACCGCACGCTGGGCGCCGACCACCCCGACACCGAAACGACCCGATGGGCACTGGACGAGCTTCGGCACGGGCGGGTCGTCGATGCCGTCCACTTCGCCTGACCATTCGGGAGGCCACCATGATCCTCACAGCACACCTCACCGCCGCCTCAGGAACCCTGCACCTGGCGAATCGCCCGGTCATGCTGCACGCGTCACTGCGGTCCTTCGGATCGGTGATCGACGGCGGCCCCGACGGCATCATCGGCGCACTGCTCGGACGTGGTTGCACCGTGATGACGCCCGCCTTCACGGAACCCCAGTTCGGGGTGGCCGCCCCCGCCGACCTGCGTCCGGCGCGCAACGGCGTCGACTACACCGCGCCGCCGGTGGAC
This sequence comes from Micromonospora humida, assembly GCF_016901255.1. Classification (NCBI taxonomy): domain Bacteria; kingdom Bacillati; phylum Actinomycetota; class Actinomycetes; order Micromonosporales; family Micromonosporaceae; genus Micromonospora; species Micromonospora humida. The sequence goes on from NZ_JAFEUC010000001.1 coordinate 861,534, forward strand.
AACCCCCTGCTGGAGGCGGGTCCCTACAGCGTCGGCTGCCGACTGGTCAACCCTGCGCTCGGCCTGCTTCCGGCCGTGCTCGTCGAGCGCCCCGACGCCGTACGCGGGAGACACCCACTCAACTCCTTCGCCGCGGTCGGCCCGGAGGCCGTTGAGATCATCGACGCCCAGAGCCCCGAGGACGTGTACGGGCCGATTCGCGAGCTGGCCGACCGCGACGGCGTGATCCTGCTCATCGGCGTGGGCCTCGACCGCATGACAGCCCTGCACCTGGCCGAGCAGTGGTCCGGTCGCCGCATGTTCCGCAGATGGGCACGAGACATCGACGGCGCCGTCCGTATGGTCGAGGTCGGCTCCTGCTCCGCGGGGTTCCCGCGGCTGGAGCCGGACCTCGGTCCGCTTGCCCGGAGCGTCGTGGTCGGCACCTCGCGCTGGCGCGCCTTTCCGGCCCGACAAGCCCTTGCCGTCGCGACGGCCACGATAGCCGCCCGGCAGGACATCACCCGTTGCCCAGCCGCCGAGTGCATGCTCTGTCGAGATGCCATCGCAGGAGGCCCGACGGGCTGCTGGACACCACGCTGGCCCGGTCCCCGACAGGAAGAGCGGCAGGTCTGGTCGACCGGGTCCGCGAAGCGCAGCCAGCCCTCGTGTCACGGGCTACCCGGTGTGGTGCGGTAGACGAACATCCACCTGGCGCCGTGGGGTCCGGACCTGTTCCGGGGCCCCCGACGCATCCCCCGGCAGGACGGCGGGGACGTGCCCGGCGGAGATGCTCCGGACGCTGTTCGACCGGCGACGCCGGACCCGACCTGGATCCGAACCGAGCTCGGTTACGACGCGGCCTCGATGAGGAAGACCTGTCCGCCCCTTCCCACACAGCGTTCCATGACCGCTTCGGTCCCCTCGGAGGTGTCCGAGTCTCTGATGCCCACACAGCCTTGGCCGTCCACCCGCAGCACGTACCGGTTGCTTCCGTACGGTGCGGATGGTTCGAGGTGGAATCGACTGTCCTGGAGGCAGTCGTCAATCGGCTCCAGCAGACCGGTGCCGGGTCCGTCGCTCAGGGCCTTCAGGCAGCCCTTGCCGTAGTCGGGATGGTGCCACTGGATCCGGTAGAGGTCGCCACCCATCGGTTCCAACACGGTGCCCTGCGGGGCGACCGCGTCGCACCGCCGTTGCACGGCCACGAGCGGAACGTACCGCCGATCCTGCACGCGGCCGTCGGTCAGGCAGAGGTGCGGGGCACCAACCGGGCGGATGCGCACCCAACCGTTCGGTGGCACAGGCACGGCACCGTTGTGCGTCGACGGTGCCTCGGGTATGGCAGCGACTCGACCGTGTCGGCTGCCATCGCGTTCGGGCAGCAGGAATGCCGCGATGCTGATCACCAGCACGAGGGTGATCAGCAGGCCGGTCGCGACTGGCCACAACCGCGAGCGTCGCTTCACCTGAAGATCCGCCGGCGTCCGTTCGGTGCCGCCGCCTGACGGCGGTTCCAGCAGCTCGGGAAGCGGCCCCGATGCTGGTTGCTCGGATCGTACGGCGATGCTGTTGCGTACCGCGACCCACCGGTCCGCAGTGTCCTGATCCAGGCCGCAGGCATGGACGAACGTCGCGATCAGTGGAGCGCGTGGCAGGGTGCTGCGGCCGAGCATCGAGGTGATCGTGCTGGGTGGAAGCGACCCTCCCGATGCCTGCGCCTTCGCGGCCAACTCCCGGTACGACAGCCCCGCCCACAGGCGTAAGGCCCTCAGGGCCGCGACGAACTCTCCGGCGTTCATAGATGGATCGGGTGCCGGTGGTGGTAACACGGGCCACTCCTCCATGTCACGGTGGGTCTCGATCCGGTTGGAACAAACAGGATTCAGACAACTAGACATCCATAATCTTAAATCGAGTACTTTCGGCCATCGTGTGATATAGATCACATCATCTGACAAATCGGCAGGCGTCCCCCGAGGCGACGTGAGCGAAACTGTTCCGCACAGCTCAGACCCTGTTCCGCCCTACAGACCGCAGGTCAGGCTTATCGCCAGATCGATGCATCCCACAGCGGGCCAGAAGCGTCGGTGCCTTTGCGCAGCCGTCCGGCCACGTCGGCCAGGGCCCAGTCGGATGCTCAGCAACCGCCGGTTTCCGACCAGGAATCCGCTACCAGGCCAGAGAAGTGCCAGGTAGACAACAGAAGGAGGAAAGAGGCATGAAGCGGAAGCTCTTTGCTGTCGCCGCCGCGGGGCTGGCCCTCGCGGGAGGCAGCACTCTTGCGACGGCCACGCCAGCCGTGGCCGGCCAGGGTGCCCAGTCTCTGGCGTTCTCGTGTTCGCTGGCGTGGAAAGACCAGAACACCGCTGCCATCAGGTGCTCCGGTAGCTCGTTCGTCGGCTGGGCGAGGTGCAAGAACGGTCGCATCACGCAAGGTGCGCAGGCGGCTTCCGGCACGATTTCCTACGCGTACTGCACGTCGGTCAACTCGTCCCTGAAGAGCCCCTTCACGAGTTCGGACTGGGGCGGGATCGCCAAGTAGCGGGGCCCGGCCCGAACGCCGTTCAGCGGTTTCGGGTTCGGAGGTAGGTGTCGGGGTCGGGCTGGAGCCCGACCCCGACACCGCGAACAGTGGGATAGCGACGGGGGTTCCGCCGAGTGCGCCCTCCAAGGCGGTGCGGGGCACGGCGCCGCCGGCGACCCGCAGCAGCACCTCGCCGTGGCAAAGCCCGTAGGCCCGTCATCCAGTTACGACAACACCTGGCGGTCCTGGCCCAGTTCAACCACGACCGGGGTGCCGCAGACACGATCCGCACCACGCTGGCACCGTTGGACGAAGACCTCTCTCGGGTCCGGACCGAGTCCGCCCCGAGAGAGGTGGCGGTCAGCTACGCAGACTCCATCGCTGGTTGGAGCCGCCGTTGCAGGACCACAGGATCAGTTTGGTGCCGTTGGCCGTCCCGGCGGCGTTGGCGTCGAGGCACAGTCCGGACTGCTGTCCGGTGATCGTGCCGTTGGAGTTGACGTTCCACTGCTGGTTCGGCTGGCCGTTGCAGTCCCAGATGATCACCGTCGTGCCGTTGCTGGTACCCGCGCCGTTCGCGTCCAGGCACTTGTTGCCGTACACCTGCAGTTGCCTCCCCGAGGTGTAGGTGAAGCGCTGGCCCGTGGCGGTGCCGCAGTCCCAGAGCTGTACCTGGGTGCCGTTGTTCTGGGTCGAGTTCGGCACGTCCACGCAGCGGTTGGACTGTGCGCCGAGGATCTGCTGCCCGTTTGCCGGCGGCGTCGTCGTGGGTGGCGTGGTGGTCGGTGGGGTGGTGGTGGGCGGGGTGGTGGGTCCGTCTGGGCTCAGTGAGGTGATGAACCTCCACACCTCAGCCTGGGTCCAGGATCTGGCGCCGGGTGCGTAGGGGTCGGCGGAGCCGTCGACGGCGTTGGGGGCGTGTGGTCCGTCGAAGGCGCCCCAGACGACGGGGTAGCCGGTGCGGCAGCCGGTGTACCAGGTGACGATGTGGGTGAGGCTGCCCTGGGGTGGCTCGGGCGGGTTCTGTCGGGTGCAGCCGTTGTTCTGGACGAACCGGTCGCGCATCGACCGTCCGCCGGAGATGGGGAGGGTGCCGTCGCGGAGACCGTGGATGCCGAAGTAGGCGATGGGTTGCGTGCCGCCCTGGCATCCGCTGAGGACCCCGCCGGAGTAGACGATGACGCCGCGGAAGGTGGTGGCGCGGGCGCAGGCGATGGCGTAGGTCATGGCGCCGCCGTAGCTGAAGCCGGAGGCGAACAGCTGGGTGGTGTCGACGCACAGGCCGCCTTCGATCTGCCCGATCATGTCGTCGACGAACGTGAGGTCCTGACCGTTGGAGTTGCCCCAGCCATTGTTGATGCCCTGGGGAGCGACGAAGATCGTATTGCCCTTGCCGTACCTGTCGACGCGCAGTCCGTAGTAGGACCATTCGATGCCGCTGGTGCTGCCGTTGTCCACCTGTTCGGCGGTGCCACCGACCCAGTGGAAGGAGAAGACCAGCCGGTAGGGGTGGTTGCTGTCGTAGTTGTCGGGGACCCGCAGGATGTAGCTGCGGTTCTGTCCGCCGCTGGTGATCGTGCGCTTACCGCTGGTCAGGGTGGGCGCCTTGCCGCACCCGGCGGTCGCGGCCAGCGCACCAGCACCAGTAGTGGAGGCTGCGGAGGCGAGTCCGCCGTTGATGGTGAGGCCGGCGGCCAGGGTGAGGGCGACCGCGGCGGCTGCCACGGATGCCAGGGTTGCTCTGTGTTTCACGACCATTCAACTCCTTCTGTCATGAACATCCCGCCCCCGGCTACCCGCTTGCCGGCTCGCCCGGGTGGTCGGGTTTGGCTGTCCGTCCCACGGCCCGTCGTGGCGGCAGGGCTGCCCGGCCCCGCCGGGCCCGAACCCGGACCCGATCCGCCGGCACCGGCCCGGGACGGTGCGGCGAGGAGCGGCCTCCCGCTGCCGACCCACCGCCGCCGGTGCCGGTTACCGGCGTACGACCCCGCGATCACGGACGGCCGCGTTGACGCCGAGGACGGGTGAGCCGGACGTGGCGGCGTGGACGGGCGCCGATGGGCGACTGACCGCGTACGCGGGGCACACTCGGACAGGTCTCCGCAGGCTCGACGAATCGATTCGCCAAACCGTACGGTCGCCACCAACGGACCGTCAAGTGATGGGTGTCAATATGCATGCCGAGGTGCCGGACCAGTGACGGCGGAACCCGGCACCACCGCTCAGGCGGCGACGCGGAACTGTTCGTACCGCTCCTCCAGCCGACTCGGGTCGGGACGGCCCGCCCGGACCCGGGGCAGGTACGTGCCCGACCCCGGCATCTCCTGTGACCGGGTCGCAGCGTCGGCCCGTGGACCTCGGCCAGCAGGCCGCGGTCAGGCCCGGTACGCCGAGGACGTGGACTCCGAAGTCCTGGCAGGGTTCCTCCGGGCCCTGCACACGGCGGATCCTGCCGCGCCCCGGTTGTGGTTGCGGTTGTGCTGGGCCGCGTGGCGGGCGGGTGCCGCCGTCGTCAAGGCCGATGACGGCGAGGAGTTGCCGACGGACCTGTCTATCGGGTCGCGGCTGCCGCGTTATCTGACGATGGGCATCCTCGGTGCGGCACGTGGGGCGGTGGCGAATCGGATTGCCCGGTCTCATCGAGCCTGCCAGGATGCCGCCATGTCGATCGCCGAGACCTCTGCCGAGGATGCCCTGGTCGCGCTGCACACGTCGCTCGACGAGCGGCGCCGGCCGGAGGAGATCGCGCATCTCGTGCTGCGGGTGGTGGGCGGCCAGTTGGGGCTCCGCGACCGGATGACGTTGGGGCGGGCGGCTCGTGCGGCAGCACGCTGGAACGGGTGGAGTTCGATGTCGGCGGACTTCGCCCGGCCGGTCGGCGGTGCCCGTCAGATCGACGCCGCCGCGCGGCTGTTCGAGCTGCCGCCCGGTGGCATCGACCCGGACGATCCCGTGTCGCTGCTTGATTTCTCGGCCCGCCTCGGCGAATCCCTCGGTGCCGTCGATCCGGCCCGGCTGGACTTCCTGCGTGACCGGTTGAACCGGGAGGGCCGGGCCGCGGCCGGGATCGAGCTGTCGAAGCGGCAGCACAACCGGCGGTTCCGGGTGAACCAGCGGCTGTCGGCGAAAGCCGACACGTTGGCCGTCGAGCAGACCAAGCGGCAGTTGACCATGGTCGCCCGGGCAGGATTCGCCGCGAGCATCGAGCGGGACGCCTTTCTGGCTGATCCGTGGGCGGGATGCTTCGTGGCGTATCTGACTGCCAAGCGGAAGTTGCGGCGGGAGTTCACGCTCTCAGGGCGGGACAACCCGTACGACGACATCGCCGACCTGTTGTTCAAACACTGCACCGCCAACCCGACGACGGACTGGTGGATGATCGCCCAGGCCCATCCGACGCCGCCCGTGCTCGCCCGGCTGACCGAGGCACAGCGCGGTGAACTGCTGGGCCGGTGGTGGACGACGATGCGTCAGGTCGCGGCGTTACTCAAGCGGGTATGGACGGCCAGCGACTTCGACCGGGCCACCATGATCGTGAGGCGGGGCAACGACTCGTCGACCTGGAACCTCCTGTGCGGCGCGTACAACGCCGCGCGGACGGCCTGGCTCGCGACGCTCGACGCCGCCGGCAGCCTCGGCCTGCTGCAGGCGTCCTGCCCGGGCAAAGCGATGATGCTGATCGCGGCGGACCTGGCGGCGTGGCACCGCTCGACCGGCGGCGGCCTGCACCCCGACGTGGGCGTGTGGGCTCGGCTACCGCTGCCGTGGGACGTGCTCGACGGCACCACCGCCTGCACCCGCGCGGATGTCGAGGCGGCATGCGCCGATGCTGGCGTCGACCCCGTCCCGTCGGGCTGGACAGGCCCCAGGGCACCCGCCGCCACCGGGCGCTTTCGGCCCACGCCCGAGCTGGTGCACGGGGTATCGATCGTGGACCCGCTGTGGGCGTCGATGCTCCGTGCCGGTGGGGCGTTCTCCGGGAAGATGATCACAAACAGCGTGGCGCAGACGCCGATCCCGGGTAACGTCGTGGTCAGCGAGCTGCCGGAACGGGATGGACACGTCAAGCCGTGATCGGGCAGCATGATCACGCTCGTCGTAGCTCAGTGGTAGAGCGCCCGGCTCTGGACCGGGTGGACGCTGGTTCGAGCCCAGCCGACGGGGCCCGTGGAGATCCGTTGTAGCTCAGCGGTAGAGCACCCGGCTAGGGGCCGGGAGGACGCCGGTTCGAGCCCGGTCAACGGATCCCCCGGAGCTGCCATCCGAGTTGATGGACGATCAACTGCGAGGCCGAGGCGGGCAGGCCCATTGATGAGCAACCGGTGAGTTTTCGCCGTACCCGTGCGTGATCCAGGCACCACAGCCGCCTGCCATCCGCTTGTGCCGCTGACGGCTCGGTCGAGTCATGCAGTTGCACGCTCACCCCAGTCGGTGTCGGCGGTACCGCGGGGAAGGATCGCCCTCCTCAATCCCGTTCTCGTCCAGCGCGTTGTAGACCGTCAACCAGCCGCTCGCAAATCGCAGGCCCAACGCCACGGCACCGTCCGCCAGGTCACCCCCGGCCCACTCCAGAAGCTCCACCGCCTCAAGCCGCTGCCCGCGCCGGGCAACCAACAGTGCGGGAGCATCGCTGCGCCAGCGGAGCCGGAACACGTCCGAGGTCGGCCACACCGGCTTCCGCGTCACGTCGATCGACCCATACGTGATCGACAGATCATCGAACTTCTGATGATTGACCTCAAGGCGCTCGTCATCGAAGTCGAACACCACCGGACAGTCGGCGAACCAGGTGTCGTCACCGTCATCCCACACCACCCAACCGGACGTCAGCCGCCTGCCGACAAGGCCCCGCAGCCGTTGCGCGTGACGACCGGCGACCTCAGCAGCTCCGTTCAGCCAGGCCGGCTGGTAGCCGGCAATACCGAAGTCGAAGGTCATCACGGGACGGTATCCCTGAACCGGACTGACTCACACTCGGGTGGGTCTGCTGCACCGATAGGTGACAGTCTCAGTCACGCGGCCTGACGGGACCATGGCGTTCCACGGCCGCCGGCGGATGCACCACCAACAAGCCCTCCGCAGGACAGGCCGCCAGCAGCACCCGGTCACCCGCCGCCAACCCGCACCACTGCCGCACCGCCGCCGGCAGCCGCAGATGACCCTGACCCGTCACCGTGAACACACCCTGCCGATCCGCACGGAGCACCACCAGACCGGCACCCTCATGGATGTGCAACCGGGTTCCCGGCACCCGACCCAGCGCCCGAACGACCCCACTGTCGGCGATCCGACCACTGGCATCCAGCGCCGCCACCCCATAGACCAGGGTGCCGACACGAGGAGTTGGAAGATCCGCAAGCGGCAACGGCCGACGACGAAGACCTCCGTCAGACCGACCACCCGACTTGCCCCGGCCCGCCAGCACAACCGGCGGGACGACGGGAGCGACCACCACGTCAGCCACGCCGACCACCCCCGCCCGAAGCGGGACCGGCCGACGTCGAGACGGAGATCAGATTGGTGTGTCAAGCGTGCTTGACCATCCGTACGTCGTAGACAGCAGGGATGCTGCAAAAGTGTGTCCGAGGGGAGATCGATACTGCAACCCCACCGCCGCAGCGCATGGATGATGACATTGCTATTGAATTCTGAACTGTAGCCGCCGGTGACATGCCCTTGCCGCCTGCCCAGCCATGCCCCCTGGCCGGCGCGGCGAAGCGGAGCTGCAGCCCAAGATGGAATCGAACCGTCGACCTACGCTGTCCGAATCTCACGGTTCCCGGCTTGTCAACATTCACTACGAGCTGCCACTGAGCTGCACAAACACGATCGCGGAATGGGCCATGATTGTCACCGGCAGTCGACGATCAGCGGGTGTTTTCGGGGGAGCCGTTGATGTGGCCGGACGTCGGGTCGGATGCCTGGAAATCTACGCGGTCCCGCGTGGGCCGTGTAGGAGCGCGCCGTGTAGGACGGCGGACGGGTCTGCGCTGAGATCGAGTCGGTCCGGCGCGACGTTCGCGCGGACGAGTAGGTCGCCGACGGCGGCGATCATGGCGCCGTTGTCGGTGCAGAGTCGTGGTGAGGGTACGCGCAGCCGCACTCCGGCGGTGGCGGCACGTTGTTCGGCGAGATGTCGCACCCGACTGTTGGCGGCGACGCCACCGACAAGCAGCAGCGTGTCCGCGTGGTGGTCGCGGCAGGCGGCGATGGCTTTCTGCGTGAGGGTGTCCGCGACGGCTTCCTGGAAGGAGGCGGCGACGTCGGCCAAGGGTACGGGCTGGTCCCCGTGCTTCTCGATCCAGCGGGCGACGGCGGTCTTGAGGCCGGAGAAGGAGAATTGGTAGGGCGGGTCGTGGGGGCTGGTCATGGGGCGCGGGAAGGTGATGGCGTCAGGGTTGCCGTTCTGGGCGATGCGGTCGATGGCGGGTCCGCCGGGGTAGGGCAGGCCGAGGAGGCGGGCGACTTTGTCGAAGGCTTCGCCGGCGGCGTCGTCGACGGTGTCACCAAGGTGGATGACGGGGTCGCGGGCGAGGTCGCCGAGCAGGAGGAGTGAGGTGTGTCCGCCGGAGACGATGAGTGCGACGCAGCGATCGGGTAGGGGGCCGTGTTCGAGGGTGTCGACGGCGGCGTGGCCGGCGAGGTGGTGCACGCCGTAGAGGGGGACGCCGAGGGCGAGGGCGTATGCCTTGCCGGCGGCGAGGCCGACCTGCACGGCGGTGGCGAGGCCGGGTCCGGCGGTGGCGGCGACGGCGTCGATGTCGCCGAAGCTGATCCCGGCGCGGTCGAGGGCGTGGCGGACCATGGGGGTGACGGCGTGCAGGTGCGCGCGGGCGGCGATCTCGGGGACGACGCCACCGAAGCGGGCGTGCTCGTCCATGCTGGTGGCGAGGGCGTCGCCGAGCAGGATGCCATCGGCGACGATGCCGACGCCGGTCTCGTCGCAGGAGGTTTCGATGCCGAGGACGACCGGCATCGGTCAGGCGTCCTGCGCCGTGCCTGCGCCGACGCCGGGGTGTTCGGCACTGGCGGCGAGGATCTGTTTGCGGAGTTTGGTGGGGAGCCGGTCGACGTAGGCGAGGCCGTCGAGGTGGTCGACCTCGTGTTGGAAGCAGCGGGCGAGGGTGCCGGTGCCGTCCAGCCGGATCTCCTGGCCGTGGAGGTCGAAGCCGGTGACGGTGGCGGTGGCGCAGCGGGCCAGGTCGGCATGCTGGCCGGGGACGGACAGGCAGCCCTCGGAGTCGGTCACCAACTCGCGGTGCTCGGGTAGGTGCAGAACCGGGTTGATGACGGTGGCGACGGTGTGGGTGCCGGTGGCGTCGGGGCAGTCGACGACGAAGATCCGCGCGTCGACGCCGATCTGGTTGGCGGCCAGACCGACGCCGTGGGCGGCGTACATGCTGGCGAACATGTCGGCGACAAGCTGGGCGAGGGCATCGTCGAAGTCGGTCACCTCAGCACAGGGGCGATGCAGCACGGGGGTGCCGTAACGGGTGATCGGTCGCGGAGTGCCGGTGGAGGTCTGCACAGTTGCCCATAGTATGCAATTGCTAGATCTTTGCAGTAAGAGTTCGGGTGCCGTTTGACACTGCGGACCGTGTTCGGGAGCGTCGGGCGGCGGTCAGGGGTGGGTGGCGCGGCGTCTGGCGCGGTGGGCCCGGACGTGGTTTCGGGTGGCGCAACGGTCGGAGCAGAACCGGCGGCATCGGTTGCTGCTGTCATCGAGGAACGCGTTGTGGCATCGGGGTTCCGCGCAGACGCCGAGTCGATCGATCCCCCGTTGGCACAGCCATACGGCGAGTCCCCACACGGCAGCAGCAAGGTACTCAACTGGAGGAGTGCCGGGTGCGGCGACGTGGATATGCCAGTCGCCCGCGTAGGTGCCGGAAATCGTCGGCCGAACCCGATACCGGGTCAGCAGGCCGTTAAGACGGTCGACCGCCTCCCGCTCGTGTCCCGCGGTCACGGTCTGGAACACCTCGCGCAGGCGATGTCCGGCCACCCGCAGTGTGTGCAGGTCGGCTTCCGTGGCAATGTCGCGCAGCCACGGCTGGTCCGCCAGCAGCACCCACACGTCCGCAGGGTCTTCGAGCCGCGCGTTGGCCAGTGCCGTCGCACGGAGGGCCAGCGAGTAGCTGCCGGTCAGCCCGCTGCGGTTGCCCACCCCGGTGCCATGAGCGCGCGGCGGACGCCCGAGTGTGACCGAAGCCGGGGCAAAGTGCGCACCGGCGGGTGCGGTCCTTAGCGGCCCGTCGTCCGGCACCGCACACACCGCCCGTAGACGACGACACCGTTGGGATGGCCCGACTGGTCTGTGTCGATCCCGACAGCGCGGGCGGCGGCCACGCTCGCCGCGACCGCCTCGGCCGGTAGCTGCCGCATGTCGCCGCAGGTGCCGCAGACGGCGTGATGATGGATGTCGTCGGCGAGCCCGAAGGTCGTCGTCCTGCCGACCGGCACGGTGTGGGCGATGCCCAGCTCGACCAGTTGCCGCAGCACCCGGTGCACCGTCGACAGTTCCACGACCACGCCACGGGCTAGCAGCGCGTGATGCAGCTCACTCACGCTGAGGTGCCCGCGGCCGCCCACGGCGTGGGCGAGTTGGTCGAGTACTCCGCGGCGGGCTGCGGTGTTGCGCAGGCCAGCGCGGCGTAGTCGCTGCACCGCAGCGTTCACCCGCTCGGTCTCCGACGTGGTCAACCGCCACTCCTCGCCGCACAGTCACCGGATCTATTGCAAGATAGTGGCAAGAGCACCAACTTGGCAGCAACCCGAGGAGTTCTGATGGCGGTCTATACCCTGCCCGATCTGCCCTACGACTACGGCGCGCTGGAGCCAGCCATGTCGGGGCAGATCCTGGAGCTGCATCACGACAAGCACCACGCCGCGTACGTCAAGGGCGCCAACGACGGCCTGGAGCAGCTCGCCGAGGCCCGTGCGAAGGGAGACTTCTCGACCCTGGTCGGCCTGGAGAAGACGTACGCGTTCAACCTGTCCGGGCACGTGCTGCACTCGATCTTCTGGGGCAACCTCTCCCCGGACGGCGGTGACCGTCCCGACGGCGAGCTGGCCGCCGCGATCGAGGAGCACTTCGGCACGTTCGACGCGTTCGCCGGGCAGCTGTCCGCCGCCACCAAGGGCGTGCAGGGCTCCGGATGGGGCGTGCTGGCCTGGGAACCACTCGGGCAGCGGCTGATCGTGGAGCAGGTCTACGACCACCACGGCAACGTCGGCCAGGGCTCCGTTCCGCTGCTGGTCTTCGATGCCTGGGAGCACGCCTACTACCTGCAGTACCGCAACGTCCGGCCGGACTACGTCGACCGGCTGTGGAACCTGGTCAACTGGTCGGATGTGATCTCCCGCTTCGACGCCGCCCGCGCCACCACGCCAAAGATCTGATCGGCGTGACCAGCCCCACCCCGGCAGCGGCCGAACTGGTCCAACGCGCCGCCGGGGTCATCGCGGCCAAGCACCGCGGTGACCTCGACGGCGCCGAGGAGCTGCTCGCCGCGTTCGGTTCCGAGCAGGCCAAGAGCCTCGGCTTCTACCTCCTGGCCGATCTGAGCCTCGGGCTGCTCCGCGCGCAGAGCGGCCAGTCCATGGACGATCTCGTGCGGGAACTGTCCCTGCTCGTCGCCGCCACCGCCACCCCGCCCGACAGCTGACGGCGGTGGTCATCCGGTCGGTGCCGCCAGACGTGACGGCGGCACCGACCGGAACCCGCGCTCGCGCAGTGCCTGCCGCCTTCCCCAGTCGGCTCGCTGGCCGCACCGCACCACGGACAGTCGAGCGGGGCAGTCGACCGTGGGGCGTCCCGAACCGCCTCACCCTCCTGCCAATAGACTGCACACGGTCCGGATCTTCGAAGGCAGCCTCACCGTCGGTGACCCGGTACACGCCGCAGTCGACCCCGAGTGGCGCATCGGCGCCCGGCAGGCCCACTCGGGCACGCACGTCGTGCATGCCGCACTGCGCCAGGTCCTCGGGCCGAACGCGCTGCAGTCGGGCTCGTACAACCGGCCCGGCTACCTGCGCCTGGACTTCGCCTGGCGCGGCGGCCTGGGCGACACCACCCGCAGTGAGATCGAGGAGGTCGCCAATCTGGCGATCCGCCGTGACCTGCCCGTCGAGGTCCGCCACCTGCCGCTGGCACAGGCCCGCGCCGAGGGCGCCCTGGCGCTGTTCGGCGAAACCTACGACGACACCGTCCGGGTCGTCGAGATCGGTGGCGAGTGGTCCCGTGAGCTGTGCGGCGGCACCCACGTCGCGCACTCCGCGCAGATCGGCTCCCTCGCGCTCACCGGCGAATCATCGGTCGGTGCCGGCCAACGTCGCATCGAAGCGGTCACCGGGATCGAGGCGTTCCGGTATCTGGCCCGCGAACGCGACCTCGTCACCCAACTCGCCGCCCAGCTCAAGGCCCGCCCCGAGGAACTTCCCGACCGGATCACCACCCTGCTGGCGCGACTCAAGCAGACCGAACGCGAGGCTGACAGCCTGCGCGGCCGGCTCATCGACCTGGACGCCGACACGTACGCCGCCAACGCCGTCGACCTCGACGGCGTCGCCTACGCCGGTATCACGACCACCGGCGACGCCCGCCGTCTCGCCGAGAAGGTCCGCGATCGCCTCGGCCGCCGCCCCGGCGTCGTCGGCGTCGTCCGCGGGGCGAGCATCGTCGTCGCCGTCACCCCCGCCGGCGTGCAACGCGGCCTGGCCGCCAACGACCTGATCAAGCGTCTCCTGGCGGGAAAGGGCGGTGGCAGCGCCGCGTCCGCCCAGGGCAGAGCAGACGCGGATCCGGTGGAGCTGCTCGACCGGCTGCGGGACCTCGCCCGCGCCGCATGACGCCCGACGCCGCTGCTCTGCTGGCCGGGATGCAACGTGCCGTAGGGATCGTCGCGGCCCGCCACCGCGGCGACCTCGCCGGCGTCCAGGCGCTCACCGACGCGTTCACCGACGACGCCGAACGCGCCCACGCCTTCCTCCTGCTCACCGAACTCGCCCTCGCCATCACCAGCGACCACACCGGTAGGGAGTTGCCCGTCATCGTCCGGGAGATCTCCCTGCGCATCGCCGCCCTCGCCGCCACTGACTGACCGTCCCCACTTGAAGGTCCCGCCGCCACCGGCCGGGCACCCGCCTGCCGAAAGGAACCCATGAGCGCCGGCACTGTCGTTCGTTTCCCCGATGGCAGCAACGTCGTGCTCGGCGAGGTTGGTCAGCGGGTCCTGCTCGCCAATTCCCGGGTACGGGTCTGGGAGGTGGCCCTCGCCCCCGGCGAGTGCCAGCCCTGGCACCTGCACCACAACCCGTACCTCGTGCTCTGCCTCGACACCTCGGCCTGCCGCATGGACTGGCTCAACGGCAGCCCAGCCCGGTTCATCAACGAACAGGTGGGCGGAGCCCTCTACCGGCCCGTCTCCCCGGTACACATGCTCACCAACCAGGGCCACAGCCTGTACCGCAACCGCCTCATCGAACTACTCGACCTCGGCGAGGACACCTCGGGAGAAGCACTCGAAGCCCTCATCGACACGAGCGACGGTTGGCCCGAGAACGCACCCGAGGGCGCAGCCCTGACCGCGGTCCTGGACACCGACGACGTACGCGTCCAGCGCCTCAGGACCCGACCCGAAGACGAACACATTGTGCGCGCGGGACCGGTACCCCTGCTCATCGTCGACCTGGCTGGCGGCACGGATGAACGGCCCGCAGTGCGCTACATCCATCCAGGCGACACTCACCTGATCCGCAACCCGACCCGCGCACCAATCGACACACAGATCGTGGAGCTGCGGTACCTGCTCGCCACGCTAACCCGCCGGTCGCGGTAGTCGCATCACGACCTGCCGTCAACCTGGGTCATTCGTCGTACCGAGCGCCGCACCAGGCTTCTTCCCTGACTGATCTTCCGCGTACGGGGCGTCGCCGACCGGTATGTGAGCCCAGCTCAGTGAGGGCCGGCGGTCCGCACGGACCAGCACCGGCACCCGCTCCAGGGCAATGGTCGGCAAAGCTACGGCAGTGATGCGCACGCAAGGTGCGACGCCCGCAGCAGTGGTGAAGACGCTGGTGGCTCGGCGACCATCGCGCTGTTGCCCCGCCCGGGTCCGCGAAGCGGAGGACCCGCAGGTCGCACAGACAGCCGAGACGGTTGGCCACCCAGGCCGAGTAGCGCGAATCGTGTCCCGCGCCTCGGACGCCGGCCGCGGCGGGCGGCGGTGGGGCGTAGGATCGCGGGCGGTGCTGGTTCGCCTCTCCCGTGCGCGGGTGGGGCGTCGTAAGAGGGAACCCGGTGTGAGACCGGGACTGCCCCGCAGCGGTGAGTGGGAACGACCGCCGTCAACGAAGCACTGGACCGCAAGGTCTGGGAAGCGACGGCCAGTAGGCGACCCTGTGTCACGCCCACGAGTCCGAAGACCTGCCAGCGCTGCGCGTACCGCCGGTACGCGCCGTCGGCGGCCTCTCGGGAGGGCCAGGGCGGAATGCCGGTTACGCCGTGGCGTATCCGTCTTCCTCTCCGGTGGTCGTCGGACACCGCGAGGGAAGGACCATCTGTGACCACCTCATTCGGGCAGAGCACCGTGCTCGGCTATCCCCGTATCGGCGCCCACCGCGAGTGGAAGAAGGCCGTCGAGGCGTACTGGGCCGGCACGCTGGACGCCACCGGCCTGGAGGACGTCGCGGCCGGGCTGCGGGCCGAGGTGTGGCGGACGCTGCGCGACGCCCGCCTCGATGCGATCCCGTCCAACACGTTCTCCTACTACGACCACATGCTCGACACCGCCGTCGCGGTGGGGGCGGTCCCCCGCCGCTTCGCCCGGCTCGGCCTCGGTCGACTCGACACCTACTTCGCCATGGCCCGTGGTGTCGATGCCGCACCCGCTCTGGAACTCACCAAGTGGTTCGACACCAACTACCACTACCTGGTGCCGGAGATCGACCCCGACACCGTGTTCGCGGCGGACCCGGCGAAGGCGCTGAGCGAGTATGCGCAGGCACGTGACCTGGGCATCACCACCCGGCCGGTGCTGGTGGGTCCGGCCACCTTCCTGCTGCTGGCCAAGGGCGACAATCCGTTCGCCCGGCTCGACGACCTGGTCGACACGTACGCCCGGATCCTCACCACCCTGGCCGACGCGGGCGTGGCCTGGGTCCAACTGGACGAACCCGCCTACGTCGCGGACCGCACCACGGCCGAGATCGACGGCCTGCGGCACGCCTACCGGCGTCTCGGGGAGCTGCCCCACCGTCCCCGGATCTTCGTCGCCACCTATTTCGGTGACCTCGGCGACGCGCTGCCGGCGTTGCTGGACACCCCGGTCGAGGCGATCGGCCTGGACCTGGTCGCCGGTGCGGGCAACCTGCGCCGGCTCGCCGCCGCCGGTCCCCTGCGCGGCACGACCGTCGTCGCCGGCCTGGTCGACGGGCGCAACATCTGGCGCACGGATCTGCGGGCGGCCGTCGCCGCCGGTGCCACGGTCGCCGGGCTGGCCGATCACGTGGCGGTGTCCACGTCCTGTTCGCTGCTGCACGTGCCGGTCGATCTGTCGGCCGAGACCTCCCTCGACCCGGAGTTGTCCGCGCGGCTCGCGTTCGCCCGGCAGAAGGTCGACGAGGTGGTCCTGCTCGGGCGTGCGCTGCGCGACGGCACCACCAGCCTGCCGGCCCCGTTGCCGCCCGCCCCGCCGGCGTGGCGGCACGACGACGTGCGCGGCCGGTTGGCGGCGCTGCGCCCCACCGACCGGCACCGTGGCGACTACGCCGGGCGGGCCGCCCGCCAGCAGGAACGGCTGGGGCTGCCGGACCTGCCGACCACCACGATCGGTTCGTTCCCGCAGACCGCCGAGCTGCGCCGGGCCCGTGCCGCGCACCGCGCCGGCACCCTCGACGACGCCGGCTACACGCAGCGAATGCGCGCCGAGGTGGAGCAGGTCATCCGGTTGCAGGAGCGGCTGGGCCTGGATGTGCTGGTGCACGGTGAGCCGGAACGCAACGACATGGTCCAGTACTTCGGCGAACAACTCGACGGTTTCGCCGCCACCACGCACGGCTGGGTGCAGTCCTACGGGTCCCGTTGCGTCCGCCCGCCGATCATCCACGGCGACGTGGCCCGCCGGGCACCGATGACCGTCGCGTGGTCCACCTATGCCCAGTCGCTGACCGACCGTCCGGTCAAGGGCATGCTCACCGGGCCGGTCACCATCCTGGCCTGGTCGTTCGTCCGGACCGACCAGCCATTGGCCGACACCGCCGACCAGGTGGCGCTCGCGCTGCGCGACGAGTGCCGCGACCTGGAGGCCGCCGGTATCCGGATCATTCAGGTCGACGAGCCTGCCCTGCGGGAGACCCTGCCGTTACGTCGGGCCGACCAGAAGGTGTACCTGGACTGGGCGGTCGGCGCGTTCCGGCTGGCCACCGGCGGCGTCGCCGACGACACCCAGATACACACCCACCTGTGCTACAGCGAGTTCGGTGAGGTGATCACCGCCATCGACGCGCTCGACGCGGACGTCACCAGCATCGAGGCGTCGCGTTCGAAGATGGAGATCCTCGACGACCTTGCCGCGATCGGCTATCGCCGGGGGGTCGGCCCCGGGGTGTGGGACATCCACTCGCCCCGCGTCCCACCGCACCACGAGGTGGTCGACGCGCTCCGTCGGGCCGTTGCGGCCGTGCCCGCCCGACGGCTGTGGGTCAACCCGGACTGTGGTCTGAAGACCCGCACCTATGCCGAGGTCGAGGCGTCCCTCCGACACCTCGTCGCGGCTGCCGCCGAGGTCCGCGCGAGCTGAACGGGCCGGTCCGGGCGGACTCCCCCTGGGGTCCGCCCGGAGCGGATGAGTCGTTCGCGCGAACCCCATGCCCGGCAGGATCGGGCGGCCCAGGATGATGCCGTCGCGTGCCGGGCGGCGTCCGGGTGGGTGTCGCGGTGGTTCATGGCGTCGGTGTGGGCGAGCCCTGCGGTCGCGGGATCCGCTGGGCATCTAGCAGGTCACGGATCCGGCTGTCGGCGTCGCGGTGGGTCGCACAGCACTGCGGCGTCGAGTCGACGATGCGCCGGATGTCGGCCAGCAGTGTGCTCAGGGTGTTCACCTGGTCGGTCAGGCTGCGGTTTCGCGCTTCGCGTGCGCCGAGTTGCCGTCGCGTGGAGGCGAGACGTTCGTAGTCCGCTGCCGGGAGGACGACGACATCTTCGTCATCGATTCTGATGCGACGTGGTGCGGCGGGCCTAGTCACTGGCCGTTCCGTTCGGCTGGCATGCCGACGGTGCCGGGGGTCACGGCACCGTACGTTGACGGACGGGGTCGTTGTGCTGGTGGCGCTTGCATCGGGGTCTCCTTGTGCCGAGTCGTCGAACTCGGCTGGGAGCGGTGCGGTCGCAGGCAGCACCGGATGTCGTGCTGTCGGCGATGGTCGACCCGCCCTCGAAGGTCGCCGAGCTCTCCGCGTGCGGGTGCACGTGGGCAGCGGGCAGGTCTTCGGACTCGTGGGCGTCGTGCTCAGGCCTACCGGCCGTCGCTTCCCAGGCCGTGCGGGCCCAGTGCTGATGACGGCGGTCGTTCCCACTCACCGCTGCGGGGCAGTCCCGGTCTCGCACCGGGTTCCCTCTTGCGCCGCCACGTGGTGGCGTGGCGGACCGACTGCGGTGTCACGATATCGCGTCGGGTCCCGATGCGGCGGTGCTTCGGGCCGCGGCGTTGCGCACCGGGGGCGATGCGGTGAGTCAATGTGCCGGTGCTGACCGCATTCGTGTCGGCTGGTGGGGGTACGGCGCTTGTCGTCCGTAGAGGACGCCGCAACGCCGGTTATCACCAAGCGTGTTCGCGCGATGGCGCATTGACATCCACTGTCGAGGGCGATCAGACTGTCGCGACAACTCCATCAACGTGTGTGCGTGGGGGAAGTCCGGTCGAAGTCCGGCGCTGGCCCGCAACGGTAGGTCGTCGAGGTGGCAGACACCCCTGACGGCGAGCCCGAATACCCGCCGCACGCGTGGTTTTCCGTTCCCCACCCGTCGTGGCCCACGGGTCGGAGGCCGGTCGATCCTGCCTGCCGGTGGCGATCGTCCGGGTTCTGACGACCGCCGGGCCGGAAAGGCGCTTCCGATGGTCGTCCGCCTGAGCCGGCACCGCCTGCTCGCCCTGTTCTGCGGCGTACTCGCCGCTCTCACCCTCGCCACACCTGCGACCGCCGCACCCGCGCACCCCGGCGTCGACCGGGCCGGGGCCGCCGCCGGCTGGCTCGCGCGGCAACTCGTCGACGGTGAACGATTCGAGGTGGTCTTCGACGGCGTCGCCTACCCCGACCAGGGGTTGACCCTCGACACGGTGTTCGCCTTCGCCGCCGCCGGTGTCGCCGACGACTTCGGCGCGCAGGCACTGGACTGGGTCACCCGACCGGACATCCGCGACGGTTACGTCGGTGACGGCGGCACCGAGGCGTACGCCGGTGCGACCGCGAAGCTCGCCCTCGCCGTGCAGGTTCGCGGGGGCGACCCGACCGACGTCGGCGGTGTCGACCTGATCGCCCGGTTGCGGGGCCTGGAATCGCCCAGTGGCCGGTTCACCGACCGGTCCGCGTACGGCAACTACAGCAATGCGTTCAGCCAGTCCTTCGCGATCCTCGCCCTGGACCGCACGGCGCACGGTGTGCCCGCGACCGCCGCCATCTGGCTGGCCGGGACCCGCTGCCCGGACGGCGGATACCCGCTGCTGCCCGCTCAGCCGGTGTGTACCTCCGATGTGGACGCCACCGCACTGGCGGTGCAGGCGCTCCAGGCGGCGGGCCGCCCAGCCGACGCTGCCGCCGGGCTGCACTGGCTGGTGTCGGTGCAGGGCGCCAACGGCAGCTTCGCCGACTCGTCGGGCGTCCCGAACGCCAACAGCACCGGGCTCGCCGCGCAGGCGCTGCGCGCCGGCCACCGGCCGTTGGCCTGGTTGCGGGCACGGGCGTACCTGGTCGGCCTGCAGGTGGGTTGCGGCGCAGCGCCGGCCGACCGGGGCGCGGTCGACTTCGACGGCGGCACCTTCGACCCGGCCACCGCCACCCGCGCCACCGGCCAGGCCGTCCTGGGCCTGACCGGCGACGGCTACGCCACGCTCTCCGCTGCGGCCGCCGGTTCCGGCGCACCGGTCCTCACCTGTCCATGACCTGTCGCGCCGACCTGAACCCGGGAGGACACGTGTTCCGTCTCCAATCCATCGTCCGCGTGCGGCTGGCCGGGCTGGTGGCCGCTGCCGTCGCCGCCGTCGCCCTGACCGCCGTGGAGCCCGCGCCGCAGGCGGCGCACGCCGCCGCCTGCACCGGCACCACAGGGGTCACCGTCGTGGTCGACTTCGCCGCGCTCGGCGGGGGCGTGCAGGTCGCGTGTGCCCTGGGCGACCCGGCCACCGGGGTGGCCGCCCTGCAGGGGGCCGGTTTCACGGTGACCGGCACCTCGCGCTGGGGTCTGGCGTTCGTCTGCCGGATCAACGGCAAGCCCACCTCCGCGACCGAGCCGTGTGTCAACACGCCGCCGGCGACCGCCTACTGGTCGTACTGGCATGCCCCGGCGGGCGGGTCGTGGTCCTACAGTTCCTCGGGCGCGAGCAGCTACAACCCGGCTCCGGGCAGTGTCGAGGGCTGGTCGTTCGGGGCGGGCGCAGCGCCGAGCATCGCTGTTCCCTGATCCTGACGGCATCCCTGCTGTGACCGGCGCGTCGGCTGTCGGCGGCCGCCCTGGCGTCCTGCGACGCCAGGGCGGTACCGTGTCGGCATCCGGTGCGCCGGGTACACAACTGCATACGTCCCGTGTGGGGGGAAGCCGGTAGAAGCCGGCGCTGACCCGCAACCGTGAGCGAGGGGTCCTCTCGCGAGCCGGAATGCCCCGCCCGGGACGAGCGGCTTCCACTGTCGAGGTCTACAGGGTGAGGTCCGGGCTGCCGTCGACGGTCCGTTCACCCCGCTCACCGCAGCATGCGGAGCGGGGTGACGTGCCCGGGGGTGTGTTCCGGAGGCCTCACCGACCGCTCTGCGAAAGGCAATCCCATGCTTTTGTCCCGGCGTCTCGCCACCGGCCTCAGCGCGATCGTGGCGACGACCGTCGTCACGGCCGCGGTGCCCCTGGCCGGGGTGGCCGCACCCGCCCCGGCTGATGCCGCCGCCGCGCGTGACGCCACCTCGTGGTTGGCCGGTGAGTTCACCGACGGCACGCTGCCTGGGCCGTTCGGTGGTCAGGACTGGGGTCTGACCATCGACGGCATCATCGCGATGTCCGCCACCAGCGGGTCCGCGCCGACGCGTCAGGCGGCGACCGGGCAGGTCGCGGCGCACGTCCGGTCCTACAACAGCTACGACGACTGGGGCATCGAGGGGTTCACCGACGGCGGGGCGACCGCGAAGCTGCTCTACGTCGCGTCCGCCGCCGGCGCCGACCCCACCGACTTCGGCGGGTACGACCTGCGGGCGGTGACGCTGTCCCTGCTGGCCGGGGCGGACGCCGGTCACCAGCGGGGACGGATCACCAGTCGCACCACGGCCGACAGTGGACCGGACGCCAGCAACACCTTCGACCAGTCCTTCGCGGTGCTGGGTCTGGCCCGCAGCGGTGACCTGCCGCAGGACACCGTCGACTTCCTCGTCCGGCAGCAGTGCGCCGCCGGCGGCTTCCGGCTCTACCCGGACACCGCGGACGGCCCGTCGCCGTCCTGCGACGAGCAGCCGGGCGCGACCCTCGACGTCGATTCCACGGCGATGGCCGTGCAGGCGTTGCTGGCTGCCGCTGACTCCGGTGCCGCCGGCGCTTCCGACGCCGCCCGCCGGGGCGCGGACTGGTTGGCGGGTCAGCAGCACGCCGACGGTTCGTTCGGCGGTTCCGGCCCGACCACCGGCGCGAACTCCAACAGCACCGGGCTGGCCGGGCAGGCGCTCGCCGCTGCCGGCCGGGACAGCCAGGCTGCACGGGCCGCACACGCTGTGACGCAGTTGCAGCTCACGGCGGCGAACGGTGGTGCTGCCGTCGGCGACGCGGGCGCGATAGCCTACCACGCCGAATCGTTCACCGGCGCTGTCTCGACGGGGATCGCGGACACCGACCGGGACCAGTGGCGCAGGGCCACCGCGCAGGCCCTGCTCGGGCTCGCCCAGGTGCCGCTGGGCCGCATCGGTCTCGACCTGCCGCCGACGTCGCCGACGCCCACGCCGACCGGCACCGCGACTCCCACACCGACCATGTCCCCCACCCCGACGGTCGCACCGACACCGACGGTGACCGGCACGGCCGGGCCGAGCCCGAGCGCCACCGGCAGCCCGGCGACGCCCTCCCCCACCATGTCACCGACCGGCACCGCCGCACCGAGCACCACCCCGGCGGCTCCCGCGCTGCCCGGCCTCCCCACCACCGGTGCGGCGATCATCGGGTACGTGCTGGTCGCGCTGCTGCTGATCGGCGGCGGTGTGGTGCTGTTGGTGCTCGGACGTCGACGGCGGGCGCAATGAGCCGCCGGGCCGCTCATGCCGCGACGGTCGTCGTGCTCACTGCGGTGAGCAGCGTCTCCTGGCCGGGCAGCCCGGCGGCGGCTGCCGGGTCGACCGGCTACTGCCCGGATGCCTCCGGGGTCACCGTCGTGGTCGACTTCAACGAGTTGGGCGGAGGCACGGTGGTGCGCTGCGCCTCCGGAACCCAGGCCACCGGTCTCGCGGCGCTCAAGAACGCCGGCTTCGAGATCACCGGCACGCTGCGCTGGGGTGAGGGTTTCATCTGCCGGATCGACGGCAAGCCGTCGGCTGCCTCGGAGAAATGCGTGGACACCCCGCCGGCCAGCGCCTACTGGTCGTACTGGCATGCCGCGAACGGGGGTGGTTGGGCGTACAGCGACAAGGGTGTCCTCAACCGCAAGCCGCCGGCCGGCAGCTTCGAGGGTTGGTCCTTCTCGCTCAACCGCAACGCCAGCGACGCCCCCAGGCCGAAAGTCACGCCGAAACGGCCGGCTCCCACACCTCCTCCTCCACCTACATCGCCGCCACCTGCGGTCGGTGGCGGGCCGGCAACGCCACCGCCGGCCGCAGGTGGTGGCCCGGTCGTGCCATCGGCCGGCGGGCCCGGTCGGACCACGACCGTCCCTCCTGCCGGCACCCCGGGTGCCACCCCGGTAGGCACGGCGTCAGCCAGTGTGGCGGCGGCACCCCCGACGGCGGTGCCGACGACGACGCCCGGTGGTGTCACCGGCTCGTCGGGCGGTACGGCAAGCGAGCCGGCGGTGACCGAGGTCGCCGCCTCCGGCAGCGGCCACGGCGGGCTGCCGCTGGGCACGATCGCCGGGGCACTGCTGCTGGCCGCGCTCGCCGTCGGCGGCGTGGTCACCGCCCGCCGACGCCGCGCCGCCGACCCCGATGACTGAACATCGGGACGGGGTTGACGCGGCTGCGGCCGCCCCGGGGCGCGGACCGCGCCGCTGGTCGGCCGCCCGGCTGCCGCGGGGGTTGCATCCGGGCGCGTGGTGGTTGTGGGCACTCGGTCTGGCCACAGCAGCCAGCCACACCACCAATCCGTTGCTGTTGGCGCTGCTCGTCGCCGTCGCCGCGCTGACGGTGCTACGGCGACGCACCGATGCTCCATGGGCGCTGGCGTTCCGGATGTACCTCGTCCTCGGCGCGGTGATCATCACGATGCGGGTGGTGTTCCGGATCGTCTTCGGTGGCGGGCAGGGCGAGCACCTGCTGGTGTCGCTGCCGGAGATCCCGCTGCCCGAGTGGGCGGCGGGCATCCGGTTGTTCGGGCCGGTCGCCGTCGAGCAGGTCCTCGGCGGCTTCTACGACGGGCTGCGGCTGGCCACGATGCTGGTCTGCCTCGGCGCCGCCAACGCGCTGGCCAACCCGAAACGGCTCCTCAAGGCGGTGCCCGGGGCACTGTATGCGGTGGGCACCGCCGTGGTGGTGGCGCTGTCGGTCGCGCCGCAACTGGTGGAGAGCGTGCTGCGGGTACGTCGGGCGCGTCGGCTGCGCGGCGCGACCGGTCGGGGCATGCGTGCGCTGCGGGGGATCGCCCTGCCGGTGCTGGCCGATGCCCTGGACCGGTCGTTGGCGCTGGCGGCGGCGATGGACTCGCGCGGCTACGGCCGCACCGCGGCGGTGCCGGCCGGTCAGCGCGCCGCGACGGGAGCCCTGGTGCTCGGTGGGCTGGTCGGTGTCTGCGCCGGCACATACGGACTGCTCGACTCCACCGGATCCGGCTACCTGGGTCTGCCGATGCTCCTCACCGGCCTGGTCGTCGCCGTGACCGGAATGCTGTTGGCCGGTCGCCGGGTACGGCGTAGCCGCTACCGACCGGACCGGTGGCGTTCCGCCGAGCTGCTGGTGGCCGGATGTGGCATCGCCGCGGCCGCGTTGACGCTGCTCGCCGGCTCGGTCACCCCGGAGTTGCTCTA
This sequence comes from Micromonospora humida, assembly GCF_016901255.1. Lineage (NCBI taxonomy): Bacteria > Bacillati > Actinomycetota > Actinomycetes > Micromonosporales > Micromonosporaceae > Micromonospora > Micromonospora humida. The sequence goes on from NZ_JAFEUC010000001.1 coordinate 885,450, forward strand.
TCCGCCGGTCAGTCCGCTGACCTGGCCCGAGGTGACGCCGCTGATGCTGCTCGCCGTCACCGCGGCGGCGGGGCCGGCGTGGCTGGCCCCGCCACCAACCGGGTCGCCGTCGACCCGACCACCGACGGCGGGCACATCGGGCAGCGCTGTCGCGGCACCTACCCGTACCGGCGACCCGGCCACGTCCGTACCCGGAGGTCACCCATGATCACCTTCGACCGGGTGACCGTCCGCTACAGCGACGACGGTCCACCGCCGCTGCGTGAGGTGAGCCTGCGGGTCGAGGAGGGCGAACTGTGCCTGGTCGCCGGTCGCACCGGAGCCGGCAAATCGACGCTGCTGCGGGCGATCAACGGGCTGGTGCCGCACTTCACCGGCGGCACCCTGCACGGCAGCGTCACCGTCGACGGTCGGGACACCCGCCGGCACCCGCCCCGCGATCTCGCCGACGTCGTCGGCGTGGTCGGTCAGGACCCGCTGTCCGGCTTCGTCACCGACACCGTCGAAGAAGAGTTGGCGTACGGCATGGAGCAGTTGGCCCTGCCTGCGGCGGTGATGCGTAAGCGGGTGGAGGAGACCCTTGATCTGCTCGGCATCGCCGAGCTGCGGCACCGGCCGCTGCGGACACTGTCGGGTGGGCAGCAGCAGCGGGTCGCGATCGGCGCGGTCCTCACCACCCACCCCCGGGTGCTGGTGCTCGACGAACCCACCTCCGCCCTGGACCCCACAGCCGCCGAGGACGTCCTCGCCGCCGTCACCCGGCTGGTGCACGACCTGGGTGTGACCGTGGTGCTTGCCGAACACCGCCTGGAACGGGTCGTGCAGTACGCCGACCGGCTGCTCTACCTGCCCGGCGACGGCCGGGTGGTCGACGGCGAACCGGCGGCGGTGCTGGCCGGCGTCGACCTCGCGCCGCCGCTGGTCGAGCTGGGCCGGCTGGCCGGGTGGACGCCGCTGCCGCTGTCGGTCCGCGACGCCCGCCGACGGGCCGGTGCCCTGCGCCAGCGGCTCGCCGACACGACTCCTCCCGACCCGCCGCCGGCTCCGGGCACGACCCCGGTGCTGGCCGCCCGCAAGATCGTCGTGCGGTATCCGGGCACCGTGGCCGTGGCCGGCGTCGACCTCGACCTGCACCGTGGCCGGGTCGTCGCGTTGATGGGCCGCAACGGGTCCGGCAAGTCGAGCCTGCTCTGGGCGGTGCAGGGCAGCGGTCCCCGCCACCGGGGCACCGTCACCGTCGATGCCGGCGATGGGCGGGACCCCGTCGACCCGAAGCAGCTGCCAGCCGGTCAGGCCCGCCGGCACGTCGGACTCGTCCCGCAGACCCCGGGAGACCTGCTCTATCTGGAGACGGTGGACGCCGAGTGCCGTCAGGCCGACCGGGAGACCGCCACGGCGGCCGGCACCTGCCGCAGCCTGCTCGACCGGCTCGCCCCCGGTCTGCCCGGCGACCGGCACCCCCGTGACCTGTCCGAGGGGCAACGGTTGGCGCTCGTGCTCGCCGTGCAGCTCACCGCCGCCCCACCGGTGGTCCTGCTCGACGAACCGACCCGAGGGCTGGACTATCTCGCCAAGCGGCAGTTCGTCGCCCTGGTTCGCGGGCTGGCCGCCGCCGGCCGGGCGGTGATGGTCGCGACGCACGACGTCGAGCTCGTCGCGACCCTCGCCGACCGGGTGGTCGTGATGGCCGAGGGGGACATCGTGGCCGACGGCACCACGGCCGAGGTCATGCTCGCCTCACCGGCGTTCGCCCCGCAGGTGGCCAAGGTGCTCGCCCCGGCGCCGTGGCTGACGGTCGAGCAGGTCACCGCCGTGCTGGGCCCGGCCCGGGAGCCGGCATGAGCGTGCTGCGGATCGCGCCGCGCACCGCCGTGGTGCTGGCCCTCGCCTCCGCCGCCGCGTTGGCCACCTTCACCTGGCCGTTCTTCATTCCCGCGCATCCCGAGAGCACCGCTCGCACGGGTGAGGCCCCGCTGGTCTTCCTCGTCATGCTGCCGGTGCTGGTGGCGCTCGTGCTGGCCGAACTCAGCTCCGGTGGCATCGACAGCAAGGCCCTGGCCATGCTCGGTGTGCTCGCCGCGGTCAACGCCGCGCTGCGTCCCCTGGGCGCCGGCACCGCGGGCATCGAAACCGTGTTCTTCCTGCTCGTCCTCGCTGGTCGGGTCTTCGGGCCGGGTTTCGGGTTCCTCCTCGGTTCGACGTCGCTGTTCGCCTCCGCGCTGCTCACCGCCGGGGTGGGTCCGTGGTTGCCGTTCCAGATGCTGTGCGCCTCCTGGGTGGGTCTCGGTGCCGGTCTGCTCCCTACGCGGTTACGCGGCCGGGCCGAGGTGGCTGTCCTGGCCGGCTACGGTGCGTTCGCCGCCTACGGCTACGGCCTACTGATGAACCTGTGGTTCTGGCCGTTCAGCCTTGGCGCGGACACTCAACTCTCCTACGTCGCCGGTGCGCCGGTGCTGGACAATCTGCACCGCTTCGCGGTGTTCACGGCTGTCACCTCGACGTTCGGTTGGGACACCGGGCGGGCGATCACCACGGCGGTGGCGGTCGTGCTGGCCGGCCCGGCGGTGCTGGCCGCCCTGCGGCGCGCCGCCCGGCGGGCCGCGTTCGACGCCCCGGTCACCTTCGCCGCGCCCGCGCCGCAGCCGGCACCGTCAACGGCCACGCCGCGACCCGAAACGCCGGTGGCGGCACCGCAGGACGTGCCGGGTCCCGCCGTAGGCGTGGCCCCGCCTGCCCGCCGAGGGCTGGATGAGCCACCCGCCACCGCCGAGGAGGGCGGGCAGGGAGGTGGGTCACATCAGGCCCCGCAGCGGCCGGCGGACTGACCGGTCGCGGATAGGCTGCTTCGTGGCGCTGGTTCGCCCGGACGTTCGTCACGCCTGGGCGTCGTAAGAGGGAACCCGGTGGGAATCCGGGACTGCCCCGCAGCGGTGAGTGGGAACGACCGCCGTCATCAGCACTGGGCCGCACGGCCTGGGAAGCGACGGCCAGTAGGAGATCCGGGATCCGGATCACGCCCACGAGTCCGAAGACCTGCCCGCGCTGCGCATCCACGAGGTGGGTGCGCTGCCGTCGACCTCGCGGGCGGGTCGGGCGGGTGATGCGCTGCGGCGTGTCCTCGACGTGCGTGCCGGCTGGTCGGTCGGTGTGCTTCCCGAGGACGGATGAACCATGCACGAGAGCACCACACTCACCGGCCGGCCCCCGTCGGCGTCACGGCTGACCCTGTCGCAGATCATGGACCAGCACCACACCAACCTGATGGGCACCGTCCACGGCGGTCGGATACTCAACCTCATCGACTCCGTCGCCGGAGTGGTCGCCGCCCGACACTCCGACGGGCCGGCGGTCACCGCCGCCATCGACGAGACCGCCTTCCTGCGGGCCGTACGCGTCGGCGACGTCGTGCACGTCGACGCCCGGATCACCTGGGCCGGCCGCAGCTCGATGGAGGTCGCCGTCAAGGTCAGCGCGGACCGTTGGGACCGGGCGGTGCCGCCGGTCGACGTGGCCACCGCCCACCTGGTGATGGTCGCCGTCGACGACGACGGTCAACCGCGCGCTGTACCGCCACTGTTGCCGGAGACCGATGGTGACCGGCGTCGTTACCGGGAGGCGCAAATCCGGCGGGAGCACCGGCTCGCTCTCCGGCGGGCGTTGCTCGACGGCGCAGAGGAGGGCTGAGTGGTGCTCGGACTGTCCGCGGCCACCCTGGCCGGCTACCTTGCCGCCATCGCCGTCCTCATGATCACTCCCGGGCCGGACATGATGTTCGTCCTGGCCAACGCCACCCGCTACGGCACCCGGGCCGGCGCGGTCGCCGCGCTCGGGGTCGCGGCCGGGGAGGCGGTACATGTGGCGGCGGTGGTCGGTGGCCTCGCCGCCGTGGTCTCCGCCTCGCCGGTGTTGTTCGCCGCGATCCGCTGGGCCGGGGCGGCCTATCTGATCTTCCTCGGGATTCGGGCCCTACGCGACGGCAGGGCGACGGCCGCCACCACGGCGGAGCGGAACAGCCGCGGTGGCGGGGCATTCCTCCGCGGGTTGGTGACCAATCTCCTCAACCCCAAGATGATCCTGTTCAGCGTGGCTTTCCTGCCGCAGTTCGTCAGCCCGGCGACCGGTAACGTCACGGCACAGTTGGTGCTCCTCGGTGCGATCTTCGTCGCGATACAACTCACCGTCGATGTCACTCTCGGCGCCGGGGCGGGCAGGTTCGCCGGCCGGGTGACCGACGGTCGGTGGTCGCGGCGGATCAGCCGGATCTGCGCGGTGGCCTTCATCGCCCTGGGTGTCCGCCTGGCCACCAGCGGATGACCGCGCTGTCCCACGGCTGGCCCCGGATCGGCGGCCCGCCGTGGCCCGGCCGGCGCTGCGCGGGGTCCCCATGCCCGTCGGGCGACACGGGGACCCCGCTGTCAGGCCGCAGCCGGCCGTGGTTGACCGGCGGTGTTCGCCACCACTACACCTCCGCCGCCGTCATCGCCGATGGCACGGCCCCGCCTGCCGGGGATCCGGTGGCCGACTACGTCCCCACCGGCCGGCCGGGCCACCGTCTCCCCCACGTCTGGCTCGACCCGGAACAGACCCGGTCCACCCTCGACCTGGTCGCAGGCGACGGTTTCATCCTGCTCGCCGGCCCGACGCGGCCTGGGCCTCGACTGCGGCCGAGCAGCAGAAGGTCGGGTTTCCACTGACCGTCCACCACCTCAACCGTGATGTCGCCATCTGCGCGAACGGTCTTCCTCGACCAGTGCGGCCTGCACGACACCGGTGGCCTTCTGGTGCGACCGGACGGCCACATCGCCTGGCACACCCCCACACGCCACCCGACGGCCTCCCCACCATGATGAACATCGTGCGATAGCCGCTGAAGGCCAGCGAAGGCACGCCCAGCAGGAGGAGATGAACGATGCGACAGCATGTACCGGGACGGATCGCCCTGGCGTTGCTCGCGGGAGCGGCGGTCGGGATCGCGCCGGTCGGCCCGGCGCAGGCGCACGTCTCGGTAAGCCCCGCCCAGGCCGCGCCAGGTGGATTCACCACCCTGACGTTCCGGGTGCCCAACGAGCGCGCCGAAGCGGCGACGACGAGCGTGCGCATCGTGATGCCCGAGGCCACGCCCATCACCTCGGCTGCGGTTCACAAGCTGGCCGGGTGGCGGGCTACCGTCGAGGACGGCCCACTCACCGCGCCGGTCAAGGTCGGCTCGGCAACGGTGACCGAGGCGATCACCTCGGTGACCTGGACGGCGGCAACCGCCGAGGACGCCATCGACGGCAACCAGTTCCAGGAGTTCAGTGTCTCCGTGGGCCCGTTGCCCACCACCGGCGACCGCATCGTGTTCAAGGCGCTCCAGACGTACGCCGACGGCGTCATCTCCCGATGGATCGAGGAACCCCAGGCGGGCGGGCCCGAGCCGGAAAACCCCGCCATTGTCCTGCGCCTGACCGAGGCGGCGGCCAGCGGTGTCGATGAACACGGGATGCCGATCACTGCGGCCCCACCGACGGCCGTCGGCGACCGCCCGGCCGGAGTCGCGTTGGCCGTCGCCGTGGCCGGTGTCGTCCTCGGTGCGGCGGCGTTGCTTTTAGGTCTGCTCAACCGGACCCTCGGTAAGCCACGTCGGTAGCCCGACCACCTACACATTCGGAGGTAGTCGGATGCCGCCGGCATCGGGTTCCCACCTTGTGATGAATAGTCGCCCGCTGACAAACATAAAGCGGTCACGGCGGGAATGCACAGACCCGTTCTAACGTGAACAGCGACGTCCGACGAATGGAGGCCCATATGGCAGCCGACGGCCTGGTTCATGTGCTCACCTTGTGCGGCAACTGCAACTGTGGATGCCCGGAGCTGTACATCGACCCCGCAGCGCCCGCCGAGCAGCGGGTCGTCATCACCGATGATTTCGGTAACGCGATCCGACTCAGCGGCGGCCAGCTCAGCGACATCGTCGGACTCGCCCGCTCGGGCGCGCTGGACGACGTGGCCTCCGCCTAGATTGACCTCCGACATCCCCGGCACCCGATGCTGGGTGATGAGCCACCGCCCCTCGGACACCGCCGACAGCCGGTCGCCAGGTCCCCGCCGGACTGTACTCGATCCGATCTCCGGCAGGCCCTGGCTCACCGGCTGGTGGCCGCAGCGGGCTTTTCACCAGATCGACGTTCCGGGCTTCCGGATGGTCCTGCTCGGTCCCTGTCCCCTGTCGCCACGGCTGCTCACTGAGCAGGCCAATCAGGCCGTGCGGCGTCATGCGTTCGGCGCGCTGGCCCGACTCCCCGGCAGCTACCTCACCTTCGTCCGCGCGCCGTACGGCACGTACGTTGCCGGCGATGTGGCGGGAGTCTGCCGGCTCTGGCTCGATGACGGGACCGCCGGCACCAGACCCGGGCCCACCGCGGTACTCCTGCCCGAGGCTACCGGGGCACTGCTGTACGACGACGGGGCAGTTCGCCACGAGCGGTACTGGACGCCACCCGTTGCCGAGGCGCCGGCAACCATCACGGGTCCGCTCGTCGCGCACCGGCTACGGATGGCAGTGCGCTGCCGACTCGACCTGCTCGGGTCCGGCCTGCAGCACTCGGGCCGCGTCGCCCGCCGGCTCGCCGGGGGCGAAGCGGTCGGCGTGAGCACGTCGATGCTGCTCTCTCCCACCGGGCTGGACGAAATCCTCGGACCCGCGCCGACGCCGCACCGTACGGTCTGGCGGAACGGCACGGCAGATCGTCTCCGGCTCGCCCGTGCCCAGTCATCTCCCTCCTCCGGGTCGGATGACTTGTGCGTGCACCGCCCCCTTCTCGACGCGCATGTGCTGGAGGCCGCCCTCGCCACCCGAGAACGCGACGTCCGGCGCGGCACATTGCGTCGCGAGACGATGCTGGTTCTCGATCAGATGTCGAGCGAATGACCGCGTTCTGCTGAACCGCGCCGCCCTTTCCCGCGTACCATGGTGCGGAGCCGGGACACACCACCGCAGGACCATCCGCGGTGCGTCACCCAGGGTCGACACCAGGGCAGGGTGCCGCCCGTTCTCCGCCGTACATCGTGCGGATCCGGCTGATCGAAAGAGGTCATCGTGCAATCCACGTACCAGGTTCGGGGTATGACCTGCGGGCACTGCGCCCAGTCCGTCACTTCCGAGCTCACCGCACTGTCGGGCGTTCAGACCGTCGAGGTCGATGTCGAGGCGGGTCGTGTCACCATTCGTAGCGCTGCGGCATTGCCGCTGGCCGAGGTCCAGCGGGCAGTGGACGAGGCCGGCTTCGAACTGGCCGGCAGCCCCGCGTGACCACCACCGTCGACCAACTGCACACGTCGCTGACAATCGGGGGTATGACCTGCGCAGCCTGCGCCAACCGCATCGAGCGCAAACTCAATCGGATTGACGGCGTGCGGGCCACGGTCAACTTCGCCACGGCCACCGCCACCGTGGAGCACGATTCGGCTGTTGCGGTGCCCGACCTGGTGGCGACCGTCACCGCGATGGGCTACACCGCTCAGCCGCCCGCGCCGACGACCATTGCCCAGGAAGACGACCGAACCACGAACGACGCGGGGCGACGGCTGCTGGTCGCGGCGGCGTTCGCCGCCCCGGTGATGGTGATCTCGATGACCCCAGCAGCCCAGTTCCCGTACTGGCAGTGGGCGACCGCCGCACTGACCGCGCCGGTCGTCGCGTGGGCGGGCTGGCCGTTCCATCGGGCGGCAATGATCAATGTCCGCCACGGCGCCGCCACGATGGACACGCTGGTTTCTCTCGGCGCGTTGGTCTCCTTCCTGTGGAGTCTGTGGGCGTTGCTCGCCACACCCGCCGGTCAGCCGGGACTACAGATGAGCCTGTCCTGGTTTTCCGGACACGACCACCCGCTGTACTTCGAGGTGGGTGCGGCCCTGGTGACGTTCCTGCTGGCCGGGCGGTGGCTGGAGGCACGGGCCCGGTACCGCGCTGGTTCTGCTGTCCGTTCACTCGCCCGGTTGGGTGCCAAGGACGTCGCTGTCCTCGACACGGACGGCACCGAGCGGCGGACGCAGGTCACCGACCTGAGGGTCGGTGACCTGTTCGTGGTCCGCCCCGGCGAGAAGATCGCCACCGACGGGGTGGTCGAGGCCGGCGTGAGCGCGGTTGACGTCGCCCTGCTCACCGGGGAGAGCGTCCCCGTCGAGGTGGGCCCGGGGTCGACAGTGACCGGCGCCACGGTGAACACCGGCGGTCGGCTTGTCGTGCGGGCGAGCCGGGTCGGGGCCGACACACGGCTCGCGCAGATCACCCGCCTGGTCGCCGAGGCGCAGGCCGGCAAGGCCCGGATTCAGCGTCTCGCCGACGAAGTAGCAGGCATCTTCGTCCCGTTCGTACTGGTGATCGCCCTGGCCACCTTCGCCGGCTGGCTCGTCCTCGCCCCCGCTGCGACGGCGGTCGGGGTGGCGGTGGCGGTGCTGATCGTCGCGTGCCCGTGCGCTCTCGGCCTGGCCACACCGACCGCACTGCTCGTCGGCACCGGACGCGGCGCGCAACTCGGCGTGTTGATCCGTGGGGTGGCGGCGCTGGAGTCGGCCCGTCGCATCGACACCATCGTGCTCGACAAGACCGGCACCCTGACCAGCGGTCGGATGCGGGTCACCGGCGTGCATCCCCTTCCCGAGGTCAGCCGCAGCGAACTGCTGCGCTTGGCCGCCGCAGTCGAGGCGTGCTCCGAGCATCCGGTCGCCCATGCCATCGTGATCGCCGCCGGGGCCGAGGATGGGCTGAGCCTGCCGCCGGCTGATGCCTTCCATGCCGAGCCGGGGCTCGGGGCCCGGGGCACCGTCGACCAGGTCCGGGTCACGATCGGTAACGCCCGGCTCCTCGCCCTGGACGGCATCGACGTCGACCAGGTGACGGGATCGGCGGACACGGTGGTCTACGTCGCATGGGACGGGCAGCTTCGGGGTTGGATCACCATCGCCGACACGCTGCGAGAGTCCACCGTGCCGATGTTGCGACGGCTGCGCGCACTTGGCCTGCGGCCGGTCCTGCTGACCGGTGACAGCCTCGCCGCGGCGGAGGGCGTCGCCGCTCAGGTGGGGTTGACTGAGGTCATAGCCGATGTCACACCCGAGGCGAAGGCTGCCACCGTACGGCGGCTGCGCGACGAGGGCGCGACGGTAGCCATGATCGGCGACGGAGTCAACGACGCGGCCGCTCTCGCCGAAGCCGACCTCGGCGTGGCGATCGCGACCGGCAGCGACGTCGCCATCGAGGCCAGCGACGTCACGATCGTCCGCGCGAGGGCCGGCACCGTGGACCTCACCGCCGTGGTCGACGCGCTGTCCCTGGCCCGGGCCACCCTGCGCACCATCAAGGTCAACCTGTTCTGGGCGTTCGCCTACAACAGCCTGATGATCCCGCTGGCCGCTGTGGGTCTGGTCACCCCGATGCTCGCCGCCGCCGCGATGGCCTGCTCCAGCCTGCTCGTCGTGCTCAACAGCCTTCGCCTGTTCCGCTGGCGACCAGCGGCCGACGAGGCAGTGGGGCAGCGCGCCGACAACAACCGCCGCACGTTGATCCACTGACTGATCGTGACCGCACCGGTAGACGCAGCGGTGCCGTAGGCTCCCCCGGCACCTGCGACGACCCGTCGTCACCGGCGATCGGGTCATGACGGCGGGGGACGCCCGGCAAAACCGGACACGGAGGTACCAGGTGACCGACGACGCGGAGATCACCTCCTGGGCTCTAGCGGCAGGCCGGGGCGACCAGGAATCGGCCACCCGCTTCATTCGGGCGACCCAGCAGTACATATGGCGGTTCGTCGCCCACCTGATCAGCCCGTCCGAGGCCGACGACCTGACCCAGGAGACGTATCTGCGAGCGATGCGCTCGTTGCCGTCATTCGCCGCGCGTTCGTCGGCCAGGACATGGCTGCTCGGGATCGCCCGGAAGGTAGCGGTCGACCACGTACGCGCGGCGACGAGACGGCCGCGTACCACGCAACTGTCAGACCGGCACGATGTCCCCGACGCTGGCGGCAGCGCCTTCGATGGTGCGGTCGTGCTCAACGATCTCCTGTGCTCGTTGGCGCCGGACCGACGCGAAGCGTTCGTGGCGACCCAGATCCTCGGCCTGTCCTACGCCGAGACCGCCGAGGTGTGCGGGTGCCCTGTCGGCACCATCCGTTCCCGGGTGGCACGGGCTCGAGAGGACCTGGTTGCCGCAGTCGACGCGAGCCCCTGGCCGGCGCGGCGGCAGCGCGGCAGCGCGGCCAGCTGAAGGCGACCGACCGAGGACGCCACATCCCCGGTCAACCCGGGAACCAGGACACCCAGTCAACCGACTACCGGTGCATGGGGTGTGAGCAGTGGCGGGAGATCCTGTCAGCGCAGTTGGACGGCGAGGCAACCTTCGCTGAGCAGGCCGGGGCCGACGTTCACCTCGACGGGTGCGCGACCTGCCGGCGATGGTACGACCGGGCCGCTGCCGTGACCCGGCGGACCCGCCTGACGCTCACCGCGCCCGGACCCGTTCTCACCCACGTCGTCGTGGTCGCACCCCCCGCGCCTCGACGCCTGCGGGACCGTCTCGTGCTCCCCCTGCGAGCAGGGCTTGCGCTCATCGGTGCTGTTCAGCTGGTGCTGGGCCTGGCGCAGGTCGGCCGTGGCCCGTCCACCGCACACGCCCACGGCGCCCTGAGCTCTGGGCACCTGTGGCACGAGGCTGCCGCCTGGAACGTCGCCGTCGGCGCTGGATTCCTCTTCGTGGCAGCGCGGCGTACACCCTCCACCGGGCTGGTGCCGACCCTGAGTGCCTTCGTCGGCACACTCATGCTGTTGTCGGTCAATGACCTGATGACCGGCCGGGTGGAACCCTCCCGCCTGGTCAGCCACGGTTTCCTGCTCGCCGGGTACCTGATCGTCGTCGCGTTGTCGCAGACCAGGCGGCACCGTGACGAGCCTCCGACGCACAGCCGGACCACCCGTCCCACTTGGCATTCCACGGCTGGTGACGAACCACAGGCCACCCGGCCGAGGCTGCGACTGGCACCGCCCCACCCGGGCACGGCACGGATCAGCGACCGGTCAGCGGCCTGAACAGCGAGAGCGCCACACCACTGCGCCAGCCGTGGCCACGTGACGGCCATTACCCGCCAGCCCGGAACTTTCGCGCCGCGGCGACCGACCAACAATGCAGCACGCAACTATCGGAGGCACAGTTTATGCGCACCACCAGCCCTTTCGGATCGCGCCGACGTTCGGCCCTTGTCCTCGCCACCGCAGCTGCGCTCGTCGCAGTCGGTGCCGGCGGATGCGCCTCGTCCGACTCGTCGTCGACCGCGCAGCCGAGCCCGTCCACGTCGGCCAGCGCCGCTGCGGGTGTGGTCACGGTTCGCGACCCGTGGGTGAAGGCAGCCGACAAGGGGATGACTGCGGCCTTCGGGACCCTGGTCAACGACGGCGACACCGATGTGACTCTGACCAGCGCCACGACCTCCATCTCCGCGATGGAGTTGCACGAGATGGCCATGAAAGACGGCAAGATGGTCATGCAGCAGAAGCAGGGCGGCATCGTGATCAAGGCCAAGAGCACCCACGCGTTGGAGCCCGGCGGTGATCACCTGATGCTGATGGATATCACCAAGCCCGTCCAGGCCGGCGACGAGTTGACCTTCACGCTCACCTTCTCCGACGGCAAGACCCAGCAGTTCACCGCGGTCGCCAAGCCGTTCACCGGCGCGCAGGAGACCTATGCCCCGGGGCACGGCGAGCCGATGCCCGGCATGAGCGCCACGCCGGGGATGACCATGACCCCAGCATCGTGACGCAGACACCACCCGTCCCCCCGGTGAGCAGGCGTGGCCTGCTCACCGGCGGCGCGCTGGCCACCGGCGGGGTACTGGCCGGTGGGGCCGCCGTTGTCGCGACCCGCGCAGGGCAGACCGGCCCCCCGTCGGTGGACGCCGCCGGCACGACGCCGGTGGCGAGTGTCGGCGGCCTGGTCGAGCCGTTCCACGGCGTCCGGCAGGCCGGGATCGCCACCGAACCGCAGGCGCACGGGTCGTTCGTGGCGTTCACACTGCGGGCCGGCACGGACCGGGCCGCGCTGGGTCGATGGCTGCGACTACTGACCGACGACGCGGCCCGGCTCACCCAGGGCCGACCCGCTCTGGCTGACACCGAGGCCGAACTCGGGCTGCTGCCCGCACGGTTGACCGTGACCTTCGGCTTCGGGCCGGGCCTCTACCGGGCGGGCGGCGTCGACGATCGCCGGCCGGCGTCGGTCGCCGACCTTCCGTCGTTCCGCATCGACCGGCTTCAGCCGGCCTGGTCCGGTGGTGATCTGCTGCTGCAGATCTGCGCCGACGACGCGATCAGCGTGGCCCATGCCCAACGGGTCCTGATCAAGGACAGCAGGCCGTTCGCGACCGTGCGATGGGTGCAACAGGGCTTCCGGCGTAGCCCCGGCGTCGAGCCGGGCGGCCACACACAGCGCAACCTGTTCGGTCAACTCGACGGCACCGCCAACCCCCAGCCGGGGGTTGCGATGGACACGGCCGTCTTCGTGGCCGACGGACCGGCATGGCTACGCGACAGCACCACCCTGGTACTGAGACGAATCAGCATGAACCTGGAGACCTGGGACCTGCTCGGCCGTACCGACCGCGAACTCGCCGTGGGCCGACGGCTCGCCACCGGCGCACCACTGACCGGAACCGCCGAGCACGACGAACCCGACTTCGCCGCCACCGGCCCGGACGGCCTCACCGTCATCCCCGACTTCTCCCACATGACCCGCGCACACGTCACCGACGACCGGTACAAGATCCTGCGCCGGCCCTACAACTACGACGGTGCGCCGACGGCGGAGGGTCACGCGGACAGCGGTCTGATCTTCGCGTCCTACCAGGCCGACATCACCCGTCAGTTCCTGCCCATCCAGCGCCGGTTGGCCGATCGGGATCTACTCAACGAGTGGACCACCCCGATCGGGTCCGCCGTCTTCGCCGTCCCTCCCGGTTGTCAACCGGGAGGATGGATCGGCGAGCAGGTACTCGGATGATCACGTCCACCGGAGTTTCGTCATGACCGCACCGTCGTCCCGCCCCACCGCCGTTCGACTCGGCGCGGCGGTACTCGCCGCCGTCGTGGCGCTGCTCATTCCGGTCAGCCCGGCGTGGGCACACAACACGCTGCGCTCGGCTGCACCGGCCCAGGAGTCGACGCTGTCCAGCGCACCCACCGAGATCGTGCTCGAGTTCGTCGAACGGCTGGACCCGACGTTCACCACCATCGTGCTCACCGACGCCGCCAAACGGAAGGTACCCACGGGCGATCCGGTCGTCGGTGGCGCGAAGGGATCGGTCCAGCTGACCGGGGCGCTGCCCAACGGCACCTACACCGTCGCCTACCGGGTCGTCTCCACCGACGGCCACCCGGTCCAGGGGTCGTACCCGTTCACGGTGGCCGACCCCAACTCCAGCGCCGCGCCGATCGTCGGTACGACCACCGACGCGCCGTCCGCGGCGGCGTCGGTGCAGGGCGACGATGGGCCGGGCACCGGCGTCCTCGTCGCCGGCGGCGCGCTGGCCGCCGTCGTCGTGGTGGTCGTTGGTGGGCTGCTCCTCCGACGGCGAGCGAACCGTCGCTGACCAGACCGTTCTCCTGCGGTCGCGTCCCATCACCACTTCACAGGTCAAGGTCACCACGTGTCCGACACAGATTCCCGGCAGGTCGCCGCCGACGGCTCCGGTACCACCACCCCGGTGCCGGCGGCGACATCCGCCAGCCGGTTCCGGTCCACCGCATCGACGGCCTACGACTGGTTCCTTGTTGTCACCGCCTGCGCCTCGGGGATCGCTGTGCTGCTGTCGGGCCTGCGGGTCGGGGGTGCCCTCGCCGCCGTGATTCCAGGCCTACCCGATGCGGGACCAGCCACGACCTGGGCGCTACCGGTGGTCCGGCTCCTCGGTGACGGCCTCGCCACCGTCACCGTCGGCATGCTGGTGACCTCCGCATTCCTGCTGCCCGGCGACGGGCGCACCGTCTCGCCCCACGGCTACCTGCTGCTACGGCGAGCGAGCCTCACCGCGCTCGGCTGGGCGGTGGCGGCGCTGTCGCTGATGGTGCTGACGGTCTCAGACCTGCTCGGCCAGCCGCTGGAAACGCTCAAGCCCGCGACGGTCGTCAGTTTCGCCACCATGATCTCGCAGGGCCAGTCCCTCATGCTGCAGGCTGGGCTGGCCCTGACCGTGGCGCTGCTGGCCCGCGCCGGGGTGTCCCGAGGGCTCGCCGCGACGGTCACGATCCTGGCCCTGATCGCGGTGCTACCTCCGGCTTTCACCGGCCACGCCGCCGGAGCCGGTGACCACCAGATCGCGGTCACCAGCCTGGCCCTGCACATCCTCGCCGCCGCGGTGTGGATCGGTGGACTCGTCGCCCTGCTGATGGTGCGGCGCAGCCGAATGCTGGCCGAGGCCGCTGCCCGGTACAGCCGCCTGGCCCTGGGCTGCATCGTCGCCGTGACGGTGAGCGGGCTGGCCAACGCCGCCGTCCGCCTCGGCACGGTCGACCAGCTCTGGCAGTCCCGCTACGGCTGGCTGGTCCTCGGCAAGGTCGCCGCCCTGCTGATCCTCGGCGTGCTCGGCGCGGCACACCGCTGCCGTACCCTGCCGGCGTTGCGCGCCGGCAGTCGATGGGCGTTCACCCGACTGGCCGCCGGTGAGCTGATCGTGTTCGCCGCCACCGTGGGCCTTGCCGTGGCACTGTCGCGCAGCCCCACCCCCGTCCCGGTGTCCGGCATCGACGCCGACCCGATCACCGAGTTGCTCGGCTTCCCGATGCCTGCCGCACCCACGGCGGGCAACCTGCTCGGGCAGCCGCTGCCGGACATGTTCTTCCTGACCCTCTGCGCTGTCGGCGTCGGCGGGTACCTGGCCGGGGTACGCCGGATGCACGTCGCCGGGCACCGTTGGCCTCTCGCCCGGACGGCGAGTTGGGTGGGCGGGTTGCTGTTGCTCGCCGCGACGACCAACCTCGGTGTGGCCCGCTACGCGTACGTGCTGTTCAGCGCACACATGGCCCAACACATGGTGCTGTCGATGCTGGTGCCGATCCTGCTGGTCGGCGGCGCACCGGTCACCCTCGCCCTGCGTGCCCTACGCCGACCGGCCGACCCACAGGTACGCGGCGCCCGGGAGTGGCTGCTGATCGCCGTGCACAGCCGCGTCACCAAGCTGCTCACCCACCCACTCGTCGCGCTCGGCATCTACACCGGCAGCCTGTTCGGTCTGTACTTCAGCGACCTGCTCGGCGTGCTGATGCGCTCCCACCTCGGTCACCTGGCGATGCTCACCCACTTCGTGGTCGCCGGCTACCTGCTGTTCTGGGTGCTCGTCGGTGTCGACCCCGGTCGCCGACGGCTCCCCCATCCCCTGCTGGTGATCATCCACCTCGCGTCGATGATGGCCCACGGCTTCTTCGGCCTGGTCCTCATGCAGACCACCACCGTCATCGCCCCCGACTGGTACATCGCCGTCCACCCCGCCTGGGCGTCGTCGCTGCTGGCCGACCAGAACCTCGGCGCCGGCATCGCCTGGGCCTTCGGCGAGCTACCTGCCGTCGTCGTCATGATTATTCTTGTTCGCCAGTGGATCCGCGCCGATGTGCGCGAGCAGGCCCGCCTCGACCGGGCGGCCGACCGGGCGGACGCAACCGGCGAGGAGGACGACCTCGCCCGCTACAACGCGTTCCTCGCCGCGTCCGGACAGGCCGACAGTGGCGCGCGGCGCGCGACCGGATCCGACCAGCACTGACAACGCTGCGGCCTGGTGCCGTCCGAGAAATTCTCGGGAACCTCGAGGGCTTGCGTTCCGACTACCTCACCAAGCCGGAGCAACGCAACGAACCACCGGGCGACCATGCCAGCAGGAGAAGCACCCCCTGGCGGGGTGCTTCTCGCCAATGCCGATCGGAAGAACATGTCTCTCACCGAACTGTCCGGCGGGTCGACGCCGGAACCCGCCACAGCCACCGAAACACCTGCCCGACCGGCCCGACGAACGTCACCGTTCGGTGCGCTGCTGCTACGGCTGCACTTCTACGCCGGTATCCTCGTCGCCCCGTTCCTGGTGGTCGCCGCCCTGACCGGGCTGGCCTACACCACCACCCCGCAACTGGACAGCATCCTCTACAGCGACCAACTGACCGTCGCTCAGGTGGGTGACCGTCCGCTGCCACTGGCCGACCAGGTCGGTGCCGCCCGCAACGCCCACCCCGAGGGCAGCATCACCACCGTGCAGCCCGGCGAGGGTGACCGGACCACCCGGGTGACGTTCGCCCTGCCAGCGCTCGGCGACAAGCAGCACACCGTCTACGTCGACCCGTACACCGCGCAGGTCCAGGGCCAGCTGACCACCTGGTTCGGCTCGACCCCGGCCACCACCTGGCTGGACGACCTGCACCGCAACCTGCACCTGGGCGTGGTGGGCCGGCACTACTCCGAGCTGGCCGCGAGCTGGCTGTGGGTCCTCGCGCTCGGCGGGGTGATCCTGTGGTGGCGTCGACGCAGCGCCTCCCGGGCCACCGCCCGGCACCTGCTCGTACCGGACCTGTCCGCCGGCAAGGGTGTCCGCCGTACCCGGGGCTGGCACGCCACCACAGGCATCTGGCTCACCGTCGGCCTGCTGTTCCTCTCGGCCACCGGGCTCACCTGGTCCCGCTATGCCGGGGCGAACTTCGGTGCCGGCCTCGACGCGCTCAGCGCCCGCGCCCCGGAGATCTCGACCAGCCTCACCACCGTCCCGGACGAGCCGGCCGAGACCGGCGGCGGCCACCACGAGGCCAGCGGTGCAGGCGGAGTGGTCGAGTCGGCTGCTTTCGATCGGGTGGTGGCGGCCGCCCGTACGGCCGGCCTGGACGGCCCGGTCGAGATCGCCCCGGCTGCCGAGGCGGGCTCGGCCTGGACGGTCACGCAGGTCGACAACACCTGGCCCGTCGCCAAGGACCGCGTCGCCGTCGACCCGGCCGGCGGTCAGGTCACCGCCCGCAGCGACTTCGCCGACTGGCCGCTGCTGGCGAAACTCAGTGGTCTCGGTATCCAGGCCCACATGGGTATCCTGTTCGGCCCGGTCAACCAGATCCTGCTCGCGGCGCTGGCGCTCGGGCTGCTCTGCGTCATCGTCTGGGGCTACCGCATGTGGTGGCAACGTCGACCCACCCGCGCCGACCGACGCGCCCTCGCCGGCACCCCGCCGTCCCGTGGCGGTGTCCGCGGCATGCCGGTGTGGGTCCTGCTCATCGGCGTACCGGTGACCGTGGCAATCGGTTGGGCGCTGCCCCTGTTCGGGATCACCCTGCTCGCATTCCTCGTCATCGACGTCGTCGTGGGCGCGGTGTCGCGACGACGCCGTCCGGCCGTGGTCCCCACCTCCCCCGCGCCAGCCGGCAGCTGACGCACTGACAGGGTTCGGCCGTTCGTCCGCCGAACGGGCGGCCGAACCCCGCGTCTGGTGGGCCAGCAGCACGCCCAATCCGATGCCGGCTGGTCACCCCCGTTGCCGTGATCAGTTCGCCGGACGTCGCCTCTGGTCAGGGCGGCGAGACCGGTGGTGCGCGCCGGATGTCGGGAACCAGCGGGGTCGGCGGTGCGACTACCCCACCAGCGGTCGGCGCATGCCGTACCGGGGCGCGGCGGGGGGGCGGTACCGAATGACGGGCGTACACATCCTGGCGGTGGGTCTGGCCGTGACGGTCTGCCTGCTCCTGACGGCCGGGCGACGTGTTCCTGATCTATCCGGAGACACCTCCGTGGAAACCGAAGTGCCATCGTCGCCTGGCCAGTGCGCGGAGCCTGACCACGCCGCAACCGGCCCGGCCCGCTGCTTCCCCGACCCTCGACACCCGACGACTCGTCGACGGCAGGTGACCGCACCAGCGATCACGGCGACCAGAGCGGTACGCGGTCACGGGCGGCGACATGGCCCGGGTCTCCGGCTGAGTCACCGGACGGCCGGCCACACCACGGGGAAGACTCAGGATCTCGGTCATGTCCTCAGCTGCGCGCCTCGTGCCCGTGGGCGTCACGAGGCGCTCAGCGGGCCGCAGCGGCACCAGCGATGGCCAGCCGTGCTCGCGGTGTCCGCCCTCGCACTGACGCTGATCGCCGCGGTGACGGTGCCACCGGTCACCGCG
Organism: Micromonospora humida; assembly: GCF_016901255.1. NCBI lineage: Bacteria > Bacillati > Actinomycetota > Actinomycetes > Micromonosporales > Micromonosporaceae > Micromonospora > Micromonospora humida. Next base: position 903,612 of record NZ_JAFEUC010000001.1, read on the forward strand.
CAGGCAGCCCGTGACCGCGCGTTCTGTCCCAAGCGTCAGTCGGTGGCGATCAGCGGGGACGGCCACACTCTGCACGTGTGGTTGCAGCGCGACACCGCGTCTCCCCTCCTGCACCTCTGCTGGACCAACGACGGCGGCCCCGCCGACGAGATCCGCGGCTGGGCGGCCACCGCCGTGGACGCCACCGCTCCCGAGCTGCGGACCGACGTCGAGGTTCTGGCGCTGACCGCTCAAACCGCGATCGGACACGTGGCCCTTACCCCCGGTCACGTCTGGCGGCTGTCCTTCGAGCTGGACACGGACTCCGGCGCCCTCCCGACTCTGTCGACGGCCATCCGGATCTGACCGGTCGTCGCACGAGCCGGAACTCCAGCAGGGTCTCGAACGACCAATGAGGCAGCACCCGCCCGAAGGCGGCAGTGCGACGAAGCCTCGGGTGGAAGGTCCACGGATGTCCAAGAAGCGCAACCGCCCCGCAAGGCCGACCGCCGACGGCGGTAGGACTGGCGGTTCCGGAGCAGAGCGCAGCAGGAAGGCGTCTGACAAGGCTGCCAAGGCGATGCGCGCCCGACGTGTGAGCACCAACACCAAGATCACTTTCGGGCTGTTGGCGATCGTGCTCGCCGGACTCGCCGGGCTGTTCGTCTTCGTCCAGAACAGCAGTGACAAAGCTCGGCAGGCAGCTGGCGACCGGGTGGTGAGGGCGGACAGCCACCGGCTCACCGCCGCCGAGGACGGCAAGGTCACCATCGTCGAGTTCCTCGATTTCGAGTGCCCGTCCTGCGGACAGGCGTTCCCTGGCGTGGAGAGACTCCGCCAGGAGTACACTGGCAAGATCACCTATGTGGTCCGGAACTTCCCGCTGACCCAGCACGCCAACGCACAGAACGCCGCCCGCGCCGCCGAGGCCGCCGCGCGACAGGACAAGTTCGAGCAGATGTACGTCAAGCTCTTCGAGAACCAGTCCACGTGGGGCGGGCAGCAGCAGGACCAGTCCGTCGTCTTCGAGGGCTACGCCCAGCAGCTTGGCCTCGACCTGGCGAAGTTCCGCGCCGACCGCGACGACCCGGGCACCGCGGCCCGCATCCGTGACGACCAGAGCGACGGGACCGCCGCCGGGGTCCAGAGCACCCCGTCGTTCTTCATCAATGGCCAGCGCTTCGACGGGCAGGCCACGTACGCCGGGCTCAAGGCCGCCGTCGACGCAGCGCTCGCCGGATGAGCGGGCAGGTCACGACCGCTCCCGGCCCGGCGGTCGTCCCGGCGGACCCGACGGTGCCGTTCGCGGCGCGCATCATCGGCTGGGTGCTGGCCGTCTGCGGTGCGATCGGTAGCGCCGCAGCGCTGACCCTGACCATCGAGAAGATCAACCTTCTGACCGATCCGAGCTATCGGCCCAGTTGCAGCATCAACCCGATCCTGTCCTGCGGCTCGGTGATGACCACGCCGCAGGCGGCCGCGTTCGGTTTCCCCAACCCTCTGATCGGTATCGTCGGGTTCAGCGCGGTGACCACCATCGGTGTCGCGGTCCTGGCCGGCGCCCGACTACCGCGCTGGTTCTGGCTCGGCCTGCAACTCGGCGCGACGTTCGGTATCGGGTTCGTGCACTGGCTGATCTTCCAGAGCCTCTACCGTATCGGCGCGTTGTGTCCGTACTGCATTGTGGTGTGGGTCGTCACCATCGCGATCTTCTGGTATGTCACCCTGCACAACGTCCATCGCGAGCAGTTGTTCACTTCCCGGGGGGCTGTGCTCCTCCGGTATCACACCGTCGTCCTCACCGTCTGGTACGTCATCATCGTCGCCCTCATCGGCGAGCAGTTCTGGTTCTACTGGCGCACCCTGTTGACTTGAGCGGGTATAACTGCCGGTGATCAGCCGGGTGCCGAACCCTCCCCAGCCCCCTGACGTTGACCGTCGACCAGGACGATGCCAACCCGCAGGGGACCCTTGGCACCACCCCGTGTGGCCTCGGCCGGCTGTGCGCCGATCAGTGTGCCCACGCCCGCAGCCGCACTACCCGCCAGCACTGCCCGTCGCCTCATGAGGAGCACCTCCCGACACCCGTCGATGTACAGACAGTCGCCGGCCGGGAGGAGAAAGTTCCTGGCCGTGGGTGAAGGTGCGGTGGGTGTCGCCGAACCAGACGGCAGACTCGGCGGTCCATAGTGGACCGGAGTACCCATCAAGGCGACAGCATGCGGCCGGCCCGCTCCACTACCGACGGTGGCGCGGTGTCCACGGAACCTGCCTGGTACGGCGGCTCCGGGGCGTACTCGATGATCAGCTGCACGGTCTGTGCGGCCTCGTCGCCCATGATCCGGCCGGCCAGGATCAGCGCCATGTCGATGCCTGCGGACACGCCGGCCGCGGTCGCGTAGTGGCCGTCGATCACCACCCGGTCCTTCACGGGCGTCACCCCGAAGCCGGTGAGCATGTCGAGCCCGGCCCAGTGGGTCGTCGCCCGTCGGCCCGTCAGCAGTCCGGCGGCGGCCAGCACGAACGCGCCGGTGCAGACGGACGTCGTCCATGTGGTGGTCCGGTCGACGGCCCGCAGCCACTCGATCAGCGGGCCGTCGGCGGCCATCTGGTCCTGCTGGCCCGCTCCCCCGCCGACCAGCACGATGTCCGGCTCGGACACGTCGGCGTACGTCGCGACGGCGTCGACCGACAGGCTGCCCAGGTCGTTCACGACCAAGCCCGGACGCTCGGCGACGAACACGACCTCGGTGTCCGGCAGACGACCCAGAACCTCGTACGGCCCGAGGACGTCGAGCGCCGTGAAACCGGGATAGACGACGATGGCGACCTGCATGTCACGATCCCTCCGCGATGGCGAAGCGCTGTGGTGCCGCCCGGAACTGCTCCTGGCACCAGTCGCCGCAGAAGTGCCAGGTACGTCCGTCCAGTTCGAGGGTGATCGGGGTGTCGGGGGATACCGGCATCTGACATACCGGACACACCGGCTGTTCCGGGTTTACCGCCGCAGGCTCGGTGAACTCGGCGTTGCTGTCGGGGTGCATCCAGCCCGTGCCCTGGTATTCGAGGTAGGTGGCGGTGCGCTGCGCGACGGCGCGCCCGAAGTAGCGTTCGACGATCCGCAGGGCCAGGTCGGTGCCCGAGGTGAGCCCGCCGGCGGTGGCGAGCCGGCCGTCCTCGACGTAGCGGACCCCGGCGACGACGGTAAGGGCGGGAAACATGGCCTGGAGTGCCTGGTAGGCGCTGTGGTGGGCCGTTGCGGTCCGGCCGTCGAGGAGGCCCGCCTGGCCTAGTACGAACGATCCGTTGCAGACCGACATGGTCACTGCGGTGTTCTGATGGACACGCCGCAGCCAGTCCAGCACCTCGGGGGCGAGCTTGCCGGTGTCCAGGGCCGGGACGACCACGATGTCCGGTGCCGGCACTGTTTCGACGGCGTGACCGGGCACGACGACCATGCCTCCGGAGATCGGGACAGGGTCCGTCGTAGCCGCCACCGTGGTCAGCGTGAACGGGGTACGCCCGTCGTCGAGGCGGGCGTACTCGAACACGCCCCACGGGCCGGCGAAGTCGACCAGTTCCGCGTGCGGTGAGAGAACGACGGCCACGGTGATGGTGCCGGTCGCAGGTGGTTCGAGGGGTGCGGTGAGCCTGGCGTCGGGAACCGGCTCGCCGGGCGGGCTCTGCATGGTCATCTGGAAATCTCCCGTTCGGAACACGGCGCCGCGAACACCAGGTGCGGCTGACCGGTGAGTGGGTGGGTGGTCGTCGCTCCCCGTACGCCGAAGACGTCGGCCAGGCGTTGCGGGGTGAGCACGGTGACGGGATCGTCGGCCGCGACGACCCGGCCGTGGTGCAGCAGCACGACGGCGTCGCAGTAGGACATCGCGTGGTCGAGGTCGTGCAGGGCGGCGACGGTGGTGAGCCCGAGTTCGCGGATCAACTCGAGCAGTTCCAGTTGCGCGCCGATGTCGAGGTGGTTGGTCGGCTCGTCGAGCAGCAGGACCGGGGTGTTCTGGGCGAGCGCGCGGGCGAGTAGGACCCGCTGGCGTTCGCCGCCGGACAGCGTGACGAAACGCCGTCCCTCGGCCCACTCGATGCGGGCGCGGACCAGCGCCTCGTCGACGATGGTGCGGTCGGTGGTGCTCTCCCGTTCGAGCAGTCGCTGGTGCGGGATCCGTCCCATGGCGACGATGTCGCGGACGGTGTAGTCGTTGTCGAGTTCCTGGTCCTGGGCGACCACCGCCCGTAACTGGCCGGCCCGGCGGGCGGGGACCTGCCAGACGTCGTGATCGCCGATGTGCACGGTGCCCTGCTGCGGCCGGATGATGCGGTACAGGCAGCGCAGCAGTGTGCTCTTGCCGGATCCGTTCGGCCCGATCAGTCCGGTCACCCGGCCGTCGGCGGCGGTGAACGAGACGTCATCGAGGATGGTCGTGCCGTCGATGGTCACCGAGACGCCGGTCGCCACGACCCTCATCGCACCGCCCCGGACTGGCTGCGCAGCAGCCACAGGAAGAAGGGCGCGCCGAGCACGGCGGTGAAGATGCCGATCGGCATCTCGTTCGGCCGGTCCAGGGTGCGCGACAACAGGTCGACGAGGATCAGGAAGACCGCCCCCAGCAGCAGCGACACCGGGATCACCCGGCGATGGTCGGGGCCGACCAGCAGCCGGACCGCGTGCGGCACCAGCAGGCCGACGAAGCCGATCCCACCCGCGACGCTGACGATCGTCGCGGTCAGCAGCGACGCCACCGCGAGCAGCCCGAGACGCAGCCGGTTGACGTCGATCCCCAGCCCGGCCGCCGACGTCTCGCCCATCGTCAGCGCGTTCAACCGGCGGCCGTCAACCAGCAGCCAGAGCAGGCAGACCAGCAGGGCGGCGGTGGGTGCGGGTAGGTCCGGCCAGGACGCGGCGGCGACCGAGCCGAGCACCCAGAACAGGATGCCGCGTAGTTCGCCCGGGTTGGCCTGCAGTTGGATGTAGCTGGTGACGGCACTGCCCAGATAGGCGACGGCCACTCCGGCCAGGATCAGCCGGCCCGGCGCGACCCGACCGGCCCGCTGTGCCAGCCCCACGACCAGGGCGACGCTGACCACCGCCCCGAGGAAGGCCGCGCCGGAGACACCCAGTCCGGCGATCGCCGCGGGCACGAAGCTCAGCGCCAGGGCGGCGCCGATGGAGGCGCCTCCTGAGATGCCGAGCAGGTAGGGATCGGCCAGCGGGTTGCGCACCAATGCCTGCAGACAGACTCCGGCGATGCTGAGACCCGCGCCGGCGACCCCTGCCAGCAGCACCCGGGGCGCGCGGAAGTCCCACACGATCTGGTCGTAGAGCAGGCTGCGCTCGGTGTCTCCCGGCGTGAGGTGCGCCCAGGTCACCGCGACCACGTCGCCCAGCGGCACCGGTACCGTGCCGACGGCGATCGCGACCGCCGCAGCCAGCACGACCGCGACGGTCAGGAGCACGATCAGCAGCGGAACGGCTCTGTCGGGTACGAGGTGGGCACGGGCCGCTTCCGGGCGGGTGCGGTCAGTTCGCTGCGTGGACGGCATCGCTGATCTTCTTCACCGCGACCGCGTTCAGCGGTCCGAGGTAGAAGCTGTCGGAAACCGAGGTGTAGGTCTTGGTCTTCGACGCCGGCCACTGCGGATACTGCGCGAACAGCTGCTCCGCGAACTTCTTGGCGTCGTCGTCCGGCTGGTACAGGCCGATCACCAGCACCTCTACGTTCGCCGCGGCGAGGGCCTCGACGTTGAGTGCGGTGAGTTGCTGGTCGGTCAGGCCGCCGAACGCGTTGACACCGCCGGCCCGGGTGATGATGTCGTCGAAGATGCCGCCGCCGAACACGGCAGGCACCTTGAGACCCATCGCCGACCCCATACTGGGATAGGCGGCCAGCACCCGCTTGGGTGCCCCGCTCGGCGACGGGATGGCGGCCAGCGCCGTGCGCGAGTCCTGCACGACCTGCGCCGCCTTGCCTTGAACGTCGAAGATGACCCCGAGTTGGTTCAGCAGCTCGTACGACGACTCGACCGACCGCTTCGCATACGTGGCCGTGTCCTGCGGTCGGGGCGAGGTCGCACCGTTGGCGCAGTTCGACGGGGACACGAAACTGTTGATGCCGGCCTTGCCGAGCTCGTCGCGGGTGATCGAGCCGATCTTGTCGTCGAACCCGCCCGCCCATGTCGAGATCACCAGATCGGGTGACTGGGCGATCACCTGCTCGCGGGGGACCTCGAAGTTCTTGTTCAGCTTCAGCCCGCCCGTCGGGATGGCCTTGATCCGTTCGACCATCGTCGGGTCGTCGGAGACGCCGTAGCTCTGGCTGTTGGCCACGATGGTTCCCTCGACACCGAGCGCGATCATCGACTCGACCTCGGCCACGGACGCGCCGTTGAGCAGCACGACCCGGCGGGGCGCCTGGGAGAACGTGACCTCACGGCCGCAGTTGTCGATCGTCAGCGGATACGTGGTTCGGGGACCGACGGCGACCGACGCGTCGGCCGATGCGACCGGAGCGTCCGGCACCGTCGTCCCCGAGCAGGCGCCGAGCGCGACGACGAGGCCGATGGCCAGCGTGGAACGGACAATCCGGTCTGGAACGAGAGTCACGTCGAGCTCACATCTCTGTCATGAAGCGTGCACGGAAAGCTGAAAATGGCATGAAAATATTCATTTCGCCATATGTCAGGAAGCTTAGAAGCGGCCCGCGCTCACGCCTATGACGTACCGGCCAACAAATCTGCCATCGACGGGGATCCGTCGGGGATCACCGATTCCTTCGCCGACGCGCGACGGTATTCGGTCGGCGAAATGTCGAGTTCGCGCAGGAACGCCCGGCGCATCGCCTCCGCCGACCCATATCCGCAACGGTGAGCGATACCGAGCACACCATCGGTGGTGTCGGTCAGCATGCGCTGGGCAGCCTCCAGCCGGATCAGGTCCACGTACCGGCCCGGCGGCATCCCAACCTGTTCCCCGAAGGCCCGGGCGAACTGCCGCGGAGACAGCCCGGCGCGCTCCGCCATCGCCGGGACGGACAGGTCGGCCGCCAGGTTCGCGGCGGCCCAGTACTGCACCTCGCGCAGCGGATCGGTCCGGGCGATCTGGGTCGAGAGCTGGACGCTGAGCTGGGCCTGATTGCCCGGCCGGCGCAGGTAGCACACCAACAGCCGGGCGATGCCCAGAGCCACCGCACGACCGAAGTCCTCCTCGACCAGCGCCATGGCCAGGTCGACCCCGGCTGTCGCCCCCGCCGACGTGGAGATCGTCCCGTCCCGGACGAAGATGGCGTCCGGGTCGAACGCCACCCGGGGAAACATCTCGCTCAGATAACCGCAGGCCTCCCAGTGGGTGGTGGCCCGGCGACCGTCCAGGAGACCGGCCTTGGCCAGCAGGTAGGCCCCGGTGCACACCGAAACCACCCGCGGGATGCCGGGAGCACGCTCGGCGAGCCAGGCGACGAGCCGGTCGTCGACGTCTCCCACGCCCGGCCCGCCCGGCACCACCAGCAGGTCCGGATCCTCGACGCCGCCCAGGTCACCGTCCGGGACGAGGCACAGACCACCGGCGGCCCGGACCGCCCCACCATCGAGAGAGGCGGTCCGGATGACGTACGGCGGGCTGTCCGCGTCACCCACGAAGCGGGTAGCCGACGTGAACACGTCGACCGGACCGGCCACGTCGATCGGCTGCACCCCGTCGAACAGGATGACCAGCACCACCCGGGTGCGCACCCCGGCGATCCCGGCGTCAGGAACGTCAGTCATCACCTCGGGTTGGTCGCGCCGTGGACGGCTTTAGTTCCCTGTTCCGACCTTCCACCAGCAGCGGAGCGGGTCCCTCGCCCACAAACCCGCCAGCGTCAGCAGCGTGGAACCAGCCGAACCTGACGGCCTGCTCGTCACCGGCGACGACATGGCCCGCCGGGGGACGGTCACCTCCGGTAACGCGGAACGCTCTGCCCGAACCGAATGACGCCCGTCGTGGGCCAGTTCGCGCGGGCCGAGCCGACGGCGGTCGCCCTCGCAGCGAAGATCCGGTCAGCCCGTCCTGCGCAAGGCGATCACATTGTCGGTCACCTCGGCCGTCTGGCCACCCGGGCCGGTGGCCGTCCGGTCGCGGGCTTCGCAGCGAAGCACATGCCAGAACGTGGAATCGAGGGCCAGACCGGCCAGGGTCTCGTCCGGGGTGGGAATCGTGGCCCCCTGGTTCCAGGACCACGGTGCTACTGAACCGTGGTCGACGATCAGCAGCATGCCACCGGGGTTCACCTGCTCGCCGAGATCACGCAGGATGCGGGCCCTGGGGAAGTCGAAGAGGCTGTGCAGGTAATGAGCGCTCACCAGGTCCCAGGTGCCCCGGGGTAGGGAATCCGCCAGATCATGCCGTTCGGTGACGATCCTGTCGCTCAGTCTCTGCTGGGCGGCACGTTCGCTCACCCGTTGCAGGGCGGCATCGGCGATGTCGACCGCGGTGACCTGCCAGCCGCGTTGCGCGAGCCACAGGCTGTCGCCGCCCTGGCCGCAGCCCAGGTCGAGAGCGGCACCCGGCGGAAGGTCACCGACCGTTGCGGCAAGGATCGGGTTGACGCGCACCTCCCACTGGGCGTCGGCCACCTGCTGGTGCAGACTCTCCCAGAACTCGGCCGGGGTTGCCGCGTCCGGGCGCTCGATGTACTTCATACGCTCACGTCCTCACGATCGATCAGGCTCGACCGGCATGGTGCCCCCTGTTACGCGATGCCGGCGAGGAAACTTGCCGGATCGGCAAACGACCTTCGGAGGGACAACGAGGGCTCGGGCGCAGGGGTGCACGCCGGGATCGGGGCACGGCACCGTGACCGACTCGCCTCGGGGACACCCCGTCGCCGGATCGGAGCAGGTGCCAGGCACCGGTTTGGACTGTGGCGGGGCTGCGTGAGGCAGAGCCGACATCGCCACACTCCCGCGCCCGGTCGGCGTACCGCATCACCCGACTGGTCCGCCGATCCGGTCGCCGGCTCACCTTGAGGGAACTTTCGCTTGTCGTCAGACGACTATGTCTGTGAATCACCCCGGCCTCCTTCTCGAGGCTAGGGTGTCCGCCACCCCTGGTCAGCGCAGATGCCACTCTGGAAGGCTCCTTGATGCGTGTCGCTTGCTATTCGGACGAAGGTTCCTCGCTGGTGCGGGTTCGCCGACCAGCCCGGGCGCTGGCCACACTGGCGGTGCTGGCTGCTCTGGTGGCAGGTTGCACGGCCAGCGGATCCGGGGACACCGATCGAACCGCCGCGACCGGCGGCACGCTGCGCGTGGCGAACGCGAACGAGTACGGCGACCAGGACCCGCACGACTACAACGGGGACTGGTTCATCGCGCCGATGGTCTTCGAGACGCTGGTGAAGTACGGACAGGGTGGTCGCCTGGAGCCGGGCCTGGCCACGTCGTGGCAGGTCGCGGCGGACGGACTCACGATCGACTTCGAGCTGCGGACCGGTGTGAAGTTCCACGACGACACGCCGTTCGACGAACAGGCGGCGAAGTGGAACCTCGATCGCTGGGTGGGCAAGGAGTCGCACTCCTGGCTGGCCGCCTCGAAGATCATCAAGGCCGTGGAGGTGCCTGGGCCGATGAAGCTGCGGCTGCGCCTCGGACGCGCCTACGACCCGCTGCTGCAGGAACTGACCTTCACCCGGCCCCCCGGCTTCATGAGCCCCAAGGCCGTCGACACTTCCGGGAAGTTCACCAAGGCCATCGGCACCGGGCCATGGCGGCTGGAACAGATCACGACGACGGCCGCGAGCCTGGTCCGCAACGACGGCTATTGGGGCGCCAAACCGAAGATCGACCGGGTTGAGTTCAGCGTCAGAAAGGACTCGCAGACCCGGGTCTCCGCGCTGCGCGCGGGCGAGGTGGACATGCTCGGCGGTAGTTACCTTGCGCCGATCTCGCCGACCGAGGCGGTCACCCTCGGCAAGGACGAGCGGGTCACGGTGCTGCACGGTGATCCGGACATCACCGTCATGCTCGGCTTCAACCTCAACGGCATCGCGGGCGACAAGGCGATCCGCGAGGCGGTGCGGTACGCCCTGGACCGGGAAACCCTGACCAAGGTGCTCTATGCCGGACAGGCCAAGGCCGCGACCACGCTGTTCGCGCCGGGAATCCCGGACGCAGGGGCGCCGCAGAGCCTGCCCTTCGATCCCGACCAGGCCCGCCGGATTCTCGATGCGGCCGGGTGGCGCCAGGAGGGCAAGGGCCGGGTCAAGGATGGCAAGCAGCTGGTCCTGTCGCTGCGGATCCCGTCGACGGCCGCCGTCGGCTGGCAGGACTCGCGGCTCAGCGCTCAGGCCGTCGCCTCGGCACTGGGCGAGGTCGGGATCACGGTGAACATCGTCGCGGTCGACGAGGCCACGTTCTACGACGACCTGCACGCCGGCAAGTACGACCTCGCCTTCATGGAGACCTACGGCGCCCCTTACGACCCGTCGGGGTTCGTGGTCGGCTTCCTGACCGGCGACCGTAAGGATCCCGGACTGTGGAAGACCGACGAGGTCGAACGGCTCATCGACGGAGCGTTGTACGCCCGGGACGCCGCCACCCGCGCCAAGAACTACCAGGACGCCTGGGCCGTGCTGAACCGGGAGGCCGCCTTCGTGCCGATCGCGTACCGGCCACGGGTGTGGGCCGTCGGTCCGGCGGTCAAGGGCTTCCAGGTGCCGCACACGGAGTACGACTTCGACCTGTCCACGGTGACGCTGCAACGATGAACGCTCTGCTCGTGCGTTGGACTCGGCGGTCGGCCCGGCTGGCCGCCGAGTTGGCGCTGGTTCTCGGAATCACGTCGCTGCTGGCGTTCGGGCTCATCGCGCTGGCCCCCGGTGACGCCGCCACCCGGCTCGCGCAGCAGCGGGCCGGGCACCCCGGCGTCACCGAGGACCAGGTCGCCTCGGCCCGGCGTGAGCTGGGAATGGAGGGCAGCATCCCCGAACGTTACGTCCGTTGGCTCGGCCACGCCGTGCAGGGTGATCTGGGGAAGTCCGCGCGCACCGGCCGGCCGGTCCTGACCGAGTTGGCGGAACGAGTCCCGGTCACGCTGTCGCTGGCCGGGCTGGCGGCGGTTGTGGCGTTGCCGCTAGGCATGCTGGTCGGTGCGCTGGCCGTCATGCTGCCGTGGCGTCCGGCTCGACGCGGCCTGCGGCTGACGGGCCTGCTCGCCGTCTCGTTGCCCACCTTCTGGGTCAGCTACCTACTGGTCGTCGTGCTCACCGAGCAACTGGGTCTTCTACCCACCTCCGCCGACGGCGGTCTCGCCGGATACGTGATGCCGGTGGTCGTCCTCGCCCTACCGGCTGTCGGCCTACTCAGCCGTGTGGTCGCTGTGTCACTGCGCGAAGCACTCGCCCAACCGTATGTACGCGCCGCGCAGGCGCGGGGCACGCCGACGGTGTCGATCGTCGTGCGCGACGCGCTGCCCAACGTCGCCGGCGCCGTCCTCAACACGATCGGCCTGATCGTCGGCGGCATGCTCACCGGAGCGCTGGTGGTGGAGACCGTCTTCGCCCACAACGGTATCGGTGACTACTTCGTCCAGGCCGTGAACTTCCGCGACCTGATGGCGATCCAGGCGTGCGTGCTGTGCTTCGCGCTGGCCTTCACCGCGACCAACCGGCTGGCCGACCGGCTGCACGGCCGGATCGACCCGCGGGTGAGCAGCGGATGACGGCGTCGGGGGCGGGCCGCCGGCGTCGTACGGTGATCTGCGCACTGCCGTTGCTGGGTTTCGTCATAGCCGGGGCCCTGGCACCGGTCATCGCTCCGTACGACCCGATCGCCAACGATCTGATGGCCAGCCTGGCGCGGCCGTCGATGGAGCATCTGCTGGGCACCGACCAACTGGGCCGGGACCAGTTGTCCCGCCTGCTGTACGGTGCGCAGGCCTCACTGATACTGGCCGCGGCGGTGCTCGCGGTGTCCGTCACTGTCGGGGTGGTGATCGGTGCCGCCGGAGGCTTCCTCGGCGGCTGGCCGGATCGCGTGGCGTTGTGGTTGATGGACGTGACGCTGACGCTGCCCTCACTGATCGTCGCGCTGGCCATCCTGGGCGTGCGCGGTCACGGCAGCGCCAACCTCGTTCTGGCCCTGTCCCTGACCGGTTGGCCGCCATTTGCCCGGTTGGCGCGTGGGCGGTTCGTCAGTCTCCGCCGCAGCACCTACTTCGACGCGCTGCAGGTGCTCGGCGCGTCCCGGTTCCGGATCCTCTTTCAACATGCATTGCCCGCCCTGGCAGCACCAGTGCTCGTCTACGCGAGCATCGAGATCGGTTTCATCGTGCTGTCGCTGGCGTTCCTCAGCTTTCTCGGTCTCGGCATCCCGCCGCCCGAACCGGAGTGGGGGCAGATGCTCATCGACGCCCGCCCGTATCTGGACTCCGCCCTGTGGCTGGCGTTGCCACCCGGCCTGGCCATCGCCGCCGTCGTCCTCGCCAGCAACCTGCTGGCCGAGCAGTTCGCCACCGACAACCTGCCGCTGGTACGGCTCGGGATGCCGCGGCGGCGCGCCCGGATGAACGGCTCGACCGCCGGCCCGTACCGGGTCGAGGAACTCGCGGTCGCCTTCGCCGGACGAAAGGTGGTGGACGGTATCGACTACCGCGTAGCCCCTGGCAGAGCGTTGGCGATCGTCGGGGAGAGCGGGAGCGGCAAGACCTTGTCCACCCTCGCCCCGCTCGGGCTGATCGATGCCACCGCGCGGGTCAGCGGTCGCGCCGTCCTGGGCCAGGTCGACCTGCTCGGCGGCGGACCGGCGATCCAGGAGGCGGTGCGGGGGCGCCGGGTCGGTGTGGTGTTGCAGGACGCGCGGGGTGCGCTCAACCCGGTACGGACGGTGGGCGCGCTGCTCGACGACGCGGTGCGGCACGCTGGCGTCGTCCCGCGCGGCCGTGAGCGCGCCCGATCGCTCGAGCTGTTGAAGATGGTCGGTCTCCCGGAACCGGAGTCGCAGGTCTACGCCTACCCGCACACGCTGTCCGGTGGAATGTGCCAGCGGGTGATGATCGCCCTGGCCTTGGCCGGAGAGCCGGAGATCCTGATCGCCGACGAACCAACCTCGGCGTTGGACGTCACCACCCAGGCCCAGATCCATGCTCTGCTGGCGGATCTGCGCGAATCCATCGGGATGGGGCTGATCCTCATCAGCCACGACATCGCGGCGGCGGCCCGGATAGCCGACGACATCGCGGTCTGCTACGCCGGCCGCATCGTCGAGGTCGGGCCGGCAGCCGACGTCGTGAGCCGGCCCGACCATCCGTACACACGCGGCCTGCTCGACGCGGTGCCGTCACCCATGGCGGTGCCCGGAACCCGGTTCCGGACCCTTCCGCCCGCGGAGCCGGCCCGACGCGAGGTGGGTGCCTGCGCATTCACGCCGCGCTGCGCACATGCCACGAAGCGATGTCACGTCGAGGAACCGCCGCTGCAACCGGTGACGCCAGGGCACACCTCTGCCTGCTGGGTGCGTCCGACGGTGGCGCGGCCGATCGGGTACGACGGTGCTTGAGCTGACCGCAGTACGAGTGGCGTTCCCGATCGCCGGCAGGCTCGTGCCGGTGGTCCGCGACGTCGACCTGAGTGTCCGCCCCGGCGAACTGCTGGCGCTCGTGGGTGAGTCCGGTTGCGGCAAGTCGACAATCGCCCGGACCGTGGTGCGGCTCGAACGCCCGATCGCCGGCACGGTGTCTCTGGACGGCGCGGATGTCCACGCGCTGCGTGGTGACGCCCTCCGGGCGTACCGGCGGGCGGTACAGATGGTCTTTCAAGATCCGTTCCAATCGCTGAGTCCGCGGCAGACGGTCGCCCGTGCGCTCGCCGAACCACTGCACATCCACCGCATCGGCTCTCGGGCGGCACGCCGCCAGCGGGTGGCGGAACTACTCGAGCTGGTCGAGCTGGACCCGGGCCTCGCCGGGCGGCGGCCGCGTGAGCTCAGTGGAGGGCAGCGCCAACGCGTCGCGATCGCGCGCGCTCTCGCGGTACGGCCCCGGCTGCTGATCTGCGACGAACCGGTCACGGCCCTCGACGCGCCCGTGCAGGCCACCGTCCTCAACCTGATCCGGGATCTGGTGGACAGGCTCGGGCTCGGCTGCCTGTTCATCGCGCATGACCTCGCCGTGGTGCGCCAACTCGCCGACCGGGTGGCCGTCATGTACCGGGGCCGAATCGTCGAGAGCGCGCCCACGCTGCGCCTGATGGATGCCGCTCGGCACCCGTACACGCAGGCGTTGCTTGCGGCCGTCCCACGCCTCGACGCGGACCCTTCGCCGGCTCCTACGCTGCGCGGGGAGATGCCCGGCCCGCTCGCCAGCATCGACGGGTGTGCCTTCAACCCGCGTTGTCCGCAGGCGTTCGACCGGTGCGAAGCCGAACGCCCGCAAATGATCGTCGGGCCCCGTCCCGACGAGTCCGTCGCCTGTCACCGACAGAATCAGGAGCAAGCATGATCGACCAGACGATCGCGCAGGCCTCGTTCGCCGAGCTGCTGCGCCGCTGGGATGTCCAGCAGGACATCTACATCGAGCAACGCGAGCGGGTGTTCACCGTGATGTTCGACGTCCTGGAGCAGCTCTGCCCGCAGCCCGGCCTGACGGTGCTCGATCTCGCCTGCGGTCCCGGCGCCATCAGCGAACGCTTTCTCCGCCGCTTTCCCGAGGGCCGCGCGGTGGCGCTTGACACCGATCCGGTGCTGCTCGCCATCGGCGAGGGCGGGCTCGGCGACCAGGGCGGGCGGCTGCGTTGGGTCCGGGCTGACCTCCGTGATCCGTCGTGGGCGGAGCGGCTCGGCCCTGAATCCGGTGAGGGCTCGTTCGATGCCGTCCTGTCCAGCACGGCGCTGCACTGGCTCACGCCGCCCGCGCTGACGGCGGTCTACCGTACCGCGGCCGGGTTGCTCCGCCCGGGTGGCGTCCTGATCAACGCCGACTACCTACCACTACCTGCGGGCAGCCGCCTCCGGGCCGCCTGTGAGGCCATCGACCGGGGGCGCCAGCAGCATGCGATCGAGGCCGGCGCGGAGCCGTGGGAGGACTGGTGGGCGGCCGTCGAAGCACACCCGGCGCTGGCCGACGCCGTCGCCGAACGGCAGACGCTGTGGCCAGCAGGGGCCCGTGACTGGACGGGTGCCACGCTCGACTATCACCAGGCAGCTCTCGTGGAGGCCGGGCTGACCGAGGTCGGCGTGGTTTGGCAGGATCTCGAAGAGCGGGTCCTGGTCGCGATCCGCTGAGCAACGGATCTCAGCTGTACGCCGTGGTCGGTGGCGGGTTGCCGGTGAGCAGGTGCGTGCCGAGTTCCCGGGCCTTGTAGGTGACTGGATCATGGACGGTGAGCGTTCGGGCGTCACGCCAGAAGCGGTCCAGTCCGGATGAGCGTGTCGTGGCGCGACCCCCGGTGAGTTCGAAGATCCGGCTCGTTGCCTCCACCGCGAGGCGGGTGGCTACGACCTTCGCGGCCGAGACCGTCAGCGCGGTCCGGCCACGTTCGGCCGGGGTCAGGTCCAGGCCCCGCCGGTCGGCCTTGACGAGGGCGCGGGTCGCGTCGTCGGCCAGCAATCGCGCCGCGTGGAGGCTCGCGGCGAGTTCGCCGTATCCGGCGAGCACGTGTGGGTCGTCGACGGCCCTGGCCAGCCCGCTGGCTGGCCAGGGCCGGGACTGCTCCCGCGTGTAGCGGGCAGCCTCGTCCAGCGCTCCCTCGGTGATGCCGACGAGTATCTGGGTGAGCACTGTTTGGAAGGCGAGGGAGACGAGCGACAGTTGCTGCCATCTCGGGCTCGTCTCGTCCTCACCGGGCGGGAAGGTGCCCAGCACGTCGGCGGGGCCGGCCGTGACATCCCGCAGGACGATGCTGCCGCTGGCCGTCAGGCGCTGGCCCAGGTTGTCCCAGTCCGGTGGATGCGAGAGCCCGTCCGCGTCACCGGGTACCACTACCACGATGCGGGACTCCTGGTCGTCGCGAATCGCGCCGACCAGGATCCGGTCAGCGATGGCACATCCGGTGGCGAACGCGCCCCGGCCGGAGACCGTGAACGTGTCTGCGGTCGTGGTCGCCACGATGGTGTCGCGGGGGTTGCTGACGGAGGCCACGAAGAGCCCTTCGGCTCTGACGTCTTGTCGCAGTCGGCGGGCCAGGTCGGCGTTGTCGTACAGGCGGGCGCGCCACAGGTGTGTGTAGTGGTAGCCGAGGAGGTGTCCGATCGAGGCGTCGGACGCCGCGATGATGCGGGTGACGAGGTGCGTGGTCTCGAGGTCGTCGGGATCGGCCGCGAGCAGTCCGCTGCCGCGTAGCAGTTGGATCTCGGCCCGCGGCGGTCGGTTGGCGCGCTCGCGCGCGACCACGTCTTCGTGCAGGCGCCCCGCGACGGCGCGGGCCGCGGCGACTGCGTCGGCCGGGGTCATCGGGGACCCACCGGTGCGGGCGCGGGGTGCCGGAGCCGTCGGTGCACCAGTACGACCAGGATCGGCAGCAGCACACACTGGGCGGCCACGGCCAGCCATAGCCCGGGCAGGTGTCCGGCGGTCTCGAACGCCTGGTAGACGACGCCGCCGACGACACCGCTGAGGAGCGCGCCGACGCCTTCGGCGAGACGCTGGTGCCCGAAGACCACCGCCGCCGAGCGGGGGGTGCCGGCGAGCGCCTCGAGGACGTTCTTGAGAAAGAGTATCGAGTTGCCCACGCCGAGGGCGACGATGCCGGCGGCGATCGTGAGTTCGTGCCCGCCGGCGAACGCGGACATGCCGATGGCCAGGCCACCGAACCCGATCGTCATCGCCTGGGTGTACCGCATCTGTTCGACCCGCCCTGCCAAGAGTGGTTGCAGCACGACCAGCAGCAGCGAATAGCCCATCATGGCCGATCCGTAGAACACCGTGGGCACCCTTCCTTCCGCATAGGACGCGAGATATTGGTAGAAGTAGAGGTGGAGGTAGATGGTCAGGGCAGTCACCGTGAACGGCAGGACCGCCAGCCCGCTCAGGGCACGGTGCAGCGGCTCGACGGCCCGGGTGTGGCCACGCGACTCCTGCGGCAGGAGCGCGTGCCCGACCGTCAGCGCGGCATGCAGGGTGGCCGCGGCGGCGAACATCACCCCCGGGTCGTTGATGAACAGCGCGCCTACCACCGGACCGAGGGCGATCCCGGCGTTGCCGGTGGCGTAGCTCGCCGACACCAGCCGTGGCTGCTCGTCCGGGTCCGCGCCGTGCACCGTGTAGGCGCGGACCGCGGGCGAGTACAGCGCGGTGGCCGCCGACCGGATCATCAGCGCCAGGACTGTCACCGGCGGCCATACCTCGCCAGCGAGCAGTCCCAGCGAACCGAGCGTCTGCAGCGCCATCGCCAGCAGCAGCGAACGCCGCAGGCCGAGGTGCTCCGCCAGCACCGCGCCCGGCGCTCCGCCGGCGAACTGCACGAATGCCGTCAGCCCCAGGACGACGCCGACCTGATCCATGCTGAGGTCCATGCGCTGCCGCAGCAGGATCGCCAGGTACGGGTAGACGGAGAAGCCGATCAGGTTGACGAGCAGCCCGCTGCCGAGCAGGGCGATCCGCACCCCGGTGAACGAGCCGAGTGCGGCGGGTCTCACCCGCTTCCCTTGCTGCCCCGGATGATCAGGCGGGTCGCGTTGGCGTCGTAGGGGCCGCCGTCCAGATTGCCGAAGCACTCGATCTTCCCGAATCCTGCCTCCGCGAACATGGCGCGCAGTTCGGCGGCGCTGTAGACGTAGCAGGTGAGGGAGGTGTGCGCGGCTGTGTCGCCCCGCACCAGCGTCCAGTCGGTTCGGTAGCGGGTCCAGTCGTCCAGAATCGTGTCGCGCATCACCACCATGCCGCCGGGCACGTCGACGATCTTCGGTGGTCCGACCCACGACGCGTAGGTCTCCTTGCTCAGCAGATCGACGAGCAACTGTCCTCCTGGAGCGAGGGACCGGTGGGCGTTGTGCAGCACCCGCATGTTGTCCTCGTGGTCGTCGAAGTAGCCGAAGGAGGTGTACATGTTCACCACGACGTCGTACGCCTCCGGCGCCCCGTACTCGCGAACGTCCGCTCGTACGAGAGAGGCCGTCGCGCCGGCGTCGGCGCACGCGGCCGCCGCGCGTTCGAGCAACTCGGGGTGCAGGTCCACGCCGGTCACCTGGTAGCCACGGCGAGCCAGTGGCGCGGTGAAGAACCCCGTGCCGCAGCACTGGTCGAGCACGCGGCTTGCGGGAGCGAACGCGAGCAGGGGTGAGGTGGCGACCGCATCGGCGGCGGCCCGCGCACGCTCGGGGGTGAAGAGCACCTCCGAGAAACCGGACCACAGGTTCATGTCCTCGTACCAGTTCACTGTCGACTCCGTTTCTGGCTGGCCGCGGGCGCCACCCCGAGCCCGGGTCCGTCGCCCAGGACGATCCACCCGCCCTCGAGTCCGAGCCCGCGGAAGGGTTGATCGCGGAGGTAGAGGTGGCCGTCGAGGTCGATGTGGTCGGCCAGCGGGGCGAGCAGCGCGGCCTGGCTGATGGCGAGTTCCGACTCGCACATGCAGCTGAGCAGCACCGTGAGCCCGGCCTGCCGGGCGGCTGCCATGACCCGCCGTGCGGCGCGGACGCCGCCCGCCTTGCACAGCTTGACGACGATGCCGTCGGAGTGTTTCCGGGCGGCGTGGACGCTGGCCACGTCGGTGCATCCTTCGTCCAGGACGATCGGGAGCCGGTCGGGAAGCTCTCGGTATCGGACGTAGTCATCGATGCGGCTTCGTGGGAAGGGCTGCTCGACGAGGTGGACGCCAAGCGCGCGCAGACGTGGCGTGAGGGCGCGCGCGGTGCTGAGATCCCATGCCTCGTTCGCGTCGATCCGGATCGGCAGCGGTGTCACCTGCCGGATGGCGTCGAGGACATCGATGTCGTCGGGGCCACCGACCTTCACCTTGAACGCACCCACCTGCGGTGCGTTGCGGACCGCAGTAGCGGCCTCGGCCGGACTCGCGATCCCGATCGTGTACACCGTCGGCCCGATCCGGCGGGGCGCGGCGAGGATCTGCCAGGTCGGCCGTCGGCCGACCTTGCCGATCCAGTCGTGCAGCGCGCCGTCCAAGGCCATCCGGGCGCCTGCCGGCGCGTCCCAGGCGTCGACACGTTCGAGCGCCGCCTGCGGGTCGGTCAGGTCGGGACCGAGCAGGGCAGAGCCGTCGGCCTCGATGGCCCGTGCGACATCGTCCGCGGTGACCCCGTCGTACTCGATCGGCGTGCCCTCACCGTAGGCAACGATGCCGGCATGGGTGACGGTGACCATGCAGGTGTCCACGGCGTCGATCTCACCGCGGGAGCTCCGCACGGTCTCGGTCAGCCGCAGCGAAACACGCTCGACGGACAGGCTCAGCATGACATGCCTCTCTCCGATCGTTCGACGCGCCGGAACCGTTCGGGAACCGGCAACGACATATACAAGGAGGTAGATCTGACCGGTGGCGAAGGGAACGGCGATGGAGTGGTTCGAAGACGAGTCGATGTGGACCGATTTCTCTGCGGTGTTCTTCGCGCCCGAACGTGCCGCGCAGGCCGAGACGAGAGTCGCCTCGTCGCCGCTGCTGCGGCTGTCGCCCGGCACCAGGGTGCTCGACCTGGGATGCGGGCCGGGCACGTACACGATCCCGCTGGCCCGCCGCGGTGCCCAGGTGGCCGGGGTGGACCTGAGCGCAGCGCTGCTCGATCGGGCCGCGACGGCGGCGGTCGAGGCCGGGGTCGACGTGCGGCTGCTGCGGGCGGACATGCGCCAGTTCGTCGAGGCCGGCCAGTTCGACCTGGTGATCAGCATGTACACGTCGTTCGGCCTGTTCGACGACCACGACGAGAACATGCAGGTGCTGCGCAACGCGCTCACCAGCCTCACACCCGGCGGCCGGCTCCTCATCGACCTGTACGGCAAGGAGGTCGCGGCCCGAGACGGGGCCGCGCCGATCATTTCCGACGTCGATGGAGGCACGCTGATCGTGCGCGGCACCGTGCTGGATGACTGGACCCGTTTCCGGGACGACTTCTACCTCGTCCGCGGCGGCCGGGCCCGGCAGGCTTCCATCACGCATCACCTCTACAGTGCCGCCGAGCTCAAGCGGATGCTCACCGCGGCGGGCTTCACCGGCGTCGAGTGTTTCGGCGGATTCGATGCCGAGCCCTTCGACAACCACGCCCGACGGCTCATCGTGCGCGGCACCCGGCCTTAGCACGCGGGGCGGGTCTCGACACGCACGGCACCCGCCGCGGCCACGGCGCGGTGCGTGGCGATCTCCGCGGTCGGCCCCTCGGCCAACAGGATCCCCACGTAGCCGCGCCCGTCGTTGAGGTGCTCGATGGAGGCACCGATCGCCCTGGTCGGGTACCACTCGGGCCGACCGGGATAGCGGGCGATGTCGTCGAGGCCGTGCACGGCGACGAGGTCGCCGGACCTGTCCGGATACGCCAGTACGAACGCCACAGCCGGTCCACCGCCCAACGGCATGTCGAGCAGCCGCGGGCGGCGGCCCAGCGCGAGGTCGATCATTCCCCCGTAGACATTCACATCCAGGGCCCGGCACATCGACTCGCCCACGAGCGCACCGCCGATCCGCGGATTCACCTCGATCAGGCGCGGCCCGTCGGCGGTCATGGCCAGCTCGACATGGGCGAACCGGTCGGTGTAGCCGAGGACCGCCAGCACGTCACCGAGCCAATCCTCGACCGCCCGGAACTCGTCGGGCGGCAACGCCACCGGAAACGCGGTCACGTCCTCCCGGAACCAGGGCTGCGGCGACATAAGGCGGCTCGACATCCCCAGCATGCGAGTGCGACCGGCCCAGGTCACAGTCTCGGCGCTGTAGACCGGACCGGCGAGGAACGGCTCCGCGAACAACCGCCCGAACAGCGTCGCGCCCGCAGCCTGCCGTTGCAGGCGGGCGAAGTCGTCGGCGTCGCGGACGAGCCACACGTTCCGGCTGCTGGTACCGGCTGTGTCCTTGACAACGGCCGGCAGGCCGACGGCTGCCGCCAGTTCGTCGAGCGACAGTGAGGCCACGTCGTCCACGGCGAACGCCGGGAACGGGCTCAGCCTACTGCCGTGGAGCAGGTCCCGGACGCGTGACTTGTCGCGCGCCAGCCGGATGACCGCCGGGTCGATACCCGGTAGACCGAGCTCGACGGCGAGCTCGGCACCGGTCACGCCCCACGTGTCGGTAGAACTGATCAGACCCCGGAGGTCCTCGATCGCGCGCAGCGCCTGGGAGACCGCCTCACGATCGTTCGTGTCCACGGCAACGACCTGGATCGCCTCGGGCGGCAGCTTCGCGAGTTCATGCAGGTACAACTCCTCGACACCGGTCAGCAGCACGATCCGCTCGCCGGCAGCCCGGGCGGCACGTACGAGGTGGGCGAGCCCGAAGGAGAGCATCTCGAGGCAGGCAATCGTCACGGTGTATATGTCGTCGCGCCGGCCCGAAGAGTTCCCGACCTATTGCATCGACTACGGCGGAACTAATGCGGCCGTCGGCGCGACTTACCATCCGACACAGACATGCGTCGGCTTCAATGCGTTTGGAGTGTCTCCGCCATCCACCGGCTTCAACCCCAGGGACGACCGCCGATGTCACTGCCGAACCCGCCCGACGTGCCAACGACCGTCCACAGCCACATCACCGACGCGATCCGGGCTCCCAGCCTGATCAGACTGTCGGACAACGTCGTGCTGCTACGGTTCGAGACCTTGAAGATCTACGCCGCGCTCGGCGCCGTCCGGGCCCTGCTCGCCGACGGCACGATACGGCCCGGCGATACCCTCGTCGACAGCTCGAGCGGCATCTACGCATTGGCACTGGCGATGGTCTGCCACCGCTACGACCTGCGGTGCCACATCATCGCCTCCACCACGGTCACACCTACCATCCGGGCCCAACTGGAGATCCTCGGTGCCACCGTCGACCAGATGCCGGCCGAGCACGATCTGCGGCTCGACCAGAACCGGCGAGTCGAGCGGGTACGCCAACTGCTGCGCGCCAATCCCGGCATGCACTGGATGCGCCAGTACCACGACCCGGTCCATTATCTCGGCTACGCCGAACTCGCCGACCTGGTGCGCGCCGCGCTGCCGGACACGCGCCTTGCCGTGGTGTCCAGCGTCGGCACCGGCGCGTCCAGCGGGGGGCTGATCCAGCCGCTGCGAGCACACGACCCGGCAACCCCGCTCGTCGGCATCCAGCCGTTTGGCAGCGTGAGCTTCGGCAGCGAACGGTTCCAGGACCCCGAAGCCATCATCGCCGGCATCGGCAGCGCCATCCCGTTCGACAACGTCCGGCACAACCTCTATGACCAGATTCACTGGCTGACATTCCGATACGCCATGGCCGGCGCGATCGGCCTGATGCGCGACCACGCGGTCTTCGCAGGCCTGTCCACCGGCGCCGCCTACCTCGCGGCGGCCTGGACGGCACGACGGGACCCCGGTCGCACCCACCTCGTCGTGGGGGCAGACACCGGGCATCGCTATGTCGAACGGGTCTTCGCCCGCTACCGCGAGGCCCTGGACCCCGACACGCTCAAACCCATGGAGATCGACTCGCTCGACGGACTCGCGCCGCCCTGGTCGGTCATGCACTGGAGGCGCCACCCGAGAGCTCAAGATTCCTGAACCGCATGGCTGGAGCCAGGTGCCCACGGCAACGATGTCAACGCGCGCGGACGGATCGAGGGTTGCCGGGAACTTCTGTGGTGTGGTGGCCCACCACACGGAACCGCCGCCTGCACCGTTCCCGGGCGTGAGTTGGGAGAGTGGGGTGCCCTCGTCACCCCCGCATCCGCAGGGAGCAGTCGCCGGTACGCCGTGCTGTACGTAGCGAAAATGGACCCCCACCTGCGTGAGGACAGATGCCTTGCTCGCCAAAGGATGTCTCGAAATTCGGTGAAGGTGTTGCCCGGCACCGGTGTTGGTGTCAGCCGGCGAGGATGATGTTGTGGAGGTGGGCGATGCCGGAAGCGGTGTCGGCAAATGTTCGGGCGGCTCGGCGGTAGTCCCGCAGGATCTTGAAGGTCTTCATGCGGGCCAGGGCGTGTTCGATCTGGGCACGGATGGTGCGGTGTTGCTTGTTCAGGTCCGCTTTCCACTGGGGTTCGCTGCCGTCGGTGGGTTTGCGGTCGGGATGATCACCTCGGGGTTGCCGCGGTAGGCGCGGTCGGCCATGACTGGCCTCCCGGTGAGTTTCTGGGTGATGCCGGAGGTGCGGTAGACGATGGTGTCGTTGCGGTTGCCGGGTTGTGGATCGTCGAGGGCGACGACGAGGCGGGTGTGGGCGTCGATGGCGACCTGCAGGTTCGTGCTGTAGCGGTAGTTCTTGCTCGGGGCGGCCAGGCGGTGGTCCCGGGTGGGGATGAGGGTGCCGTCGACGATGGTGATCTGGTCGATGCGCTGTCGGCGTGCTGGGGTGAGGGCGAGCAGGGGGCCGAGGGTGTCGATGACCCGGTGCGCGGCGGAGTGCGACACCCCGAACAGTGGGCCGATCTGCCGCATCGTCAGGTTCGTGCGTCAGTACGCGGCGACCAGCAACACCCGATCGGCGAGGTCGAGCGACCACTGCCGGCCCGGCCGACCATCAGCGCATGATCGAGTGCACGCTCATGCCGCCGACCGCGTGCCACGGGCGGTGGCTGCTCCCGAGGTCACCCGGCGTCCGGGACGTTGCCGAGATGGCGGAGGCGTTCGTCTGGTGAGTTACCGCAGTGCTGCTGCGAGGTCGGCGGCGTTGTCGAACGCGGCGGCTGCCCTTTCGGATTCGTCTTCCGTGAGCGTGACGGACGTGGCGCGGGTCAGCATCTCGGCCGCAGTCTTTGGATCGTGCAGCACCATCGCGAGTTCGGCGCGGTAGACCAGGACCTCTACCTGCTCGACCGGGTCGTCGTCGGCTTGCGGGCGGGTCAACGCGCTGTCGAGGATCCGAGCGGCCTGTCCCACGCTTCCTCGGGAATCGGCCTGCACGACGGCATTCGCCAGAGCCTTGGCCAGCCGCCCGGCAGGCGTGGCGGCCGGCATCGGCGCGGTGGCGGCGTCCCGAAAGATGCGGATCCAGTTACCGCCCGGATCGATGACGCTGAACCCACCCCACCCGTCGGCGTTCTTCCGCGCCCTGGGCCGGGTCATCCGCGGTGTTCCGGACACCAGGACCTTGCCGTACGCGGCGCGCATGCCAGCGGCGAACGCCCGGTGTAGTCCCTCGATGTCCGCGGTGAGTACGAGACATGAGCCGTAGGACTGCTCCGGGTCAAATCCGGCGATCTCGAAGAACTGCAGATGCAGGTCTTCCCGCTGCACCCCCATGCACGCGTTGGGCTTGCGCTGCTTATACGTGGTACGGAAACCGAGAACTCCGTAGAAGGCTTCGATGTCATCAATGGACGCGCAGGGCAGCAGGGGAACGGTCCGCTCGTTGGCCATGCCTCCTTCCTAGACGTCGCAGGGTGTCCGTCGCCCATGGAAATAGCCGATCATCGCCGCCGGCCATCCGATCGGCCGATGATCCAGAACGCAACGTCGCCACTCTCCCGAGCCATCGGGGGTGCCTTCCGTCCGGCCCATACGGCTCGCCATGATCAGGCACCCGGTTCTGCCGCTGACGGCTCGGTCGAGTCATGCAGTTGCACGCTCACCCCAGTCGGTGTCGGCGGTACCGCAGGCCGGGACCGCTCTCCTCGATCCCGTTCTCGTCCATCGCGTTGTAGATCGTCAGCCGGCCGCTTGCAAATCGCAGGCCCAACGCCACGGCACCGTACGCCAAATCGCCCCCGGCCCACTCCAGAAGCTCCACCGCCTCAAGCCGCTGCCCGTGCCGGGCAACCAACGGTGCGGGAGCATCGCAGCGCCGAAAGGTGGTCGGTCGTGGTGGCGATGAGTAGGTAGGCCGACTTGAGGGCGGCGGCGGTGGCCGGATCACGGCCGGACCTCATGGGTATGCACTCGGCCCGCGCCGTGATCTACGGCGCGGCGTTCTGTTCTCGCATCCCGACGCCAGTGACAAATGCAGCAAATACTGGTTATGACACGTCGTGTCGTGCTGTGCACAGCGATGACACGACGCGCCATGACTGATGGAGGAGAACATGACGTGCGGACGGTCTGCCAGAACGGGCGAGCGGCGGTCACCTAGTCGCCGGCAACGTGTCTTGAGCTGGTGCCGAGTATGCTCAGTAGACGATCTGCCATGCCGTGGCAGCACCGCGCCAGCAGTCCCACATCCCGACGTAGGCGCCGTCCCCCGGCCAACTGTCGCGGATCTCCAGACACTTGGCGTTCAGCCGGTTGCGCACTTCTTGCCCAACCGGAACGGGCAGGAAGTCGCCCATATACCACCGCTGATTGACGCCTGGCCAGCAGTCCCATTCCCCGACATACAGATCTTGAATGGTCAGGTTCGTCCGATGTGGTCTGTGTGGCGACGTTGGGTTGGGGTAGTTCGATGGGATGAGGTATCCCGATGGAGGTGGGTTGTCCGCGCGGGGGCGGGCGAAGCGTGAGGTGGTACGGCGGCAGGCGGCGGGGTGGTTCGCCGAGGGTGTGTCGGTGTCGGAGATCGCGCGGAGGCTGCGGGTGTCGCAGACCGCGGTGTACGGGTGGCGTAAGCGGTGGCGGGCTGGTGGTGAACAGGCTCTGGCGTCGAAAGGGCCTGGCGGGTCGCGGTGTCGGCTGGACGAGGGCCGGCTGCGGCGGCTGGCTGACGCCCTGGACGAGGGGCCGGCGGCGCACGGGTTCGGTAGTGATCAGCGGTGGACCCTGGCCCGGGTGTCGGACCTGATCGCCCGGAAGTTCCACACCCGGTACACGTTGCGCGGGACGGCGAACATCATGTACCGGTTGGGTTGGTCGGTGCAGGTCCCCGCGCATCGGGCGGTCGAGCGTGACGAGGCCGCGATCATCACGTGGCGGCGGGAGACGTGGCCGGCGGGTAAACGGTAGCGGCGCAGCGGCAGGCGTGGCTGGTCTTCGAGGACGAGGCCGGTCAGACGCTGCGCCCACCGAAGGCCCGCACCTGGGGACGACGCGGACACACCCCCGTGGTGCCGGTGTCGGGCAAGGGCTCCGGCCGGGTCTCGATCGCCGGGCTGACCTGCTACCGGCCCGGGCAGCGGTCCCGGTTCATCTACCGCACGATCGTGCACCGCCGCCGCAAGAACGAACGGC
Source organism: Micromonospora humida (assembly GCF_016901255.1). Classification (NCBI taxonomy): domain Bacteria; kingdom Bacillati; phylum Actinomycetota; class Actinomycetes; order Micromonosporales; family Micromonosporaceae; genus Micromonospora; species Micromonospora humida. The sequence goes on from NZ_JAFEUC010000001.1 coordinate 929,788, forward strand.
GCAGCTTCAGCGAACGCGACTACATCGCCCTCCTCGACGCCGCCCACCAACAACTCGACGGCCCGATCTTGCTGATCTGGGACAACCTCAACACCCACGTCAGCGCCGCCATGCGGCAGATGATCGACGCCCTGGACTGGCTGACCGTCATCCGACTACCCGCCTACGCCCCGGACCTGAACCCCACCGAGGCCGTGTGGTCCCACCTCAAACGCAGCACCGGCAACCTCGCCGTCACCGGCGTCGACCACCTCCAGGCGATCATCAAACACCGACTCAAGAGCATCCAGCACCGCACCGACCTACTCGACGGCTTCCTCGCCCACACCGGACTGACACTCGAACCCGACACAACCTGACCATTCAAGATCTGTAACCACCTCGCGAGCATGGAGAAAAGCGGTTCTCGCGTCGCGCACCGTGTTGACCACCATCAGCGCCTGCTGGTGCGTGACGGCTTCCTTCACCATGTCCACCAAGGTCGGTTTGGGATCAAGCCGCCAGCGGTACTGCACTCGCTGGCACTCGGCGAAGAAAGACTCTGGGTCAGGCAGAATCTCGTGGACTTCCAGCGTTTTGAGCGGACCGAGGGCACGAACAGCCGGCTGTGTGGCCGATGACAGCACTACCGTCACCCCAAACCGCTGCGTCAAGATCCGTAGCGCGTCAGCGACCTGCGGCAACAGGTGATGCGGCAACGCCTGCACCTCGTCGAGAACCAGTACCGAGTCGGCGATCCGATGCAGCCTACGCATGCGAGATTGGGTCCGACCGAACAGCGACTCGAACAGCTGCACTGTGGTGGTGACGACGAACGGCGCGTCCCAGTTCTCCGACGCGAGACGCCGCCACGAGTGGTGCTCACTGGTTGGATCCGTATCGCTGACCTCGACATGACTGTGGTGTTCTAGGACCACCCGCTCGGCGTCCGGGTCATCGGGGTCGAGCAGATCCCTATAGACGGCGGCGTTCTGCTCGGTGATCGTGATGAAGGGGACCGCCACGATGACCCGTCGTTTACCGTGCGACGCCGCGTGCTGCAGGGCGAAGCCCGCAGCAGCGATGGTCTTCGCGGTCCCGGTCGGAGCGGTCAACCGGAAGATGCCAGGCTTCCGGGAAGCGGCAGCCATCGCCGCGTCGAACAGACGTTGCCGGTGACTGTCCATCGCACCGGGTTCCCGCTGCCGAAGAAAGTCAGCGCGACGAGTGAGGAAGCGATCAAGCAGCACCGGAGCATCCAGGTCAGAGCCGACTCTCGGCTGGCCGCCCTCCACATGAGCCTTGGTGTCGAGCACATCGGCATCCACCAAGCAGGAGAACAGGAACCGCAGGAGGAACTCCCGCGTCAGCCGTTCCGCACTCTCCTCGAACTCGACGGGCAGGGCCGGGACCTGGGGGAACATCTCAGGAAGCGCCACCCGGAGGCGCTTCTCCGCATCCGCCCAGGGGCCGGACCGCAGGCGCTCCTCGGCCGCAGCATCCTCACCAAAGAGACCATCGACCTGCCCCCGGTTGGTCAAACCACCGTGATGCCCAGCAACAGCAAACTCCACCGGGAGAAGCCCGTGTCGACGGGCCAACTGCACCCCGAATGATTTGTGATCGAGACCCACACGACCATTCGTCGGCTCGACAAGCAGCAACTTGTCCTGCCACGCCTGCCAACACTTGCCGCCGTCATGGACCAGACCCGTCCACCACGCCAACTCACCGAGCCCGAACGGTGATGCGAACAACCTCGCCAACTTCGCCGTACCGAGCAAATGATCTTCGATCCGGTGGCGGACTCCGAAGCGGTTCTTGCTGTGCGCCCACACCCGGCGGCTCCTGACCTCGATGAGATCGGCATACCACCACACCGGTACGACAAGAACCGCCCCACCTCGCCGAACTGTAAAATGCCCGACAGTAGGACGATCAGCATTCAGTGAGACCTATCGAAGTCAGGGCACAGCCGGGGTTGAGCTACTTGAACAAAGTGAGGCCCACGCAGGCAATGTGATCCTGCCGGCGAATCCGTCAGTCTCCCAGCTCGGGCAACTACTCCCCACTCGTAAAGGGACGCCTACCCCGGGACGGATGCGGAAACCCAGCGATCAGTACTTCGCCAGCCCGGGCTCGCTCCACTCAGCTCATGCGAGGGGATGGGGCTCGTTTGTCAGGGCCGCCAACGCAGCAGCGACCTCCTGCAAACTCGCCCGAACATACGTGGTGGTCGTACCGACATCACCGCCACTGTCGGCATGTCCGGCGTAGGCACGGGCCACCGCGTAGCCGAAGTTCCGCTCCACCCACGTCAACGTCGTGTGCCGCAACCAGTGGGTGCTGATCTGCTGCACGTACACCCACGGCAGATACTCACCGATACGCACCCACAGATGGTCGTACCGCCGGTACGTGATCGGCTGCCCGTTGCGGTACCGCAGCAACTGGCCCCGCGCCGGCGCATGACGCTCCTCCGCGTGCCGCTGCAGATGCCGCATCAACGTCGGTGACACCGGCTGCCACCGCACCGTGTCGCCCTTCTCCCGCAACAGGATCAGACACTGATCCGGATCCAGATCCACCGGACGCAACGCCAGCGCCCCACCCCGCCGGCACGCCGTCTCGGTGTGCAACCGCAACAACAAACTGTCCAGCACCGGATCATCACCCGTACCCGCCGCGACCGCGTTGATCTCCGCCAACCGGGCATCGGCCACCGCCCGCCTGGTGCTCGCCAACCGGCGCGGCTTGGCCACCTTCACCGCCGGATTGTCCGCCGCCGCGATGAACCCGTCCGCCACCGCCCGCTTGTACAGACACCGCAACGCCGCGATCAGATGCTCCGCCGCACTCCGCCCACCCCGCGCATTCCGACGGGCCACCACATGCGTCTTGACGTACTCCGCCAACCACTCGATCTCCGACGGGCTCGGCTCATCCAACCGCCGCGACCCCCAGTGCTCCACCACCCGCTTCCAGTACGACCCGTACGCCCGCCGCGTCCCCGCGGTCACCGCCGCCGACACCACCGGCACGTACTCCGCGAACGTCGGCGCCACCGGCCGCACCGCCGCCGCCTCCACCAGATCAGCCGGCGAGATCCCCATCCGCGCCAACAACAACCGGGCCGCGTCCAACTCCGCCCGCCCCACCGCACCATCGGTCACGGCCGACCACCACCGAGAACAGCAGCGTGCACCGGGACGACCATCGCGTCCACGGCCGCCGGAGGATGCACCACCAACAACCCCTCCGCAGGACAGGCCGCCAGCAGCACCCGGTCACCCGCCGCCAACCCGCACCACTGCCGCACCGCCGCCGGCAGCCGCAGATGACCCTGACCCGTCACCGTGAACACACCCTGCCGATCCGCACGGAGCACCACCAGACCGGCACCCTCATGGATGTGCAACCGGGTTCCCGGCACCCAACCGAGCGCCCGAACGACCCCACTGTCGGCGATCCGACCACTGGCATCCAGCGCCGCCACCCCATAGACCAGGGTGCCGACACGAGGAGTTGGAAGATCCGCAAGCGGCAACGGCCGACGACGAAGACCCCCGTCAGAACGACCACCCGGCTTACCCCGGCCCGCCAGCACGACCGGCGGGACGACGGGAGCGACCACCACGTCAGCCACGCCGACCACCCCCGCCCGACACGGGACCGGCCGACATCGACACGGAGATCAGATTGGTGTGGTCAAGCGTGCTTGACCACCAGTACGTCGAAGACAGCAGGGATGCTGCAAAAGTGTGTCCGAGGGGTGATCGATACCGCAACCCCACCACCGCAGCGCATGGATGATGACATTGCTATTGAATTCTGAACTGTAGCCGCCGGTGACACGCCCTTGCCGCCTGCCCAGCCATGCCCCCTGGCCGGCGCGGCGAAGCGGAGCTGCAGCCCAAGATGGAATCGAACCGTCGACCTACGCTGTCCGAATCTCACGGTTCCCGGCTTGTCAACATTCACTACGAGCTGCCACTGAGCTGCACAAACACGATCGCGGAATGGGCCATGAGGCGGGCTGGTCGACCACCACCAAGACCCGGCCGTGACGGGCCAGCCTGTCGAACAGTTGCCGCAGCCGAGCCTCGGTGTTCGCCAACGCCGCGTCGTGCAGCCGCTTGCCGTCCGGGCCCAGCCCGACCGCGTGGTGACCTTCCTTGCCGACGTCCAAGCCGAGGTAGACGCCGTATCCGTCGTGCACCACACCCGCCTCCACGCATCGCTTCGTGGCCTCGGCCGCAGTCAGGGCGTCGGACTGCCGGCAGCCACGTTACGAAGAGACCTACCCCAACCCTGCGGGTGGTCGTGTCCCTATCAGCGGTCCGCCGACGCCACCCGACCCGGCGACAACACCCCCCGGATCATGAGAACGACAGGGGCAGGAAGTCATACCGGGCCGAGCGACCGAGGGTCCCCAGCTGGGGACGATCAGAAAGGTAACGGGGGTAAACGGGAGGCCGTTTGACCCGTACCGGGACGATCAAGGACCCGCCAGGGAAACCCTATCCGGGCGGCCGTCGCCGGACCGTCATAGGACTCCGGACCGCCCGAATAAGTCCAGCTGGTGCGGCTACCCAACCAAGCGATCCTCGCCCGGCGCGGTGGCCGGGCGCAGCTTGTCCGCACCGCATCCAGACGGAGCGACCCACGGGGTTGCGATCCTCGCCCGGCGCGGTGGCCGGGCGCAGCCATCACCGGTCAGCACCACCCACCGGTACACCTCGGCGTTGCGATCCTCGCCCGGCGCGGTGACCGGGCGCAGCCCCTGCCAGTTCCCCGAGCCGAATGCCCGTTGATGTGTTGCGATCCTCGCCCGGCGCGGTGGCCGGGCGCAGCACCTGCTCGTCGGTCGGGCCTGCACCGGTCACCGGTTGCGATCCTCGCCCGGCGCGGTGGCCGGGCGCAGCACGTCATTCGTCCCCGGGCACCCCCTGTTCCTCAACACGTTGCGATCCTCGCCCGGCGCAGTGGCCGGGCGCAGCCGTTTCGGGGCTGGCCGTCGGGATCACCGCCGTGGGCGGTTGCGATCCTCGCCCGGCGCGGTGGCCGGGCGCAGCCTCGTTGATCTTCGACATGCGCCGATCGGCGGCGTTGTTGCGATCCTCGCCCGGCGCGGTGGCCGGGCGCAGCCCGCGTCGGTGGTCGTCTCGCCCTTGACCGACAGGTCGTTGCGATCCTCGCCCGGCGCGGTGGCCGGGCGCAGCAGGCTGCCGGCGGCACGACCGCCCGCACCGGTGGGCCGACGTTGCGATCCTCGCCCGGCGCGGTGGCCGGGCGCAGCTCTGCGCCGCCGGGGGTGTTCGGGCGTCCAGGCGGGGTCGTTGCGATCCTCGCCCGGCGCGGTGGCCGGGCGCAGCGCCGCGCTGTACCTCGTGGCCAGGACGATCAGGTTGTTGTTGCGATCCTCGCCCGGCGCGGTGGCCGGGCGCAGCCCGTGGTACGGGTCCGGTGGCACCGTCTCGTCCGACTCGTTGCGATCCTCGCCCGGCCCGGTGGCCGGGCGCAGCGTGTTTTGGCTGCTCACGCCTCAGAGTTATGAACAGTGGTTGCGATCCTCGCCCGGCGCGGTGGCCGGGCGCAGCGCCGCCATCTCCGGCCAGATCCCCAGACACTCCGTGGCGTTGCGATCCTCGCCCGGCGCGGTGGCCGGGCGCAGCCGGCGTGCGGCGAGCGCCCCGTCCGGCGACCACAGCACGTTGCGATCCTCGCCCGGCGCGGTGGCCGGGCGCAGCCGGCGTGCGGCGAGCGCCCCGTCCGGCGACCACAGCACGTTGCGATCCTCGCCCGGCGCGGTGGCCGGGCGCAGCTCCTGTCCCAGCAAAGGTTCGGCAGCGGCACCGTGGCGTTGCGATCCTCGCCCGGCGCGGTGGCCGGGCGCAGCCCTGCGGCGACTGCGGAGCCGCCCGTCGCTCCACCGTTGCGATCCTCGCCCGGCGCGGTGGCCGGGCGCAGCGTCCACGGTGCGCGGCGGAGACCTTGGCGGCGAGCTTGTTGCGATCCTCGCCCGGCGCGGTGGCCGGGCGCAGCGGGAGTCACCGAAGGACGCCGACCGGGACTGGCGGGTGTTGCGATCCTCGCCCGGCGCGGTGGCCGGGCGCAGCCAGTCGGGCCACCCTCAACCGGAGACTCGGACCCCGGTTGCGATCCTCGCCCGGCGCGGTGGCCGGGCGCAGCCATCCTCCGGGTCGGCGTCCTCGGGCGCCGACCACTCGTTGCGATCCTCGCCCGGCGCGGTGGCCGGGCGCAGCTGCGGTGCGCGGCCACCCGCTCCATCTCGTGCAACATGTTGCGATCCTCGCCCGGCGCGGTGGCCGGGCGCAGCTCCCAGTTCAAGAACGCCGCCGGAGTCGGCACCGGGTTGCGATCCTCGCCCGGCGCGGTGGCCGGGCGCAGCCACAGCTCGACCTGCTACATGGTCAACTTCACCACCGTTGCGATCCTCGCCCGGCGCGGTGGCCGGGCGCAGCGGCTTGGCGCGGGGTCGACAGGCTGACCAACCCAAAGTTGCGATCCTCGCCCGGCGCGGTGGCCGGGCGCAGCCCTGGCGGCGGGACAGCGCCCGGGGGTGCACACCGGTGTTGCGATCCTCGCCCGGCGCGGTGGCCGGGCGCAGCCAGAAAGCCTGGTTCAAGGCGCAGCTCACCACCTCCGTTGCGATCCTCGCCCGGCGCGGTGGCCGGGCGCAGCCGGGTGCCAGCGACCTGGTGACGCAGGGCATTCCGCCGTTGCGATCCTCGCCCGGCGCGGTGGCCGGGCGCAGCATCCCACGGTCGATCAGCGGGGTGGTCAGGTTGATGTCGTTGCGATCCTCGCCCGGCGCGGTGGCCGGGCGCAGCCCCTGCACGCACGCCAAGGTCGGTGAGGTTGTATCCGTTGCGATCCTCGCCCGGCGCGGTGGCCGGGCGCAGCCTCACCGTGGTGGTGGTCTGCGCCAGTCGAGGCGTGGTTGCGATCCTCGCCCGGCGCGGTGGCCGGGCGCAGCAGCTTGTCGTCGGGCGACGTCGCCCGCTCCGACAACTGGTTGCGATCCTCGCCCGGCGCGGTGGCCGGGCGCAGCTTCGTGCTGGTGCCGGGCCTCACCGACGCCGAGGAGCGTTGCGATCCTCGCCCGGCGCGGTGGCCGGGCGCAGCTACAGCGGCCGGTTGCTGGAGTCCAGCAGCCCGTACCGGTTGCGATCCTCGCCCGGCGCGGTGGCCGGGCGCAGCCGCCTCCCGGACGTTGCACGAGCGGCAGAGGTAGCCGCGTTGCGATCCTCGCCCGGCGCGGTGGCCGGGCGCAGCGGTTGAAGAAGACCATCGAGCTCGAAAGCTCGGACGTGTTGCGATCCTCGCCCGGCGCGGTGGCCGGGCGCAGCCTGGTCCTGCGCCCCGGTCTTGGCCAAGGGCTCCTCGTTGCGATCCTCGCCCGGCGCGGTGGCCGGGCGCAGCGAGGCCGGCTACACCTGGCGGGCCTGGGAGCGGGGGGCGTTGCGATCCTCGCCCGGCGCGGTGGCCGGGCGCAGCCCGGGGCCGGGTGCGATCAGGGGTCAGCGGGAGAAGTTGCGATCCTCGCCCGGCGCGGTGGCCGGGCGCAGCTCGACGTCGGCACGATCTCCGCACCGGACGGCAGCCGGTTGCGATCCTCGCCCGGCGCGGTGGCCGGGCGCAGCGAATCGGAGGATTACGACCCGGAAGCCGATTGGTGGGTTGCGATCCTCGCCCGGCGCGGTGGCCGGGCGCAGCAGCGTTCCCGGGCCCGCTTGTCGGGCTCGTAGTACAGGTTGCGATCCTCGCCCGGCGCGGTGGCCGGGCGCAGCTCCCCCGGCCCGGAGCGCCACCCCCGATCTCGTCCATCGGTTGCGATCCTCGCCCGGCGCGGTGGCCGGGCGCAGCCGTAGGTGGCCTTGTCGACCCGGCGGGTACCGGCGACGTTGCGATCCTCGCCCGGCGCGGTGGCCGGGCGCAGCGGTTCACGAGCAGCGAATATAGCGATCAGACGATCCCTCATCGACTTGCTCGCAGTCCGTTTTGTTCATCTGATCCAGGTTTCCCACCTCGGAACCCTCCGGGCTTTTCGTGTCCACTGGGGGTTCCTAGATCACTAGGGCTCCGCGTGGGTCGATGGGTCGTGGTTTGCCGAGGTGTTCGACGTCGTCGAGGGCGTGGGCTGGTAGGTGGTAGATGCGGATGCTGTCCTGGGTGGGGTCGATGGCGTCTTGGAGGGCGGCGACGAAGCGGACCTTGTCGGTGTCGCGGCAGACTACTTCGAAGACCGATTTCTGTACGCGGTGTCCGTACCCTTCGCAGATCTTGGCGACTTTGCGGAGTCGGCGTTGTCCCTGCGGGGTGACCGTTTCGACGTCGTAGGTGACGAGCAGGTCCACGTTCAGTTCACCGTCCACGGCTGGTAGGCGACCGTGTCTCCGCGAAGGTGGCGGGCGAGTAGTCGGGCTTGCACGAGAGGGAGCAGCGCGGCGGGTACCTGGCGGCCGAGTTGGGCGTGGGGCCAGTCGCGTTGTCGGCTCTGTTGCCAGGCGGCCAGCACAGTTTTGCGTCCGTTGTCGGTGAGTCGGTAGGCCTTGTTTGGTAGTTCTTCGAAGTCGGTGGGGGTCAATTCGCGTCTGTTGATCATGGTAAGGGCGAGGCGGTCTGCCAGGAGGGGGCGGAACTCTTCCATCAGGTCGAGCGCGAGGGCGGGTTTGCCAGGTCGGACGGCGTGAAGGAAGCCGATGTACGGGTCGAGTCCGACCTGTTCGAGTGCACCCTGCACGGCGACGCGCAGCATGCCGTAGAGGAAGGAGAGCAGGCAGTTCAGAGGGTCGGTGGGTGGTCGTTTGTTGCGGCCGGATGCCTTCCAGTCGTTGTTGTCGCCCAGGAGGTAGGGCATGGCGGCGAAGTAGTCGCGTGCAGCGATGCCTTCGACGCCGAGGATTTCGTTGGTGCTGGTGGCGGTGGTGAGGAGTTCGAGTCGTCGGGCGAGGAGTTCGGCGGTGGCGCGTAGTGCGGTCTGTCGGTGGCCGCTGGTGTCCCGGGCGGTGCGGAGCAGCACTTGTCGCGCGTTGTGGATTTTGCCGGCGACGAGGGCGACCGCGATGGGGAGTTGGCGTTCCGGTGAGTCGGCGGCGCGGTGTTGCGCTTGGCGTAGTAGCGGATTGCCGTGGGTGGGGCCGACCAGTCCGGCGCGGAATCGTCCGCTGCCGGTGAGCCAGCTGACGGAGCGGCCGTCGTCGGCGCAGCGCAGGAGCAGGTCGTCGGTGGGGGTCACGCCGCTGAACAGGACCAGGTGGTCGAGTCGAACGAGGGGTAGCAGGTGACGTCCGGGTTGGTCGGGGTGGTAGATGCGCACGGTGTCACCGTCGAGGCGCAGGCTGGTGCCGGGGGTCTGGACGTAGAGGGTGTTGAGGAGTTCAGTCACGCCACTGTCCCAATGGTCGTGGGGTCAACAGGTCGGGTGGGGTCTGCCGTTGGCCGTCGGTCAGTTCGGGGAGGCAGTCCTCGCGTAGGGAGCATCGCCGGCAGCGGGCGTCGTTGCGTGCCGTCGGCAGCGTCGGGGTGTGCAGCAGCCGGCGTACGGCTGTGGTGGCGGCGATGACCCGTTCGAGGAGGTCATGGTCGATGGGTACGGGGTGTCGGCGGCGTTCGGCGACGGAGTAGATGTATCCGGTGGGTACGTCGAAGCCGGCTTCGAGGAGGCAGAGGGCCTGTCCGCCGAGTTGTAGTTCGGCGGGGCCGCCGGGTTGGTAGCGTCCGACCTTGTATTCGACGGGTGTGGCGGTGTTCTTCTCGAACTCGACGACGTCGCAGATGCCGCGTAGGCCGTGGGTGTGGCTCCATACCGGGAGTGACCGGATGGTGGTGAGGCCTCGGCGGCGTTGGATGCCGGGTAGGTCGACGGTAGTGTGGCTGAGGTCGCCGCGTACCGTCTCGACGTTTTCGGTCCAGACGCCTTCGACGTGGATGAGGGCGGTCTGCCGGTGGCAGTAGGCGTAGTGCTCCAGCGCGGACAGCGGCACCTCCCGCAGGTCGGGGGTGCCGCTGTCCGTGGGGTGGTCGTGGGTCACGGCCAGAGGTCGACCAGCTTGGTCAGCTCGATGCCGCCGGGCAGCCTGGACTCGTCGATGCTGCGGGTGTAGTCGGTGTGGGTGCGCGCCGCCTTGTCGTCGTTGGTGCGCTTGACGGTGATCCGCTGGGTGAGGGCGGCCGAGGGTGCGGCTCCGAAGGCGTCGGGGTGGGTGAACACGTACAGCCCGCAGAGTTTCATCTCGCCGCGGCTGGCGGCCCGGTCGTGGTCGAACATGACGGTGACGGCCTGCCACAGCGCGGCGAGGTCGTCGCTGGTGACGCCGGTCTTCGCGGCGCGGGGTGCCGAGTAGAACAGGTGGGCGCGGTAGAGGCCGTACGGGACGGTCCATTTGGAGCCGATCTCGGTGCGCTCACCTTTGTCGATGTCGTCCTGGCGGGTCTGGGTGACCCGGGTGATGGTGTGGTCGGTGGGCAGGATCGCATCGATGCTGCGGGCGAAGGTGAGCTGGAGCGGGCCGCGGACCTGCCCGGCGCCGCCGCTCTTGCCGGTGCTGAGCACCGCGCCGAACATGCGGATGTCGAAGTAGTGCTGGCAGAGCCACTGTTGGGCTGCCGCGCTCTCCGCCGGGGTGGGCTTGTTGCTGATTTTGGGTGGGTTGGCGGCGAACGCTCCGTCGATCCGGGTGTTCAGGGCGTGGCCGGCTTCGACGAAGATGCCGTAGCGCGGGTCGTCGCCGCGCAGCAGGGACACGGTGTCGCGGATTTTGCGTTTGATGGCCACGTCGGTGACGAGGCCCTGGCCGCTCTCGTCGTCGGTGCGGGGTTGGTTGCCGGCGTCCGGGTCGCCGTTGGGGTTGCCGTCGCTGACGTCGAACAGCAGGACGGCGTCGTGGCGGCGGGTCGGGTCGAGGTGTACGGCGCTCATGCGTCGTCTCCTTCGTCGTCGGCGGTCGGTGCCACGTCATCGGGCTCCGGGGGCAGGTCGGTCTTCTTCTTGTTTGCGGCGGCGGCGAGTCGTTCGGCCCGCATCTCGGCCCGCTGCTGGTGGTAGCCGAGGATGAACTGGGCCTTGTCCGTCAGCACCGCAGCGCTGGGGATCGCGGCGAGTTGGACGAACAGGTCGTCGAGTCGCCGTTCGTAGGCGTCCGACCAGGCGGGCCGGCGCAGCGGGCCGCGGAGGCGTTTGAGCCATGCCTGTACGTTGCGGCGGCCGGAGACGATGACGACCTGCGGGTTGTCGATCGCGCGGCCGAAGTATCGTTCGGCGAAGGTGGTGTTCAGCCTCTGGTCGGCGACCCGGAACACGGTGCGTTGCAGGTCGTCCATGACGGCGAAGATGCGGCCGGACACGTAGGCCGGCTGCTTGTGGGCGACGTTCAAGGTCGGCGTCAGCCTCTCTCGTTCATGCTCGGGCAGGGTCGGGTGACGGCGCAGGGCGAGTCGGATCAGCGCCGCGCGGGCGGGGTCGAGTCGGCCGTCGATTCGGATGCGGTTGATGACGTGGTTGAGCAGCTTCGGCGGCAGCGGTCGCTTGAGTAGCGCGGCGCTGAGCAGCCGGTGAAACAGGTCGGGTGGGCGGTGTTCTCCGGATGCGCCGAATTTCGTCCAGGTGCCGGATGCTCCGTTGCGGCCGGCCTCGAACCGCCCCGCCACCCGGGCGAGTTGGGAGACCTTGATGGTGGCCACCTCACCGGTCCGGGCGTCAACGATCCGGTGGTCGTCGAACCAGGCCCGGATGTTGTCCTTGACGCGGGGAATCGGTTGCTCGACCCAGTCCCGGACGACGACGCGGGCGACGTTGCCGCCCACAGTCACCGAGCAGTACCGGGACACCTCGTCAAGGGAGGCTTCCGCGCCGCTCGCCGGCCCAGCGATCAGGTGCTGGATGTTGCTGGGGTCCAACTGCTCGACAGTCGCCCACGGGTCGAAGGTCGACCCGCCCAGCACCCACCAGGCGAGCCTGGCGTTCTGCCCGGACAGGCTCGTGCTGTGCCGGGGATCGGACAGCAGCGCCGTCAGCGCGGTCATGAACTTCAACCCACAGTCGGCGCAGATCGGGGTGTGAGTCAGGAACTTCTGCAACTCGTAGCCGTGGGTGGCCTCGTTCATGCTGACCAGCGACGCGCTCTGGGTGGCCCCGGGCACCCACCGTCGAGGAATCTGCTGCGGCATCGTATGGAGTAGCGGCTGCACCCGCCCGCAGACCAGACACAACCCGGTGCGTCCGGAGCCCTTCCGATCGCCAGCTACCCCGGCCCAGAAACGCTGCGCCGCGACAGCGTCCGCCGCGTAGACCCCGTCGACCCAGAAGCCGACCAGGTCTCCCCTGCCCCACTCAGCCGGCGGTGAAATACGATCGGCGTGCCCGTCGCGGTAGAAGGCGGCGACAGCCGGACCATGACTGTCCGGCTCGGCTGCCGCCCAGTCGGCGATCAGGGCACGGAACGCGCTGTGCTGCTTGGCGACCCGTTCCGGCTTAACCCCTTCCGACAGCCAACCGAAGACGTACTCCCCCGTGTCGACCGCCAGCGCGGGCGAGATCCCGACGGTCCGGGTCACCCCCGGCACCAGCCGAGGCGCACCGAACCGAAAGTTCGGGTCGTCCTTGTTCGCCGTATCGACCAGGCCACCCCGGGGTACGCCGTTCGTGTCGATCTCCAGGCTCCACCGCACAGGCTTGCGGGAGTAGAACGGCGGAATGACGTCCTCGCTGGTGTCGGCGAACTCCACCAGCCGCTGCAACAGCACTACACCACCCGGCCTTCCACCGGAAGCGCCAACTCGATCCCCCGCTCCGGCACGGACAACACCCCGGCGACCACCCGAGCGGCGAACCACTCCATCCGCGGCTGGGCGGACTGACCGTCCCGGTGGATGGAGTGCAGCATGATGCCGATCTCCTCGTTGACATCCGCCCGGGGCGTGTCATCCGGCCACCCGAACTCCGCGCTGAACTCACGGGTGCCGAGATAGGGCTGCTGGAAGCAGGCACCCTTACGGACCCGCCGACGCAACTGATCCCGGTACGCCGCGACCGACTTGTCGGCATGCGCCGCCAACTCGACGTGGGCATGGATGCGGTAGGCGACATCACGCAGGCACACCGCATTGCGCTGATCACGATGTGCCGCCGTGTCGACCCGCCGGGTGCCCTTGAGCGCCTCCGACAACGGGGCGACATCCGAGGTTTCGTTCCGCCGGATCGTGAACTGCCGCACCGGCTTGAGCACCTCGATCGCCACCACCTGGTACCGCATCTCCGGCTTCCAGAAGATCGATTCGAGCACCCCTACCGCAGCAGAAGGCGTCATCACCGGATAGCTGACCCGCTCGACCTTCAACTCCGGCCGCGAGAACAACGCCGCCTCACCACTGACCTGCACCACCACCGGAAGATCACCCTCCGGGCTACGCCGCAGAGTCACCCCGTTGACCACATCCGTCGTCACCACACAGCCCCTCCCACGACAGCTCGTCGAACACGTGAACGAAGAAAGACCACACCACAGAACCGGAGGCCCCCTCGCACAACGAGTGCGACGATCCACGACCAGTACGACAGGAACGGCCGCACCACGCCGAGTAAGCTCTACATAGGAGTGACAAGAATCCGACTGACGAGTGCGTCAGAAGACGAACTGCTCCAGGTTCGGGTCAAGGTTGATCCCCGTGGCGTGGTCGTACTCGCCGATCCACTCGACCAGCGCACCTCGCCGTACCTCGGTGCCGAGAATCGGCCGAAGTAACGCCATCACACCGGTTTGACGTAGGGCGCTGGGGTGGAGGTTCGTCGTGTACGGCTGCAAGTGGCGCAGCTTGGTCAAGTCTCGGATCGGTGAATGGCGTAGGTCCACGATGAGCTGTTCCAGTTCTTCGCGCAGCTTGGGCGTCTCGGCCCCTTGAAGCGTGACCACGTTGACGGCGTCGTCGTCGATCATCCTGAACGCCAGCTTCCGATCGCGCCGCTTGGTGCGCGCATCCATCGGCCCGTCCGTAACGGTTTCGAACTCCCAGCGTTTCCGGGCATGCTGGATGCGTTGCCCAACATGCTGGTGGTCGGCGAGGGTGAGCGTGTCGTACACGTTGCGGTAGTAGCGTCCGAGCGCCTCGATGTCGTCCGGGTCTGCCTTGCCCGGTCCGAACTGACGCCCGGTACAGCCGACCAGCGTCTTGTACGTGGGTGGTTGCCCGCCGTCCTGCGGCGCGAAGACGACCACGCGACCACCGTGGGCCATCCGTCCCTCGCGGTTGGCCCGCCCGGCTGCCTGCAGCAGCGAGTCCGCCGGCGCCATCGCCCGGAACACCACCGGGAAGTCGACGTCCACCCCGGCCTCGATCAGCTGGGTAGCCACCAGCAGGACACGCTCACCCCGGTCGAGTCGCGTGCGCACCTGCGCCAGCACCCGCCGTCGATGATCCGGACACATCCGGGTCGACAGGTGCCACGCCGCCCCCTCAGGCTCGCTGTCACTCCACCGCTCGAACACCGTCTTCGCGTCCGCCGTCGTGTTGACCACCACCAACGCCGATCGTTCACCCACGGCCTGATCGGCGACGTCAGACAGCGTCGGCTGCGGGTCGAGCTGCCACTCGTACCGCACCCTCCGCAGCTCACTGACCAGACGCGGAGTGTCGTGGATCAGATCCGTGCACGGCACGTCCTTGAACTCATCCAGCGCCCAGAAACTCGGCTGCGTCGCCGAGGACAACAACACCGTCGTCCCGAAGTGCCGCACGAGAAGGCGAAGCCCATCGAGGATCGGCGCGAGCATCGCATGCGGCAACGCCTGCACCTCGTCCAACACGATCACCGAGTTCGCCAGGCGATGAACCCGACGCATCGCCGACGGCTTACGCGCGTACAACGACTCGAACAGCCGGACGAAGGTCGTAACAACAAACGGCGCGTCCCAGTTCTCCGCAGCCAGCCGCGCCCACCGACCGGCATCCGGATCATCGAAATCAGCCTGACTGTGGTGCTCCAGGACGACCGGCTCACCACCCTCCTCATCCAACAGCCGACGATAGACGGCAGCATTCTGCTCGGTGATGGTCAGGAACGGAACCGCCACGATCACCCGACGCAACCCATGCTTCTCCGCATGCCGCAGCGCGAACCCCCCACTCGCCAGCGTCTTACCAGCACCGGTCGGGGCACCGAGGCGGAACACCCCAGGCTCCCGTTCAGCCGCCGCCAGACAATCCGCATAGACCCGCTCCCGTAGGCCAGCGACCGGCGAGTCACCGCGTCCGGAGAGTTCCACACGGCGCCGCTGCTCGAACACCTTGTAGAGATG
This sequence comes from Micromonospora humida, assembly GCF_016901255.1. Classification (NCBI taxonomy): domain Bacteria; kingdom Bacillati; phylum Actinomycetota; class Actinomycetes; order Micromonosporales; family Micromonosporaceae; genus Micromonospora; species Micromonospora humida. The sequence continues at coordinate 945,084 of NZ_JAFEUC010000001.1, forward strand.
ACCGAAATCGGCATCCGCACGGACCCGAGGGTCAGCCAAACCCTGAAAGTGTGCGGCCGTGTCCAGGCTGTCCGCGTCGACCAAAGCGCTGTAGCACAGACGCAACGCCATCTCCCCCACCAACGGATCTTCCCGCCAACCCTGGGGCACCAGGACACCGAGATCCGCTGGCAGATCAGGTAGCAGCCCAGCCAACTCCTGCTCAGCAGACGCCACCTCCCCAGACCAGGTGGCAAGCCTCTGCCGCAACATCGCCCGCAGCACAGGCGAATCGACGAGCCCACCATGATGACCGAAAATCGCACCAGAGAACAGTCCAAGCCCATGCTCCTGCGCGATCCTCGTCCCCAGAGACTTGTGGTCGATGCCCACTACCCCACCAGTGGACGCAACCGCAGCAAGCTTGTCCTGCCAGGAACAAGACGCCTTGCCTACATCATGCAACGCACCAAGCCAATAGGCCACCTCACCACCACCAAACGGAGCAGCAAAGCGTCGCGCCAACCCTGCCGTGCCACGAAGATGCTCTGCCAGAGAATGCCACCGGCCAGAGCCATCAGCCGGACTATGAGCCCAAAGAATGCCCTTACCAGACACGATCAGACCCCCACGGAAATCATTACGACACCCGCTATTCAAGCGGGGCCAGTCCAACGAAAACGCAGCCTGTAATGGTCGGGGCAGCGAACACTCAATCCTCGCCCGGCACAGCGGCCGGACGCAACCGGGTCTGCCCATCGCTCTCGTACCGCCGGGTCTTGTGCCCGTCCTCGCCGGCGCGACCGCCGAGCGCTGCCCTGAATGAAGTTCACCTCAACCCGACGACCATCCTCACGTTGCGATCCTCGCCCGACGCGGTGGCCGGGCGCAGCTCCACGTCGACCCGCAGCCTCAGTGACGTGTCCGTCGCGTTGCGATCCTCGCCCGGCGCGGTGGCCGGGCGCAGCCCCCGCCGGCGGACCGCCGGCGGGTCGTCATGGGCGCGGCGTTGCGATCCTCGCCCGGCGCGGTGGCCGGGCGCAGCGCGGCGAGCAGCTCGGCTGGTGGCAGTACGAGTCCGAGTTGCGATCCTCGCCCGGCGCGGTGGCCGGGCGCAGCACCAGTCGAAGCGACGCGCCGGGTCCCCCCACCACGGCCGGTTGCGATCCTCGCCCGGCGCGGTGGCCGGGCGCAGCTCCCGGCCGCCTGCTGCCACGTCATGGCCGTGAGGGTAGTTGCGATCCTCGCCCGGCGCGGTGGCCGGGCGCAGCACTCGGCTGCCCGACGACTTCACCGTCACCGAGGCGATGTTGCGATCCTCGCCCGGCGCGGTGGCCCGGCGCAGCCGCGTAGCCGTCCAGCGCCGGGTCCGAGGCGACCGGGTTGCGATCCTCGCCCGGCGCGGTGGCCGGGCGCAGCCCGGTGCTGAGCTTCATGTTCATCACCTTCGCGCCGATGTTGCGATCCTCGCCCGGCGCGGTGGCCGGGCGCAGCGACGTCGCCGAGACGGTCGTCTCGCTGACCGAAGTCGTTGCGATCCTCGCCCGGCGCGGTGGCCGGGCGCAGCCCGTCGGATCACCGATCAGACGCTGATCCGGTCGTTGTTGCGATCCTCGCCCGGCGCGGTGGCCGGGCGCAGCCACTGGCCATGCTGCTACCGACTTCGCGCCGACAGGGTTGCGATCCTCGCCCGGCGCGGTGGCCGGGCGCAGCTTGCGCCCAGCGTCGCGCACGCCACGCTGTATCAGCCGTTGCGATCCTCGCCCGGCGCGGTGGCCGGGCGCAGCCTCTGCAAGGTCAACGACAGCGGCCGGGTGGTGGGGGTTGCGATCCTCGCCCGGCGCGGTGGCCGGGCGCAGCGAAGAGCTGACCTGGCGGCACGACGAGGGCCGCAAGGCGTTGCGATCCTCGCCCGGCGCGGTGGCCGGGCGCAGCCCGACAGGCCGTCGGTCACCGGGTCGAAACCCATCGGGTTGCGATCCTCGCCCGGCGCGGTGGCCGGGCGCAGCATCCACCCACCCCAAGAGAGCCCACGATGACCCTGATCGTTGCGATCCTCGCCCGGCGCGGTGGCCGGGCGCAGCCAGAGCTGCCGGTGCAGGCTCTTGGAGGCCATGGCGTTGCGATCCTCGCCCGGCGCGGTGGCCGGGCGCAGCCCGAGTTCGCCCGAGCGGCGCTGCTCGCGGAGGCGTTGTTGCGATCCTCGCCCGGCGCGGTGGCCGGGCGCAGCCTGCGGAGCGGGTCGAGGACCTGCCCGCGTGGGCGCAGTTGCGATCCTCGCCCGGCGCGGTGGCCGGGCGCAGCGTGCTGCGGCGCGTCCTGCTCAGGTTCCTCGCCCCGGTCGTTGCGATCCTCGCCCGGCGCGGTGGCCGGGCGCAGCGCGACCGGCTGTCCATCATCGGCCCGTCGGAAGCGGGGTTGCGATCCTCGCCCGGCGCGGTGGCCGGGCGCAGCTCCTAGATCATTAAAGCTTCGCACAGGTTGATGGGACGAACCTCAAACGGTCAACCGGATATTCAGCACAAGAGAATCATCCCCCCGCCGCTCTCGCAGCACATCCAACGCCTGCACGTCGGCCACCGTTTCGATGCGGCGAGCGCGGCGTATGCCTGCCGGCTGTGGTCGAGCAGGCGTGAGGCCGGCCCGGTGCCGAGCAGCACCCCAGAGTCGAACGCCTCGTGGGAGGTCAGCGACGGGATGGGAACCACGGCTGCACGCTCGCTGGCCACGAAGAACCTTTCCGGAGGCAATGGGTCCTCCTCGATGCCGAGGTTGAGCGTCTTCACGCCTAAGCTGCGGTTTCTCGGGGTGCGAACTTCCAGGTGCCGTGCCAGGTACTCGCGAAGCACCGATCGTTGTCCGTCCGCCTTCATGCCGCTTGCGGCCGTTTCCGGGGCCGTCATGCCTGCACCACTGGGGCGGGAGGGTTCACTGCTGCTCTTGGTCTGCTGTCGCGATCGGTGGTGTGGCGCTGCCGGAGGTGGTCGAGGTGTTTGGTCATGCGGGCGGTGGCGGGATGGCCGGGGTGGGCTCGGTGGTGGCGGTCGATGGTGTCGGTGAGGAGGGTGTGGGCGGCGTGGTGGTGGCCGAGGTCGTGCAGGACGAGGGCGGTGGTGGCGCGGACGGCGAGGGTGGGGTGCGCGTCGGATCCGGCGGTGGCGGCCAAGCGTTCGGCGAGTTCCCGCAGGAGGTGGTAGGCGCGTTGGTGGTGGCCTGCCTGACGGTGGGCGGTGGCGAGGGTATGCGCGGCGGTCAGCGTGTGCGGGTGGGTGGGGCCGTGGAGGTGGGTGAGGCCGCGGTGGGCGTAGTCGGCCCAGCGGATCGCCGCCTCGCCTGGTAGGAGCGGGGCGAGCAGGTGCGCGGCCTCGGCGTAGGCGATTTCGGTGGCGGTGGTGGTGGGGTCGATGCCGGTGAGGACGTTCCGCAGGACGGTGCGGGCACGCTGTGGGTCGGTAGTGGCGAGGTTGCGGGCGAGGTGGAGGTGTCCGGGTGGGACGGGTCGGGGTGGGCGGGTGGTGGGCCAGGTGATGCGTAGGTCGCTGGGGTGGGTGCCGGCGGTGATCCGGGTGATCAACCGATGGGCGTGTCCGGCGGCGATACTCGCCGCCTTGGGGTGGGTGAGCGCGGGTACGAGGTGCGCGGCGTGCCGCAGGACCACCAGGCCGACGGCGCTGGCGACTGCTGTCGCGTTCAGTACGGGTCGGCGGCAGGGTGGTGGGCAGTCGTAGACGAGACCGGCCCAGGTGAACACCGCTGTCATGGGGTGTTGGCAGAACCGGCAGTGCAGCAGCCCGTCGGGCAGCAGTACCAGGTCGACGCCGGTGTGGGTGCTCGATGCGGTGGGCGGTGGTGCTGCTGCTGCGGCGTTGGCGCGGGCGTTGGTGACCCAGGATTGGAGGAGGCGGCGGTCGAGGTTGAGTTCCCGGGCGACGGCGCTGATCGGGCCGCGTCGTCCGGCGGCGCGGGCGGCTTCGACCTGACGTACGGCGTCGGTCATGACGTCGGAGGTGTAGGTGCGGGGCTGGGCCATCAGGAAGGTCGGTCCCTCGGCAAGACGGATGGGCAGGGAAAGCAAACAGGGCGCTGGCGGGCCGGCCGCAGCGATCACCGGGCCGGCCGGTGGTCAGGGCGTGGTGATGTGGGGCACGAGGTCGGCGGCGTCGATGGCGTCCTGCTGGTGGGGGGTCAGCGGTCAGGTTCGGGCAGCGGTGAGCAGGTGCGCCGAGACGCGGGCAAGCCGGCACTCGGGGGGGTGCCAGGGCGGCGGGGCGGCAAGCAGCGGTCAGGGGGTGCCGATGCCGGTGGTGGGTGAAGACGTTTGCCGGGGCCTGGGGATGGACCTCGGCAGGTGTGGGTGATCGGGGCCTGGGTCTGAATCCGGCGCGGTGGCGTCGGTGAGGTCGGTGACGAAGGCGTCGATCTGGCCTTGGGTGATGCCGGGCATGCAGATGAGGTGACTGACGTCCGCGTCGGTTGCCAGGAGCCACTTCGCCCGTACTGCGGTGGGTGGGGTGGGGAGGACGACGGTGAAGGCGTGGGGGTGTCGCCAGGCGGGCCAGCCGGCGGTGGTGAGCTTGTCGACGGTGTATGCGGCGAGACGGCGGGCTTCGCTGACCCGCCACCGGTGTCCTTCCCGGCCGTGGGTGGCGATGGCATGCCACAGCAGAGCGGCGGCTAGCCCACAGCGCGATCCGGTCACCGTCGAGTCGAGGGTGGCGGTGTAGGTGACCGGGGCGCCTTCGCGGCGGAGGCTGTCGCGGATGAGGACCACCCCGCACGGCGTCGGCACCCCGAGGAACTTGTGCCCCGACACCGCGATGCTGCCGATGCCGCTGTCGTCGTCCAGGCGCAGCCGTCCGTCGAGGGCGAGGGGTATGCCGGACAGGGCCGCGTCGACGTGCACGTGCCGGCCGGGCACGTCGTGTTCGTCGAGGACGGCCTGGATGCGGGTGGTGTCGTCGACGGCTTCGGTCATGGTGGTGCCGGCGGTGGCCACGACGATCGCCGGCCATCGCCGGTGGCGGCGTACCCGGAGGGCGAGGTGGTCGTAGTCCATCTCCCCGTCCGCGCCGGCGTTGACCACCACACCGCGTGCTCCGAGCATCTCGATGATCTTCGGGATGGAGTAGTGGGCGGCCGTCGAGTAGTAGATGCGTGCGGTGGGGAGGCGGCGGCGGGCGGCGTGCAGGGCGGAGAGGTTGCCTTCGGTGCCGCCGGTGGTGACGTATCCCCACCGGTCGTCGGCCGGCATGTGGAGGGTGTCGGCGAGCCAGGCGATCACGGCTTGTTCGAGGACGCGGGTGTGCGGGGTGCCGCCGGTGTCGGTGGGGTCGCCGATGTTGTTCCACAGGCGGTGACCGAGGCGGGCCATCACCTCCCGATGGTCGAGGTCGACCGCGCCGGGGAAGCCGATGCTCGTCGGCGCGGCCGTGTCGGCCTCGGCGACCAGGTGGTCCAGGACCGCGGTGACGTCGACCGGCGTACGACTGAGGTCCGCGGCCTCGGTGAGA